>JBKHVG010000011.1:0-110549 GCA_046570205.1 Acidimicrobiia bacterium
GGTCGATGCCGATGCCGAGCCCGCCGGTCGGCGGCAGGCCGTACTCCATGGCCCGCAGGTAGTCCTCGTCGAGGGGCATGGCCTCGTCGTCGCCGGCAGCCTTCTGGCGCACCTGGTCCTCGAAGCGGGCCCGTTGCACGTCGGGGTCGACGAGCTCGGAGAACGCGTTGCACAGCTCGCGGCCGGCGACGATGGCCTCGAACCGCTCCGTGACGCCGGGGCGGTCCCGGTGCGTGCGGGACAGCGGCGAGACCTCCTCGGGGTAGTCGGCGACGAAGATCGGCCCCCAGAGCCCGTGCTCGGTCGTCTTCTCGTAGACCTCGAGGATCAGCTTGCCGGTGCCCCAGGAGTCCTCGACCTCCACGCCGTGCTCGGCGGCCACGGCCCGCACGTCGTCGATCGGCTGGTCCACGTCGAGGCGGACGCCGATGGCGTCCTCGATCAGCTCCACCATGGGGGCCCGTCGCCACGGCGTGGAGAGGTCGAGCTCGCGGCCGTCGTAGGTGAGCGACGTGGTGCCGTGCAGCTCGGTGGCGAGGTGGGCGACGAGCTGCTCGGTCAGGGCCATCATGTCGCCGTAGTCGGCGTAGGCCTGGTACAGCTCGAGCATCGTGAACTCGGGGTTGTGCCGGGTGGAGATGCCCTCGTTGCGGAACACCCGACCGATCTCGAAGACCCGCTCGAAGCCCCCGACGACGAGCCGCTTCAGGAACAGCTCGGGCGCGATCCGCAGCTTGAGGTCGACGTCGAGCGCGTTGTGGTGGGTGGTGAACGGCGTGGCCGCCGCCCCGCTGGCCACGTGCTGCAGGACGGGGGTCTCGACCTCGACGAAGTCCCGCCCCTCGAGCCACCGCCGGGTGAGGCTGATGATCCGGCTGCGGGCGCGGAGGGCGACGGCGGCCTCCGGGTTGGCCCACAGGTCGGCGTAGCGCTGGCGGTAGCGCAGATCGGTGTCGGTGATGCCGTGGAACTTGTCGCCGAAACCGCGACGGGCCCGGGCCAGGACCACGAAGGACGTGACCTTGATCGACAGCTCGCCGCGCTTCGTGCGCACGACCTCGCCTGTCGCGCCGATCCAGTCGCCCAGGTTCAGCTTCACGAACCGGTCGAACCCGTCGAGGACCTTCGAGAGGGCGAACAGCTGGATCTCGTCGCCGGTGCTGCCCTCGCGCAGCGTGGCGAAGGCGAGCCGGCCCTGGTCGCGCAGCAGCATGACGCGGCCGGCCACGGTGACGGTCTGGTCGGTCTCCTCGCCGTCGGTCAGGTGCTCGAACCCGGCCAGGATCGCCCCCACCCGGTGGGTGACGTCGAGGCGGTAGGGCGGCTCGAACGGCTGCTCGTCGCCCTGGGTCGGCTTGACGTCGTCTTCAGCCACGGGGGTTCTTCTCGTCGATGACCCGCAGGCCGTGCAGCGTGAGCCACGGCTCGTGGTGCTGGATCGTGGCCGACAGCGGGGCGATGAGGCCGGCGAGGCCGCCGGTGGCGACGACGGTGCAGGGTTGGTCGAGCTCCTGCTGGAAGCGGTGGACCATGCCGTCGACCACCGCGGTGAAGCCGTACACGGCACCCGACTGCATGGACTCGGTGGTGGAGCGCCCGATCACGTTGCCCGGCTCCACCAGCTCCACACGCCGCAGCGCTGCCGCCCGCCCGTAGAGGGCGTCGAGGCTGATGTCGATGCCGGGGAAGATCGCACCGCCCATGTACTCGCCCTTGGCCGACACGGCCTCGAACGTGGTGGCGGTGCCGAAGTCGACCACGATGGTGGGCCCGCCGAACAGGTCCCACGCCGCCACCGCGTCGGCGATGCGGTCGGAGCCGACCTCGCGGGGGTTGTCGTAGAGGATCGGCATGCCCGTCTTCACGCCCGGCTCGACGACGAGGGCGTCGAAGCCGAGGTAGCGCTCGCTGAACCGCCGCAGCGCGCCCGTGACCCGGGGGACAGACGAGCACACGGCGAAGCCGTTCACGTCCTCGGTCCAGCCGAACCCGTGGAAGGCGAGGAACTCCTGGAACAGCAGGGCGTACTCGTCTGCCGTGCGCTCGGCGTTGGTGGCGACCCGCCAGTGGTCCAGGAGGGCCGAGTCGGCGGCGCGGTCGATCGGCTCCACGCCGGACTCGAGGTCGTAGAGCCCGATGACGGTCTGGGTGTTGCCGACGTCGATGACCAGCAGGTGCACGCGGCGAGCGTAGGAGAGGTGCCGGCCGGGGACCGATTCGGATCAGGCCACGTCGAGGCCGATGTCGAGCGCCGGCGCGGACTGGGTGATCTGGCTCGTGGACAACAGGTCGACCCCGGTGGCGGCGTATGCCGCGGCCGTGTCGACGGTGATCCCCCCGGAGCACTCGAGGAGCGGACGTCGGCCGGCGTGGTCAGCTGCCCACGCCTCCGCGACGGCGACGGCTTCGGCGGCCTGCTCGGGGCTGAAGTTGTCGAGCAGGACGGCGTCGCAGCCGGCGGCGAGCGCGATGCCCAGGCCCTCGATGTCGTCGACCTCCACGTGGATGGTGCGGGCCGGCCAGGCGTGGCGGGCCCGGCGGACGGCCTCGTCGATGCCGATGGCGGCCAGGTGGTTGTCCTTGAACATGACCCAGTCGGAGAGGTTGCCGCGGTGGCTGGCCCCGCCCCCGGCGCGCACGGCCGCCTTCTCGAGCGAGCGCAGGCCCGGGGTGGTCTTGCGGGTGTCCCAGATGCGGGCCTCGCCGCCCTCCGCGGCGGCGTCGGCGAAGCGGCGGGTGAGGGTGGCGATGCCCGACAGGTGGCAGAGGAAGTTCAAGGCCGTGCGCTCGCCGGTGAGCACCGGGGCCAGCGGCCCGGTGACCGTCGCCACGGTGGTGCCCGGGTCGAGCCGGTCGCCGTCGTGGTGCGACCACGCGACGGTGACGGACGGGTCGATCTGGGCGAAGGCCTCGGTGGCGCAGGCGGTCCCGGCGAGCACGCCGGCGGCCCGGCTGGTGAACGCGGCCTCGACCGTGGCGCCGGCCGGCACGAGGGCTGCGCTGAGGTCGCCCAGCGGCGTGAGATCCTCGGCCAGGGCGGCCGCCACGGCGGCCCGGACGGCGTGGATCGGCGGGTCGACAGGCACGTCCGTCATGGGGCGCAGCCTGCCATCCCCCCGACCCCGAACTGGCAGTCGTGGTGTTGCACCGGCGTGGCTGTCGGACCCTCGTCGTAGCGTCGGAGCGACTTCCCCCTCTCCTGCGAGATCCGAGGAGGGGTCCATGCCACCGCGCATCCCGCCCGACGTCCACGCCCTGCTGGAGCAGCAGCAGCACCTCATCACCCCCACCCACGTCCGAGATCTCGGGTACCCGAGCACGACGCTGAGCCGGCTGCGTGATGCGTCGATCCTCGAGCGGCTGGACGGTCGGGTCCACGGGACGACGGGGATGCCCATGCCCTGGGAGCGACGCCTTCTCGCCGCCGTCCTCGCTGCGGGGCACGGCGCCCAGGCTTCACATCGAGCGGCGGCCCGGTTGCTCGGCATCCCCACGTACGAGGGCGCGCCCATCGAGCTCACCGTGCCGTCGAAGAGGAAGTTCTCGCGACCCGGGGTCATCGTCCACGAGAGCCGAGATCTCGCGTACGTGCCACCGATCCACATCGACGGGATCCCGTGCACACCACCGCGCCGGCTCGCCGTCGACATCGGCGCGGTGCTCGGGCGAACGGCGTACACCACGGTCGTCCGAGAGCTGCGGCGATCCCACGGTGTGACGTGGAAGCAGCTGGCGGCGATCCTGGACCTGCACAGCAAGCGCGGCCGCAACGGGTGCGGGCCGCTCCGACTCCAGCTCGAGCGCTACCACGGGGTCGACGGCATCCCGGACACGACGCTCGAGCAGGTCTTCCTGGACGACCTCATCGACGCCGGGTACCCACCCCCGACGTGCCAGCACCCGGTTCCACAACCGCACGGGGACCCGTTCCGCCTCGACTTCGCCTGGATACCGGCCCGGCTCGACGTCGAGATCGACGGACCCCACCACCGCACCACGGAGGGTCGACGGCGCGACGCTCGGAGAGACGTCGTCCTGCGCCGCCTCGGCTGGGAGGTCCTCCGGTTCGACGAGGAGCGGGTGGTGTACGCGCCCGGTGGGGTGCTCATGGAGGTCCGCCGGACCCTCGAGCGCCTGGGCGGTTGGCACGCCGCGTGACCGGAGGTGCGACACCAGCACTGCCAGTTCGGAGGTGGTGGCGCCTGGGCGGCGCGGTTCGTCGTGGCGAGGGTGGGGCAGACTGCCGGCGATGGACGTGCTCGATCTGCTGGTGCTCGGGTCCGGTGTGGCCGGGTTGTCTGCGGCCGTGCGCGCCTCCGACGTGCACGGCATGCGGGTGGGCGTGCTGACCAAGGCCGAGCTGCACCAGGCCACCACCCGATGGGCGCAGGGCGGTGTGGCGGCCGTCCTCGGCGGCGACCCCGATTCGACCGACCTGCACCTGGCCGACACGCTCGGCGCCGGCGCCGGGCTCTGCGACCTCGATGCCGTACGGGTGCTGGTGGACGAGGGGCCGGTCCGGGTCAACGAGCTGATCGCCCTCGGGGCCATGTTCGACCAGGACGAGGGCGGCCAGTACCTCCTCGCCCGGGAGGGCGGCCACAGCCACCCCCGAATCCTCCACGCCGGCGGCGCCGCCACCGGCGTGGAGGTCGAGCGGGCGCTGGTCGAGGCGGTGCAGAAGACCGCGGCCGTGCTGCTGGAGCGCACCTTCGCCCTCGACCTGATCGTCGAGGGCGGCCGGTGTGCCGGCGTCACGGCCATCGACGAGCACGGCGAGCGCATGGTCGTGCGGGCCCGCAACGTCCTGCTGGCCACCGGCGGTGGGGGCCAGCTGTTCTCGGTCACGACCAACCCGGTCGAGGCCACCGGCGACGGCATGGCCATGGCGCTCCGGGCGGGGGTGGCCCTCGCCGACGTGGAGTTCGTGCAGTTCCACCCCACGGCGCTCCACCACGAGGCCATGCCCCGGCCCCTGCTGTCAGAGGCGCTCCGCGGCCACGGTGCCCTCCTGCGCGACGCGTCGGGCGAGCGCTTCGTCGACGAGCTGCAGCCGCGCGACGTGGTCAGCCGGGCCATCACCGCCCAGCTCCAGGCCGACGGGACCGACCACGTCTGGCTCGACGCCACCGTGCTCGACCAGTTCGACGAGCGCTTCCCCACGATCAGCGCCGCCCTGGCCGTCGTCGGCCTCGACCCCAGCAGCGACTGGCTCCCGGTGGCGCCGGCGGCCCACTACACGTGCGGCGGCGTGCTGGCCGACCTCGACGGAGCATCCTCTCTGCCCGGGCTGTGGGTGGCGGGTGAGGTGTCGTGCAACGGCGTCCACGGCGCCAACCGGCTGGCGTCCAACTCGCTGCTCGACGGCATGGTGTTCGGCCCCCGCGTTGTCGAGGCGATCGACGCCGGCAAGGACGGTCCCGAGGCCACCGGCGCGATGCGCGCGCTGCTCGGCGGCGACGCCGCCGCGATCCCCGGCCGCCGGCTGGACGGGCCGGTGGAGGTGGCAGCCGTCGCCTCCCACGACGTGGCGACCACGGCTGATGCCCGGGACCGCCTCCAGCGGGCGATGACCGCGCACGCGGGGGTGCTGCGCGACGCAGAGTCGCTCGACCTGGCGCTGGCCGAGGCGGTGCAGGCCTTCGCCCGGCCGGTCCAAGACGTGGCCTCGGCCGAGGTCCACAACCTCGCCACCCTGGCCTACGCACAGGTCCGGGCCGCGCAGGCCCGCACCGAGACCCGGGGCGCGCACACGCGGACCGACCACCCGGCCACCGACGACGACCTCGCCGTGCGATTCGTCGTGACCTCGGCGCCGACCTGACGCCCCCGGTGCTACGTGGGCACTGCCAGTTCCGGAGGCGGGCGACGCCCCGCTGCTACGTGAGCACTGCCAGTTCCGGAGGCGGGCAACGCCCCGGTGCTACGTGGGCACTACCAGTTCGGGAAGGGTGGGTCAGCGGGTGACGGGCGGGTTTCCGTCGACCTCGATGTAGCGGTGGGGGGCGGGACCGCGGGTCTGCTCGGCCAGCAGCTCGGCGGTCACCTCGTCGATCTGGTTGTTCTGCGTGTCGACGTGGATCACCCGGGGCTCGTAGTGGGCGAGCTCGGCCTGCTCGTAGTCGGCGTAGCTGATCAGGATGACCTTGTCCCCGGGGCTCACGAGCCGGGCGGCGGCACCGTTGAGGCACACGACGCCGGAGCCACGGGGGCCGGCGATGGTGTAGGTCTCCAGCCGGGCGCCGTTGTCGACGTCGACGATGGCCACCTGCTCGAACTCCATGATGTCGGCGGCGTCGAGGAGGTCCTCGTCGACGGTGACCGACCCCACGTAGTGGAGGTTCGCGTCGGTGACGGTGGCGCGGTGGATCTTGGACTTCATCATGCGACGTCGCACGGGGATCATCTCCTATCGGTGGGCGCCGCCGGAGCGGTCACCCCCAGGTTGTCGATCAGACGGGTGGTACCGAAGCGCACGGCGACCAGCAGGCGCAAGTCGCCGGACGCATCGGCGGGGTCGAGGATGGACGGGACGGTGAGGTCCGAGGCACGGACGACCTCGGCGTAGTCGAGCTCGCCGAGGGGTTCCTCGGCGACGACGGCGGCGATCGCCCCGCGGACCGCGGCCGGGTCGCGCTCGCCGGCGAGGACCACGGCGGCCCCGGCGCGGAGGGCCCGGTGGACGACCGGGGCCGCGGCGCGCTGCTCGGCCGAGAGGTAGGCGTTGCGACTGGACATGGCGAGGCCGTCGGGCTCACGCACGGTCTCGCCGCCGACGACCTCGACCGGCATCGACAGGTCGGCGACCATCCGGCGGACGACGGCGAGCTGCTGGAAGTCCTTCTCGCCGAAGAAGGCCCGGCAGGGTCCGACGATGGACAGGAGCTTGGCGACCACGGTCGCGACCCCGGCGAAGTGCATGGGCCGCGAGGCACCCTCCATGCCGGCGGACACCCCGGCGACGGACACGGTGGTGGCCAGCAGGCCGTCGGCCACCGGCTGCGGGTACATCTCACGGACCGAGGGCACGAAGAGCAGGTCGACCCCGGCCCCCTCCGCCCGGCAGGCGTCGCCCTCGAGGTCCCGCGGGTAGTCGTCGAGGTCCTCGTGCGCGGCGAACTGGAGGGGGTTCACGAAGATCGACGTGACCACCAGGTCACAGGCCGACCGGGCCGAACGCATCAGCGAGACGTGGCCCTCGTGCAGGAAGCCCATCGTGGGGACGAACCCGACGGTGCGGCCCCCGGCCCGAGCGGCATCGAGCGTGCGGCGCAGCTCGTCGATGGTCTCGACCCGCCTCACGCCGGGACCCCCGCCCCGAGGGCATCGCGCTGGTCGACCAGGCGGTGGGCGAGGTCGGCCACCAGCGCGTACGCCGGGCGCTCCGACTCCGGGATGGCGGCCAGGTGGCGGGCCACGGTCTCGCGGTCCCCCCGGGCCACCGGACCGGTGAGCGCAGCGGCCGGACCGACCTCGGAGACGTTGTCGAGCGCGCCCCGCGCCAGGTCGAGGTAGGCCTCGAGCGGCACGCCGACCGACGCGGCGAGGCGTTGGACCTGGCCCAGCAGCGCGACGACGTGGTTGGCGGCCACGACGGCGGCAGCGTGGTAGGTCGTGCGTCGATCGTCGGGGACCTCGACGGCCCGCCCGCCGAGCGCGGCCACGATCTCCGATCCGAGGGGGTCACCGGCCACGGCGAACCAGGCGCCGGCGAGCCGGCGGGCGCCGAGATCGGCGTCGGGCAGCGACACGAGGGGGTGCACCGACGCAACCCGGTCGTGCGGCGCCAGCACCTCCAGGCCGAGCGAACCGGCGACGTGCACCACGACCGCCTCGCCGGGCACCAACGCGGACGCCACCGAGGTGACGTCGCGGTCGGGCACGGCGAGCAGGACGGCCCGGGCGCCGGTGGTGGCGAGCGAGGGGTCGTGGTCGCGGCCGAGCGGCCCGTCGACGCGCCAACCGGAGGCGCGCAGCGCGGCGGCGAGGGCACCGCCGGCCCGGCCGGCCCCGATGATGCGCACGTCGAAGGCCGACATGCTCGCTCCGTTCGCTCGTGGATCCAGCCCCGTGCGGGTGCCGGTCAGGGCACACGATATCGATCGGTTGCCCGGTCCGGTCCAGCGGGCCTCGGTCCAGCCGCTCCGCTCCTCAGATCAGAGCGGTCCCAGACGGTCGACCGACCCCTCGGCCTCGAGCTCCCACCCCTCGGGCGCGACGTCGGGTGCGACCTCGGAGAGGGGCGCCAGCACGAAGCGGCGTTCGAACATGCGGGGATGGGGGACGGTGAGGTCGGGCTCGTCCATCTCGACGCCGTCGATCCACAGGACATCGACGTCGAGCGTGCGCGGGCCCCACCGGACGTCGCGGACGCGGCCGGCCGCCGATTCGATGCGCTGGCAGATCCCGAGGAGCTCGAGCGGCGTGACAGGCGTGGGGGCGGCGTCGGCCACGAGGGCATCGGCGGGCCGGGGAGCGCCGCCGGCCAGCACCACGGGGATGTCGAGGGCGACGACGACGTTGAGGTACCGGTCCTGGTCGGGGCCGCCGACCGGATCGGTCTCGTACACGTCGGACACCGCCGTGACGCCGGGCAGGGAGACGACGGCGTCGCGCAGGTGGCCCCGCCGGTCACCGAGGTTGGATCCGAGCCCGAGCAGCACCCGGGTCATCGGCCGGCCACGGTCACGCCCGAGCGCGGTGCAGGCGCACGGCGGTGGCCTCGACGTCGCGGGGGATCGGCGGGCGCAGCTTGGTGATGGTGACCGTGACCGCCTCGGTGCGGGGGTCGAGGTCGAGCACGGCATCGGCAGCCAGCGACGCCACCCGTTCGAGCAGCGCGACGGGTGCATCGGCCACGGCGTCGGCGACGGCGATGGCGACGGCGCCGTAGTCGACGGTGTCGGCCACGTCATCGGAGCGGCCGGCGTCGTCGAGGTCGACGGTGAGGACGAGGTCGATCGACAGCGGCTGGGCGTGCACCCGCTCGGCCTCGGGCACGCCGACGTTGGCGAGCACCCGCAGGCCCCGGATCTCGATGGCACCGGTCGTCATGGCCGGCTCACTCGTCGTCGGGCGCGGCGGCGGGGAGCGGATCGGGCTCGTCGACCGAGACGGTGGTGGTCCCTGGAGCGGGCAGGCGGGGCACGAGCGCCACGAGGCTCCGGGCGTCGGGGCCGAGCTGGCGGTGCAGCAGCTGCTCGACGATGGAGATGGCCTGCGGCCCGCCGGGCACCAGCTTGTTCCACAGCACGTACGCCGCCATCAGGCCGCTGAGGCGGTCGCCGAGCTCGTCTTGGTGCAGCACGAGCTTCCCGCCCTGGAGCAGCATCTGGCGCAGCTCGGGGAACAGGCGGCTGAGGTAGGCCTCCTGGTCGTCGCTGCGGGTGAACGGGCGGTGCCGCCACGGCATGCCCATCTCGTCGTAGTTGTGCAGGTTGTGGGGGGAGACCGCCAGCGAGACCACCATCGTGAAGCCCTGCTCGCGCAGCCAGATGATCTCCTCCTGGCGGCGCACCTTGCGGTGGTTGGCGCCGTAGCCGCCGGGGCGCTCGCACACGGCGAGCTTGCCCTGCAGGATCCAGGTGAAGTTGCGGGGCTCGATGCCCTGCGCCCACTTGCCGCGGAGCACCATCAGGCAGATCCCCGCCCAGGCGCAGCGAGGACCGCGTCGAGTGCGGCCACCGTGGCGCGGACGTCGTGCACTCGGATCATGGAGGCACCCATCGTGGCAGCCCAGCAGGCGGTCGTGATCGATCCTTCCAGGCGGTCGTCCGGGCCGGGGCGCTCGTCGGTGCCGTCGGCCTCGGCCAGGACGGCGGCGAGGAACCCCTTCCGGCTGGTCCCCACGGCCACCGGGATGCCGGTGGCGACGAAGGCCCCGAGGGCGCCGAGGAGGGCCCAGTTGTGCTCGAAGGTCTTGCCGAACCCGATGCCCGGATCGACCCAGATGTCCCCGATGCCGGCCTCGCGACCCCGCCGGTGGGCGTCGACCAGGTGGTCGAGCACCTCGCCCACCACGTCGTCGTAGCGGGGCGCGTGCTGCATGGTGCCGGGCTCACCCCGCATGTGCATCGCCACCCATCCGGCGCCCCGGGTGGCGGCCACGTGCTCCAGCGAGGCCGAGACGTCGTTGACGATGGTGGCGCCGGCGTCGACTGCCGCCTCGGCGACCTCGGCGTGGCGGGTGTCCACCGACAGTCGGGCGCCGGCGGCGGCCACCTCGGCCCGCAGGCCCTCGATGGTGGGCACGACCCGGGCCAGCTCGGCGTCGATGCCGACGGGCTCGGCGCCGGGGCGGGTGGACTCGCCGCCGACGTCGACGACGTCGGCTCCCTCGGCCAGCAGGGCCCGCCCGCGCGCCACCGCGGCCTCCGGGTCGGCCCAGGAGCCACCGTCGGAGAACGAGTCCGGGGTGACGTTCAGGACGCCCATGACCAGCGGTCGCATCGGCCGCCCACCCTACCGATGCCCCTCCGAGGTGGGCAGCGCTGGACGCCGGTCCGAGGTGCCCGGCTATGGTCGACGGCCGGTGGAGTGACGAAGTCCGGTGAGATCCCGGCACTGACCCGCAACGGTGATGCCATGGCCCCCGGGCCGTGGTCGAGTCCGGTCGAACCCTCCCCCGAGCGAACCACGTGACCCTCGAGGCAAGGGGTTGGTTCGACCGGCAGCCCCTGTCGATCGAGCGCACCGGACCTCGACGACAGAGGAGAACCGATGAGACCCCCCAAGCGGAACCCGCTGCTCGCCGTGCTGGCGGCGCTCGCCCTCGTGCTGGCGTCCTGCGGCGACGACGACGGCGACGTGGCCACCAGCGGCGATGCCGCCGAGGTGACCGCCGAGCCCGGGAGCGAGACCGACACGGAGCCCGAGCCCACCGACGACGAGGCCACCTTCCCGGTCACCGTCACGGTCGGCGGCACCGACACCACGATCGAGGCCCGACCCGAGTCCATCGTCGTGCTCTCGCCCACCGGCACCGAGATGCTCTTCGCCATCGGCGCCGGCGACCAGGTCGTCGCCGTCGACGACTACTCGAACCACCCGGCCGAGGCGCCGGTCACCGACCTGTCCGCCTACGACCCCAACCTCGAGGCGATCATCGCCGAGGACCCGGACCTGGTCGTGCTGTCCGACGACACCAACGACGTCGTCAGCGGCCTCGCCGCGGTCGACGTGCCCACGATCGTCCTCGACGCCGCCGCCACGCTCGACGACACCTACGCCCAGATCGAGGCGCTCGGCGCCGCGACCGGCCACATCGGTGACGCCGCCGAGGTGGTGGCGAACATGCAGTCCGACATCGAGGCCCTGGTGGCCGACCTGCCGGCACGGGACGAGCCGCTGACCTACTACCACGAGCTCGACGACACCTACTACAGCATCACGTCGGACACCTTCATCGGTGAGCTGTACGCGCTGGCCGGTCTGCAGAGCATCGCCGACGACGCCGAGGGCGCGGCCGACGCCGGCGGGTACCCGCAGCTGTCGGCCGAGCACATCATCGCCTCGGACCCCGACCTGATCTTCCTGGCCGACACCAAGTGCTGCGGCCAGGACGCCACGACGGTCGCGGCCCGGCCGGGCTGGGGCGAGATGACCGCCGTCCAGCAGGGCCGCATCGTGGAGCTCGACGACGACATCGCCTCTCGCTGGGGCCCCCGGGTCGTGGACCTCCTCGAGGTGATCATCGAGGCGACGGCCGGCGTCGAAGCCGGCGCCGCGGGCTGAGGCACACCGTGGCCGCCGCGACCGACGGACGTGGCATCGCCGCCCGTCCGTCGGACGCGCCCGGGCCGTCGACCACCCACGACGTGGTCGACGACCTCCCTCCCTCCACGCACCTCACGTCCCGGTGGCTCGCAGCCGGCGTCGGCGCCGTCGTGCTGGCCGTGGTCGTCGGCATCGCCACCGGACCGGTCACGCTGCCCCTCGACCGCGTCGTCCTCGAGCTGCTCGACCGCCTGCCGCTCGTCGACGTCGACTCGGGCCTCAGCACCACCCAGCAGGCGATCGTCTGGGACATCCGCACGCCCCGCGTGGTGCTCGGCCTGCTGGTGGGGGCCCTGCTGGCCGGCTCCGGCGCCGGGTACCAGGGGGTGTTCCGGAACTCCCTCGCCGACCCGTACCTGCTCGGCATCGCCGCCGGCGCCGGACTGGGCGCCACGGTGGCGGTGGTCACCCGGGCCGGTGACGGCAACGGCATCCTCGACGCCGTCCCGGCCTACGCCTTCCTCGGCGCGCTGGTCGCCGTGGCCCTCGCCGCATCCCTCAGCGTCCGCCGTGACGGGTCCGGTGGCCCGGCGACGCTGATCCTCGCCGGCGTGGCCGTCGCTGCCTTCTTCACCGCGGCACAGACCTACGTGCAGCAGCGCAACGCCGAGACGCTCCGGCAGGTGTACGCCTGGATCCTGGGCCGGTTGTCCACCAGCGGCTGGGACGAGGTCCTCCTCCTGCTGCCCTACACCGTCGTCTGCGGCGCCGTCCTGCTGGTGTCGGTGGGTGCGCTGGACGTGCTCGCGGTGGGCGACGACGAGGCCCGAGCCCTGGGCCTCCACCCCCGCCGGGTCCGCATGGCCGTCCTCGTCGCCGCCTCCCTGGCCACGGCCGCGGCCGTCGCCGTCAGCGGCCTGATCGGCTTCGTCGGCCTCGTCGTGCCGCACGGCGTACGCCTGCTGGCCGGCGTCAGCAACCGCCGGGTCGTGCCCCTCTCGCTCCTCTTCGGCGGCGCGTTCCTCGCCCTCGCCGACGTCGTCGCCCGCACCATCGAGGCGCCCAACGAGCTGCCCATCGGCGTCATCACCGCCTTCATCGGGGCCCCGTTCTTCCTCGGCATCCTGCGCTCGAGGTCCGTCGCATGACCCCGGCCATCGCGTGGGACGGCGTCACCGTGGCCCTCGGTGGCGATCCCGTCGTGCGCGACGTCACCTTCGACGTCCCGGCCGGCGCCTGGCTGTCGCTCATCGGCCCCAACGGCGCCGGCAAGACCACCCTCGTGCGGACGCTGGGTGGCGCCCTCCGCCACGACGGCAACGTCCGACTCCTGGGGCGCGACGTCGCCCGCCTCGGTTCCCGCGAGCGGGCCCGGGACCTGGCCGTCGTCCCGCAGCACCCGGTGATCCCCCCCGGCATGCGCGCCTTCGACTACGTGCTGCTCGGCCGGGCCCCGCACCAGGGTCTGCGGTGCTCATCGTCGGTGCAGGACCGCCGCCGGGCGCTCGCCGTGCTCCAGCGGCTCGGGCTCGAGGGCTTCACCGACCGGCGGGTCGACACGCTCTCGGGCGGGGAGCGCCAGCGCGTCGTGCTGGCCCGCGCCCTCGTGCAGGACACGCCGGTGCTGGTGCTGGACGAGCCCACCGCCGCGCTCGACGTCGGGCACCAGCTCGAGGTGCTCGAGCTGATCGCCGACCTGCGGACCGAACGGGAGCTGACCATCGTCACCACCGTCCACGACCTCACCGTCGCCGGCCAGTTCGCCGACGTGGTAGCGGCGATGGCCGACGGTCGCCTCGTGGCCCACGGCACGCCGAGCGACGTGCTGACGCCCGACGTCATCGGCGCCCACTGGGGCGTCGATGCCACGTGCGACGTCGACGACGACGGTGCGGTCACCGTGACCGTCCGCCGGCGCAGGGAGCCCCGGCGCCAGCCGGCGCCTGCCTCCCCCGCCACCTCCGACCCCCATGCCAACGAGGACGAGCAACGATGAGCGACACCCCGACCGACGCCCCGCCCACCGAGCACCGGGAGCCACCGGAGCTCCGCCGCGCCGACTCGCTCGTGCTCGTCAACACGGGCAACGGCAAGGGCAAGTCCACCGCCGCCTTCGGCACCATGATCCGCTCCGTGGCCCGCGGCTGGCCCGTGGCCGTCGTGCAGTTCCTCAAGTCGGGCAAGTGGAACACCGGTGAGGAGAAGGTGGCCCGCGAGCTGGGCGTCGAGTGGTTCGCCATCGGCGAGGGGTTCACGTGGGACAGCGACGACCTCGGCAAGGACGAAGCCGTGGCTCGTGAGGCGTGGCGCCAGGCCGCGTCGCTGCTGGCGGCCGGCACCCACCGCCTCGTGGTGCTCGACGAGATCACCTACCCCGTGAACTGGGGGTGGCTCGACACCGACGAGGTCGTCGCCGCCATCCGCGACCGGTCCCCCAAGGTGAACGTGATCTGCACCGGGCGCGACGCTCCCGAGCCCCTCCTCGAGCTCGCCGACACGGCGACCGAGATGCGGGTGCTCAAGCACGCCTACCAGTCCGGCATCCGGGCCATGAAGGGCATCGACTACTAGATGGGCGCCCCGGGGCCGGGTGCGCTGCTCGTGGTGGGTGCCACGAGCGGCGCCGGCAAGTCGACGGTGACGGCCGGCCTGTGCCGCTGGTTCGCGCGCACCGGCGCCACCGTGGCCCCCTTCAAGGCGCAGAACATGTCGAACCACGCGGCCGTGTCGGTCGACGGCGGCGAGGTCGGACGGGCCCAGGCGATGCAGGCCGCGGCAGCCGGGGTCGACGTCGAGTCGGTGATGAACCCCATCCTGCTCAAGCCCTCGAGCGCCACCGGCAGCCACGTGGTCGTCCTCGGACGAGAAGTCGGGATCACCGGCGCATCCGACTGGGGCGGCCGGGCGCGCGACCTGCGGCCCGTGGTGCTCGACTCGCTCACCTCGCTGCGGACCCGCTTCGACGTCGTCATCGCCGAGGGCGCCGGTGGCGCAGCCGAGGTCAACCTGCTCGACCGCGACGTGGTCAACCTGCCGCTGGCCCGGGCGGCCGGCATCCCCGCCCTACTGGTCGTCGACATCGAGCGGGGCGGCGCGTTCGCCGCCGCCCACGGCACCGTCGACCTGCTCCCCGACGAGCTGGCGCGCTGCATCGGCGGCATCGTGCTCAACCGGTTCCGGGGGGACCCCGCCCTGCTGGGCGACGGCCGGCGCGTGCTCGAGGACCGCACCGGCGTCCCGGTCCTGGGTGTCCTCCCCCACCTCGGCCCCGCGCCGCTGCTCGGCACCGAGGACTCCCTCGACGTCGACGCCGCCGTCGACGTCGGCCGCCCCGGGTCCGTCGATCCCGTGCGCGTCGCTGCCGTGCGCCTCCCCCACCTGGCGAACCCGTCCGACCTCGATCCGCTGGTGGCCGAGCCCGACGTCGTCGTGCGCTGGGTCACCCGCCCCGGCGACCTGGCCGACGCCGATGTCGTCGTGGTGCCCGGCAGCCGGGCCACCGTCGCCGACCTGGCGTGGCTGCGTGCCACCGGGATGGCCGATGCGATCGTCGGCGCCGCCCGACGAGGCACGGACGTCGTCGGCATCTGCGCCGGCCAGCAGGTGCTCGGGCGCCGGATCGTCGACGACGTGGAGTCCGGTGCCGGCACGGTCGAAGGCATCGGGCTGCTGGCGGTCGACACCGTGTTCGAGGGCGACAAGGTGGTGCGCCGTCGCACCGGTCGCACATCCGCAGGGCATGCGATCGCCGGCTACCAGATCCACGTGGGGCGGTCGCGAGGAGCCGACCCGTGGCTCGAGCTCGACGAGCCCGGCGGGCTGGAGGCGGAGGGAAGCACGGCATGCGGGGGACGGATCCGGGGCACCAGCCTCCACGGGCTGTTCGACGCCGACGGGTTCCGCGCTGCCATCCTCTCCGACGTGGCCGACCGACGAGGCAGGACCTTCGCCCCGCACCCGGCGCCCTTCGCCGACCGCCTCGAGTCCCAGCACGACCGGCTCGCCGACTGGATCGACCACCACCTCGACACCGCGGCGACGTGCGACCTCGTGTCGTCGGCCGTCCGGCCGGGCCGGGAGCCCGGCTGGTGAGCGACCTCCGACCCGGCAACCGACGACCGGCGCAGGCCTCGATCGTCGACCTGCCCGAGACCGCCGGGGCACGCGCCGTCTGCTCGTGGGTGTTCGACGCCCCGCGCGCCTCGTTGTCCTCGGCGCCGGTCGGCGGGGGGACGGCCGCCATCGACTGGCTCCTCAACATCGGCGTGTCGGGCGACTATGCGCGCACCGACCTCGGCGACCACGCCCGCGACATCGCCGACCGGCTCCGGCTCGTTGGCACGGGCGCGGCGATGCTGACCGCCGTGGACGTGCACCGCCTCGTCCGATCCGCCGACGGCGACGTCGTCGTCGACGCCACGGTGGGCGTCACCAAGCCGACCTGGGCGGCCGATGCCGACGACGCACACGGCGCGTGGTCCCCCGGGACGATCAACATCGTCGTGCAGCTGCCCGTCGGGCTGTCGCCGGCGGCGTCGGTGAACGCCGTGATCACGGCGACGGAAGCCAAGACCCAGGCGCTCGTCGAGGCCGGTGTCCCCGGCACCGGTACGGCCAGCGACGCCGTGACGGTCGTGTGGGCCCCGACGCTGCCCGCCGAGGCGTTCACCGGTCCCCGGTCGACGTGGGGCGCCCGGATCGGTCGCGCCGTCCACGCCGCCGTACGCGCCGGCCTGGAGCGGCACCCGTGATCGTCCTCGTCCTCGGCGGCAGCCGGTCCGGCAAGTCGGTCATCGCCGAGTCGATGGCGGCTCGGCTGGCCGGCGCGGACGGGACGGTCACGTACGTGGCCACGGCGTGGGTCGACCCCGCCGACGCCGACCATGCCGCCCGCATCCAAGCCCACCGGACCCGGCGACCGGCCGCCTGGTCCACCGTCGAGTGCACGGACCCGGCCGCCCTGGCCGAGGTGGTGGCGTCGGCGAGCGGGGTGGTCCTGCTCGACTCCCTCGGCACCTGGGTCACGGGCCACGACGACCTCGACGCCGACGTCGCTCCCCTCGTCGACGCAATGCATGCCCGGACGGAGCCCACCATCGTGGTCAGCGAGGAGGTCGGACTCGCCCCCCACGCCGCGACCGAGCTGGGCCGGCGCTTCGCCGACGTGCTCGGCCGGGCCAACCAGGCCGTGTCGGCTGCCGCCGACCACGCGCTGCTCGTCGTGGCCGGCCGGGCGATCGAGCTACCGGCGCCGGGCGACCTGCCGTGCTGAGCGCCCTCGGGTTCCTGACCGTCCTCGGTGGTGCCCGAACCCCCGACCGGACCACCCTCCTGTGGTTCCCACTCGTCGGTGGCCTCATCGGCACGGCGCTGGCCGCCGTGTGGCTCGTCTCCGTGGAGATCTGGTCGCCCGGGATCGCGGCGGTGCTGGTCGTCGGTGCCGACCTCGCCATCACCGGCCTGCTCCATGCCGACGGCCTGGCCGACGCCGCCGACGGGCTGCTCCCCCACCTGGACCGCGATCGCCGCCTGTCCGTCATGGCGGCGCCGGACGTCGGCGCCTTCGCCCTCGCCGTGGTACCGGTGGCGCTGCTGGCCCGCTGGGCGGCACTCGCCGGCGACCTCGTCGAACCACTCGCGCTCGTGGGCGTCTGGGCCGCGAGCCGCACCGTGCTCGCCGTCATCCCGGCGGTGGTGCCCTACGCACGGGTC
This sequence comes from Acidimicrobiia bacterium, assembly GCA_046570205.1. Classification (GTDB taxonomy): domain Bacteria; phylum Actinomycetota; class Acidimicrobiia; order Acidimicrobiales; family Salinilacustritrichaceae; genus Salinilacustrithrix. The sequence goes on from JBKHVG010000011.1 coordinate 17,428, forward strand.
GGCGGCCTGGCCTCGGCGATGCTGCCCGGCGCCACGGTGCGGACCGCGATGTGGCTCGCTCCCGCGCTCGGCGTCCTCGTGATCGCCCACGGCCCACAGGGGGCGGCGGCGCTGCTCGTCCTCGTGCTGGCCTCCGTCGGCGTCGTCGCGCTCGCCCGACGCCGCATCGGCGGCTTCACCGGTGACGTGCTCGGCGCCACCGCGGTGCTGGCCGAGACCGTGGCCCTGCTTGCGCTGGCGGCCCGGCCGTGAAGCCCGCGCCCTTCGGCCGCCGGGCACGGGGCACGGCTGCGGGGCTGGTGCTGGCCCAGGTGGTCCCCGAGATCGCCGATCGGGCCCATCCCGTCGCCGCCTTCGGCACGGTGATGGGCCGGGTCGAAGAGGCGCTCTGGGCCGACGACCGCCACGCCGGCGTCCGGTACGCCGCCGTGGGCGCGGCGGTCGGTGCCGTCGGGGGGCGGCTCCTCGGCTCGACGGCGGCGGCGGTGTGCGTCACGACGGCGGGGCGGCAGCTGCGGGCGGTCGCCACCACCATCGGTGACCGCCTCGCCGCTGGCGACCTGGAGGCAGCACGCGCCGGTCTGCCATCCCTCGTCGGCCGCGACCCGAGCACGCTCGACAGCTCCGGCATGGCCGCCGCCGTCGTGGAGTCGCTGGCCGAGAACATGGTCGACGCGGTGTACGCACCGGCGCTGTGGGCGGTGCTCGGCGGTGCCGCCGGCACCGGGACGTACCGCGCCATCAACACCATGGACGCCATGGTCGGGCACCACAGCGAGCGCTACGAGCGATTCGGGTGGGCGGCCGCTCGCGCCGACGACCTGGCCAACCTCGTGCCCGCCCGGATCTTCGCCCTCGCCGTCCTCGCCCTCGCCCCCGCGGACCGGCGCGCCGGCGTGGTGCGAGCCGTCCGCCAGGACGCGCCGGCGCACCCCTCGCCCAACGCCGGCGTGGCCGAGGCCGCCTTCGCCGGCGCGCTCGGCGTGTCCCTCGGCGGGCCGCTCCGGTACGGCGACCGGCTCGAGGACCGGCCGGTGCTCGGGGACGGGACCCGCCCCCAGGCGGCCGACGTGACCCGTGCGGTCCAGCTCGCGGCACGCACCGAGCTGGCGCTCATCGGCACCCTCGGCATCCTCGGCCTGGCCGGCTCCCGCCGGTGGCGACGGTGACCGGCCTCCCGGTGCCGGGCCCCCACGGAGGGGACGTGGAGCGCGTCGCGGCGGCGATCGGACGACCGGTGAGCGAGGTGCTCGACCTGTCGGCCAGCCTCAACCCGCTGGCACCCGACGTCGGGCCCGCCCTCCGGGCCGCCGTGGACCAGGTCGACCGCTACCCCGACGACGCCCGCGCCACCGCCGCGCTCGCCGACGCCATGGACGTCGACGCCGGCCGACTGGTCCTGACCAACGGCGGCGCCGAGGCCATCGCGCTCGTCGCCCGCCACCGCCCGGTCGGCTGGGCCGACGAGTGCGACTTCTCCCTCTACCGCCGCCACCTCGGGCGGCTCGATCCGGCTGGCCCCCGCTGGCTGTCGGACCCTCACAACCCGACCGGGCGCCTGGCCGCTCCCGATGACCACGCCGAGATCCGGGACGAGGCCTTCTACCTGCTGGCCACCGGCGCCTGGACCCGTGGCGACGAGGCGGTCACCGTCCTCGGCTCGCTCACCAAGGCGTGGGCGGTCCCGGGCATGAGGATCGGTTACGTGCTGGCGCGCGACGAAGCCGAGGCCGACGCCATCCGGGCGCTGCGCCCGCGCTGGTCGGTGAACGGGCTGGTGTGCGCCGCGCTGCCCGACCTGCTCGCGGTGGCCGAGCCGGCGCGGTGGCGTGACGGCATCGCCTCCCTGCGAACCGATCTCGTCGGAGTCCTCCGGCGCCACGGCATCAGCCCCGCCCCCAGCGACTCGCCCTACGTGTGGGTCCCCCATGCGCCAGGCCTGCGTGACCGCCTCCTCCCCCACGGGATCGTGCTCCGCCACGGCGGTTCCTTCGGGCACCCCGACGCCGTGCGGATCGCCGTGCCCGGCCCGGGGGGCCTGGAGCGACTCGATCTCGCCCTCGACCGAACCGAGCACCGGAGCCCACGATGACACCCGAGCAGCTGGGCGACCTCGTCGCCCGGATCACCGACCCTGGCGCCGACCCCGACCGGGTGGCCGCCGCACGAGCTGCGGCCGAGCGGTGGGCGACCCGGGCCAAGCCTCCCGGATCGCTCGGGCGGCTGGAGGACGTGGCGGTCCGCCTCGCCGGCATCACCGGCGCCTGCCCACCGGCTGTCCCCGGCGCCCCCGCCGTGCTCGTGTTCGCCGGCGACCACGGCGTCGTCGCCGACGGCGCCAGCGCGTGGCCGAGCGAGATCACCGGCTTCATGGTCCGCGCGATGGCGGCCGGCGGCGCCGCCATCAGCGCGTTCGCCGCCCAGGTCGGCGCCAGCGTCACGGTCGTCGACGTCGGCGTCGCCTCGGATCTCTCCGACCTGCACGCGCAGCACCGGCCCGACGTGCTCGACCGCCGGGTGCGGTCCGGCACCGCCAGCCTCAAGGACGGCCCGGCCATGGGACGCCCGGACGCACTCGCCGCCGTCGGGGTCGGGGTCGAGGCGGCGATGGCTCGCATCGACGCCGGCGCGGACCTGCTGGTCGGCGGCGACATGGGCATCGGGAACACCACCGCATCCGCCGCCCTCATCGCCCGCCTGGCCGGGGTCGCACCCGACGCCGTCGTCGGCCCCGGCGCCGGCGTGCCGCCCGGCGGGCTCGACCACAAGCTTGACCTGGTCGCCGGTGCCGTCGCCCGGGCCCGGCTCCTCGATGATCCCGTCGACGTGCTGGCCGAGATCGGCGGCCTCGAGATCGCGGCCCTCGCCGGGCTCCACCTCGCGGCCGCGGCGCGCCGGGTGCCCACCATCGTGGACGGGGTCATCGGCGGGGCCGCGCTGTGCGTCGCCGAGGCCATCGCACCCGGGACCGCGGCGCACGCCTTCTCCGGTCACCGATCCACCGAACCGGGGGCGACCGCCGCGCTGGACCACCTGGGGCTCGAACCCCTGCTGGCGCTCGGCCTGCGGCTGGGCGAGGGCACCGGCGCCTGCCTCGCCATCCCCCTGGTCCAGGCGGCGTGCCGCGCCCTCCGGGACCTGGCCGATCTCCCGGCCTGAACCGCGTCCGTGCCCGACGCCGCTATCGCGGCGAAGCTGATCCGGCGTCCTGGTTCCGGTGCATCCGCTCGAGCACCATGTCCACCACCGGCACGGCGGAGGTCTCCTCGGCCCGGGTGAGCCGCTGGGCGCTGGCGCCGGTGCCCCGGGAGATGATGTGCTCGATCAGGTCGGGCACGACCTCGTCGTCGCCGTAGTGCTCCAGGCCCGGGCGGGCGGAGTCGACCAGGGATCGCACCACGTCGGGCGCCGGGCGCTGCGACCGCTGGGCCGGGTCCATGAGGTTGCGGCGCATCCCGTACCGGGCGGCGTGCCAGACGGCGGCGCGCAGGACCTGGCGACCGGGCACCGCCGGCAGGGTCTCGGGTGCGTTCAGGGCGGTCCAGCACAGCGCACGGATCAGCCCGGCGACGCCGACGACGTCGTCGGCGAACAGGAACGTGTCGCAGACCCGGAACTCGACCGTCGGGTGGCGGAGCGACGGCCGGACCCACCAGTACAGGTGGGTCTCGTCCTCGATGGCGCCGATGGCCATGAGGTCGTCGATGATCGCCTGCAGCTCTTCGGGCGACGAGATGGACGGAGGCATGCCCGACGTCGGCCAGCGCGACCAGATCACCGTCCGGTAGCTGGCGTAGCCGCTGTCCTCGCCCTGCCAGTACGGGGAGTTGGTCGAGAGGGCGAGCACGGTGGGCAACCAGGCGCCGGCGGCCTTCAGCACCGCGACACGGTCGTGCGGGTCGGCGATCCCGACGTGGACGTGGCAGCCGCAGATGACCTGCTCCCGGACGAGGAGGCGGTACCGGTCGGCCAAGGCCTCGTAGCGCTCCTCGTCGGTGTCGACCACCTGCGTGCGCCAGCTCGAGAACGGATGCGTGGCCATGGCGGCGGCCGCCAGGCCGACCCCCTCACCGGCGACCCGGAGGCGCTCGCGCTTGGCGACGACCTCCTCCCGCAACGTCGACAGGTCGGTGCACACGGGCGTGTCCACCTCGATCTGGCAGTGGTTGAGCTCGGCACTGACGTGCTGGCCCAGGTCGCGCACCCGGTCGATCAGCTCGTGACCCCGGGGCACGAGCTCTCGGGTCTCGCTGTCGACGACGAGGAACTCCTCCTCCACGCCCAGCGTGGCGGTGACCTCGTGACCGGTGGGCGTGGAGCCGGGGAGGGGCCCCACCGGCGGGATCCGGACCGACGGCGGTACCGCCTCTTCGGCCGGTGCACCGCCGGGGTGGGGCGTGTGGCCGTTCACCGGCGGCGGCGTGGAGGACAGCATCGGGCCTTCCTTCCCCCGCGCGGCGGCCAGTAGGACTCTCCGGTCTGTGACCCCTGCGTCGGGATGCCACGCCCGGTTCGATACCTTCGCCTCGTGACCCCGCTCGTCGGCATCACCAGCTCCCCGATCCACCACCGGTCCGCCGTCCTCGCCGTCGACCGCGCCCTCACCACCCTCGACCGCGCCTACGTGGATGCGGTCACGGGCGCCGGGGCGGTCGCCGTCGTCCTTCCCGTGCAGCCATCGGGCAACGCCGCTGCCACCATCGACGCCCTCGACGCCCTGGTGCTCTCGGGCGGCGGCGACGTGGCACCCGAGCGTTACGGAGCCGAGCGCCACCCGGCAGTCGGGGGCGTGGACCACGATCGCGACGAGTGGGAGCTGGCCCTCATCGCCGAGGCCCGGCGGCAGTCCCTGCCCATGCTCGCCATCTGCCGCGGGGTGCAGATACTCAACGTCGCCCTCGGCGGCACCCTCATCCAGCACCTGCCCGACGCCGTGGGCAGTCCCCACCTGGTGCCCGACCGGTTCGCGGCTGCGGCCCACCCCGTGCAGATCACCCCCGGTACCTGCCTGGCCAAGCTGCTCGACACCGACGTCGTCGACGTCAACACGCTGCACCACCAGGCCATCGAGGTGCCGGCCGACGGGCTGCTCGTCTCGGCACGGGACGAGCACGGGATCGTGGAGGCGGTCGAGCTGCCGCACGAACCGGTGGTCGGCGTCCAATGGCACCCCGAGCTCCTGGCCCACGTGGCGCCGCACGCCCGGCTCTTCGAGTGGCTCGTCGCGCAGACCACACCGGAGGGCGTGTCACGCCGCTGACGACGCCGGCTGCCGGCAGGGCGCGTGACAACAGGACACATCCGGCGCCCGACCGGGTAGGAGCCGGGGCCATGTGCGGCTTCGCAGGCGAGCTCCGGTCCGACGGTCGAGAGGTGGATGTGGGCGCGGTCGCCCGCATGACCACGGCGATGACGCCCCGGGGGCCGGACGGGACGGGCGTGTGGTCGAACGACTGGGCCGCGCTCGGCCACCGGCGCCTCAGCATCATCGACACGTCGACCCACGGGTCACAGCCGATGGTGGACGCCGACCTCGGACTCACGCTCGCGTTCAACGGCTGCATCTACAACCACCGGGAGCTGCGCCGCGAGCTGGAGGGCTGCGGCTACCGCTTCTTCTCGACCAGCGACACCGAGGTGCTGCTCAAGGCGTACCACCGCTGGGGCCACGACTTCGTCCACCGCCTGCGCGGCATGTTCGCCTGCTGCATCGTCGAGCGCGACACCGGCCGGGCCCTGCTCGTGCGCGACCGGATCGGCATCAAGCCGCTCTACCTGAGCAGCTCCGGCGGCCGCCTCCGCTTCGCCTCGACGATCCCGGCGCTGCTCGCCGGCGGCGACATCAGCACCGACCTCGACCTCGTGGCCGTGCACCACCAGCTCACCCTGCACGGCATCGTCCCCGCCCCCCGGACCCTGCTGCGAGACGTCACCAAGCTGGCGCCCGGCACCATGCTCGCCGTCGAGCGGGACGGCACGACCACCGAGACCCGCTACTGGGACCCGCAGTACACGCGAGGAGACGTCGGCGTCGACGACTGGGACGACGCCATCCTCGAGGCCCTGCGACGCTCGGTCGAGCGGCGGCTCGTCGCCGACGTGCCCGTCGGCGTGCTGCTGTCCGGCGGCCTCGACTCCAGCCTCATCGTCGCCCTCCTCGCCGAGGCGGGCCAGACGGGCCTGGCCACCTTCTCCATCGGCTTCGACTCCGCCGGCGGCGAGCAGGGCGACGAGTTCGAGTTCTCCGACCGGGTCGCCGCCGAGTTCGGCACCGACCACCACAAGATCGCCATCCCCGACGTCGACCTCGCCGCCGAGCTGGGCGGCGCCGTCGCCGCCATGTCGGAGCCGATGGCCAGCCACGACGTGGTCGCCTTCTACCTCCTGTCGGAGCGGGTGGCCCGGCACGTCAAGGTCGTGCAGTCGGGGCAGGGGGCCGACGAGGTCTTCGCCGGCTACTGGTGGCACCAGCCCTTCGCCGACGTGGCCCTCGCCGATGCACCCGATCGCTTCGTCGCCACGTTCTTCGACCGCACGCACGAGCAGGTGCTCGCCGCCCTGCACCCGGACCTGCGCAACCAGCTGGCCGGCGATCCGAGCGCCCAGCTCGTGCGCGACGACATGCTCCGACCGGGGGCCGAGACCGCGATCGACGCGGTGATGCGCCTCGATGTCGGCCGGCTCATGCCCGACGACCCGGTGAAGCGGGTCGACAACATGACGATGGCGTGGGGCCTCGAAGCCCGGGTGCCGTTCCTCGACCGGGACCTCGTCGAGCTCGCCGCCGCCTGCCCGCCGGAGCTGAAGCTCGCCGACGGCGGCAAGGGCATCCTCAAGCGGATCGGGCGCCGCGTGCTGCCGAACGAGGTCATCGACCGGCCCAAGGGCTACTTCCCCGTCCCGGGCCTGCGCACCATGGACGGCCCGGTCCTGGACCTCGTGCGCGATGTCCTCTCGGGCGAGGCGGCACGCGACCGCGGCCTGTTCGACCCCGCCCACGTCGCACGGCTGCTCGACGCGCCCAACGAGCACCGCGCGGCGAGCGGCGCCAACCTGCTGTGGCAGCTGGCCGTGGTGGAGCTGTGGCTGCAGGAGCACGTGCAGACCCCGGCCCGTCGCCACGACGGCGTCCTGCAGATGGCCACCTGACCCCACCGTTGCCGACGCGCAGATCGACCGTCCATGGGCGAATGGCGCGAAGGGAACGAGCTCACATGTCGATGAGGCGCATCGCTTCGTAGCGGGTGGCGGTGTTGCTGCGGAACAGGCCTCGCACCGCCGAGGTCACCGTGGTGGTGCCGGCCTTGCGCACGCCCCGCATCGACATGCACAGGTGCTCGGCCTGCACGACCACGAGCACACCGCGCGGGTTGAGCACGCGCTCGAGCGCATCGGCGATCTGCACCGTGAGGCGCTCCTGCACCTGGGGGCGACGGGCGTAGACGTCGGCCAGGCGGGCCAGCTTGGACAGCCCCGTGATGCGCCCGTCCTCACCGGGGATGTAGGCGATGTGGGCCTTCCCGATGAAGGGGATGAGGTGGTGCTCGCACGCCGAGTAGATCGGGATGTCGCGCACCATGACCATCTCGTCGTGGTCGGCCTCGAACGTGGTCTTCAGGTGCGTCTCGGGCGTGTCGTGGAGCCCGGCGAAGATCTCGGCGTACATGCGGCCCACCCGGGCCGGCGTGTCGAGCAGGCCGTCGCGGTCGGGGTCCTCGCCGATGGCCTCCAGGATCTCGCGGACCGCGGCGGCGATCCGCTCCTGATCGATCTCGGGTGCGAGTGGGGGGCGGGCGTCGTCGGCGTCAGCGGGGATGACGCTCACGTGCCCGAGGTCCCCGGGCGGATGCGCCAGCGGGGACGCCAGCGGTCGCGCACGGGGGCAGGCCGCACGGGGGTGGGAAGCGTGATCTCGGCCGGGGCCGCCTCGGTGGCGGTCACGGGCGCCCGCTCGGGCTCGGCGACCGGCGCCGGCTCGGGCGGGGCCGGCGGGGCGTCGGCGAGGCCCGACGGGTCAGGGTCGACCCACGTCTCCAGGTCACCGAAGATGGCGAGCAGGTCCTTGTCGCCGAGGGTCTCGTGCTCGAGCATCTGCTCGGCCAGCTTGTCCAGCGTGGCCCGGTAGGTGGTGAGGATGGCATGCGCCCGGGCGTGGGCGTCGCTCACGAGGAGGCGTACCTCGGTGTCGATGGTGGTGGCCACCGAGTCGGAGTAGTTGGCCTCGTGGCCGTAGTCCTTGCCGAGGAACACCTCGCCCTGCTTGGCGCCGAGGGCGATGGGGCCGACGGCGTCGCTCATGCCGTAGGCGGTGACCATGGCCCGGGCGATGTCGGTGGCCTTGTCGATGTCGTCGGCGGCGCCGGTGGTGACGTCGCCGAACACGATCTCCTCGGCGGTGCGCCCGCCGAGCAGCATGGCGAGGCGGTCGACCAGCTCGGACTTGGTGTGGGTGTAGCGGTCCTCGGTGGGCAGGGCCAGCGTCCAGCCCAGCGCCCGGCCGCGGGCGACGATGGAGACCTTGTGGATCGGGTCGCAGTGCTCGAGCAGGTGGCCGACGAGTGCGTGGCCGCCCTCGTGGTAGGCGGTGACCCGACGCTCCTTCTCCGACATGACCCGGGTCTTGCGCTCGGGGCCGGCGAGCACGCGGTCGATGGCGGACTCGACGGTGTGCATGTCGATGGTGTCGACCGAGCGGCGGGCGGCCATCAGCGCGGCCTCGTTCATCAGGTTGGCCAGGTCGGCGCCGGTGAAGCCGGGGGTGCGGCGGGCGATGACGGCGGCATCGACGTCGTCGGCCAGCGGCTTGCCCTTGGAGTGCACGTCGAGGATGGCCTTGCGCCCTTCCAGGTCGGGGCGGTCGACCACGATCTGGCGGTCGAAGCGGCCCGGGCGCAGCAGGGCCGGGTCGAGGATGTCGGGGCGGTTGGTGGCGGCGATGAGGATGACGCCGGTGTTGGCGTCGAAGCCGTCCATCTCGACGAGCAGCTGGTTGAGCGTCTGCTCGCGCTCGTCGTGGCCGCCGCCCATGCCGGCGCCGCGGTGGCGGCCGACGGCGTCGATCTCGTCGACGAACACGATGGCGGGGGCCTGGGCCTTGGCCTGCTCGAACAGGTCCCGCACCCGGGAGGCACCGACGCCGACGAACATCTCGACGAAGTCGGAGCCCGAGATGGAGAAGAACGGCGCACCGGCCTCTCCGGCGACGGCGCGGGCCAGCAGGGTCTTGCCGGTGCCGGGCGGGCCGACGAGCAGCACGCCCTTGGGGATCTTGGCCCCGATGGCCTGGAACTTGGCCGGGTTCTGCAGGAACTCCTTGATCTCGTGGAGCTCCTCGACCGCCTCGTCGCAGCCGGCGACATCGTCGAAGGTGACCTTCGGGTGGTCCTTGGACAGCTGCTTGGCCTTGGCCTTGCCGAACTGCATGACCCGGCTGCCGCCGCCCTGCATCGCGTTCAGGAAGAACAGGAACAGCCCGAAGAGGAGCAGGAGCGGGAGGATGCTGAAGAGCAAGGAGACCCACACGGACTCCTGCTGCTGGTCGGTCTCGATCTCGATGGCGGGACGGGCCTCGGACAGCTCGATGGTGAGCTCGTCGGCGAACTCCGAGGGGTACGACACCTTGTACTCGGTGCCGTCCCGCAGCTCGCCGCGGACCTCGTGGCTGCGGTCCTTGATGGTGGCGGTCTCGACCTGACCGTCGGCGACCTCGCCCCGGAACTCGTCGAGCGTGAACTGCTCGGGTCCCGAGTCGGAGCGCAGGAAGGACGAGGCCACGATCGCCGCCACGAGGGCGAGTGCGACGTAGATGAGCGTTGGGCGGCGGAGCTTCTTCTTCACAGTCCGCACCACGCTACCGATCGCCCCCGCGATGTCGACATCGGGCTCGGGTCCACATCGGCAGCGTGCGTCAGGCCTGGCCTGCCGGCTCGGGGCTATTCGTCGCCCTCGTAGCCCGCGATGTGGGGCAGGTTCCGGTAGCGCTCCGCGACGTCGAGGCCGTACCCGATGACGAAGGCGGGCGGGATGCGGAAGCCGATGTAGCGCAGGTCGACGTCGGACTGCTGGCTGCCCTCGCGCACGAGCAGCGCGCACACCTCGAGGGATGCCGTGCCCCGGGACTCGAGGGTCTTGCGCAGGTACCGCAGCGTGAGCCCGGAGTCGACGATGTCCTCGACGATGATCACGTGCCGACCGTGGAGGTCGATGTCGAGGTCCTTGACGATGCGGACCACGCCGGACGAGCGGGTGCTGGCCCCGTAGGACGAGACCGCCATGAAGTCGACCTCGAGCGGGATCTGCACGGCGCGGGCGAGGTCGGCCATGAAGATGAAGGCACCCTTGAGGACGGCGACGAGGATGGGGTCTCGACCGGCGTAGTCCCGGGCGATCTCGGCGCCGAGCTCGACGATCCGCTCCCGGATCTGCTCGTCGGACAGCAGCACCTCGCCGACGAGCTCATCACCCTGTTCAGCCATGCGGGCCGAACCTAGCGGCCACCCTCGGAGCCAGGCCCATCCGCCCGCAGCCGTTGGTCTCGGCGGCGCACCCGGATGCCGCCGGCGAGCTCCGTGCCGGTGGCCGAACCGGCGGCGACGGCCAGGACGCGGTCGACGGCGGCGGCATCGGGTGGGTGCCCGTCGGCGTGGAGCGCACGCAGCCAGCGGCGCACCGCCCGCCGTGCGAGCGGGATCGGGGCGGCGGCGACGGCCCGGGCGTCGGTGGCGTCGATGCCAGCGGCGAGGTCGTCCAGCAGGCCGGCGTCGGTGCGGGCCAGGTCGGCGAAGCGGCACAGCAGCGGGACCACGTCACGCTCGGCGACGTCGTCGAGCAGAGGCAGCACCTCGGCCCGCACGCGGTTGCGCCGGAAGCGGGGGTCGGCGTTGGTCTCGTCCTGCACCGGCGTCAGGCCGAGCTCGGCGCACAGCGCGTGCGTGTCGGCCCGGCGCACGCGCAGCAGCGGGTGCTGCTCGGGGCGCATGGCGGCCACCCCGTCGAGGCCAGCGCCCCGCAGCAGGGCGAGCAGCACCGTCTCGGCCTGGTCGTCGGCGGTGTGGCCGTAGAGGGCGCCGGGCCCGATGGCGGCGTGGCGCGCCACCCGGGCGCGGGCCTCGAGGTCGCCGCCCGGCGTCACCTCCACCCGCTCCCCGCGGAACGAGGCGCCGAAGCGCGCCGCCGCGTCGGCGACGACCTGAGCCTCGGCGGGACCGGTGGGGCGGAGCCCGTGATCCACGTGCACGGCGGTGACCTCGAGACCGGCGTCGCACGCCACTGCCAGCAGGGCGAGGGAGTCGGCCCCGCCCGACACTGCGCAGGTGACCGGCCCGGACGGCGGCAGCAGGCAGCGGGCGCTGACCGCCTCGAGCGTGCTCGGCACGACCGTCAGTCGTCGACGACGACCTGCCCGGCGCGCAGGCGCCGGAGCAGCTCGGGCACCGACTCGTGGCCGGTCTTGCGGATGATCCGCCGGAGGCTGGCGTAGACGTTCGACCGGCTCACCCCGAGGTCGTTGGCGGCCGAGCTGACCGACGGCGCCGCCGCCAGCGCCCGCAGCAGGCCGCGCTGCTTGTCGGTGAGCCCGCCGCCGACGTGGTTGGCCGGGTCGGGTTCTCGGACCTCGTCACGGGGGCGGGCGTGCTCGAGGCGGGACAGGCGCGGGCCGCTCGGCGCACCGCGACCCGGGTCCTCGTCGCCCCGTTGGATGCGGGCCAGCTCGAGCAGCGCACCGGTCTGGGCCTTGCGGCGCTGGTCGCGCTCCGGGCCGCCGGCGACCACGTCGTCGACCGCGGCGCGCAGGTCGGCGGCCGACACCGGCTTCACCAGGTAGCGGACCGCACCCTCGATGCCGCCGCGCAGCCGGTGGTCGTCGTCGGCGAGGGCCGTCATCATCAGCACCTTCACCGACGAGATGCGCTGGTCGAGGTGGGCCTTGAGCTGCTCGAGGACGGCCCAGCCATCGACCTCGGGCATCATCACATCGAGGAGGACGACGTCGGGCACCTCGACCTGCACCGCAGCCAGCGCCTCCACGCCATCGGCGGCGGTCATCACGCGGTGGCCGTCCAGCTCCAGCTGGAGCTGGGTCAGGTAGCGGATGTCGGGTTCGTCATCGACGACCAGGACGGACGCCACAGCCACCTCCTCTGCCCCGAAGGGGTGCGTCCATCATGGCGCGCGCCGTCTCGCCGGTGACGGCACCGCCTCAGGTGACGAGCTCCTCGGAGAGGCGCACCCGCTCGACCCACTCGTGCGGTTCACGGATCTCGTCGAGCGTGGGCAGCCAGGACGGGCCCCGCCAGACCGGGTCGAGGGCGTCCTTGCCGCCACCGAGGCGCTCGACTTCGGCGATGAAGTCCTCGCCCTGCTGGTACTGGTTGAGCTTGGCCTCCAGGCCGATGAGGCGCTGCACCAGCTTGGTGAGCCCGGTGGCCGACGCCCGGCGGTTCCGCAGCACCCGCCCGAAGCGCGCCGCCGACGGCACGTGGCCCTCGCCGGCGCGGTCCATGGTGACGTCACCGTGGCCCTCGAGCAGGCTCATCAGGCCGCCGATCTGGTCCAGGGCCGCCAGCTGCTCGGGCCCGGCGAGGAGGTGGGTGATGCCGCCCTCGGGCAGCGGGTTGCGCCCGGCGCGCACCTCGTCGAAGGTTCGCCGCAACGTGCGCAGCAGGACCATCGGGTCGAGGCCGGCCGAGGACAGCGTCCGGTCGATGAGGCCGAGGTAGTGCTCGCGCATCCACGGCACGCCGGTGAACTGGGCCCGGTGGGTCACCTCGTGCAGCGCCAGCCACAGGCGGAACTCACGGGGCGGGAAGCCGAACTTCTTCTCCAGGGCCAACACGTTGGGGCCCACGTAGTACACGAGGTCGGAGTCGGCGGCCGGCTCGTCGTCCGAGCCTCCGGCCACGAGGAGGTCGTACTGACCGAGGACCCGGCCGGACATCCAGCCGAGCAGCAGCCCCACCTCGGCCGCGGCCGCCACCCGCATGATCGGGACGGTGGGGCCTGACACCCGGGGCGCCATGCGGTCGGTGACCGGCGCCAGGAGGCGCTGGAACGAGGAGAGGTTGGCCCGGACCCACCCGGCCCGGTCGGTGACCTTGCCCCGCGCCGGTCCGGCGAGGGAGACCAGACCCGTCTCGGCGGCGACCAGCTCCTCGGCGAGGGCGGTCAGCTCGGCGAAGTCGGGCTCGAGGGACTCCCAGTGGTAGGAGTCCGCGAGCGGCTCACGACCTGCGGCCCGGACGGCGATGCGCTCGGCGAGCTGCCAGTCGACGAGGTCAGCCACGCGGCTGGTCGACCCCCGGGTACTGCGGCTTGACGACCTTGCGCAGGTAGAGCACCACGACCATGACGGTGGCGGGGATGACCAGCGTGATCATGAGGACCAAGGCGATCCACCAGTGCCAGATGATTGCGAGCATGGGCCGACTCTATGTCCGGATCAGCGGTGCCCAGACATCGCCGGCGCTCAGGTGGGCTCGGGGTGCCCGATGGCCTCGGCGATGCGGGCGCGGAGCGAGTCGGGCACCCGGTCGCGGCACTTCTGGGCGATGTACTGCTTGATCTCGGCCTCGAAGTCGAAGGCCTCGAAGCACGGCGGGCACTCCTCGAGATGCTCCTGGATCGCGGCCCGCTTCTCGTCGGTGAGCTCCCCGTCGAGGAAGTGGTAGAGCTCGTGGAGCGTCTCGCTGCAATCGCCGTGGTCCATGGGATCTCGCAAGGGTCTCAGCCGGCGTTCGCCGGCTCGCTGTCGTCGGGAGCCTCGTCCGTGCGCTCGGTGAGGCCCCGAGCGACGGCGAACTCGTACAACTGCTTCTGCAGGCCTTTTCTTCCCCGGTGCAGCCGGGACATCACGGTGCCGATGGGGATGTCGAGGATGTCGGCGATCTCCTTGTAGGCGAAGCCCTCGACGTCGGCGAGCAGCACGGCCATCCGGAACGACTCCGGAAGCGACTCCAGCGCGTCCTTCACCTCCGCCTCCGTGAACAGCTCGAGCAGCTCGTCCTCGGCCGAGCGGCCGGCGGTGGCCCCCTCCAGCCCGCCGAGCCGGCGGTAGAGGTACAGGTCCTCCACCTCGGCCAGGTCGGTCTCGTCGGGGCGGCGCTTCTTCGACCGGTAGATGTTGATGTAGGTGTTCGTCAGGATCCGGTAGAGCCAGGCCTTGAGGTTCGTGCCCTCCTGGAAGCCGCCGAACCCGCGGTACGCCTTGAGGAAGGTCTCCTGGACCAGGTCCTCCGCGTCGCTCTGGTTCCGGGTCATGCGCAGGGCGGCGCCGTAGAGCGAGTCCATCAGGGGCATCGCCTGCGCTGCGAACGTCGCCTGGTCGGCCATCGGCGTCGACCATAGGCGCGGTCGGCGCGGTGCGGTGAAGTCCCCGGGGGACAGCCCCTCGGCGGCCGAGGCGACCACGCCGGCGGGGCGGCGGTCTGCGAGCCCGAAGTGGGAATTGAACCCACGACCTACGCTTTACGAGAGCGTCGCTCTGCCGACTGAGCTATTCGGGCGGGACCGGAGATCGTAGCGCGGGCCGTCCGCGGCGCCAGATCGTCGACGGCCGGCTCAGAGCGGTGCCAGGCCGACCACCAGGGCTTGGAGCACCAGCGCCTCGTTCGGGTTCCTGACCAGCGCCTCCGCCGCGGCCTGCACGTCGCGCAGCGCCGCGAGGTGGGGCGTCGGGTCGCCGGCGGTGGCCAGGCGGTCTCGGTACTCGCCGGCCAGGACGGCGAGCCCGAACCGGATCTCGGCGTTGCGGTGGCGACGCACCTCGCGCTTGTGCTTCTTCTCCAGCTCCTTCAGCGGCGTGGAGCGCATGCCGTAGGCCTCGATCTGGTCCTCGAGCGAGACGCGCTCGGCCTCGTGGCGCTGGTCCAGGGCCCCCTGGGCGGCGTCGATGTGGGCGACGACCTCGTCGACCAGCCCAGCGGCGGTGTGCCCGGTGCCGTCGACACGGTGCGGGATCGACGCCCACGAGTCCCGGCGCACCACGAGCGAGGGGTCCCGGGCCAGCAGCCGGGCGCGGTGCAGGTCGCCGCCTGCGGCTGCGGCCGTGGTGGCGGCCACCTCGCGGGCGATGCCCTCGGCGACGAGGCGCTCGACCACGGCCTCCTGGGGCACGGGACCGAGGTCGATGCGGACCGAGCGGCTGGCGATGGCCACCAGCTCGTTGGGGACCTCCTCGGCCAGGATCACGAACACCGTGGAGGCCGGCGGCTCCTCGATGGTCTTGAGCAGCGCGGGACCGGCCTGCTGGACCTTGTGGAACTCCTCCAGCACGAGCACCTTGCGCCCACCCTCGACCGGGCTGCGGCTGGCCGCGGTGACGATGGCGTCGGCATCGGCGATCGAGAGGGCGGCGCCCTCGGGCTCGAACACCTGCAGGTCGGGGTGGGCCTCCTCCAGGCACAGCTCCACGGCCCGGTCGACGTCGGCGCCACGGGCTGCGGCGTCGGCGGCCAGGAGCGCGCCGGCGAAGGCCCGGGCCGCGGCGCGCTTGCCGCTGCCGGCCGGACCGACCAGCAGGTAGGCGTGCACGGGTCGGGTGGCGGCCGCCTGCAGCGCGGCCACGGCCGCGCCCTGGCCCACGACGTCGTGCCACAGGTCGGCCCGCCCGACCAGGGCGCGGAGGTCGGCGATGTCGCTCACCGCCCCATCCTGGCCGACGACCCAACCCCCGTTCCCCTCGCGGGGATCGACCGGATGTGGTCGTCCAGCGCGTGGGGACGGTGCCTCCTGCTCAGGGGGCCAGGTCGGGGAGGCGGCTGACGACGGCGGCCCAGACGTCCACCTCGATCTCGTCCGGCGTCCCGGTGGCGTCGACGACGGCCCACCGGTCGGGATCGGCCGACGCCTGGGCCAGGAAGCCCTGCCGCACGCGCTCGTGGAAGGCGACCGCCTCGGACTCGAGGCGATCGGGCGCTTCGTGGGCCACCCGGCTCCGGGCGACCTCGACGGGCAGGTCGAGCAGGACGACGACGTCGGCGAGCAGGCCGTCGGTGGCCCACCGGTTGAGGAGCTCCACACCGGCAGGATCGAGGCCGCGACCGTGGCCCTGGTAGGCGATCGAGGAGTGGAAGTAGCGGTCGGTCACCACGTGGCGACCCGCCTCCAGCGCCGGGCGGATGACGGTGGCCACGTGCTGGGCCCGGTCGGCCGCCATCAACAGGGCCTCGGCGCGGGGATGGATCGCGCCGGTCTCGGGATCGAGGAAGTGGGTGCGGATGGCGGCGCCGAGCGGGGTGCCCCCGGGCTCACGGGTGCGGAGGGCGTCGAGGCGCCGGGCGATGCGGTCGGTCTGGGTGGACTTCCCGGCTGCGTCGCCGCCCTCGAAGGCGAGGAACCGGCCTCTCACCCGTCGACCTGGTGCTCGACGCTGCCGCGCTCGTCCTTGCCCCCACCACGTCCCACGCCGGGCAGCGCGACCACGAGGTCCTTGCGGGCGGCATCAAGCATGGAGTGGGCGGCGATGACCCCGGCCACCAGGATGATCGCCGAGGCCGTCCACAGGGTGAGGCGAACGCCGGGCACGGCGATGGCGACGCCGCCCACGGCGACGTGCCCGTCCTCGAAGAAGCGATCGGAGAGCTGCCCGAAGAGCTCCGACAGGAAGGGGCCGACGGCGAACGCCACCAGCACGCAGAGCCGGACCAACGTGTACAGCGCCGAGAAGATGCGGCCCCGCAGCTCGTCGGCGACGTGCTGGTGCAGCATCGTGAACCCGAGGACGTAGACGCACCCGGCGCAGACGCCGAGGACGAAGACGAACGCGCAGGCCAGCTCGAGGACCGACATCGACGCCGCCGTGCCCAGCGAGATGCCGGCGACGAAGACGGCCACGACGAAGACCCACTCCTTCGGCAGCCGCTTCTGGAACACCGAGATGGTGATGACGCCGCCGGCCACCCCGAGGCCGAGGGCGAAGATCAGGATGCCGAACCCGGCCTGGCCGGCGCCGACCACCTGTTCGGCGAACACCGGTCCGAGGGGCACCAGCATCCCCCCGCCGATGAGGCCGGTGGCGAGGCCGAGGTTCACCGCTCTGACCACCGGGTTCAGGAACACGAACTGCCAGCCCTCCCGCAGCTCCCGCCACGCCGACCCCAGGTCGATCCGCGCCCTCCCGCTGGACCGGTCCTGCTTGCGCCGGCTGGGCAGGGGCAGCGACGAGATCATCACGGCCGAGAGGAGGAAGGTGCCGGCATCGACGTAGAAGGCCAGGCCCTCCTGCGTACCCCGCACGACGCTGAGCAGCTCGAAGTCGCCGATCGCCTCGGAGAACCGGGCGAGGAGCGAGAACAGGCCGGCGGCGACCGGGATGGTGCCGTAGGCGGCGGCCAGGGAGAGCGAGTTGGCCGTCGTGAGGTGGTCGGCCGGCACGAGGTGGGGCACCGAGGCCTCCTTCGCCGGTGCCCACAAGAGCGTGAAGACCTCCATGACCAGCGAGGCGACGATGAGGCCGGGCACCGTGTCGACGAAGGGCAGGGACGCGAGCACCAGCGCACGCCCGACATCGCACATCACCATGAGGCGCTTGCGGTCGAAGCGGTCGGCGAAGACACCGGCGGCCGGGCCGAGGAAGAATCCGGGCACGATGCGGGCCGACATGACGAGGCCCACCGCGGCCTCGGGCCGGTCGCTGATCCGGGTGGCGAGGGCGGCGATGGCCAGGAAGCCGAGCCAGTCGCCGGTGGCCGAGACCACCTGGGTCAGCCACAGGCGGAAGAAGGCGGTGGAGCCGAAGAGGCGGACGTGGGCGCGACCGCCGTCACGCTGGGCCAGCGCCTCCATCGCCAGGGTCGGCACCTCGGCCACGGGCGGCGGCGTCGATCGGCCGTCGGGTGACTCCGCCATCCGGGAGACGTTAGAGAACCGCCGCGCTCCAGCGGCCGATGCGCATCGTCGGGGCCCCTGCGGTCAGGTGGCCTTCTTGCCGGTTGCCTTCTTGGTGGCCCGCTTGGCGGGCGTCGCCTTCTTCGCCCGGCTTGCCGGCGCGGCCTTCTTGCCGGTGCCGGCCTTCTTCTTGGGCGGGTTCGTCTCCCGCCGGATCTGCAGCAGCTCGGCGGCCCGCTCGATCGTGATCTCCTCGACCAGGTCGCCCTTGCGGAGGCTGGCGTTGGTCTCGCCGTCGGTGACGTAGGGGCCGAACCGGCCCTCCTTCACCACGACCGGCTGCTCGCTGACCGGGTCCACGCCGAGCTCGCGCAAGGGCGGCTTCGGCGCCGCCTGGCCGCGCCGGCGCTTGGGCTCCGCGAACAGGGCCTTGGCCCGGGCCATGTCCACGGTGAACAGCTCGTCCTCGGACTCGAGGCTGCGGGCGTCGGCACCCTTGTCCTCGCCTTTGCAGATGTAGGGCCCGTACCGGCCGTTCTTGGCCAGGATCGGCAGGCCGGTCTCCTCGTCGGTGCCCACGAGACGCGGCAGCGAGAGCAGTCGGAGGGCGTCGTCGAGGGTGACGTCCTCGGGCTTCATGTCCTTGAGGAGCGACTCCATCTTGGGCTTCTCGTCGGGCGGGAGCGTGTCCTGGTCGCCGAGCTGGACGTAGGGGCCGAAGCGGCCGCTCTTCACGTACACCGGCAGACCGGATCGGGGGTCGTCGCCGATCGGCACGTCGCCCTTCGGGGCGGCGAGCAGCTCGAGCGCCTTGTCGAGGGTGAGCTCGTCGGGCGGGAGGCCGTCGGGGATCGATGCGGTGTCGTCCTCGCCGCGCTTGACGTAGGGGCCGTACCGGCCGGGCTTGGCCACCACCATCTCGCCGTTCTCGTCCATGCCGAGGGGGAAGGTGTTGACCTCGGCGGCGTCGACCTTCTCGAGCGCCTCGTCGACCACGACCGAGAGGCCCTTGCGGCCGCTGGCCCCGTCGGCGGCACCGTCGTCGCCGAACCAGAACCGCTTGAGGTACGGGACGCGGTCCTCCCGGCCGACGGCGATGAGGTCGAGGTCGTCCTCCATCTTCGCCGTGAACTCGTAGTCGACGTACTCGCCGAACTGGCGCTCGAGGACGTTGACGACGGCGAACGCGGTCCAGGTCGGCACCAGCGCCGTGCCCTTCTTGAACACGTAGCCGCGGTCCTGGATGGTCGTCATGATCGAGGCGTAGGTGGAGGGACGCCCGATGCCGAGCTCCTCCATGCGCTTCACCAGCGAGGCCTCGGTGTAGCGGGCCGGTGGGCTGGTGGTGTGGCCGTCGGCGGTGAGCACCGGCGTGGGCAGGGCATCGCCTTCGGCCACCGCGGGCAGCACCGATTCGGCGTCGTCGCGCTCGGCGGCCTCGTCGTCGGTGTCCTCGACGTAGGCCTTGAGGTAGCCGGGGAAGGTGATGACCCGACCGGAGGCACCGAAGGTGCACTCGTTGGCCGCCTGGCCGCCGTCGGCCCGGGCCTCGGCCACGATGCGCATCGAGATGGTGCGACCGACGGCGTCCTCCATCTGGGAGGCGACGGTGCGCTTCCAGATGAGGTCGTAGAGGGCCAGCTCGTCCTTGCGCAGCTCGCCTTGCACCTGGTCGGGCGTGCGGAAGACCTCGCCGGCGGGGCGGATGGCCTCGTGGGCCTCCTGCGCGTTCTTGGACTTGCTGGCGTAGGTGCGGGGCTCGGCCGGCACGTACTCGGCGCCGTACAGCTCACGGACCTGCGTGCGGGCCGCGTCGAGCGCGGTCTGCGACAGCGTGGTGCTGTCGGTGCGCATGTAGGTGATGTAGCCCTTCTCGTACAGGCCCTGGGCGATGCGCATCACCTGGTTGGCCGACATGCGCAGCTTGCGACCGCCCTCCTGCTGGAGCGTCGAGGTCATGAACGGCGGCTTGGGCCGGCTGCGCCACGGC
Source organism: Acidimicrobiia bacterium (assembly GCA_046570205.1). Classification (GTDB taxonomy): domain Bacteria; phylum Actinomycetota; class Acidimicrobiia; order Acidimicrobiales; family Salinilacustritrichaceae; genus Salinilacustrithrix. The sequence continues at coordinate 37,241 of JBKHVG010000011.1, forward strand.
TTCTCCTCGATGGAGCGCACCGTGTACGGCTGGTCGTCGAGTCGGCTGCGGAGGCTGGTGGCGGTGGGCTCGTCGACCACGGCGACGTCGTCACGGCTGACGCGGCCGTCCTGGCCGAAGTCGCGACCCGTGGCCACCCGACGGCCGTCGAGCGCCACGAGCCGGGCGGTGAAGGCGGGGTCGGTGGGGAAGGCGGCGGTGAGGTCCCAGTAGTCGGCGGCGACGAACGCGATGCGCTCGCGCTCGCGCTCGACGACGAGGCGCACGGCCGGGCTCTGCACGCGACCGGCCGACAGGCCCCGGTTCACCTTGCGCCACATGATCTGGCTGACCGGGTAGCCGTAGAGCCGGTCGACGATGCGGCGGGTCTCCTGGGCGTCGACCCGGCGGTAGTCGATGTCACGCGAGTTCTCGACGGCGTGCTCGATGGCCGAGCGGGTGATCTCGTGGAACACCATGCGCTTCACCGGGACCTTCGGCTTCAGCACCTCCTTGAGGTGCCAGGCGATGGCCTCGCCCTCGCGGTCCTCATCCGTGGCGAGGTAGAGCTCGTCGGCGTCCTTCAGCAGCGCCTTCAGGCGCTTGATGACGTCCTTCTTGTTGGGGTTGACCTCGTACTCGGTGGCGAAGTCGGCGTCGACGTCGATCGACAGACCCTTGGACGGCAGGTCCCGGATGTGCCCCACGGAGGCCTCGACGATGTAGTCGTTCCCCAGGAACTGGCTGATCGTCTTGGCCTTGGCGGGGGACTCGACGATGACGAGCGGCTTGGACACGGCAGCAGGGTATGAACGGCGTCTCTCGGTGTGTCAAGGCGCCGGTACCGTGCCGGCGGTGGTCCACCTGCTCGGCTTCGTGCATCGGCTGGCGGACGACCATGCCGCCCGGGACCGCTTCCGCGCCGCCCCGGGGGCGGTGCTGGACGCCGAGGTCGACGACGCCGGAGCCACCACGGGCGAGGACGTCGATGCCGTCACCCGGGCGCTCCGATCCCCCGTGCCGGCGACGGTGGCCGAGCATGTCGTGGTGGTGGGACCGGTGCGTCCGCTGGCCGACGAGACGTGCCTGGATGCGGCGCTCCGCCTCCTCGTCACGCTGTGCGACTCCCTCGACGGACCCGCCGTCGAACCGGTCACGCTGCGCCACCGCGAGCTGGTGCCGGACCCGCCACCACCACGCCAGACCGCCCGCGGCGGTGGCGAACCGGTGCCCACGGCGCCGCCCGGCGGCCGCTGGCTCCACCCCGTCATCCCCGACGACGTCCCCCAGCCCTGACCCCGGACGCGAACTGGCCTACCGGTTCCCCCGCATGCGGGGGAACCGGTAGGCCAGAACGGGAGAAACGGGTGTGCGAGGGGGTGCTAGCCGATGGACTTGAGCAGGATGGCGTCGCCCTGGCCGCCGCCGCCGCAGAGTGCGGCCGCGCCGTACTCGACGCCCTGGCGCTTCATCTCCAGCAGCAGGTGCAGTGCGAGGCGGTTGCCCGACATGCCCACCGGGTGGCCGAGGGCGATGGCGCCGCCGTTGACGTTGGTGACGTCGTCACCGATGCCGAGGTCCTTCATGGAGGCCAGGCCGACGGCGGCGAAGGCCTCGTTCAGCTCGTACAGGCCGATCTTGTCCTGGGACAGGCCGGAGCGCTCGAGGGCGTCCTTGATGGCCCGGCTCGGCTGCGTGAGCAGCGACGGGTCCGGACCGGCGACCTGGCCGTAGCCGACGACCTCGCCGAGCGGGGTGATGCCGAGCTCCTCGGCCTTGGCCTTGGAGACCACGATGGTCGCCGAGGCGCCGTCGGAGATCTGGCTGGCGTTCCCCGCGGTGATGTTGCCGGCCTTGTCGAAGGCGGGGCGCAGCTGGGCGAGGGACTCGCCGGTGGTGTCGCCGCGCACGCCCTCGTCCTCGCTCACCATGACGGGGTCGCCCTTGCGCTGGGGCACCGGCACGGGGACGATCTCGTCGTCGAACAGGCCGTTCTTCATCGCGTTGGCGGCCCGCTGGTGGCTCGTGGCGGAGAAGTCGTCCTGGGGCTGGCGCTCGAGGCCGGCGGAGGCGGCGTACTTCTCCGTGCCGGCGCCCATGGCGCACATGTCGAAGGCGCAGAAGAGGCCGTCGTACATCATCGAGTCGACGACCTTCTGGTCGCCGATGCGGTAGCCGGCCCGGGCACCCGGCAACAGGTACGGGGCGTTGGTCATCGACTCCATGCCCCCGGCGACCACGATGTCGGCCTCGCCGGCCTGGATCATCAGGTCGGCCAGGTAGATGGCGTTGAGGCCCGACAGGCAGACCTTGTTGATGGTCGTGGCGGGCACGCTCATGGGGATGCCGGCGTTGAACGCGGCCTGGCGGGCGGTGATCTGGCCGGCGCCGGCCTGGATCACCTGCCCCATGATCACGTAGTCGACCTGGTCGGGAGCGATCCCGGCCTTCTCGAGCGCGCCCTTGATGGCCACGCCACCCAGGTCGGTGGCCGCCATGGAGGCGAAGGCCCCCGACAGCTTGCCGATGGGCGTGCGGGCACCGGTGAGGATCACGGATCCGGACATAAGGGCAACTCCCCCGTCGATGGTTGTGCTGGTGGGAACGGTATCCACGCCGGTGTGCCCGGCGACAATGGGGACCTCAGATGAGGTCCTTCACGGACTCGGGCATGTCGTCGGCGACCCGGATGATGGGGATGCCGGTCTGGGTGTTCTCGTGCATCTCCTGGAAGCAGCGGGGCAGGTCCTCCCAGGAGTACACCTCGTCGTGGATCGTGGGCTTGAACACGGAGCCGTAGAGCTCGGTGGCCGCGACGCACCCGATGGGCGTCTCGTAGTGGGTGTGGTCGATGGTGACCTGCTTCACCGACTGCACGGTGGAGTTGTAGGTGACCACCTGGGAGAGCTGCCAGCCGGCGCTGACGTTCACGCCCATGCGGGCCTGCACGGCGAGACCGGCCTCGAACACGGGGCCGCGCAGCATGTCACAGACGAGGTGCATGCCGACCCCGTCGGTGAGCTCCTTGACGTGCTTGTTGAACGCCTTGACGTCGTCCTTGCCGGCGAAGCGGTTGAACTGCTTCTGGTCGATGCCGACGATGCCCTGCTTCTCGAGGGCGTCGCGGCGCTCCTTGGAGCCGGCGCAGAAGAAGGCGTTGTGGCCCTCGGCCTTGGCCAGCATGAGGAACAGCTCGCCGACGCCGCCACCGAAGCTGAGGACGTTGAGGCGGGCCTGCTGCTCGTAGGGCACCTTCACCCGGTAGATGCCGATCGCCCGGCGCCACAGGTGGTAGGCGGTGGGGGCCCGGAGGGGCAGGGCGGCGATCTCCCACAGGGTCAGGCCGGAGTCGAGCGGAGCGTGGATGATCTGCCAGTCGCCGACGACGGCCTCCTTCGAGTACCAGCCGATCGAATCGGGCATGTCGTAGGCCCAGATCCGCAGTGGGTAGCCGAAGCGGTCGGGGTCGCCGTTGCAGTGCGTCACGACGACGTCCCCGGGTGCGAAGCCCTCGACACCGCTGCCCACCTCGATGACCTCGCCGACGGCCGAGTTGCCGGGGTACATCTTGCCGCCCCGCGCCTCGGCGATGTTGATCGTGTCAGCCGTCGCCGCGTGGTCGATGTTGTGCTCGGCGGACACGGCCAGGATCTTCAGCCTCACGTCGCGAGGCCCGAGGTCGCGGAGCTCGAGGTCGTCGAGCTGGACCACCTTGGACACGTCGATGGCGGTGACGTCCCCGCCGTTGGCCTCCGTCTCGGCGGCGACGGCGTCGGCGGTGATGGCGTAGGCCTTGGTCATCGTGGGCATCTGGCGGGGTCCTCCGGTCAGGCTCGGTTACCAACCGGCATCATGTCCGATCCGGCGGCTGCGATGGGATTCGAGATGATCCGATCGCACTACATTCCGGCCCATGCTGCTCACCGAGATCGACCACGTCGCCATCGCCGTCAAGGACCTCGACGCCGCCATCGCCTACTACGGCGAGGCCTTCGGAGCCGAGGTCCACCACCGTGAGATCGTGGACTCCGACGGCGTCGAGGAGGCCCTCGTGAAGGTGGCCGACTCCTACATCCAGCTGACCGCCGCCACCCGTGACGACTCGCCCATCGCCAAGTTCCTGGAGAAGAAGGGTGAGGGCCTCCACCACATCGGCTACCGGGTCGACGACTGCGCCCAGGCCCTGGAGTCCATGCTGGCGGCGGGCGCCACCGCCATCGACCAGGCGCCCCGCCCCGGCTCCCGCGGCACCACGGTCGCCTTCATCCATCCGAAGGGCAGCTTCGGCACGCTGATCGAGCTGGTCCAGGAGAACGATTAGCTCTTCCGCAGCGCCGCCCAGGTACCACCCGGGGAGAAGCGCTCGACGGGCAGGGCCGGGCTGAAGAGGAAGCCCTGGCCCCAGTGGCAGCCTCGATCCCGCAGGTACTCGAGGGCGGCGACGTCCTCGATGCCCTCGGCGGTGACCTTCACCCCGAGGCGCCCGGCGATGGCCAGGATCGAGTCGACGATGGCCTCGTCGGTCCGGCTGCGACCGATGCGCTGCACGAAGCCCTTGTCGATCTTGAGGGTGTCGACCTCGAACACGCGGATGTGCTCGAGGCTGGAGTAGCCGGTGCCGAAGTCGTCGATGGCGATCCGTATGCCGGCCCGACGCAGCTCGGCGACGGTGGTGCTGGCGCCGAGGGCGTCTTCCAGCATGGTCTGCTCGGTGAGCTCGAGGCACAGGTGGCGGGGGTCGACACCGCTCGACTCGAGGGCATCGAACACGTGGTGCACGAAGCGCTTCCGACGCAGGTCGTCGAGGGTGATGTTCACGCACACCTCGAAGTCGGCATCGCACCCGACGCTGGCGAGCCAGCTCGGGACCTGGGCCAGCGAGTCCCGGAGGACGCCGCGGGTCAGCGCCCCGGTCAGGTTGGCCACCTCCACCGAACGCAGGAAGTCCGCAGGGAGCAGGAGCCCGCGCTCGGGGTGCTGCCACCGCACCAAGGCTTCGGCGCCGACCACGCGCAGGTCGGACAGGCGCACCTTGGGCTGGAAGTGCGGGACCAGCTCACCGCGCTCGACCGCCCCGTGGAGCTGGGCCGCGACGAGGGCGCGCTCACCGGCGAGGCAGCTCTCCGGGTGGACCTGGACGGCGCTGCGGTCGGGGTGCTGCTTGGCCTCGGCAAGGGTCCGCTCGACGGTGCGCAGCATCCGGGAGCTGAGCGGCTCGCCGTCGGAGGCGGGGTCGATGGGGATGCGGGCCACGCCGACCGACACGCTGACCGACACCAGGTGCTGGGCATCCTGGAGGGCGAGCGGCGCGGAGGTCTCCTGCTGGATGCGATCCACCAGCTCCTGCAGATCGGTGACGCCCTCGGCGCCGGACGGGTTCTCGATGAGCACGGCGAGGATCTCGTCAGCGCCGTGGCGCCACAGACCGATGGCCTCCGGCACGACGGCTTCCAGACGGTGGGTGAGCTCGAGCAGCACGGCGTCGCCGCCGGAGCGGCCGTGGAGGGCGTTGACGTCGCTGAAGCGGTCGATGTCGACCAGCACGACGATCGCCTCGAGGCCGACGATGCTGACCTCGCCGAGCCGCTCCATCTCGGCGACGAACATGCGCAGATTCGGCAGGCCGGTGGCATCCTCGGCGAGCGCGGCCCGCAGCTGCTGCTCCCCGCGTGAACGGTCGCTGACGTCTCGTGCCGTGACCACGGCGCCCGGCGTGCCGTCGGCCAGCTCGAGCGGAGACACCGACACCTCGAGCGACCGGAAGGCGCCGTCCCGGTGCGCGATCCGGAACGTGCGCCGGGTCCGTCCCCGGCGCTGGACGGCCTCCCGGAAGGTGTCGGCGGAACGCACGTCGTTGGGGTGCAGCAGGGACCGGCCCGACCGCCCCACCACCTCGTCGGGCAGCCACCCGAGGATCTCGGTGAAGGAGTCGTTGACGTACCGCACCGTCCCGGTGTCGTCGAAGATCACGATGGCGTCCGAGGACGACCGCAGGATCGACTGGTAGAAGTCGCGCTGGGCGGTGACCGAGCCGGCGAAGCGCCGGTCGTGCGCCCCGGTCAGCCGGCGCAGCACGATCCAGAGGATCGCCCCGGTCACCGCGACGAAGACGAGGCCCTTGGTGACGGCGGCCCCCACCGCACCGAGATCCTCGTCCAGCGCCGCGCCCGTCGCCAGGTCGCTGACGACGATCCAGACGGAGGCGGCGGCGACGTACCAGGTCACCACCCGTCGGGTGATGCTGGAGAGCTCACCGTCGGCTTGGGCTCCGCGTGGCGCCGGGCTGGGGAGACCGCTCCGGCCCCCTGATCCGTCGTCGTTGGTCATCGGTCTCCGTCCGTTTCGTCCCCCCGGCGAGTGTACGGGCGCGACCGGCGCGCCTCGGGAAGGCGTTGGCGCGGGCCCTCCCCGAGCGCCGAGGCTGGGGGCATGGTGGACACCGGACGCGTCACGCTCCTCCGCTACGACGTCTTCACCGACGAGCCGTACGCGGGCAACCCGCTGGCCGTCGCCATCGACCCGCCTGAGCTTGCCGGCGCGCAGATGCAGCGCATCGCCGGCGAGATGAACCTGTCCGAGACGGTGTTCCTGCGGCCCCGCTCCGACGGGTCGTGGTCGGCGCGCATCTTCACCCCGGCCACGGAGGTCCCCTTCGCCGGCCACCCGACGGTCGGTGCCGCGCTCGCCCTCGCCGACGCCGGTCTGGCACCCGCGGGCGAGCTGGTGCTGCACGAGGGGGTCGGGCCCGTCTCGGTGGAGCTGGCCGACGGTGCCGCGACGCTGACGACGCCGCGGCCGCCGACGCCCGTGCCGTCCGCTGATCCGGGCGACATCGCGGCCGCGCTCGGTCTCGGTCTCGGCGACCTCCACCCCGAGCTCGGTCCCCGGGCTTGGAGCGCAGGTCTGCCCTTCACGATGGTCGCGGTGCGGGACCTCGATGTGCTCGGCCGGGCCCACGTCGACACCCCGCGCTGGGCTGAGGCCGTCGCCAACAGCGACGCCCCCGACCTCTACCTCGTCACGCCGCTCGACGGCCTGCGGGGCGAACGGTGGCGGGCCCGCATGTTCGGCCCCGTGCTCGGCATGGTGGAGGACCCCGCCACGGGCTCCGCGGCGGCTGCCGCGTGCGGCTACCTGGCCGCCCACGCCGGCGAGCGGCGGCTCGGCCAGGGCTGGATCATCGAGCAGGGAGTGGAGATGGGCCGGCCGAGCGAGATCCGGGTGCAACCCGTGCTGCGGGCGGGCGAGCTGGTCGCGGTCCGCATCGGCGGGCGGGCGGTGCAGGTCGGTGCCTGTGAGCTCGCCGTGCCGCCGCGCTGAGCAGAGCCCGGACCAGGTCGGAAGTCGTCGAGGAGCGATGCGGCACCAAGTCCGCCGGCGGACCAGGGCGGTCAGGCGCCCGGGGCGCAGCGGTGGAGCCGCCGGCGCAGGTCCCTGAAGGCGGCGTCGTCGGCAGCGATGAGCGAGCGGAACGTCGATGCCACCTCGTCGGGCACCGGAGGAGGTGGCGATCCGGCCGAGTTCAGCCGGCGGCCGTAGGCGTGGTCGTCGGGAAGGGGATCCACTCCGAGGAATCGGCAGACCGAGGCAAGCGTCTCTCGGGTGCGGCCGTGCAGGTCCGCCAGCTCCACGACGGCGATCCGGTCCGGTGGGAAGTGGTCGAGGAACGGTCTGAGCCGGGCGGCGTACCGGCTCCGCCGGACGTAGTGCGAGTGCGGGTCGCGGAGTGCCTCCTGCAGCGGCCGTGGCTCGGTGCCGTCGCGCCGGTGGTGGCGGTGCTGGGAGACGGCGCGATCGAGCGGGTCGCGCACGAGGTACAAGAGCTTCGCCTCCGGTGCAACCTCCGCCAGGCGTGCTGCGACCCCACCGTGGTCGGGGGACGTGTAGCCCGGCGACACGTCGCCTCGGATCTGCGAGCCCGGCGGGAAGCGGGACCGGTACCAGTCGATCCCCCGCCAGAGGTTCCCCGCGCCACCCGGGACCTCACCGAAGAAGAAGTTGGCCTCCTTCTCCGGTGGCAGTCCGAGGGTGGGGTGGCACGCGAGGTGGTGGTGCAGCGACGTCGTGCCGCACTTCATGGCTCCGATGACCACGAAGTGCACGAGCGTCTCCTGCGACGGACGGGCGTGGTTCAGCTGTCCCGGCATGTGTCCTCCGTGGGTCGTCGCCGTCCTGACCTACCCCGCGAGGTACGGCCCAGACCGGCCCGGAGCCGGTCGACGGCAGGCACGTGAAAGGCCTCCTTCATGCGACCGTTCGCGGGGCGTGACACCACCGTGATCGCAGGTGTCCACGATGAACGGGTCCCCACCCTCACGGAGGTGCTTGATGCAGATCCCGATGCACGACTCGCGGACGTGGCGGCTGCGGTTCACCGTCACCGACGAACCCGGCCGCCTCGCTGCGGCCGCCGCCGCCCTTGCCGATCTCGGCATCAACATCCTGAGCCTCGACTTCCACTTGATCTCCGCCACCGAGGTCATCGACGAGGCGACGGTCTCCCTGCCCTCATGGCTCGACGTGCCGGCTGTGGAGCACGCCTTGCGCGGTACGGGCGCGACCGACGTGTGGGCGGTGCCGATCCCGGTTCGCCGACTCGAAGACATCGCCACGCGGGTGCTGCGTCTGACCGCCGGCGTGCTCGCGTCTCGCTCCGACGAACAGGCGATCTGCGACAGCATCGCCGAGCTCGTCGATGCCGAGCTGGTCTCGTACACGTCCGTCGAGCCGATGGTCGACGATGACGGCCGCCCGCCTTCCGACCCGTTCGTACGCTTCGGTCGCAGGCACGTCAAGAGGCTTCCCACCCATGGCGGGGCCTGGACCATGGCCGTGCCGGACGACCCCATCGCCCCCCGACGGGTCTACACAGCGGTCCGACGGTCCTCGCCCTTCACCTCTACCGAGGCCGCTCGGGTGAGCGCACTGCTGCACGTGGCCTCGACCGCGGTGCAGGCGCGCACCGACGTCGAGGACGACCACTCGGCAGCCACCGGCCTTCGGATCGCCCCACTGACACCGGCAGCTCTCGATGAGGTCGAGGAGCTCCACCGGCGATGCTCGGCCGACAGTCGGTACCGCCGCTACTTCTCATCGATGCCCACGGTCCGACGCGACATCGTCGCACCGCTGCTCGAGGCCGGTCACGGGCGGGTGGCCGTCGGCGCCTGGCTGGACGGACGCCTGGTCGGCATGGGCAACGGGTGCCCCGCCGACACGAGGAGCGGCGGTACCGCCGTGGAGCTGGCGGTGCTCGTGGAGGACACGTACCAAGGGCGCGGGATCGGCACGCAGCTGGTACGGGAGCTGGTCGACATCTGCAGCGAACCGGGGGGAAGGACGGAGTTCGTCGTCATCACGTTCCCGGACAACCGGGCGATGGCACGGATCGTGCGACGAATCGGTCATGACGTCCGCACCGACCTCGATGCGGACAACGTCACGTTCACGTTCAGCGGACCGATCTCGGTCGGTGCCGCTGTCCCTGCCCGCTGACGACATCGAGCACCCGCCGCAGGACACGGGCGTCTTCGGCGACGACGGTGAGCAGCCACGCCGTCGAGGACAGATCCGCGATGGCCGCTCGCGAACCCTCGATGCTCGCAGGGTCAGCTGGGCGCGGGACGCCCACACCGAGGAGCGACCCGACCGCGCCGGCACCGTCGAGACCTGCTGGTCCGTCGGCTCCCCGCCACCGCGGTCCGATGGGGAGCTCGTTGCGCAGCAGCGGCCGTCCGCCGACGTCCACGTGGAGCCGTTGGAGCAGCGAACCCGATGCCTCGCCGTGTCGACCGAGCACCACCTCTTCACGCCACAGCAGCGAGGCGCCCGCCGCGAGCTCGAGACGAGCGGCGGTCGTGTGGTCGCAGCCGCGTACGAGCACCGTCGGCTCCGGGAGCCAGCGCAGGCCTCCGCCGATCCGGGCGTGCACCGCCATCGACGACGGTGCGCCGGTCGGGCCCGGCATCACGAGCGAGGCTCCCGCGCTCCGGACCGTCGCCGACGCCGCAGTCTCGACGGTGAGGTCGATCGCCAGCACATCGCCGCCGATCGGTCCGGCGCCGCTGGCGACGAGGAACAGCCCGTCGGGCGTGCTCCGCAACGTGAGCGGCGGTGACGAGATCAGCTCGGTGCACCGATCACGGTGCCCGACTCGCTCGACGACGACCGAGGCGTTGGCTCTCACGCGTCGGCGTGGTCGTGGATGTCGGCGAGCACCTGCACCACCCAGTCCGCGACTGCCGTGGCGGCCGGGTCTTCACGCAACGACATGAACACCGTCGGGCGGTCCCCGCGTTTGGCGGCGGCATCGCTCCGCATGATGTCGAGGTCGGCGTCGACCCGCGGCGCCAGGTCGACCTTGTTGATCACCAATAGATCCGACGTGGTGATGCCCGGGCCCCCCTTCCTCGGCACCTTGTCGCCACCGGCAACGTCGATGACGAAGATCTGCACGTCCACCAGCCCTCGGGAGAAGGTGGCGGTGAGGTTGTCCCCGCCGCTCTCCAGCAGCAGCACGTCGGGGGCGAACGCGGTCTCCAGTGCGTCCAGTGCATCGAGGTTCTCGCTGATGTCGTCGCGGATGGCCGTGTGCGGACAACAGCCCGTCTGCACGCCGACGATGCGCTCGGCCGGCAAGACCGCGCGCCGCTCCAGGATGGCGGCATCCTCCTTGGTGAAGATGTCGTTGGTCACCACTGCGACGCTCACGCCCCGGGTCTCGAACGCGCGACACAGGCAGGCGACGAGCTCGGTCTTGCCGCTGCCGACTGGTCCACCGATTCCGACGCGCAGCGCGCCGGACCGGGACCGGTGGGGATGGCTCTCGTCGTGGGTGGCGCCCATGGTTCCGTCCTAGGAGGCGAAGAGTCGGATGGGGAGTGTCTCGTGCTGGATGGCGGCGATCTCGGCCACAGGTCCGGTGCGAGACGGCAGCTCGGCGATCGGTCCCGCGGCGGCGGCGACCGCCAGCCGGACGACGGCCTCGCCCGCGGCGGCGAGCCCGGCGGTGAGTGCTGCGACCGAGAAGGGGTCGAGGCCCAGCAGGCGGACGGCGGCCTGGGCCGGTGTCGTCACGGCGTGATGGACGGCCAGGCGCGCCACGTCGGCGGGTTGGAGACCGGCGGCGACGCCAACGGTGCCGAGCGCGACACACTGGTGGGGCGCGTCGGGGAGCGACGCCAGCAACGCTGAGGGCCAGCACCGACCGGCGACACGTATGAGCTGGCGGCCGAGTCGTCGCGACACCGCCCGCAGTGGCGGCGCGGTGATGCGGGCGTCGGCCTCGGCGTCCAGCTCGTCGAGTTGGTCGAGGTGCAGGACGGCCGCAGCTGCGATCGCCGCATCCGTGAGTCCCGTGGTGTGCAAGCGGCCGTCCAGGTACGCAGCCAGCGTGGTCACGTCGACGACGCGCCCGTCGGCGACCGCCGACTCCATGCCGGCGGAGTGGACGTGGCCCCCCATCGGGAAGCGACCGTCGGCGAGCAGGAGGGCGGCGAGCATCAGAAGAGGAAGTAGCGCTGCGCCATGGGCAGCTCGGCGACCGGTGCCGCCTCGACCCGCTCGCCGTCGATCGTCACCGCGAACGTGTCGGCGTCGACCCGCACGTCGGGCCGGGCGGTGTTCTCCGGGAGGTCGTCCTTGCTGAGGGATCGGCAGTCCCGCACCGGGACGAGTGTCGAGTCCAGCGCCAACCGGTCGGCGAGATCGGTCTGCTCGAGCGCCCCGGGCGCGACGTAGGTGATGCTGGCACCGGCTGCGACCGACGGTACGGCGCCGAACATCGGGCGGGGAAGCACCGGCTGCGGCGTGGGGATCGAGGCGTTGGCATCGCCCATCTGCGCCATGGCGATGATCCCGCCTTTCAACACCAGAGCCGGCCGCACGGCGAAGAACGCGGGGTCCCAGACCACCAGGTCGGCCAGCTTGCCGACGGCCACCGAACCGATGTCCTCGTCGAGTCCGTGCGCCACCGCTGGGCAGATCGTGTACTTGGCGACGTAGCGACGAGCCCGCTGGTTGTCGGCGCGACCGTCACCGGGCAGCGAGCCCCGCCGGCGCTTCATCACGTGCGCGGTCTGCCACGTGCGCAGCACCACCTCGCCGATGCGACCCATCGCCTGGCTGTCCGATCCGATGATCGAGATCGCCCCGAGATCGTGCAGGACGTCCTCGGCGGCGATGGTCGAGGGGCGGATGCGTGACTCGGCGAACGCGAGGTCCTCCGGGATCGACGCCTTCAGGTGGTGGCACACCATGAGCATGTCGAGGTGCTCGTCGACGGTGTTGACCGTGTGCGGCCGCGTCGGGTTCGTCGATGACGGCAACACGTTCGGCTCTGCGACGACGGTGATGATGTCGGGCGCATGGCCGCCGCCCGCACCTTCGGTGTGGAACGTGTGGATCGTCCGTCCGGCGATCGCAGCCAGGGTCGACTGCACGTAGCCGGCCTCGTTCAACGTGTCGGTGTGGATCGCCGTCTGCACGCCCCAGCGGTCAGACGCGCGCAGGCACGCATCGATGGCCGCCGGCGTCGTGCCCCAGTCCTCGTGCAGCTTGTAGCCGGAGACGCCCCCGAGGGCCTGCTCGTCGAGAGCCGCGTCGGACACGGTGTTGCCCTTGCCGAGCAGGGAGACGTTGAGCGGCACGCCATCGAGGGCCCGGAGCATGAACGCGCTGTTCCACGAGCCTGCGGTGACGGTGGTCGCCTTGGTCCCCTCCGTCGGACCGGTGCCTCCACCGATGATCGTCGTGATGCCGGTGCCGAGCGCCACGTCGACCAGGGTCGGCGTGACCAGGTGCACGTGGCTGTCGACGGCGCCGGCGGTGACGATCTTGCCGTTGCCGGCGATCACGTCCGTGGACGGCCCGATGACCAGCGCAGGGTCGACGCCGTCCATCGTGTCGGGGTTCCCGGCCTTGCCGATGCCGACGATGCGACCGTCGCGGATGCCGATGTCTGCCTTGATCACGCCCCAGTGGTCGAGGATGACCGCACCGGTGATCACGACGTCCGGCGTGCCGTCGGCCCGAGTGGCGACCGACTGGCCCATCGACTCGCGGATCACCTTGCCACCACCGAAGACCGCTTCGTTGCCGCCGCCAGCGCTGAGGTCACGCTCGACCTCGATCAGCAGGTCGGTGTCCGCGAGCCGGATGCGGTCACCCGCGGTGGGACCGTAGAGACGGGCGTAGCGCTCCCGTTCGATCCTCATGTGTCGAGCGGTCCGGCGATCTCGCCCCGCAGCCCAGGCACCGCGCGCCGCCCGCCGATCGGGACCAGCGAGACGCTGCGGGCGATGCCCGGCTCGAACCGCACCGACGTACCTGCGGGGATCGCCAGCCGATGGCCTCGTGCTGCGGCGCGGTCGAAGGACAGGGCGGGGTTGGCCTCGGCGAAGTGGTAGTGGCTGCCGACCTGGATGGGCCGGTCGCCGGTGTTCGCGACATCCATCGACGTCGTCGTGGCGTCGACGAACAGCTCGACGTCGCCTTCACCCACGATCACCTCTCCGGGCACGGTCATCCGATCGGCTCGTGGATGGTGACCAGCTTCGTGCCATCCGGGAACGTGGCCTCGACCTGCACGTCGGGGATCATCTCGGGGACGCCGTCCATCACATCGGCACGCGTCAGCACTCGGCGGCCGGCATCCATCAGGTCAGCGACCGAGCGCCCGTCGCGCGCGCCTTCGAGCACGAAGCAGGTGAGGATCGCCAGCGCCTCCGGATGGTTGAGAGTCAGGCCCCGTGCCTGACGATCGCGGGCGACGATGCCGGCCACGCTGATGAGCAGTCGCTCCTGCTCGTGCATCGACAACTGCATCGTCAGACCGCCAGCGCGGAACGGACTTCGTCGAGCGCACCGGAGCCGCCCTCACCGCGCCCGGTGATCCGACCTGACTCCAGCACGTAGTAGTCGTCCGTCGACCGCAGCGCGAACCCGACGTGCTGCTCGACGAGCAGGACCGTGAGGTCACCACGCCGGGTGAGGCCGATGATGACCTGCTCGATCTCCGCGACCACGTTGGGCTGGATGCCCTCCGTCGGCTCGTCGAGGATCAGCAGTCGGGGCTGGGTGAGGAGCGTGCGAGCGATGGCCAGCTGTTGGCGCTGACCGCCCGAGAGCAGGCCGGCGGGTCGACCCAGGAGGTCGGTGAGGGCTGGGAAGGTGTCGAGCACCTCGTCGATCTCGGACCTCGCACTGGACACCAGCTGGAGGTTCTCCATCGTGGTCATCTGCGGAAAGCAGAGCTGGCCCTGCGGTACGTAGCCCAGGCCCCGCCTGACCCGCCGGTTGGGTGCGAGCTTGGTGACGTCCTCCCCGTCGAGCAGGACCTTGCCCGACCTGACCGGGAGGTGCCCCACCGCGACCCGCAGCAAGGTGGTCTTGCCCGCGCCGTTGTGGCCCATGACTGCTGCCGCCCCGCCGACGGGGATCGACACGTCGACGTCGAACAACACCATCGAGCGCCCGTAGCCGGCGGTGACCGAGCGCAGCTCGAGCATCGGTTCAGCCATTGCTCGCCACCTCCGACACCGTGCCCAGGTAGACGTCTTGCACTCGGCGGTGTGCCTGGATCTCGGACACCGTTCCCTCTGCGAGGACCTCGCCGGCGTGCATGACCGTCACGAAGTCGGCGTAGCTGCGCATGAAGTCCATGTCGTGCTCGATGACGACGATGGTCCGGTCGCCCGTGAGCCGTTGCAGCAGCTCACCGGTCGCGTCCCGCTCGTCGGTGCTCATGCCCGCGACCGTCTCGTCGAGGAACATGACCTTCGCGTCCTGGACCAGCAACATCCCGATCTCCAGCCACTGCTTCTGGCCGTGGGCCAGGACCCCTGCGGGGCGGTGGGCCAGGGCAGACAGCCCGATGGTCTCCAGCACCTGCTCGACCCGCTCGGGCACCTTCCGCCGCGAGAGCAGCAACCCCAACGCCTTGCGGTGGAGGCCGGCGGCGATGTCGAGGTTCTGCAGGACGCTGATCTGTTCGAACACACTCGCGGTCTGGAAGGTCCTGCCGACGCCGAGGTGCACGATCTCGTGCGACTTCATGGCCAGCAGGTTCTGACCGCGGAACTCCGCCGTGCCGGTACCGGGCGACAGTCCGGTCAGGGCATCGACGAGCGTGGTCTTGCCCGCGCCGTTCGGGCCGATGAGGAAGTGCAGCCGCCCTTGCATGAAGGTGACGTCGACACCCTGGATCGCTCTGAACCCGTCGAAGTCGACGGTGAGGTCGCGGATCTCGACGTAGTCCTCGCCGCGGAAGGAAGCCGTCATGCCACGGCCTTCCGGCGAGAGGTGAGCGCCTTCAGCTTCGGCCCGAGCGAGGCGATCCCGAAGGGGAGGAACAGCAGGACGACGATGAACAACCCGCCCTGGAAGTACGTCCACTGGGTCGGGAACCGCTCGGACAGCGTCGTCTGGCCGTAGCCGACGGCGATGGCACCGACCGCCGGGCCCAGCAAGGAGGCCCGCCCGCCCAGGGCGACCCCGGCGATCAGCATGATCGACGCCGTGGCATCGACGTCCGACGGTGAGATGATGCCGGCGATCGGTACGAACATCGCTCCACCGACGCTCGCCATGACCGCGGCGACCACGAAGGCCACCAGCTTGATGTTGGCGGGGTCGTATCCGAGGAAGCGGATGCGCTCCTCGGCGTCGCGGCTGGCGACGAGCAGCTCGCCGAAGCGGCTCCGGTAGAGCTGCCAGACGATCAGCAGGGCGAGGATCAGCAGGCCGGCGACGATCAGGTAGAGGTTCTTCTTGACGGTGGGGTCGTAGAGGTTGTGGCCGAAGAACGTGGTGAAGGTGTTCAACCCGTTGAACCCGCCGGTCTGCTTGATCGTCGCGACCAGCAGCGTGGCGAAGGCGACCGCGAGCGCCTGGGTGAGGATGGCGAAGTACGCACCCTTCACGCGGCGCTTGAGGATGGCGTAGCCGAGGACGAAGGCGACGATGGACGGCAGCGCGACGATGGCGAACAGCGTGAAGGCCCCGCTGCGGAACGGCTCCCACCACCCCGGCATCGTGCCGTCGCCGTAGAGCTGCATGAAGTCCGGCACGTTGCCGGGCCCGGCCGCCTCGAGCTTCATGTGCATGGCCATGGCGTAGCCGCCCAGGCCGAAGAAGACACCCTGGCCGAGGACGAGCATGCCCCCGCGGCCCCAGGCGAGGCCGATGCCCACCGCAGGCAGTGCCCAAGAGCAGTACTTGGCCAGGTTCCCGAGGCGGAACGGGGTCAGTGCGCTCGGTGCCCACACGAGCAGCACGAGCGCCATGACGGCGATGCCGATCAACGGGCCGAACGTGCGGACGAGCTCGGAACGTGGGGATCGCTTGGGCGAGGCGAGGTCCGGATCGGACGCCGTCGCCACAGGGTCGAGTACCTGGGGTGCTTCGGTCGTGGTGGTCACGCCAGGCTCCTGGTGCGGACGGTGAAGAGCCCTTGTGGGCGGACCTGGAGGAAGACGACGACGACGGCGAAGGTGATGACCTGCGCCATGCTGCCGCTGGACCAGTCGGTGACGAACGCCGTGAGCACCCCGACGGCCCAGGCAGCGATCACCGTGCCCTTGAGCTGGCCGACACCGCCTGCGACGACGACGAGGAACGCCGGGATGATGTAGGTGGCGCCGAGGGTCGGGTTGGTGCCGGAGATCAGGGCGATGGCGACGCCACCGACCCCGGCCAGACCGGAGCCGAGGAAGAACGTGAGGCGGTCCACGTTGCGCGTCGAAACCCCCATCGTCTCGGCCAGTTCCCGGTTCTGCACCGTCGCCCGGATCCGCCGGCCGAAGGCGCTGTGCCTCAGGACGGCGCCGAGCGCAGCGAGTGCGGCGATGGCCAACACGATCGTGAAGAGCTGTCGGTGTGGCCAGTCGTAACCGAACACCTCGATGCTGCCGCGCATCCAGCTGGGCGGGGTCACGGGATCGCCCTGGGCGCCGAAGATGTCCCTGGCGAGCTGTTGGAGGACCATGGAGACACCGACGGTCACGAGGAGGGTGTCGAGGGGCCGGCGGTACATCCACTGGATGATGGAGAGCTCCAGCAGCAGCCCGAGGAAGCCTGCGACTGCGAACGCCACCGGCACGGCCACCACGATCGAGGCGCCGGTGCTGCTGATCACCTGCTGGGTGACGTAGGTGACGTAGGCGCCGGCCATGAGGAACTCGCCGTGGGCCATGTTGATCACGCCCATCTGGCCGAACGTCAGGGTCAGACCGAGCGCGGCGAGGAACAGGATGGCACCGGTCGCGGTACCGGTGAGGAGAGGGGTGGTGAGTGCGTCCATCGCCGTGCTTTCAGGAGATGCTCTTCCGGGTGGCGGGCGCCGACACGGGGTGCCGCGCGTTCGGCGCGACACCCCGTCACGGCTGGAGGTTCGGGCTCGCCTTCGGCGAGCCGGCGGTCACTCCTGGTTCGGATCCCACCAGTCGTAACCCTCGAGGAAGGGATCGGGCTCGATCGGCTCCTCCGAGGACCAGACGACGTCGAACTGGTTCTCGGCGTTGATCTGGCCGATCAGTCCCGTCTTGGCGATGTGGTGGTTCTCACCGTTGACGGTGACCGTGCCCTCCGGCGCCTCGAACGTCACGCCGTCGGACGCCTCGTTCACCGCGTCGACGCAGAAGGACTCGGCCTTCTCGACCATTCCCTTGTAGAGGTACAGCGATGTGTACGCCGCTTCCATCGGGTCCGATGTCGGCCGATCGGCGCCGTACTCGGCCTGGAAGGCCTCGATGAAGGCGGCGTTCTCCGGGGTGTCGACGCTCTGGAAGTAGTTCCAGGCTGCGTACTGGCCGGTCAGGTCGACGCCCATGGCGGGAGCCTCCTCCTCCGCGATCGACACCGAGATGATCGGTGAGCTGTCGGCTCCGAGACCGGCCTCGTCGTAGGCCTTGATGAAGCCCACGTTCGACGAGCCGTTGATCGTGTTGAACACGAAGTCCGGTTCCGCGGCTGCGATCTTGGCAACCTGGGTGGTCCAGTCGTCGCTCTCGAGCGGGACGTACTCCTCACCGACGATCTCGATGCCGAGTTCCTCGGCGTACTGCTTGATGATCTTGTTGGCAGTGCGTGGGAACACGTAGTCGGAGCCGGCCAGGAACAGCGTCTTCACGCCTTCGGAGGCGAGGAAGTCCATGGCGGGAATGATCTGCTGATTGGTCGTCGCGCCGGTGTAGTAGATGTTCTCCGACGCCTCCAGGCCTTCGTACTGGACCGGGTAGAAGAGCAGGCCGTTGGCGCCCTCGACGACGGGCAGCATCGCCTTGCGGGACGCCGAGGTCCAACCGCCGAACACGGCAGCGACCTCATCCTCGGTGAGCAGCTTGTTGATCTTCTCGGCGAAGACCGTCGGCTCGCTCTGGCCGTCTTCCTCGATGACCTCGATCCGCTTGCCGAGGATGCCGCCGTCGTCGTTGATCTCCGTGGCGGCCAGGTTGAGCGAGTCGCGAACCGTCTGCTCGCTGATCGCCATCGCGCCCGACGTGGAGTTCAGGAACCCGAGCTTGACGGTGTCGCCGTCTAGGCAGATGTCCTCGGAGACTGCTGCGTCCTCGCCTGCGGGGGTGCTCCCGGCGGTCGCCTCCGTGTCGCCGCCGTCGTCGTCGCCGCATGCCGCCGCCACGAGGGCGAGTGGCATGAGCGCGGCAACCAGCCGAGTCTTGGTGTGCTTCAACGTGTTGTCTCCCGATCGTCTGTCGTTTGCCCGCCCGTTCACGGGTTGGCGCAGAAGGTAGGAAGGCGTCGTTGCTCGACCGTCTCGGAGCAGAGTCGTGAGCGTGACTGCTGTCTGACGGGAGTCTGATGCGATGCGTCGGACTCAGTCCGGGTTGCACTCCGTGACCGCATCGGCCGGGAAGCTCGGCACCGGCCGCTGCTCGGCCTCTTCCCGGGTCGAGACCGTCCCGTTCTCGCGGATGTCCTCGATCAGCCACTCCATCTCGTCGATCTCCCGTCGCTGCGCTTCGCTGATCTCCACGGCGAGCTCGCACACGCGCACATCCTCGACGTTGAACCGCTCCGAGCGGGTGATCGCCAATGAGTGGTGGGGGATCATCGCCCGCATGAACTCGACGTCGCCGACCGCGGCCTGGGTCCGGTCGAGGGTGGTGCCGAGCCCGAGCAGCAACAAGCCGACCACGACGATGCCGATGTTCATCTTGGTGTTCCGGTACATGTTCCGCATCCAGCCGAGCATGACCAGCGTCATCGCGCCGCCCATGACGAGGGCCATGTAGACGCGGCTCTGACTGAACTGGATGTGGCTCCAGGAGTAGGAGCCCACGAACATCGTCCAGTACATGACGAACATGCCGGTGACGATCATCGCCGCGAACCGGAGGTACACCGTCCGCTCCATGTCCTGCGACTGGTCTTCGGACTCCTTGGAGGGCGACGAGCTGCCCTCGTGCTCCATCGTGTCCGGCGCCATGATCGGTGCTCCTCCTCGGTTCACGTGGTGCGCTACTACCCGGCGGGCTCAGCGCTCATGCCACGCCGGTCACCGGATGAGCACCACCGGCGCCCGTTCGGCGCGCTCGCACGGCCTGTTCAGCTCGGGGTTCTCCTGGCTTCGCGTGGGTGTGTTTCGTACATGCGGACGATGACGACGAGACCGGACAGGGCGGTGAGGGCCGCAACCGCCCAGATGGAGGCCTCGATGGAGACGGCGTCAGCCAGGGTGCCGGCGAGGAGCGCACCGACGGCGAAGCCACCATCTCGCCACAGGCGATAGACGCCGACCGAGCGGGCACGCCAGCTGGGGTGGGCGACGTCGCCGATGGCGGCGAGCAGCGTCGGATAGACCATGGCGGTGCCGACACCGAGCAGCGCGGCACCAGTCGCCCATGCCCAGAACCCGGTCGTCGCGGCGATCGCCCCGATGGCGACGGCTTGGACGAGCATGCCGCCGGCGATGAGCGGCTTCCGCCCGATGCGATCGGACAGGCCACCGGTGATGAGCTGTCCGAGGCCCCAGACCGCCGGGTAGATGGCGACGAGGACGCCGATCCTTCGGATCGACAGGCCAGCGTCAGCGAAGAACAGCGGGAACAGCCCCCAGGCGAGTCCGTCGTTCAGGTTGTTCACCAGCCCGGCCTGTGACGCAGCCGACAGCGCCCTCTCGCGGAAGCTGGTGAGGACGAACACGTCTCGGGTGTCGAGCGCGTCCTGCACGTCGCCGGAACGGCGCGCGTGGCCGGCCGCTTCGTGGCGAGCGTGATCCCGGGTCTCGTGCACGGCGAATGTCGACATGCCGAGGCCGAGGGCGACGAACGTGAGGCCGAGGAGGAACGGGGCGGGGCGCAGACCGTATGCGTCGGCGAGGGCGCCGGAGGCGAGGGCGGTGAGGGCGACCGCGCCGTATCCCGCCGCTTCGTTGAAGCCCATGGCCAGGCCGCGTTGCGCGGGTCCGACGAGGTCGATCTTCATGATCACCGTCGTGGACCAGGTGAGGCCTTGGTTCACGCCGAGCAGCATGTTGGCGACGATGACCCACGACCAGCTCGGTGCCCAGATGAGGATGAGGGGCACGGGGATGCCGATGAGCCAGCCGGCGAGGAGGACCGGCTTGCGGCCGTACCGATCCGAGAGGGTGCCGGCGAAGAAGTTCGTCGCCGCCTTCACGATGCCGAATGCGGCGATGAAGGTGAGGGTGACGGTGAAGCCGGTCAACCCGAACTCTTCCTCTGCGAGCAGCGGAAGGACCGTGCGCTCCTGACCGATCATCCCGCCGACGAGGGCGTTGACCGCCACGAGCAGCAGGAACTGGGCCCAGTTCTCGCGCAATCCCAGGCGCACGCCCGACGCGGGTTCACGCCCGGTCATCGTCGTGTCTCCCGATGGAGCTGCTGCCAGCCCGAAGCGGTGGATGCGGGCATGGGGGCCGTCCACCCGCCCACACCGTCAGGCGAGCTTCATGAACATCTTCTGGACGTCCTCGAGCGCGTAGCCCTCCTCGGCTGCTCGCTCCGGATCGTTGAGGCAGTACGTCAAGCCTGACGCAACGAGCTTGAAGCCGGTCTGCTCCAAGGCCTTCGTCGCAGCCGAGATCTGTGTGACCACATCTCGGCACTCTCGACCATCACGCAGCATCTGTTGGACGCCACGTACCTGTCCTTCGACTCGGCGCAAACGCTTGAGAAGGTCGTCGATGGTTTCCTCGGCCAAGTCCATGGCGCTGTCCTCCAGAGTCTGCAACGCAGTGTCCATTCGGCGGTCATGGTACCCCCCGGGGTAAAGACCCACACCTTCCCCCGGACGGTGGTGCAGACATGGTCGTGGCCATCAGCGCCTCGACGGCCTGGCCGCCACGAGCCCGCGGTGCGACATACTCCCGGAGATGAATGGTCCAGATGCAGCTCCAGAAGGGGTTCGGCGTCGCCCGCACCGACTTCTCGTGCCCCCGAACCCGCGCACCCAGGGCGCGGAGCCGGACTACCGCTTCTCGCTCGCCAACGAGCGCACGTTCCTGGCCTGGATCCGCACGGCGCTCGCGCTCGCCGCCGGCGGCCTGGGCGCCGCGTCGCTGCTGGAGGACTTCCCTGGCGAGGAGGCGCTCGGCATCGGGTTGCTCGCCCTCAGCTTCGTGACCGCTGCCATGTCGTATCGCCGGTGGGCGCTGAGCGAGACGGCAATCCGTCTGGACGAGCCGCTCCCACCCTCCAGGCTCCCCCTGCTGCTGGCTGCCGGTGTCGCGGTCATCGTCGTCGCCTCAGCGATCCTCGTTGCCGTGAACGCATGACCGATCGACGGCTCTTCGATCCCAAGACACCACCGGAGCGCACCTCCATGGCCTGGGAGCGGACCGCGTTCTCCGGCATGGCCGTCGGGCTCTTGATGGCCCGAGTCGGCGCGAGCGTGCACCTCGCCCTCGGCCTGGTCGGCGTGGTGCAGGTCTCCGTGTCGGCTGGCCTGCTGGTGTGGACCGGCAAGCACTATGAGGATCTCCACGGCCGGCTCCAGGCCGGTGGACCACCGACGCATTCCATGGCACTGGCGGTCGTCGGCATCGGTGCCACCGCGGCGACCGGGTTGGCCACGTTGCTGACGCTGGTCGCGTTCGCACTGGGGGAATAGGGCGGACGCACCCGCCGCGGTGGACCGTCGGCGGTCCACCGGAACGAGCGCAGGTCCATCATCCGGACTGAGCCGATGGGTGCTACCCCGCGGCCGGAGCGTGCTGCTCCACCCATTCCCCAAGGACCGCGGCGGGGAGAGCACCCACCTGCGAGGCCAGCAGGGTTCCGTCAGAGATCAGGAGCAGGGTCGGCACGCCTTGCACCTGGTAGCGCTGGGCGATCCCGGGCGCCTGGTCGACGTCGACCTTCACCAGCTTCAGCGTGCCTGATCGCTGGGACGCAAGTTCCTCCAGTGCGGGGCTCAGCACCCGACAGGGTCCGCACCAGGGCGCCCAGAGGTCGACGAGAACCGGCACCGTGGCGTCGAGGGCCTCGTCGAAGTCGGCCTCTCCGGCCTCGACGATCCACGGGACGGGCGAGCGGCACGACCCGCACACCGGGGTCCCCTTGGCGTGCAGTGGCACGCGGTTCCTGGTGCCGCACGCAGGACAGGTCGCGATGCTCACCCCTCCGTCCCCACAGCTTCCAGAGCGGCCCGGAGGCGTTCGGTTGCTTCGTCGGCGACCGCACGGACGTCTTCGTTGTCACTCAGTTCACCCATGAGGTTGGGGTCCAAGGCCTCGATCACCGTCTGGTCACCGTCGGTGCGCACGACCACGTTGCAGGGGAGCAGCGCAGCGATGCGCGGGTCTGCCGACGTGGCCCGGTGGGCGAGGTCCGGGTTGCAGGCACCGAGGATCACCTGCGGCGGGGTGTCGACGCCCAGCTTCTGCTGGAGGGTCTCTCGCATGTCGATGCGCGTGAGCACACCGAAGCCCTGTTCCTTCAGCGTGGCGGTCACTCGTTCGATCGCCTCCTCGTGGGTGAGGCGAGTGTGGATTTCCTGGGTGAATCGCATGTTTCTCCTGTTCACGAGGTGAGACGGGCCGCACGCCGGCGGCTTGGCGAGATGTCTCCCTACCCGACTGGGTAGCGAACGAACGACGCCACGTGTATGGTCTACATACCCCCCGGGGTACACCATCGACGTGTCGTCCGACGACAGGAAGCTCCATGGCCACCGAGACCACCACCAAGCCGAGCTCGACCTCGTGGGATCACCTGGCTGGCGCGCATCGACGGGCGCGGCCGGATCACGGTGCCGGTGCCGCGGTCCCGCCGCACCGGCCGCAGGTCGCCGTGCTGACATGTTCGGACGCTCGGGTCTCCCCGGCTCGGTTGTTCGACCTACCAGACGGTGCGCTGTTCGTCGTCCGGGTCGCCGGGGCCTCGGCCACGGTCGAGGCGGTGGCGAGCCTCACGTACGCCGTCGAACACCTCGGTGTCGACACGGTCCTGGTGCTCGGGCACACGCACTGCGGTGCAGTGACCGCCGCAATCGACGAAGTCGACGACCCGGCGCTCGAGCCCCTCGTCGCACCCATCCGCCGAACCATGGACGGTGATTGCCACGACGTGGCGTGCGCCGTGCCGACCCACGTGGCCGCGACCGTGTCGGCCTTGATCCAAGACCCCGGACCGCTCGGCGCCGCGCTGCGCGACGGCCGGGTGGTCACCCACGGGGCCGTGGTGGACATCGCCGACGGCGCCCTCGCCCACCTACCCATCTGACCCGAACCCCATCTGACACAGGAGTGCACTGATGACCACCACTGATCCCCAGCCCACTGGAACGGCGACCATCGTCCCCGCCGAGCTCGTCCGGATGCGCGAGCAAGACCCGGCCGTGCACGTCATCGACGTGCGCACCCCCGGCGAGTTCGAGACCGGGCACATCGAGGGCTCCTACAACGTGCCCCTCGACCTGCTCGGCGAGCATGTCTCCGACCTCGCGGCCCTCGACCACAACGTCGTGCTCGTGTGCCAGTCCGGAGCCCGCGCCACGAAGGCCCTGGAGCAGCTCGTCGCCGCCGGCAAGTCGAACCTCCGCCTGCTGGAGGGCGGGATGAGCGCCTGGACCGCCTCCGGGAACCGCGTCGCCCGCACCAACGCCACGCGCTGGCCCATGGACCGCCAGGTCCGCCTCGTGGCCGGCAGCATCGTCCTGGCCAGCGTGGCCGCCAGCGTCTGGTTCCCGCCGGCCCGCTTCGTCGGCGGGTTCATCGGTGCCGGGCTCACCTTCTCTGCCGTCACCAACACCTGCGGCATGGCCATGGCACTGGCGAAGCTCCCGTACAACCGCGGCGCCAGCTGCGACATGAGAGCGGTCCTCGATGAACTCACCACCACCGAAGCGAAAGCCTGAACGGAGCTGGTCATGATCTTCAACCAGTACTACCTCGACTGCCTCTCCCACGCCTCCTACCTGATCGCCGATGAGACGACCGGCCGGGCCGTGGTCGTGGACCCCCAGCGCGACATCGCCCAGTACGTCGCCGACGCCGAGGACAAGAGCTTGACCATCGAGCTCGTCCTCGAGACCCACTTCCACGCCGACTTCCTCTCCGGGCACCTCGAGCTCGCCGAGGCCACCGGCGCCGAGATCGGCTTCTCCTCGGTCGCCGAAACCGAGTACGACATCCGCCCGCTGGCAGACGGTGAGCGGCTCTCGCTCGGCGAAGTCGTGCTCGAGTTCCGCCACACGCCCGGCCACACGCCCGAATCCATGAGCATCGTCGTGTGGGAGCACGAGGACGACGAGGTCCCCTACGGCGTCCTCACCGGCGACACGCTGTTCATCGGGGACGTCGGCCGACCTGACCTGCTGGCCTCCGTCGGCTTCACACGCGACGAGCTCGCCACGAAGCTCTACGACTCCCTCCACGACAAGCTCCTGACACTGCCCGACAGCACCCAGGTGTTCCCCGCCCATGGCGCGGGATCGGCCTGCGGCAAGAACCTGTCGACCGAGCTCAGCTCCACCATCGGTGCACAGCGGAGCGAGAACTACGCACTGCTCGCACCCGATCGGCAGACGTTCATCGACCTGGTGACCGAGGGCCAGGTTCCCGCACCCGGCTACTTCCTCCACGACGCGACCATGAACAAGAAGCAGCGGGCGCTCATGGAGGAGACCACGGCGCCACGCGCGATGTCCTGGGACGAGGTGCAGTCCGCGGTTGCCGCTGGCGCCCTGCTCGTCGACGGACGTGATCCGGTGGAGTTCGCCCGCGGCCACCTGCGCGGTGCGGTGAACATCGGACTCGAGGGGCGCTACGCCGAGTTCGCCGGCTCCGTGGTGCCCGTCGACGCCGACCTCGTGTTGTTCGTCGAGCCCGGCGCCGAGCTCGAGGCCAAGAACCGCCTCGGGCGGATCGGATTCGACCGGGTGCTCGGCTACGTCGAAGCACCCTTCGAGGTCCTCCAGGCCCACGCCGAGCACGCCCAGGTCGCGTCCCGGCTCACGCCGGTCGACTTCGAGGAACGACGCCGTGAGCTGGGCGACATCCAGCTCGTCGACGTCCGCAACCCAGGCGAGCACGCCCTCGGGGCCGTACCGGATGCGGTCAACATCCCCGTCGGGCAGCTGCCCGCCCGGGTCGACGAGCTCGACCCCGATCGCCCCACCGTCGTCTACTGCGCCGGCGGCTACCGCTCCTCGGTCGCCGCGTCGCTGCTGCGAACCCGAGGTTTCAGCGACGTCAGCGACATCGTCGGCGGCTACGGCGCCTGGACCGACGTGGTCCAACCCGCCTGACCCGAGCTGTCGGGCCCGTCCTCCTCCCCGCCGGGCGGACGGGCCCGGCCCGCAACTTCCTGGATCGGAATCTCCATGAACAACTCCGCTGAACCCGCCAGTGCGCTCCGGCGCTTGCGCCCCCAGCTGTCCCGCGACACGTTCTTCGCCGACCTCGGTGCAGGCTTGGCGGTCGGCGCCATGCTCGTCCCGCAGGCCATGGCCTATGCCTTGCTGGCCGGCCTGCCTCCGGAGGTCGGGTTGTACGCCTCGACCGTTCCGCTGGTCCTCTACGCGCTGCTCGGCACCTCTCGGCAGCTGGCCGTCGGCCCGGTCGCCATCGTCTCCTTGCTCAGTGCCACCACCCTGGCGACGGTCGCCGACGAGGGCACTGCTGGCTACGTGGCCGCCGCTGGACTCCTCGCCCTCCTGGTCGGGGTCGTGCACATCGTGCTCGGTGTCGCACGGCTCGGGTTCCTCACCCGCCTGCTCTCCCACCCCGTCCTGGTCGGGTTCACCTCGGCCGCGGCCCTGATCATCGGGGCCAGCCAGGTCAAGCACCTCCTCGGCGTGTCGCTCGAGAACGACGAGCACTTCCACGAGACCGTGTGGGAGCTGCTCCAGAAGACGAGCGACGCCCATGGCCTCACGGTCGTGGTCGGAGCGGGCGCCATCGCGCTCATGGTCGGGCTCAAGCGGTGGCTCCCGGTCGTTCCCGGGGCCCTCGTCGCCGTGGTCGTCACCACCGTCGCCTCGGTCGTCTGGGACCTCCAGGACCGTGGCGTCAAGGTGGTGGGCGACATCCCTCAAGGACTGCCCCCGCTCAGCCTGCCCGATGACCTCGGCATCGCCGGCACCCTGGTGCCAGCCGCCCTCGTCATCACGCTCGTCGGCTACATGGAGTCGATCGCCGTCGCGAAGGTCTACGCCCGACGCAACCGGTACGAGGTCGACGCCAACCGGGAGCTCATCGGTCTCGGCGCCGCGAACATCGGCGCCGGTCTGTTCGGTGGCTACCCCGTCACCGGCGGCTTCAGCCGCACGGCGGTGAACGCGGACGCGGGCGCACGGACCAAGCTGGCATCCCTGATCACCGCTGCGGTGGTGGTCCTGGTCATCGTGGCGCTCACCCCGTTGTTCGAGAACCTCCCATCGGCCACGCTCGGTGCGATCGTCGTCGTGGCGGTCGCCAAGCTGTTCGACGTCGCCGAGATCACCCACATCCGCAAGCTCAAGACCGCAGACTTCGTCACCCTCGTCGTCGCCTTCCTCGCCACCCTTGCCTTCGGTGTCGAGCTCGGCATCGGGATCGCCGTCGCGGCGTCCATCGTCGTCGTGGCCGTGCGGATGATGACTCCCCACACCGCCGAGCTGGGCCTCCTCCCCGGCACGACCCTGTACCGCAACGTGACCCGCTACCCCACCGCTGAGCGGATCCCCGGTGTGGCCATCCTGCGGTTCGATGTGTCGCTGTCGTACCTGAACGTCGAGTTCGTGAAGCGGCGGGTGCAGCGTCTGGTGTCGGACAGTGAGCAGCCGCTCCGAGCCGTCGTCCTCGATGCCAGCGGGGTGAACGACATCGACACCTCAGCCGTCGAGGCCATCACCGAGCTCCTCGAGGAGCTCGACGAGCAGGGCATCGCCGTCCACGTGGCCAACGCGAAGGGGCCGGTCCGCGATGTGCTCATGCGAGCGGGGACCTACCAACAGCTGGGCGACCGGATCCACGATCACGTCGACGACGCCGTCCGGGCGCTGACACCTGCCGATCGACCCAGCTCGCGCTCGGTCGGCCGCGAGTGAGGATCGTGGCGACCGTCCGACCACCCGCATGGAGCGATACCCGGGCGGGTACCGAGACGCGGAGGGCCACGATGGCATCGAGATCGCCACGTGACCCGACCGTCCCCGTGGACAGCTGAAAGGAACGAGACATGTTCGACGTCCGCATCGTGGAGACTCCCGGACTGGGCGACCGCAGCTACATCGTCACCGACGGGCAGGTCGCCGTGGTCATCGACCCCCAACGCGACATCGACCGCATCCTCGACGTCGTCGGCGACGTTCCCGTCACCCACGTCCTCGAGACCCACATCCACAACGACTACGTCACGGGTGGGCTCGCCCTCGCCGGCCGGTGCGGCGCCACCTACGTGGTCAACGCCGATGACCCGGTCGACTTCGACCGCCACGGCGTGCGGGACGGCGACGTGATCGCGACCGGCACCATGGAGATCGCAGCCATCCACACGCCCGGCCACACCCCGACCCACATGTCCTACGCCATCGGGGTCGACGGTGAGCCGAGGGCGGTGTTCACCGGCGGCTCGGTCCTCTACGGCGCCATGGGACGGACCGACCTCGTCGATCCGGACATCACCGAAGACCTCACCCGCGCCCAGCACCGCTCGGCACACCGTCTCGCCGACATGTTGCCCGACGACACGGAGATCTATCCGACACACGGGTTCGGCAGCTTCTGCTCCGCCACCGAGACCAAGGGCACCGAATCGACGATCGGCAACGAGAGGCGCCAGAACCTCGCGCTGATCCAGTCCGAGGACGACTTCGTGGCCGAGCTGATGGCCGGGCTCACCGCCTATCCCCGCTACTACGCGCAGATGGCCCCGCTCAACCAGGCGGGACCGGCCGAACCTGATCTGGCCATGCCACAGCTGGTCGACCCGGCCGCGCTGGCCCACCGGATCGAGCACGGCGACTGGGTGGTGGACCTGCGGTCTCGGAAGGCCTACGCCGCAGACCACCTCCGGGGCACCGTGTCCATCGAGCTTGCCGACCCCTTCGCCACCTACCTCGGCTGGACGGTTCCCTGGAACGCCCCGCTCACCCTCATCGGCGACTCGCCTGATCAGGTGGTCGAGGCCCGCCGCCAGCTGGCCCGGATCGGGATCGACCGCATGGCTGCAGCCGTCGGAGAGCCCGCTGACCTGGCAGCCGACGGCACCACCGCCTCCTACCGGAGCGCCACCTTCGCGGACCTGGCCGCGGAGCGGGCCGGGCGAGGTGACGAGATCGTGGTCCTCGACGTCCGGCGCCCCGACGAGTGGGAAGAAGCCCACATCGAAGGGGCCGTCCACATCCCGTTCTACGACCTGTCCGGTCGCCAGGGTGAGGTCCCACCCGGTGAGGTGTGGGTGCACTGCAAGTCCGGCTATCGGGCTTCGATCGGCGCCTCCCTCATGGACAGCGCCGGCCGCCAGGTCGTCCACATCGACGATGACTGGGACAACGCCGAAGGGGCCGGGAACCCGGTCACCGGATCCTGACCATCGAGCACCGGAGCACCCACATGGACCGTGACGCCTGGAACGACCGCTACGCGCAAGCCGACCTCGTCTGGACTGCAGAGCCCAACCGCACCTTCGCCACCGAAGTCGC
This sequence comes from Acidimicrobiia bacterium, assembly GCA_046570205.1. Taxonomy (GTDB): domain Bacteria; phylum Actinomycetota; class Acidimicrobiia; order Acidimicrobiales; family Salinilacustritrichaceae; genus Salinilacustrithrix. Next base: position 66,326 of record JBKHVG010000011.1, read on the forward strand.
CGACCTGACGCCGGGCACGGCCTTGGACCTCGGCGCCGGGGAGGGGCGCAACGCGATCTGGCTGGCCCAGCAGGGATGGACGACCACTGCGGTGGACTTCTCCGACGTCGCCCTGCAGAAGGCCCGCCAGCTCGCCGAGGCGAGCGGCGTGGAGGTCGAGACGGTCGTCGCCGATGTCACCACGTTCACACCGGCACGACGCGCCTACGACCTCGTCGCCCTGATCTACCTCCACCTCCCCGGCGACGAACGCATCGCCGTCCACCGTCGAGCCGCCGAGGCCGTCGCTGACGGCGGAACCCTGGTGGTGCTCGGTCACGACACGACCAACCTGACCGACGGCTACGGCGGTCCACAGGACCCCGACGTGCTGTACACGCCCGACGACCTCGCATCCGACCTCGACTCCGCGGACCTCACGATCGTCAAGGCTCGACGGATCGACCGCACCATCGACACCCCCGACGGGGAGCGCACCGCCATCGATGCGCTCCTGATCGCTCGCCGAGACCCGAGCGGGTGACGAGCCGGTGCCCGTGACGGCGACGGCGGCGAACGCTCGGCGCTATCGCGACCTTCATCACTTCTCCTTCTGCGGGAGCCGGTACGCGGAGGCAGCCGGCTTGAGTGGGCGCGCGTACCAGAGCGGTCGGCGGAGCCCGTTGGTCGGGGGGCGGGTCATGGCGAGCCATTCGAGATATGCCTCGCGCGACTTCGCCGTATCGGCCACGACGTCGCCGTACTCGTCGCCCTCGTGAGCCGGTGTGATGTCGACCTTCTGATGCCAGCACTGCATGCCCGAGATGGGGTCGGGTTGGACGCAGAAGGTGGCGTTCTGGTGCACACCGGTGTCGTGCCACCAGATGCGCTCGGTGTCGGGGTCGTCCGACTTGTAGGGCTGGTTGCCGTGGTCGCGCCCGAGCTTCCACGTGGTGCCGCCTGCAGCGTTGGGTTCGTTCGTGATGGTGGCCTTTCCCGAGCCCCAGGAGCGGGCCTTGTCCTCCTCGAGGCGCCAGCGCCCCATGTGATGGGAAGCGGCGACCACGCCGGGTCGGATGCCCTCGGTGCGCCAGGCGACGATCACGAAGTGGCCGATCCGTGTGGTGACCCGGACGAGGCCGCCCTCGACGATGCCGAGCTTCTCCGCGTCTTCTGGGTGGATCCACAGGGGGTGGCGGTGGCTGATCTCGTTGAGCCACTTCGAGTTCGCCGAGCGGGTGTGGATCAGCGTCGGGATGCGGAACGTGGGGAGCAGGATGCGCTCCGTGCCGGCCAGGTTGAGGTCCTCCCAGTGCACCTGGGACGGGATCCACTTCGGGGTGGCGTACTCGGGCCAGCCCCACTCGGCCAGCGTGGTGGAGTACAGTTCCAGCTTCTTCGACGGGGTGGGAAAGCCCTCCCTGGCCTCACCGTCGATGTCCACGGCGGGTGATCCGTCGCCCAGAGACGACAGGGCGACGTCATCGAGGCCGGCGAGGTCGCCGTTCCACGCGCCGGCGGTGCCAGGCTTGCGGTACACGCCGTCGGTGTCGACGGCACACCCGGCGAGGGACGCACCGTCGACCCGGTGTTCGTACGGCTCGTATGTGTCGCCGGGCACGGCGTAGGCCCCCCGATCGCGCATGTACTCGAGAACGCTCTGCCCCGCCGCAGCGGCGGCCTCGGCCAGGCCTGGGACGCTGTCGGTGAACATGCGCTCGTAGTACTCGTCGATGGTCACGGGCTTGCCGGGATGAGCGTCGCTCTCGAACCACTTCCGGATGCCGAGGGCGCCGTCGGGGTCGATGCGCCACGACAGGTCGATCCAGAATTCGTTCTCCTCCCACACCTCGCCGGGGTTGTAGTCGTAGCTGCGCACGTCGGGTCCGAGCGGAGCTCCGTTCTTGATCTCCGCATAGCGCCGGAACGTGGACTGGCGGAACCCGATCCACCGGCCGGCGTGGGTCTCGTAGCTGTGGACGTCGTGACGCTCGACCGAGACGCCCATCGGCAGGACGTAGTCGGCGAACCATGCCGTCTCCGACCACGTCGGGGTGAGGGCGACGTGGCAGCGGACCTTGGTCTCGTCGGTGAGTGCCTCCATCCAGGTGAAGCCGTCGGGGTTGGTCCAGATCGGGTTGTAGACCCGGGAGAAGTACACCTCGAGTGCACCGCGTCCCTCGTTGAGGAAGTGCGGCAGCAGGATGGACATCTCGTGGTAGCTGAGCGGGTACTCCCGAGGCCACTCCAGCTGGTTCCAACGGGTGTTGCCCGGCGCGCCGATGGGTGCGGCGGGGGCGAACTTGTTCATGCCGTTCCCGGCGGTGCCGCCCTTGGTGGCCACCGAGCCGGTGAGCACGTTGAGGAAGAACAGCGACCGGGCGACCTGCCAGCCGCCGAGGTGACCGGCGCCGGCGGCGCGCCAGTTGTGCGACGCGAACTTCGTCGGGTGGGCGCCGATCAGGTCAGCGAGCTCGCGGATGGTCTCTGCAGTGACGGCGGTCTTCTGCTCGGCGTGCTCCGGGGTGTACTCGGCGTACTCCTCGAGCAGCGCCTGGCGAACGGAGGACCACTCGACCGGGAGGTCCGGGCGGGTCTTGCGCAGGTAGGTCTCCCAGTTGGTCCACCGCCGCACGAAGGCCTCGTTCCAGGTACCCGCTTCGATCAACAGGCGGGCGATGGCGAGGAGCAGGACCGGTTCCGTGCCGGGCCAGGGGGCCAGCCAGTAGTCGGCCTTGGCGCCGGTGTTGGACAGCCGGGGGTCGACGCAGATCACCTTGGCCCCCTTGGCCTGCGCCTCCATGATCCGTTGTGCGTGGGGGTTGAAGTAGTGGCCGGCCTCGAGGTGGGCGGAGATGAGGAAGATGACCTCGGCGTTGGCGAAGTCCGACGACGGGCGATCGTGGCCCATCCAGGACTGGTAGCCGATGCGGGCGTTCGACGAGCAGATGTTGGTGTGCGAGTTGTGCCCGTCCACCCCCCATGCCTTGAGGACGCGGTCGGTGTAGCCGTCCTCGCCGGGCCGGCCGACGTGGTACATGATCTCGTTGTGGCGGTCCTCGAGGATCGCCTGGCGCAGCCGGGCCCCGATCTCGTCGAGGGCCTGGTCCCAGGTGATCCGCTCCCACTGGCCGCCGCCGCGCTCGCCGACCCGCTTCATGGGATGGAGGATCCGCTCCGGGTCGTAGACCTGGTTGAGCGTCGCCGGGCCCTTGGCGCAGTTGCGGCCGCGGCTCCCCGGGTGTTCCGGGTTGCCCTCGATCTTGGCGATCTGGTCGGTCTCCTGGTCGAAGTACGCGACCAGCCCGCAGCCGGCCTCGCAGTTGAAGCACGTGGTGGGGACCAGCGTGTACCTGCGTTCCTTCTTGTCGGGCCAGGCCTTGGCGTCGAGCTCGCGCCAGTCGTGCCAGTCCCCGTGCGGTGGGTACTTGTGGAGGTCGGTCACGCAGGCACTCCGGATTCGTTCATGGGTCAGGAGAGAGGAACGGACTGGCCGGCCCGGACGAAGGCGTCCTCGTAGGCGAACATGCCGGCCAGCGCGCAGGCACCGGCAACGGCACCGACGATGGGCGACTCGATGCCGATGGCCAGCACCGCGATCATCAGCGCCGCCGGGACGACGAGACCGAGGGCGATGCCACCCCACCAGAACTGGCGCCGGTAGGTCCCCTTGGTCATGGCGTGCACGGCGAGCTCCACGTGACGGCTTCCTGACGAGGTCAGCTCCATGGCAACGAAGACCGCGGTCGCGGCAACGCCGCCGAGGAGCACCCAGCGCAGTGCGTGGGTGGCAGGGACGTCCAGGACGACATCGAAAACCTGGTAGGCGGCGCCGCCGGCGGTGACGGCCTGGGCGAGCAGCACGGGCAGCAACAACGGCGTCTGCCACAGGTCACGACCCTCGCACTGGCCGAACAGGAAGGCGGTGTAACCGGCGGTCCCGGCCGCACCCACGACGGCCAGCGGTGCCAGGACGACCAGGGCGTCGCCCTGGTCGGCAACCCCGGCGACGAACCATGCCCCGCACACCGCCGCGAAGCCCATGAGCACGTACGCGCCCTTCACCAGCCACGAGGACCGGTTCCCTCGCGTCAGCAGGTAGTGGAACCGGGTCGGCTGCTTCAGGTCGGTCACCAACAGCACGCCGGTGGCGGCCAGGAACACGCCAGCCACGACCGGCGGCACCACGCCGACCGCGGCCTGCACGTCGCGGTGGCCGAGCAGCACGAGCAGTGCGGCGACGGCCATGACCCCGGCGGCGATCGCCTTGGTCACGAGGTAGCCGGAGACCTTCGCCTTCCAGGTCATGTGGTGGGCCGTGGTGTAAGCGGTGCGGGCGACCACGCCGAGCTCGTCGGTCGGCTTGGCGCCCAGCTTCACCGGCACGCTGGGGTGGCTCGGCGTCGTCTCCGCCCAGATCATCCCGTCGTTGGCGATCGCCGTCCGGGTCGGGTCGAGCGACGCCTGATCGGCGCCCCGGTAGTACACCTTGGGCTTGGTGTTCTGCTCCGGGGCCCGGACGGCGACGTCGTCGCGAGCGATGATCCGGCTGATGTCCGACGTCGGATCGTCGAGGTCGCCGATCTTGATCGCCTCGGTCGGGCACACGATCTGGCACGACGGCTCCAGCCCGACCTCGAGCCGGTGGTTGCACATGTTGCACTTGTGCGCGGTGTTGGTCTCGGGGTTGATGTACAGCGCGTCGTAGGGGCAGGCGTTCATGCACGACTTGCAGCCGATGCAATTGTCGTCCTGGAAGTCGACCACCCCGTTCGGCGCCCGGTAGAGGGCCGAGGTCGGACAGATGGCCATGCACGGCGCGTCGTCGCACTGGTTGCAGCGCATCACGTTGAACTTGCGCGCCACGTCGGGGAACGTGCCCGTCTCGATGTACTTCACCCACGTGCGGTTCACGCCCAGCGGGACGTCGTGCTCGCTCTTGCACGCCACCGTGCAGGCGTGGCAGCCGATGCAGCTGTCGCTGTCGAGCAGGAACCCCAGCCGAGTCATGGTGTCGACTTGAACGTCGTCTTGCGCCCGTCGGGATCGACGGACTCGAGCTCCGCCTTCAGGTGCAGTCGGATCCCGTCGAGGACACGGTGCTCCGGCCAGGCGTCACACGCCGCGTGGTGAGCGCTGGTGGCCATTCGTCGATTCCCCCTGAATCTCCGGTCGACGCCCCCGTCCCACCGTTGAGTTCCGAATGTACGGTCGTTCGGTCGTGTGGTCAAGGGCACACCCCGCTGCCGACCGCACTCGGCACATCAGCGCGTCATCGGCGACACCTGGGTCGGCGCGGCCTTCGACTCCGGGGGCAGAGGCTACGCAGTCGTTGCCTGGTCGAGGGCCGTCTCGTACAGGCCGGCAGCGGACCACGATGCGACGAAGCTGTACCGATCCCCCCGCACGAGCGTCTCGCGCCACTCGATCATCTCAGCGCCATGAACGCTGCGCCGCTGGATCCGGAAGACTGCTTGCCGAGCGCTGATCCGAAGCATCTCCCGCTCGGACTTCGGGGGCAGCTCGGTGCTGATGTGCTCGGTCCCGGCCATCGGACGCACGCCGCACAGACGTTGGAGCTCGTCGTACAGGGCCGTGTGTGTGAAGTCCACATCGAGCAGCGGTTTGCCGATCGATGATGGGATCCAGGCGACGTCATGGGCGAGAGGGACGTCGTCGGCGCATCGGAGACGCTCGAGGCGTATGAGCGGGCTGCTTGCCGGTAGACCGAACCTGGCGGCGACGTCTCGGTCCCTCACCTCAGCGAGACCCAGCACGTGGCTGCGCTGCGCGATGCCCCGCGCCTCGAGCGACCGGAACAGGCTGTACAAGGCGCCGGTTCGTTGCTCGATGGGCGGAGTCCTCACGAACGTGCCTCGCCCCCGCTCGCGCGTCACGATCCCTTCGTCCTGGAGCCGGCGTACCGCCTCGCGCGCCGTGTGACGCGACACCCGATACTCCTGGATCAGGTCCGTGTCGGTTGGAAACCCCTCGGCGAACTCACCTCCGTCGAGTCGACGCCGCAGGTCCTCGAGGACCTGCGCCCACAGCGGCATGGGACTCTTCCGATCGATGGAGACCATGGTCTGAACGTACGGACCATGGCGCGTCTGCGCAATGATCCTCACCTCAGGGACGTTGATGGCTGTGTTGTGCCGCCGTCAACGCCCGTGTGCGTCGGTGTGGGGGTCCGCCAACGAGCTGCCTGCCGATGGCGTGTTGTCCGCATCGAGGGACTCCCCCGACAGCTCGGGCAGCCGGCCACCCCAGTAGTGCGCGCCGATGGTTCCCCCGGCGACGGCACCGATGCCGCCGACGATGAGGAGCCGAGCCCACAGGGCGAGATCACCCATCTCGACCAGGAACGCCATGGGGGCGAGGACGACCGCGCCGAGCGCACCGCCGAGCACCGCCCCGATGAGCAAGCCCTTCCACATCGGCGCCGTCATCGCCGAGACGCCGGGGCCGGCCACCACACCGTCGATCTCCCGGAACGTCTCCCGCTGGAGCACGGCCGGATCGTCGGTCGGTTCGTCGGAATCGGCGTATGACCTGGGGTGGTCGGAGGCAGCTGCGGCGTCGATACGCCCCTCGACTGCATCGCGCACTCGCCTTGCGTCGTTCATCGTCATTTCCTTCCTCCGAGATCACCGCCCTCGAGGCCAGCCGGCCTGCCGACCTCTCCACCCCTTACCCGCAGCGCCAGGCTGCCAGTAGACCGGTCCCGGGTGGCGGCCGTGGCCGGCGGGGTCCGCGCTCGATGTGCGATCGATCCTCCGAACGCTGGACACGACCGTGCCGGACCGGTCAACCCGGTTCGGGTCCCCGGTCCATGCGATCGGTGACCGCTGCGAAGCGGTCGTCGAGGTCACCGGCGGCGGCATCCTCGGCGAGCCGTAGGCGGGTCAGGTCGCGCAAGGGCATGGTGCGCAACGACTCCTCACCATCGGCGATCAGCAACGTCGCCAATCGCACGGTGTGGCGGTGACGGACCATCGTCTGGATGAAGGCTGTGACAGGCTCACAATCCCGGAGCAGAGGGGGGACCAATGACCGAGCCGCGCATCCTGGAACCACAGTGCGAGTGGACGTCGGCTGACGTCGGCGACGAAGACGTGTGGACCGTGAACCTCACCGACGCGGAACTGGAGGAGCTCGACACCTCCCTGCGCCACGCGCTCGCGCGCTCCGACGACGTGCTCGAGCTCGACCGCGACGACTTCCCGCTGCCCACCCTGTCGACTCGGCTGGCCGAGATCGAGCGTGAGCTGATCGACGGGCGCGGGTTCGTGCGCATCCGGGGCATCGACCGCTCGGCGTACCGCCAGGACGAGATGGAGCTCCTCTACTGGGGAATCGGCACCCACCTGGGATCGCCGTGGGCGCAGAACAAGCACGGCCACGTGCTGGGCGACGTCATCGACCAGGGCAAGGCGATGAACGACCCCGAGGCCCGGGGCAACGAGCTCGGCGGCGTGGCGCTGCCCTTCCACTGCGACGGCGCCGACCTGGTGGGGCTGATGTGCTTGTCGAACGGTCGGGCCGGCGGTCTTTCGGCGGTGGCCAACTCGGTCACCATCCACAACCAGCTCGTGCGCGACCGCCCGGACCTGGCCGCAGCCCTGTACGAGCCGTTCCCCTACGACTTCCGCGGCGAGCAAGCCGAGGGAGGCAAGGCGTTCTACGAGCTCCCCGTGTTCACCGAGTGGGACGGTCGGCTGTTCGTGCGGTGCATCCCTCCCTACATCTGGGCGTCGCAGCGCCACGCCGACGCCCCTCGCCTCACCGACCTGCAGCGCGAGGCGTTGCAGGCCGTGGAGGGCATGGCCGCCGATCCGGCCAACCACGTGACGATGGAGCTGCGCGCCGGCGACATCCAGCTCATCGACAACTTCCACGTGCTCCACGGCCGCACTGCGTACGAGGACGACCGCGATCACGGCCAGGTCCGCCATCTGAAGCGCCTGTGGCTGGAGACCGACGTGCTCACCAGCCGGCCGCCGTACTTCGCCAACCGCAACCACTGGGAGGCGAAGCGCTCGGCGAGTCGCATGCGGGTCGACTCCACCTGACGCCGGGCGTTGGCGGACCGTCGGCGTCGACACGTCTCGACGCCGACGCGGGTGGAGCTGGTGACCAGCCCGCCGCGAGGTGTCAGCAGCCGATGGCGTAGGTGACCGCCGGGGAGATGTTCACCCCGGGGCTGGGCGCCTGGTCGCGAAGCGAACGGTCTGTTCTTGCCTGCCCGCTTCGATGGCGTGGTCGTCGTCGAGCCCGCGTGCGGCCGCGTGGGCGCGCACGTCCTGCGTGATCCGCATCGAGCAGAACTTCGGGCCGCACATGGAACAGAAGTGGGCCGTCTTGGCCGGCTCGGCGGGCAAGGTGGCGTCGTGGTACGCCCGGGCGGTGTCGGGGTCGAGTGAGAGGTTGAACTGGTCCTCCCACCGGAACTCGAAGCGAGCCTTGGACAACGCGTCGTCCCACTCCCGGGCGTTGGGGTGGCCCTTGGCGACGTCGGCGGCATGGGCGGCGATCTTGTAGGCGATCATGCCCTGCTTGACGTCGTCCCGGTCGGGCAGACCCAGGTGCTCCTTGGGGGTGACGTAGCAGAGCATGGCGGTGCCGTACCAGCCGATGTTGGCCGCGCCAATGGCCGAGGTGATGTGGTCGTAGCCGGGGGCCACGTCGGTGGTGAGCGGGCCGAGCGTGTAGAAGGGCGCGTCGTCGCACCACTCGCGCTCGAGGTCGACGTTCTCGCGGATCTTGTCCAGGGGCACGTGCCCCGGACCCTCGATCATCACCTGCACGTCGTGCTCCCACGCCGAGCGCGTGAGCCCGCCGAGCGTCCGCAGCTCGGCGAGCTGGGCGTCGTCGTTGGCGTCGGCGAGGCACCCGGGGCGGAGCCCGTCGCCGAGGCTGAAGGCCACGTCGTACGCGGCGAAGATCTCGCACAGCTCCTCGAAGTGCTCGTAAAGGAAGTTCTCCCGGTGGTGCGCCAGGCACCACGCCGCCATGATCGACCCCCCGCGGCTGACGATGCCGGTGATGCGCTGGACCGTCATGGGCACGTAGCGCGCCAGCACGCCGGCGTGCACGGTCATGTAGTCGACGCCTTGCTCGGCCTGCTCGATGATGGTGTCGCGGTACAGCTCCCAGGTGAGCTCCTCCGGCGAGCCGTCGACCTTCTCGAGTGCCTGGTAGATGGGCACCGTGCCGATGGGTACGGGGCTGTTGCGGATGATCCACTCGCGGGTGGTGTGGATGTCGGGGCCGGTGGAGAGGTCCATCACCGTGTCGGCGCCCCAGCGGGTGGCCCAGGCGAGCTTGTCGACCTCCTCAGTGACCGACGATGTCACCGCCGAGTTGCCGATGTTGGCGTTCACCTTGGTGAGGAACGTCCGGCCGATGATCATCGGTTCGGTCTCGGGATGGTTCACGTTGGCCGGGATGATCGCCCGGCCGCGTGCCACCTCGGCCCGCACCAGCTCCGGGTCCACGCCCTCGCGGACGGCGACGAAGCCCATCTCGGGGGTGATCTGGCCGCGGCGGGCGTAGGCCAGCTGGGTGACGGCGTCCCCCTTCGCCCGCCGGCTCGGGCGTCGGCGGCCGGTGAAGGCGTCGCTGCCCCGGCCGTGGCGGACGGCCCGGCGGCCGTCGTCACGGACCTCGACGGACCGGCCCTCGATCTCCACGGTGTCGCCCCGCTCTTCGATCCACGGGGAGCGCAGGGCCGGCAGGCCCTGCGTGGGATCGGCGCCCGGGCCGCTCGTGTCGTAGAGGAGCACGGCGTCGTTCGGTGCGCCGTCGGGGCTGTCGGCGAGCGTGACCTCGGTGAAGGGCACGCGCACGTCGGGGCGGGTCCCGGTGCGGTGCGTCTTGCGGCGGGCGCTGGTCATGGCTGCTCCTGGGGTGGGACGGGATCCGGATGGGACCACCCGAGGTGGTCGATGGGGCCGTGGCCGGCGCCGAGCCGCCAGTGGGCGGCGGCGGCCAGGCCTCGACGGACGAAGGCACGTGCCTGGTCGACGGCGACGGAGGGTTCGTCCCCGTGGGCGAGTCGGGCCGCGATGGCGGCGGCGAAGGAGCAGCCGGTGCCGTGGTCGTTGACCGTGTCGATGCGCTCGCTGCGGTGGAGCTGCGCGCAACCTCCGCTGACGACGACGTCGACGGCCTCGCGCTCGTCGCCGCTGGGGTCACCCCCGGTCACCACGACGAGCTCCGGTCCGCCATCGGCCAGCTCGTGGGCCGCGTCGATGACGTCCGCGACGGTGCGGAGCGACCGGCCGACGAGCGCCGCGGCCTCGGCGCGGTTGGGCGTGACGACCCGCGCCCGCGGGACGAGGGCGTCGCGGTACGCCACCTCGGCGCCCTCGTCGAGCAACCGTGCACCGGTGGAGGACACCATGACGGGGTCGACGACCAGGTTCGCCAGCACGCCGGCGCCGGCCAGCTCGGCCACCAGCGCCACGACGTCTGCCGACGCCAGCATCCCGGTCTTCACCGCGGCGACGTCGAGGTCGTCGACCACGCTGCGGATCTGCTGCTCGACGAAGGACGCAGGCACCGGATGGATGCCCTGCACGCCCACGGTGTTCTGTGCGGTCAGGGCGGTGACCGCGGTGGCGCCGTGCACCCGGTGGGCGGCGAAGGTCCGCAGGTCGGCCTGCACCCCGGCACCGCCGGAGGCGTCGGAGCCGGCGATGGTCAGCACGGTGAGCGGCGTGGTCACGCCCGATCACCCTCGGCGGCGGTCAGCAGACGGGCCACGAGCGGACCCGGTCGAGCGGCCCGCATGATGGCTCCCATGACGGCGACACCGTGGGCGCCGGCCTTCCGGCAGGCGGTGACGGCGGCCGGCCCGTCGATGCCGCCGAGGGCGTAGACCGGCACGGTCGTGGAGCCGGCGAGCGCCTCCAGGCCCTCGATGCCGAGGGTCGGCCCGTACCCGGGCTTGGACGCGGTGGCGTAGACGGGCGACACCGTGACGTAGTGGACGCCGTCGGCCTCGGCGGCGCGGACCTGCGCGGCGTCGTGGCACGACCGTCCGGTGATGCCCGCGCCGGCCGCCGGTGGGCCGGCGTCGGAGGGTTGGTGCACGCCGTCGGCGCCGGGGATGTGGGTGCCTGCGCTGAGCAGCAGGCCACCGGCGCCGTGCACGAGGGGCGCGACCTGCGCCAGCAGCGCTTCCCGGTCGTCGTCGGGCAGGTCCTTCTCGCGCAGCACCACGGCGCGGGCACCGGCGTCGACCGCGGCCGCCACCACGTCGGCCAGGGGGCCGCTGGCGTGGCGACGGTCGGTGAGGACAAGGAGGCGCGGCAGCGGAAGCAGCTCGTCCGGCGCCGCTCGCCCGGCGAGAACCGGGTGCTCCGCGCGCTGGGGTCCGGCTGGACCGGTCATCCCAGCTCCACCCGTCCCTCCATCGTCGTGGAGGCCTCGGCGTGGAGGCGCTCGGGGATCCGGCCGGCGTGGCGGGCGGCCCAGCCGGCTTCCACCGCCAGGCGCATGGCGGTGGCCATGCGCTCCGGGTCCTGCGCCCGCGTCACCGCGGACGCCAGGAGGACGGCATCGCAGCCCAGCTCCATGGCCAGGGCCGCGTCGGAGGCGGTGCCGATCCCGGCGTCGAGGATCACCGGCACGTCGACGGCCTCGCGGATGAGGCGGATGTTGTGCGGGTTGCGGATGCCGCCGCCGGAGCCGATCGGCGAGCCCAGCGGCATGACGGCCGCACAGCCCACCTCGGCCAGGCGCCGGGCCACGACGGGATCGTCGGTGGTGTAGGGCAGCACGACGAAGCCGTCGTCGACCAGGGACACCGCCGCGTCGAGCAGCTCGGAGACGTCGGGCAGCAGGGTGCGCTCGTCGCCGATCACCTCCAGCTTGATCCAGTTGGTGGCGAACGCGTCACGGGCGAGCCGGGCGGTGAGCACCGCCTCGGCGGCGGTGTGGCAGCCGGCGGTGTTGGGCAGCGGCGTGATCCCCAGGCGGTCGAGGACGTCGAGGACCGATCCGGTCGCGGCGGGATCCAGCCGACGCAGCGCCACCGTGGTGAGCTCGGTGCCCGAGGCCCGCAGGGCCCGCTCGAGAACATGGAGGCTCGGTGCGCCACCCGTGCCGGTGATCAGCCGTGAAGCGAGGTGCCGGCCGGCGATGGTGAGCGGATCGGTCACGCTCATCCTCCCTGGGCGGCGACGAGGATCTCGATGCGGTCGCCGTCGCTCAGGCGCGTCTCGGCCCACTGCGAGCGGGGCACCACGGCGTCGTTGCAGGCCACGGCCACGCCCTCGACCCGCTCGACACGTTGCGTCACGAGCGCCCGCAGGTGCGTGCCTTCCGGGAGCCGCGCCGGCTCGCCGTTGATCCGGACGCCGATCATGACACCTCCGTGAACCGGTCGAGGCCGAACGGTTCGGTCAGCTCGGGCCAGGCGCCGTCGCAGACCGCGGCGGCCACGGCATCGGCGGTGACCGGGGCCAGCAGCACGCCGTTGCGGTGGTGTCCGGTGGCCACGTGGACGCCGTCGAGGGTGTCGAGCACCGGTGCGCCGTCGGGGGTGGCGGGGCGCAGGCCGGCCGAGCACTCGATCAGCGGCGCCTCGTCCAGGCCGGGCAGCAGCCGCCACGCCTCTTCGAGCAGCGTGCGGACGGCGCCGGCGGTGACGGTGCGGTCGGGGCCGACCTCCTCGCTGGTGGCGCCCACGATGATCTCGCCGTCGGGTCGGGGAACCACGTAGACGTCGAGCCCGCGGATGACGTGGGTGGGGAGCACGGCGCGACTGGTGGTGCCCAACCGGACCACCTGCCCCTTGACGGGCCGGAGGGGCACACCGACGAGATCGCCGGTGCGCCAACCGGCGCACGCCACCACGGCGTCGGCGGCGAGTGCGCGCCCGTCGGCGAGCTCCACCCGCTGCGACTCGACGGCCACGGCGGCGGCGACGACGTCGGCGACCCCGCGCCGGGCGCCGGCCGAAGCGAGCGCATCGAGCGTCGCCCGGGGGTTCACCTGGTGGTCACCGGCCACCCACAGGCCGCCGCGCGTGCTGACCCCCAGGGCCGGCTCGCGGCCTCGCAGCGAGCGGGCGTCGAGCGGCTCGACGGCACGGCCGCGCGAGTCGAGGTACGCCGCCAGGCGGTCGAGCTCCCGCCGGTCGTCGAGGTCGCGGGCCACGAGCAACGTGCCGGACTCGACGTAGCCGGCGTCGGCGTCGGCCTCGCAGGCCAGCTCGGCAGCGAAGTGCGGCCATCGGTCGGCCGACTCGAGGTTGAGCGCCAGCAGACCGTCCTCGCCGAAGTGCGCCTCGGTGACCGGAGCGAGCATGCCGGCGGCGACGTGCGCCGCGGACCGGGACGGATCGGGATCGACCACCGTCACCGCCGCGCCCCGCTGCGCCAGGCGCCACGCGACCGACCGGCCGATGATGCCGGCGCCCACGACGATCACCCGCATCTGGTGAGCTCCACGAGCTGGTGCAGGCTGGCCACGGGGTCGTCGGCCCCGTAGACCGCGGCCACCACGGCGACGCCCCACGCTCCGGCCTCGAGCACCGCAGCGGCGTTGTCCGCCGTGATGCCGGAGATGGCGATGACCGGGATGTCCACCGCGGCGGCGACCGCTCCGACGCCGGCAGGGCCCATGGGCTCGGGCAGCCCGGTCTTGGTCGAGGTGGCGTAGACCGGCCCGACGCCCAGGTAGCTGGCGCCGTCGGCCTCGGCCCGCCGGGCGTCTTCGACGTCGCGACAGGTGGCGCCGACGACGGCGCCGGGACCGAGCAGGCGACGGGCGACCGCGACGGGCAGGTCGTCGGCGCCCACGTGAACGCCATCGGCGCCGGCGGCCAGCGCGATGTCGACCCGGTCGTTCACCAGGCAGGTGGCGCCAACGGCGCGGGCGACGCCCAGGACCACGCTCGCGGTTCCCAGCCGCGCCCGATCGTCGATGGCCTTGGTGCGGACCTGCACCAGCGGCGCACCGGCCCGGAGCAGCACCTCCGTGGTGGCGCGGTCGCGCTCGTTCACCCCCGGTGGGGTGACGACGTGCAACCTGGGGATCGTGCAATGCACTGCGGCCTCCCTGCGTCGGCATGATCCGAATCAGGTTCTTCCGGTCGAGGGCAGCATCAGCCCTCCTCTCAGCCCGCTGCTGCGGACTCCCGTGCTCGCCGCCGACCATAACAGCGCGCGTCGTCGGCGTGCCGGTCCTGTACGGGGTGGAGATGCGGGCGCGGATGGCGGGCCCACGAAGCGGTCACGTGCGGTCGAAGCCGCGTCGACGTTCCCAGTCGGTGACCGCGGTCAAGAACGAGTCCCGCTCGGCCCGGCCGGCGGCGGCGACGTGGCGAACGACGTCGTCGCCGAAGGCGTCTCGGGCCATCGTCGAGCCCGTCCAGCTGGACAGCGCCTCGTCGAGGGTGCGGGGCACGGGTGGCAGATCCTGGGTGAACGCGTTGCCCGTCGTCTCGGGCGGCAGCTCCAGCTCGTGCTCGAGGCCGTGGAGCCCGGCAGCGATGACGCCGGCCAGCACCAGGTACGGGTTGGCATCGGCGCCGGGCACCCGGTGCTCGAAGCGCAGGGATCCGCCGCGCCCGACGATGCGGAGCGGGCAGGTGCGGTTGTCCTGGCCCCAGGCGAGCCCGGTCGGTGCGAAGGACCCGGGATGGAGCCGCTTGTAGGCGTTGATCGTGGGAGCGAACAGCAGCATCAGCTCGGGCAGGCAGGCGAGCTGGCCGGCGAGGAACTGCGCCATGAGCGGGGACAGTCCGTGCTCGTCGCCGGCGGTCCCGTGGTCGGTGGTCCCCCGCGCCCGCCCGGCCGGGAACACGGGCTCGCCCTCGGGGGTCCGGAGGCTGAAGTGGACGTGGCTGCTGTTGCCCTCGGCCTCGTCGTACTTGGCCATGAACGTGAGTGACACACCATGGGCGGCGGACACGGCCTTGGCCGCCGTCTTGTAGAGCACGTGTCCGTCGGCCACGGAGAGCGCGGCGCCGTAGGGGAAGGTGATCTCGTACTGACCGGGAGCGCACTCCCCCCGAGCGGTCTCGAACGGCATGCCGAGCTGCGCCATGGTGTCGCGCAGCGCGGCGCCGAGCTGGTCGAGCGGTCCCAACCCGGAGACCGCGTAGTCGACGTTGAAGGCGGTGGCCGGGGTGAGGGCCCGGTGGCCGGCACCGCCGGCCGCCGCCGATGGCTCGAGGAACACGCGGAACTCCAGCTCGGTGGCGAGCATGGCCCGCAGCCCGAGGGCTTCGAGGCGCTCGACCTGGCGGCGCAGGACCTGGCGGGGCGCGACCTCGACCGGTGTGCCGTCGGGCCACTCGGCGTCGCTGATGACCAGGGCGGTCCGGGGATCCCACGGCAGCCGCCGCAGGGTGGCGAGATCCGGTCGCAGGACCAGGTCCCCGAACCCGGTGTCCCAGGGGGAGAACGCGTAGTCGGTGCGGGTCTGCATCTCCACGTCGCTGGCCAGCAGGTAGGTGCAGGCCCCGAAGCCGTCGGCGAGGACGCGGTCGAGGAAGTGGTCGACCGCGACCCGGCTTCCCTGGAGCCGACCGGGCAGGTCCGGTACCGCGACGACGACGTTGTCGATCCTGCCGTCGGCGGCGAGCCCCCGGAGGTCGTCGACATCGAGGATCCCGTCGGGTGCCTCAGTCACGGACGTGCAGGGGGTTGGGCACGAGGCCGTCGACCACGTCGAAGGATTCGTCCTTCTCGGCTCGGTCGTGGAACCCGCCGCCGGTGAGCTGTTCCCGGTTCAGGCAGACACGCTCCACGGTCTCGTCGAGGATGCCGAAGCGCTCGATGCGCTCGGCCAGCTCGGGGAACCGGGCGTGGTGGCGCTCGACCGTGTGGCGGACGAGCGTCCAGAACCTGCGCTCGGGCACGGCGAGGTCTCGCTCGACGATGGGCGCCAGGAACCGGAAGTGACCGGCGAGGACGGCGCTGAGGATGGCGTGGCGCAGGTCGCGTGCGTCCCAGCGCAGCAGGACGGCGTCGGCAGCGGGTGGGAGGGAACCGTGCTCGGGAAGGCGCTCAGGGACCAGGTTGACGTCCTCGGCGAGGTCCTTCACCGCGATGCGGATCGGCACGTCGGCCTCGTCGAAGAGCAGCACCGTGTTCTCGCCGTGGGGGCAGAAGGCCACGCCGTACCGGTAGAGCCAGTGGAGCAGCGGCGGCAGCACCGCCTCGAAGAGCCGGCGCAGCCACGCCTCGGCGTCGAGGCCCGAGCGCGAGACGAGCTCGCCGACCAGCGAGGCGCCGTCGGCGCCCACGTGCAGCAGCGACGCCATCGTGCGGGCCCGCTCCCCGGGCCCGAGGTGGGACCGGACCGGCTCGCGCCACAGCGCGCCCAGCAGCTCGTGGTAGCGGTACGGGGCATCGACGACCTCGTCGAAGACGTGCCCGCGCACCGTGGCACTGGCCACCTCACCGAGCACCACCATCCGGCAGCGGTCGTGGAGGAACGGGTCGTCGGCCAGCGTCTGGTGGAGCCACGCGGTGATCGCCGGTGCCGCCTCGGTGGGTCGGGGCGCCAAGCCGCGCCACACGAGCGTGTTGCGCACGAGCAGCGGGAGCTTCACGTCGTGGCGGTGGGGGTGGTCGAGGTTGGTGAGGGTCCGGATGGACTGGAGCGGCTGGTAGCGGTCGGGCGCCTCACCCAGCGAGACGATCCGGCCCGATGCCACCTCGGCGCCGAGGAGCGTGACGATGCCCTCGTCCCAGTGGAAGGGGTGGACCGGCATCCAGACGTAGCGGTCGCCCGCCCGGCCCACCGCGGCGTGCAGCCGGGCGGTGAACGCCTCGCGGGTGTCCGCGTCGAGCTCCTGGGCGACCAGGTCGTCGTGGCTGGCGCCCGTGCCGGCGGTGTGGGCCAGGTCGGGGCTCACCGCGATCCAGTGGAGCCGCAGCCACCGTCCGGCCTCGGGGGCGTACCGCTGCGCGTCGGCGGCGGAGAACCCGAGGCGGCCCTTGTTGAGCACGAGGCACGGATGGCCGCTCTGGTGGGACTCCAGCTCGGCGTAGGACAGCTCGGCGGTCGCCGCGGCGGGGAGCGCCCGGGAGGCGATGCGCATGTCGGCCTGCAGGGTGGCGGTGAGCTCGCGCAGCACCTCACACGTGGTGGGCCCGTCGAAGCCCAGCACGGCCCGGCCGTCGAGCACGAGTCGGAGGGGATCGTCCGCCGGGGCGGCGACGCCCTCGGCGACCCTGGTGATGGAGGTCGGGTCCACGGTCCAGGAGCCGAACGCACCCCGCCGGGCGTGGAACTCGTAGCGGGCACCGGGCAGCTCGAGGCGCCACTGCTCGGTACCCACGGCACCGATCAGGTGCGGTGCGAGGAGCTCCTCGTAGGACCACTCGGCGAGCATCTTGGCGACCAGTGCCCGGCCGGCGGTGCGCCAGGGGTCGGATGGCATCACGGGGCTCCGAAGGTGGTGAAGGCGCTGGCGGATGGGAGGTGGTGGACGGGGCGGCCGGCGACGGTGTTCAGGATCACGGCGCTGCGATGGGCGCCGAGGCCGAGGTCGGGCGTGCCGACGCCGTTGCGGTGGTGCTCGGCGTTCTGGACGAACAGCCCGCCGGAGACCGACGGGTCGAGCCGGACCCGGTAGTCGTCGTCGATGTCGAAGCGGTGCTCGTCGTCCCAGCAGATGGCCTCGTCCAGGGCGTCGAGGAACCAGGGCCGACGAGGCGTGTACCCGGTGGCGAGCACGACGCGGTCCGTGCGCACGGTCACGTCTCGGTCGAGCAACGTCTCGTGGCCGCGCAGCTCGTAGTGCTCGCCGATCCGGCGTGCTGCGGTGACGGCCACGTTCGGCGTGATGGTCACGGGTGGCAGGTCGCCGGTGACCTCGCCCTCGTAGAGGGCGTCGTAGATGCCGGCGATGGTGTCGGGGCTGATCGCCTTGTACAGCTGCCACTGCGCGGGGAGCAGCCGTTGCCGCGTGTCGCCGCCCAGGCGGCGGAAGTAGCGCGTGTAGTCGGGGGTGAAGTGCTCCAGACCCAGGGGCGTCTGCTCCATGGGCGCGAAGGCCGGCGAGCGGGTGAGCCAGCGCAGCGCCCAGCCGTCGTGACGGCGCGAGCGGAGCAGGTCGAGGAAGACCTCGGCGCCCGACTGCCCCGAACCGATGACCGTCACGTCGCCGGCACCGGCCAGTCCGTCGCGGCGGTCGAGGTAGTCGGCCGCGTGGAAGACCTCCGTGCCGACGAGCCCGGCGAAGGCGTCGGGGACCCGTGGTGCGGTGCCGATGCCCAGCACCACGTTGCGGGCCAGCACGATCTCCCGGTCGCCGTCGAGGGCCACGGCGAACGCACCGGCGGTGGCGTCCCAGCGGACGTCGGTGACGGTGGTGCCGAACCGGCACGACGGCAGGGAGGTCGCGACCCAGCGGCAGTACGCGTCGTACTCCTGCCGGCTCGGCCGCCACCGCTCCTTGAGGTAGAAGGGGAGCAGGCGGTCGTGCGCTCGCAGGTAGGCGAGGAAGGACCACGGGCTGGTGGGGTCGACGAGGCTGACCAGGTCGGCCAGGAACGACACCTGCAGCATCGCACCGTCGAGGAGCAGGCCCGGGTGCCACGCGAAGCCGTCACGCTGGTCGACGAACAGGCAGCGCAGCTCCGGCACCCCATCGGCCAGCGCGGCCAGCGACAGGTTGAACGGGCCGATGCCGACCCCGAAGACGTCATAGGGCTCGCCCGGGATCACGCTCGCACCTCCAGCAACGGGTTGGCCACGTCGACGTAGACGGATTGCTGCTCCACGGTGCCGTCGAGCTCGTCGCGGCCGTCGGCACAGGTCAACAGGTTCGCCTTGCAGGGGATCCGCGCCTCGTGCAGCAGCACGTCGAGGACGCGGGACCGGGGCAGCCTTCCCAGCACGGCACGGGTGGTGCCGAGCAGTCGGTCCTCCGGAGCGATGCCGGCGGCGCCGAGTGCGCCGATCACGCCGAAGACGTTGTTGACGCCCACGTAGTACGCGCCCCGGCGAGCGACGAGGTCGTCGTCGAAGACGGCATCCACGCCGGCGCCGAAGTCGGGCACCAGCGAGCGGACGGCGCCGATCGCACTGCGGGCCACGTACCAGCCCTGGCTGTCGCGGTACCAGCCGCCCGCCGGCCACCCGTGCCGGTCGAGGCGCACCAGCGTGTTCTGGTGGTGGGCCTCGAGGACGATGCCCCAGGTGGCGTCGAGCCAGGCCAGCGGGGCCACCACCCGGTCGAGGTAGGAGCGGAGCCAGTCGTCTGCGAGGTCGGCGACGTGGCGGTGCGTGGCGTGGGCCCGGCGCCGGAGCAGCTCGGCCAGGACGGGGCCGCCGCAGCCGGGGCGCTCGTCGACGCGCGCCGCCACGCACACGACCGGTGCGGTGGCCGAGAGCGGGTTCGTCCGCAGGGCCAGTTCGAAGCCGCCGCCGGCCACGTCGACACCAGCCCAGGCCGGGTCGGTCAGCACCTCGAAGCCGGGGTGCGCGGCGGCCAGCGCCTGGCCGACGCCGGCTGCGAGCAGGCGGTGGGCCTGCTCGCCGAGGCGCAGCTCGGCGCGCCGGTTCTCCCGCCGGGAGTTGGTGATGCGGGCGGCGAGGGAGAGCTTGAGCATCCACGGCGCGCTCGGGTGCCACAGGGTCCGCAGCGACGAGGTCGGGTACCACGGGTCGCCGTGTGCGCCCAGGTCCCGCACGGCGCCCTGCTCGACCAGGTCGGCGACGGCCGGACGGGCGAGCAGGGTGCGGGCCTGCCACGGGTGGGCCGGGAGCGCCACGGTCCCCTCCGGTGCCGGCGGTCGGTGCGGGAGATCGCCGAGCACCTGCTCGATGCCGCGGGGCAGCGCCGACCCGCCGGCCACCAGCCGGCGGTCGACGGCGAGCCAGTGCAGCGCCAGCCGCCCCTGCAGCTCCGGGGAGGAGGCGACGAGGTCGGGCCCGTGGAGGTCCTCCCGGCTCTTGGCTGCGGGGTGGAAGGGGTGGCCGGCGATCAGCCCCTGCTCGCCGGCCAGGAAGCCGGGGGGCAGTTCCGCGTCGTCGTCGCGTCGAGCCTGGGCGTGAGCCAGGATCCGCTCGCGGGACCCGCACGTCCGTTGGACGAGGTCGTCCCCTCGTTCCCCGGGCAGGCGGTCGCGCTGGACCAGCGCGTCGGCGAGCACGGTGACCAGGTCGGCGGTGTGGAGGGGTCGGCCGTCGAGGTGCGGTGTCCCGAGGCGGTGCCATCCGGTGGGCGAGGCGGCGTGCACGGGCACGCTCACCCGGCTGGCGCCGGCCGTGAGCGTGAGGACGTCGCTGGGGACCGGGATTCCGTGCTCGCGCACCCAGCACCGCAGCACCGACTCGGTGACGTGGGCGTCGACGAGCTGCTCGACGTTGCCGGTGGCGGTCCCCGCGCTGATCGTCGTTCGGCTCACGCCGCCACCCCCGGCGCGCGCAGCTCGGCGCCGGCCGCGGCCACGAGCTCCACGAGGTGGTCGACGTCGGCGGTGGACGCGTGCGGGTTGAGCAGGGTGAGCTTGAGCCACGTGCGCCCGTGCCGTTCGGTCCGCCCCACCACGGCACGCCCCTCGACGAGCAGACGGCGGCGCAGCCGGGCGTTGAGCTCGTCGGCATCGGCGTCCTCGGCCTCGCCGACGTAGCGGAACAGGACCGTCGTGAGGATCGGGTCGGCGGCGACCACGAAGCGGTCGTCGGCCCGCAGCCGTGCCGCGGCGTGGAGCGCCAGGTCGTGGCAGCGGTCGACCAGGGCACCCAGGCCACGGCGTCCGAGCGCTCGCATGGTCACCGCCATGGGGAAGGCGTCGGCACGTCGGGTGGTCCGCAGCGATTCCCCCAGCCGGCCCCGCATCCCAACCGCCTCGTCGTCCGGCGAGTTCAGGTACGCGCCGCGGCGGTGCAGCGGCACGAGCAGGTCGGCGTGGCGGACGAGGAAGATGCCGGCCGGCACCGGCTGCCAGCCGAGCTTGTGCAGGTCGAGCGCCACGGAGTCGGCTCGATCGAGTCCTGCGAGCAGGGGGCCGAGCCTCGCCGAGAACAGCGCACCGCCGCCGTACGCGGCATCCACGTGGAGCCAGGCGCCGTGGTGCGCGGCCACGTCGGCCACGGCGGCCAAGGGGTCGACGGCGCCGAGGTCGGTGGTGCCGGCGGTGGCGACCACGACGGCGGGCGTGCCGCCGAGGCCGGCCAGCGTCGCCTCCAGGCCGGCGACGTCGATCCGGTCGAGGTCGTCGACCGGCACGGTGCGGACCGCGTCGGCCGCCAACCCGGCCACACGTGCGGCCTGGCGCACCGAGAAGTGGGCGACCTCCGAGCAGACGACCCCGAGCTCGGGCCCGAGGTGCTCGCGGGCGAGCAGCACGCCCATGAGGTTCGACTCGGTGGCGCCGGACGTCACGCTGCCGCCCGCGGTGGGCGGCAGCCCGGTGAGCTGGGCCAGCGCGGCGATCACCTCCACCTCCACGGCGACGCCCGACGGGGCCTGGTCCCACGAGTCCAGGGACGGGTTCAACGCACTGACGGCCAGGTCGGCGGCCACGGCGACCGCGAGCGGGGGGCAGTGGAGGTGGGCGGCGCAGCGGACGTCGCGGGGGTCGGCGGCGCCCCACGCCAGCGCGTCCACCAGGGCGCGCAGGGCCGGAACCGCGCCGGCGCCTTCCTCGGGCAGCACCTGGTGGCCGAGTGCCTCGCCGATGCGCCGGGCCACGGCGTCGGGGTCAGCGGCCGGCACGGGCCCGTTGCGGGCCCGGGTCCCCGAGGCGAGCGCGTCCACCGTCACGGGCAGCAGCCGACGCAGCGGCGCCGTGGTCGAGACGGCGAGATCGGGGCTGGTCACCGGGACGCCTGCCCCGCCACGGCGATGCTCTCCGCCAGCCGGGCCACCACGCTGTCGGCCTCGGCGTCGCTGATGGTCAGCGGAGGCAACAAGCGCACCACGGCGTCGTCGCGGCCGCCCAGCTCGAGGATCAGTCCCCGGGAGAGGCACTCCTCCTGCACGGCTCGGGCGATCGACGGTGCCGGTGGGCGGGCCCCGCAGGCGTCCGGCTCGGCCGCAGGGTCGACGATCTCGACGCCGAGCATCAGGCCCCGGCCACGGACCTCGCCGATGATCGGCGCGGCCACCTGCAGGTCCCGGAGGCTGTCGAGCACTCGTTGACCCACGACGGCGGCCCGGCGGACGAGATCCTCCTCCCGGATGACCCGGAGGGTCGCGGCACCCGCCGCGAAGGCGAGGTGGTTGCCACGGAAGGTCCCGGTGTGGGCGCCGGGCGACCACCCGTCGAGCTCCTCGCGGTACACGATGCAGGCGAGCGGCAGGCTCCCGCCCACCGCCTTGGACAGCACCATCACGTCGGGTGCCACGCCGCTGTGGTCGACGCCCCACATGGCGCCGGTCCGTCCCACGCCCGTCTGCACCTCGTCGGCCACGAGGACGATGCCGCGCGCCTCGGTGACGGAGCGCATCGCCCGCAGCCAGGGATCGGGCGCCGGGACGATGCCGCCCTCACCCTGGACGGGTTCGACGATCATCGCCGCCGGCGGGACGACCCCCCCGGAGGGATCGGCGAGCAGCCGCTCGACGTAGCGGGCGGCGACCACGCCGTCGGGGTCATCGCCGAGGCCGAAGGGGCAGCGGTAGCGATGCGGGTACGGGAGCCGGGACACCTCGGCCGTGACGCCCCGCAGCCCCTCCTTGATCGCCACGTTGCCGGTCGCGGCGAGGGCACCGGCGGAATGGCCGTGGTAGCCGCCGGAGAACGCCAGCAGCCCTGAGCGTCCGGTGGCGGTCTGGGCCAGCTTCCACGCCGCCTCGACCGCGTCGGTGCCGGCGGGGCCGCAGAAGTGCACCCGGCCGCGGCGGGCGAGAGGTTCGGGGAGCGTGGAGAAGAGCTCCTCGACGAATGCGTCCCGTTCCGGGGTGGCCACGTCGAGGACCTGGAGCGGGGCGCCCCGATCGAGCATGCCCCGGATCGCGGCGATGACGGCCGGGTGGTTGTGGCCCAGGGCGAGCGCACCGGCGCCGGAGAGGCAGTCCAGGTAGCGGCGCCCGTCGGCGCCCTCCACGGTGGTCCCCGACGCCCGGACGGGGACGATCGGCAGGGACCGGGCATAGGTGCGGGCCGACGACTCCCGAACGAGCTGACGCTCGAGGATCGCCTGGGGGCACGGTGCGGTCGGCGGGACCACCGGGGAGAGCAGGGCCATGGCGCCACCCAACTCGGTAGGCATCCCTTTTGTCAAGTGTTAGGTATCCTTATCACTGCCGACGAGGAGCCGAGGTGCCTCGGGGTGTTGCAGGAACCGCGGGATGGCGAACTCCCAGCCGTAGGAGCCGGCCTGCGGGAACACCACGACGTCCCCGGCCCGCAACCGCTGGACGCGCACGTCACGGGCCAGGACGTCCTCGGGCGTGCACAGCTCCCCGACGACGGTCACCTCGACGTCGACGGCCTCGGGGCGAACGAGCCGCCGATCCCAACGGTCGTCGACCGGCACGGTCGCGAAGCGGTGGATGATGTCCCAGGAGGCCGGCAACAGGAAGTGGTTGATCCCGCCCCGCACCACCGCGAACCACGTGCCCCGCGTCCGCTTCAGGTCGACGACCTCGGCCGCGTACCAGCCGCAGTCGGCGACCATCCACCGGCCCGGTTCGACGACCAGCCGGCAGCCGGCCGGGGGGCGGAGCCGGTCGAGGCCGTCGCCGAAGCGGGCCAGGTCGAACGGGGCGCCGCCGCCGAACGCGACGCCCAGGCCGCCGCCGGCGTCGACGAATCGCAGGTCGACTCCGGCCTCGCGTGCCGTCGTCTCGCTCCAGGTCAGGCACCAGCGCACGTAGTCGACGTGTGCCTCGGCGTCCATGTTCCCGGACACGGCGTGGACGTGGAAGCCCACCACGTCCAGCCCGCCCTCGCCACGCGCCTGGGCGAGGGCGTCGGGCACCTCCTCCTGGGGTATCCCGAACGGCGTGGCTCGTCCGCCCATGGTGAGGGCGCCGGACATCACGACGGCGGTCGGGTTCACCCGCAGCATCACCGGGACGGGTCGGCCCCGTTCGCGGCCGATGGCGGCGGCTCTGGCCAGCTCGAGACGGCTCTCGACGTTCACCGCCTCGACTCCGGCGTCGACGAGCGAGCGCAGCAGCGCATCGGTCTTGCCCGGTCCGCTGGCGACGCCGCGGAATGGGCGACCGGCTGCGCTCGATGCGGCCGCCGCCTGGCTCGCCTCGGCGGCGGAGGCGACCTCGAACCCGTCGACCTCTGCGGCGAGCGCGTCGACGACCGGGGGGAACGAGTTCGCCTTGATGGCGTAGAACACGTCGGCCCATTCCGGCAGGACGTCGCGCAGCGCCCGGGCCTGCCCGGCCGCCACCTCCGGGTCGTAGAGGTAGGCGCTGGCCGGGGACTCCAGCCCGGTGACGGCAGACCGCACCGCGGGCGGGATGGTTCCGAGGTCGTGGGCGAGGGCGCCGTGCGCCGAAGGGGGGAGTTCCATGCGTTGCTCCGTCTGGGGGTCGGCTCAGCGGGTCTTCGGCGCCGTCGTCGGTGCCGCCCACGAGCGCCACAGCGCGGCGTACGGGCCGCCGCCGACGGCGAGCTCGTCGTGGTGGCCGGCTTCCACGATCCGGCCGCCGTCGACGACGACGATCCGGTCGGCGCCGCGAGCGGTGTCGAGGCGATGCGACACCTGCACCAGCGTCCGGCCGCGCAGGGCCGCTGCCAGCCCGGCACCGGTGCTTCGGGCCGCGGCGGCGTCGAAGCCCGCGGTGGCCTCGTCCAGGACCACCACCGCCGGGTCGGCGAGGACGACCTGGGCGAGGGCGAGCTGGCGCGCCTGCACCGGCGACAGGGCGAGGCCCCCGCTGCCCACCACCTGGGCCAGGCGGCGCGGGAGGCGCTCGACCCAATCGGCGCCGGATGCGGCCAGGGCGTCGCGCAGCTCGTCGTCGGTGGCGGTCGGGACGACCAGGCGGAGGTTGTCGGCGACGGTGCCGGCGAAGACCCGACCCTCCTGCTCGAGGACCACGATCCACCGGCGCAGCGTGCCGGGGTCGAGCTGGCGCAGATCGACCCCGCCGACCTCCACGGTGCCGGCATCGGGCGGGTGGACGCCAGCCAGGATCCGGGCCAGCGTCGACTTCCCGGCCCCGCTCGGCCCGACGAGCGCGACCCGCTCACCGGGGGCGATGTCCAGATCGACGTCGCCCAGCACGTCGACGCCGGGTCGGTACGCGAACCGGATCCCGCGGCAGCGCAGCCCGGGGTCCGCCGGGGTCCTGCTCGGCGCGGCGGGTGGCCGGCGCATCGGCGCGGCGGGCGTGACGGTTGCCGCCACCCGGGCGGCAGCGGCTCGTGCTGTCTGGAGCTCGTCGAGCTCGTGCACCAGCAGCTCGATCGGTTCGACCGTGCGCAGCACGTAGAGCACCCCAGCGGTGACGGCGCCGACCGACGTCCACCCGCGACCGACGGCGACCGTTCCGACGACGACCACGGTGGCCAGCGCCGCCGAGATCCCGGCGCCGACGCCGCTGCGAGCGACGATCCGGATCCGCGCGCCAGCCATCGCTGCCGCCACCCAGGTCGAGTCGGCCTGTTCCTGGGTGTCCTGCTGGACGTCGGCGCGCCCGTGTGCTCGCACGAGGCGAGCGGTGGTGGCGCCTTCGTGGAACGTGCGGATCCGCTCGGCGTTCGCCGTGCGCTCGGACGTGTACACGGATCCGCAGCGGCGGGCGTACCAGCGCACCGCTGGCATCGCCACGACGACGCCGACCACGGCGGCGGCGGCCAGCTCCGGGGCGACGAGCGCCAACGCCACGCCGGTTCCCACGACGGTCAAGGCGGCCACGACGAGCCGCGGCACGCCTCGGCGGAGCGCATCGGTGATGGCCTCGACGTCGGCGGTGGCTCGCGTCAGGGCGTCGGCGAC
Organism: Acidimicrobiia bacterium; assembly: GCA_046570205.1. Classification (GTDB taxonomy): domain Bacteria; phylum Actinomycetota; class Acidimicrobiia; order Acidimicrobiales; family Salinilacustritrichaceae; genus Salinilacustrithrix. Next base: position 92,192 of record JBKHVG010000011.1, read on the forward strand.
GCCGTCCTGCTCCACCTCTCCGATGGGTCGCCCGGTGACGCCGTCGACGACCCGCCCGCGCAGATCGGCCAGCATCTCCTCGGTGAGCGCCGACCCGAAGGCGCTGACCGCACCGGTGACCACCGCGCCGACGGCCACCACGGCCACGAACCCGAGCAGCTGGGCCGTCACCCCTGCACCCTCGATGGTGCGATCGACGGCGTCGCCCAGCAGCGGGGGGCCCGCCAGCGCGACAGCGGTCGCCAGGACGTGACCGCCGACGACGGCGGCGACCCGGGCGCGGCGGGGTCGGAGCAGCTCGACGACCAGGGCGCCGGGGGTCACGCCGGCGGCTCCGATGTGGGTTCGGCGACGACCATCGACCGGTACGTCGGGCACGACGCGACCAGCTCGAGGTGTGTGCCGGCACCGGCGACCCGGCCGCCGTGGAGGTGCACGACCCGGTCGGCCGCGGCCAGCAGCGTCGGGCTGGTCGTGATCAGCACGGTCGCCATGCCCGCGGCCCGTCGGGCTCCGACCACCGAAGCGGCGATCGCGTTCTCCGTGTGGGCGTCGACGGCGCTCGTGGGGTCCACGAGCACGAGGACGGGTGGCTCGGCGGCCAGCGCCCGGGCGAGGCCGATGCGCTGGCGCTGACCCCCGGACAGGAAGCGGCCCCGCTCACCGACCGGCGAACCGGCGCCGTCGGGGAGGGCGGCCACGACGTCGTCCAACGCGGCGACGGTCATGGCCTGGCGCACCACCGCATCGGGCTGGCCGTCGTGGCCCGAACGGCCGAACGCCACGTTGTGGGCCAGCGTTCCGTCGACGAGGAGCCCGTCACCGGTGGCGACGAGCACCGTGCGCCGCAGTCCCGACAGCGGCCAGCGGCGAGCGTCGACACCTCCCACGAGGATGGTCCCCCGGTCCGGGTCGCGGTCGCGCGCTGCGAGCTCGGCGATGATGGTGGCGACCCGGTCGTCGGCCGTCGCCACGGCCACGACCTCGCCCCACTCGACGGCGAGCCGGCAACCGTCGAGCACGCCGGCGTCGGCGACGCCGCTGACCGCGAGCGCCGGGCCGGCGGCCGCCGGACACGGGAGGGCAGCCGAGGAGTCGACGCCGTCCGCCACCGCCGGCTCGGTGTCGAGGAGCTGTCCGGCGCGCCGGGCGGACGCGAGGCCACGGGTCCACACGTCGCCGACCTCCACGAGTGTCGCCACGGGGACGAGGAGGAACTGCCCGAGTGCGAGGAAGCCGACGAGCTCGCCGATGCTCAGCGTCCCATCGACGACCAGGCGGTGTCCCACGGCCACGATGACCGCGAGGAGCGCACCAGGGACGATCACGCCGACGGCCTCCCACCCCGCCTGCACCCGTCCGGCCTCGACCGCACGACGACTAGCGTCCTGGTTGCGGGCGTCGAACGCGGCGCGGGCCGAGCGCACGGCGCCGAGGCCGTGCAGCACGCGCAGGCCCGAGACGAGGTCGGTGGTGGATGACGCCAGGCCGGCGCGTGCGTGCTGCTCGAGCCGGGTGCGTCGTTCCAACGGCCCCAGCAGCGGCGCGCTGGCGCCGAGCAGCACCGGGATGGCGACCAGCACGGACGCGGCCAGCACCGGCGCCGTCACCAGCATGAGCGCCCCGACCCCGACGACGGCGACGACCGCTCCCGTGCCCCGGCAGCACAGGTCCGCGACGGCGCCCATCCGGGCCGCGTCGGAGGTGATCAGGGAGACAAGCTCCCCGGGGGCTCGGTCGATGCCCCCTCGTGGGTCGTGGACGCGGGCCGTCACCCGCCGCGACACCGAGCTCGTCGCCCCGTAGTGCAGCGCGCAGGCCAGCCAGTGCCGGGCTGCGCCGGCGAGCAGCTGGATCGCCGTCAGCCCCGCCAGCGCGACCAGCCAGGGGAGCAGCGCCGTGCGATCACCGGCGACCACTCCGTCGTCCACGGCTCGACTGACCACCACGGGGACCGCCGCCGCCGCCGCCATCCAGGCCGACCCGGCCGCGGCACCGGCGAGCAGGGCTCGCCGGTGCTCGCGCAGGATCGATCCCAGCACCGCTCCGGAAGCTGTCATGGGTTGCTCGGGCGATCAGGCGACGAGCGTGGCCTCGATGTCATCGAGGATCTGCTGGGCGCCGAGCGGCCCGATGCCGAGCATCCACACGTCGTCGTCGACCCAGTGCTGGCGTCCCTCGGCCACGGCCGGCACCGAGTTCCAGATGTCCTCGACCGCGGCGAAGGCGGAGAGGAACTCCTCGCTGTCGCGGCCGCCGTAGGAGCTGGAGAAGATGACCTCGGCGTCGGCTCGACCGAGCTGCTCGGCGCTCAGGTAGGCCATCGAGTACTCGTCCCAGTCGTGGTCACCGAGGTCGAACCCGACGTCGGTGAGGACGGTGCCCGAGAAGGTGTCGGGCCCGTAGAGACGGATCTCGTCGGGCAGGAGGAAGCGGACCATGGACAGGCGCGTGCCCTCGGCGGCGACGCGCTCGCCGATCTCGTCGGCCCGTTCCTCGTAGTCGGCGAGGTACCGATCGGCTTCGTCGGTGGACCCCAGCGCGTCGGCGGTGACGGCGAACCCGTCCTTCCAGTTGGTGCCCGAGGACTCCGTGAACACCGTGGGAGCGATCTGCGCCAACCGGTCGTAGAGGGCCTCGTGGCGGACCTTGGCGCCCAGGATGAGGTCCGGATCGAGCGCGGCGATGGCTTCGACGTTCGGTTCGTCGGTGAGGCCGACCACTTCGATGTCGGCCACCTGGTCGGCCAGGTAGTCCGGTACGCCGGCAGCGAGCTCGGCCTCGGTCGCCCCGATCGGGGTGACGCCGAGTGCGAGGGCGGCGTCCAGGAAGGACGAGTCGAGGACCACGACCCGCTCCGGCTGCGCCGGCACCTCCGTGGTCCCCATCGCGTGTTCGACCGTCCGCGGGCCTGCCACCTCCTCGGCTGCTGTCTCGGCGGCGGCCGGGCTCTCGGCTCGCTGGTCGCCGCCGGCGTCGTCGTCGCCACAGGCGGCGACGAGCAGCAGCATGGGCAGCAGCAGTGCGGTCAGGGTTCGGCGCATCGGATCTCCATCGGTCGTGAGGTTTGCGTGGACAGCATGCCGATGACTAGTAGTTAGGTTGTCCTAACAGCAAGTCGAGCTTTGACTCGATCCCGATCGGACGTCCGCCGTGGTCATCACCGAACCCAGGACCCAGAGCGCGGTCGCAGTGACGGCGCCGTCGAGGCGTCCCGCGGCCGCGGCTGGCTCCGGCCTGCTCGCCAGCGGGTGGGGAAACGGGGTCGGTTTCGTCATCGGCGCCGGCGTGCTCGCTGCCGTCGTGTTCGCGTCGATCGCGTACGGGTCCAAGACCATCGACCTGGCGACGGTCACCGATGCGCTGGTCGACTACGACCCGACGAACAGCGAGCACCTGATCATCCGCAGCCTGCGGCTGCCCCGGACGATCATCGGCGTGGGTGCGGGCGTGGCCCTCGGCGCAGCTGGTGCGGTGATGCAAGGGGTCACCCGGAACCCGCTCGCGGATCCGGGCATCTTCGGGGTGGAGGCCGGTGCGGCGCTGGCCGTCGTCGTGGGGATCGCCGCCTTCGGGGTGGGCTCGTTGACCGCGTACGTGTGGTTCGCGTTCGCCGGCGCCGCCGCCGCCAGCGCCGTCGTCTACGGCCTGGGCTCGCTGGGGCGGGGTGGAGCGACGCCGGTGAAGCTGGCCCTGGCCGGTGCGGCGATGGCAGCCCTGTTGTCCTCGTTGACATCGGCGGTCCTGATCGCCGACGCCAGCACGCTGGACCGCTTCCGGTTCTGGGCGGTGGGCTCGCTCGCCGGGCGCGATGGCACCGTCGCCGCGCAGGTGCTGCCGTTCCTGGCCGTCGGTGCCGTGCTGGCCCTGGCGTCGGCTCGTGCGCTCAACGTCCTCGCGCTGGGTGATGACGTGGCTCGGGCGCTCGGCCAGCGCACCGGGTTGGCCCGAGGGATCTCGGCGTCGGCGGTGGTCGTGTGCTCCGGGGCGGCGGTCGCCGCGGCGGGACCGATCGGCTTCGTCGGCTTGACGATCCCGCACGTGGCCCGGGCGATCTGCGGGCCCGACTACCGGTGGATCGTGCCGTGGTCGATCGTGCTGGGGCCGGTCCTGCTCCTCGGCGCCGACATCATCGGACGCCTCGTCGCCCGTCCCGGCGAGGTGCAGGTCGGAGTCATCACCGCCTTCATCGGTGCGCCGTTCTTCATCGCGCTGGTGCGGCGCCGGAAGCTGGCCGAGCTGTGAGCACGCGCAGTTCGCCGGCACCGGCACCCGCGCCCGCGCCCGACAGGCCGGGACGGCACGCAGGGGCACCGGGTCCCGGGCGCGCCCGTGCTGACCGGGTCATCGTCGTCCGGTCCGGCCGATCCGGTCTCTCGGCCCGGGTCCACGCGCGCAGCGTCGCGGTGACGGTGAGCCTGGGCGCGGTCACGTTCGGCGTGTTCGCGTGGTCGTTGGCGGTGGGTGACTTCCCGGTTCCGCTCGGCGACGTGCTGGCGGCGTTGGTCGGTGCCGGGTCCGACGACGCCGCGTTCATCGTGGGCACGTTGCGCATGCCTCGGGGGCTGACCGCCGTGCTGGTCGGCGCCGCGTTCGGGTTGTCGGGTGCGATCTTCCAACGGATCGCTCGCAACCCGCTGGCCAGCCCCGACATCATCGGCATCAACGCCGGCGCCGCGGTGGCGGCGGTCTTCGTCATCGTGGTGCTCGGTGGGACGTCCACGGACGTGACCGTCGGCGCGCTGGTGGGCTCCACGATCACGGCGCTGGCCATCTACCTCCTCGCCTACCGCAAGGGAGTGACCGGGTACCGCCTGGTCCTGGTCGGCATCGGCATCACCGCGATGCTCGGCTCGGTCACCTCGTACCTGCTGACCCGCGCCGAGATCCTCGACGTCCAGCGGGCGACCGTGTGGCTGACGGGCAGCTTGAACGGCCGGGGCTGGGAGCACGTGCGACCCGTGACCACCGCGCTCGTCGTCCTCGTGCCCGCCGCCGCCGGGCTCGCCCGGCACCTGCGCGTCCTCGAACTCGGCGACGACACCGCCCGCGGCCTGGGTGTGCGCATCGAGGCATCCCGAGGCGCCCTGCTGCTCACCGGCGTGGCGCTCGCGGCGGTGAGCACCGCGTCGGCCGGTCCCGTCGCCTTCGTCGCGCTGGTCGCTCCGCAGATCGCCCGGCGCCTCACCGACGAGCGCACCCTCGCGCTCTTCCCCGCCGCGGCGTGCGGCGCGCTCCTGCTCGTTTCCGCCGATCTCCTCTCACGCCGGCTGTTCGCCCCGACCGAGCTGCCGGTCGGTGTGTTCACCGCGATCCTGGGCGCTCCCTACCTGCTGTACCTGCTCGCCCGGTCGAACCGAATCGGATCCGGTGGCTGACATGGGCGACGACGGACGCCGACCCGTGCTGCGCGCCCACGACCTGCGAGCAGAGGACGTGTCCCTCGCGTACGACCATCGGCTGGTCTGCGACACCCTGTCGGTGGCGATCCCGCACGGGAAGATCACCGTCATCGTCGGCGCCAACGCGTGCGGCAAGTCGACGCTGCTGCGCGGTCTGGCACGCCTGCTCCAGCCGATCGCCGGCACGGTGCTCCTGGACGGCCACGACATCCAGCGGCTGCCGACCAAGCAGGTGGCGACCCGCCTGGGCATCCTGCCCCAGCAGCCGATCGCCCCCGAGGGAATCACCGTGTCCGACCTGGTGTCACGGGGGCGGAACCCGCACCAGCGGTTCTTCCGCCAGTGGTCCCAGGCCGATGAGGCGGCGGTCGAACAGGCGCTGCACCTCACCCGCACCGCCGACATCGCCGACCGCAGCGTCGACGAGCTCTCCGGCGGTCAGCGCCAACGGGCCTGGATCGCCCTGGCGCTCGCCCAGGACACCCCGCTGATGCTCCTCGACGAGCCCACGACCTTCCTGGATCTCGCCCACCAGATCGACATCCTCGACCTGCTCGCCGAGCTCAACGAAGCAGACAGCCGCACCATCGTCCTCGTCCTCCACGACCTGAACCTGGCGTGCCGCTACGCGCACCACCTCATCGCCATGCGGGACGGCCGGATCGTCGCTGAAGGCCCGCCCGACGACGTCGTCACGGCCGACCTCGTCGCCGACGTGTTCGACCTGCCCTCCCGGGTCATCCCCGACCCGGTCACCGGCACCCCGCTCGTCATCCCGATCCCGGCCCGACACCGGTCCACCGGCATGTCGCGTCGACCATGACGGCCCACCCGGGCCATCCCACCGCGACGTCGCCCCATCTCGAGCTCATGCTGCCAGCGCCCGGGGCCGGCCCAGTAGCTGACCGCACCCACCTCCCCACCGATGACGACGGTGAGATGGACGCGTACCGCGCCGCCTACCTCGCTCGGTTCCCATCGGCGAATGGGTGTCCTCGCTACTGCTCCACGTGCCCGTTCCGGGACCCCGACGACAGCGCCGCCCGCCAGATCTTCTGGCACGAGCACCAAGCGGACCAGATCGACGCCGACCGGATCCGGCTCGACGCTTGTGCAGGTGCCAGCGGCGGAGGAGTTGTGTCGGTTCCGGTAGAACGTTGCCGCATGGTCATCAGCGGCGAGCCGGCGGTCGCGGACATCCAGAAGCGGCTGGACTCGCTGGCCTGGTACCACACCGTCGACGTCGTGCCAGGCGCGACCACCAAGGGCTGGTTCGATCTCCGGCACGCACTCGGGTTGATGCCGTTCCCTGACGTGCGCGGCAAGCGCTGCCTCGACGTGGGGACGTGGGACGGCTTCTACGCCTACGAGATGGAGCGGCGTGGCGCAGCCGCGGTGGTTGCGATCGACGTCCCCGACCTCGCAGACGTCGACTACCCGCCCGAGATCCGGGCGCGCGAGGACTTCGACCCGAGCTCGTCCGACACGCAGCCGCGGCCCGCCGGCTTCCGGTTGCTGCACGAGATCCTCGACTCCAAGGTCGAGTGGCGGGCCGGCAACATCTACGACCTCGATCCCGAGGAGCTCGGCACCTTCGACGTGGTGATCGTGGGCAGCCTCCTCGTCCACCTGCGCGACCCGGTGCGCGCGCTGGACGCGGTGCGGCAGGTGACCCGGGGCGTGCTGCTCTCGGCCGACTACCTCCATCCGCCGGTCAACCTGCTCGCGCGGCGGGGCCGGCCGCTCTTCGAGCTGCGCGGCGAGGGGAGCGACTTCCAGTGGTGGCTCGCCAGCGACGCCGGACTGCGCCAGCTGCTGCGCGTCGGCGGCTTCGAGATCGACGAGGCCTCCCCGTACTTCCTGCTTCGCCCGGGCCCGGCCGGCGCGCCGGGTGCGAGCTTCCAAGGGGTCCGCGGCCAGGTCAAGCGCCTGGCGAACCGCATCGTGACCGGGGACGCCACCGCAGGCGGTCACCTCCACCGGGCGTACCTCGCGCACCCGCGCTATTGACCGTTGACGATCCGTCCGTGGGAGCAGGCCGGGTCGTTCGCGGGTCGGCTGCGCACCAACGCCGGGTCGTGGTCATGGTCGGGTCTCCAGGTGGGCGCGGCGTTCGGGGTCGTCGTAGCGGGCGAGCTCCCGGATGAGCTCGCGCTGGCGGTCGCCGAGGGTGGCGGGGACCTCGACGTGCACGGTGACGAGCAGGTCCCCGGGGCCGCCGGCCGCGGGGACGCCGCGGCCGCGGATCCGCAGGACCCGGCCTGACGGGGTGCCGGGCGGGATGCGAACGGTGACCGGCGCGCCGTCCAGGGTGGGGACGGTGACGTCGGCGCCGAGGGCGGCCTCGGCGTAGCTGACCGGCAGCGTGAGGGTCAGGTCGCGGCCGTCCCGGCCGAAGACGTCGTGCGGCTGGACGTGCGCGGTGACGAGGAGGTCACCGGCCGGGCCGCCGTCGCTGCCGGGCCGGCCCATGCCCGCAGCCCGGATCGTCTGACCGTCGTCGACGCCGGCGGGGACGCGGACCGTGACCGGGTCGCGGCCTGGGACGGCGACGGTCCGGGTGGTTCCGGTGACGGCGTCTGCGAAGGGCAGCGAGAGCTCGGCTCGGACATCGGCGCCGCGACGACGCCGACGGCTGGGGCGGGTCCCGGTGCTTCGGGAACCGAAGCCGAACAGGTCGTCGAAGAGCGAGCCGCCGCTTCCACCGGGCCCGAAGGGGGAGCCTCCCAGGTCGTCGAGGTCATCGAGGTTCTCGACGCGGATCGTGTAGCCGCCGCCGGGCCGGCGGCGGGCGCCGGAGGCGGTGAGCGGGCGGGCCTGGTCGTACGCGTTGCGCTTGTCGGGATCGGCGAGCACCTCGTAGGCGGCCGAGACGGTCTTGAACCGGTCCTCGGCCGCCGGGTCGGGATTGGTGTCGGGGTGCAGTTCGCGGGCGAGGCGTCGGTAGGCCTTGGTGATGTCGGCCTTGGTGGCATCGGGAGCGACGCCGAGGGTGGCGTAGAAGTCGGTCTCGAGCCAGGCAGGATCGATGTCCATCGTCGTTCACCTCCTCGTCAGCTGCACCTCCTCGTTGTGGTGGTCCCGCCGCCGGTCACGCGGCCGTGCTGGTGTCGTCGTCGACGATCTCGGCGTCGACGATGTCGGCGTCACCGCCGCTGGTCGTCGGGCCGGCCGATTGGTAGAGCTTCTGCGTCGCGGCCTGGGTGGCGGCGGACAGCTCGTCGGTGGCCGAGCGGATGGCGGCGAGGTCGCCTTCGTCGAGCGCGGCCCGCACGGCGGCCACGTTCCCCTCGATGGCCGCCTTGTCGGCCGCGTCGATCCGCTCGGCGTGCTCGCTGAGGAGGCGTTCCGCCTGCCAGGCGAGGGTGTCGGCGGTGTTGCGGACCTCGGCCTCTTCGCGGCGGCGCTGGTCGTCCGCAGCGTGCGCCTCGGCATCGGCGACCATCCGCTCGATCTCCTCGGGCGACAGGGTCGACTGGCCGGTGATGGTGATCGCCTGCTCCTTGCCCGTGGCCCGGTCCTTGGCCGAGACGTGGACGATGCCGTTGGCGTCGATGTCGAAGGTGACCTCGATCTGAGGCACCCCACGGGGCGCGGGAGGCAGGCCGGTGAGGTGGAACTTGCCGAGCGTCTTGTTGTAGGCGGCCATCTCCCGCTCGCCCTGCAGCACGTGGACCTCGACGGAGTCCTGGTTGTCCTCGGCGGTGGAGAACAACTCCGACTTGCGGGTCGGAATGGTGGTGTTCCGCTCGATCAGCCTCGTGAACACCCCGCCCTTGGTCTCGATGCCCAGGGAGAGCGGGGTGACGTCGAGGAGGATGACGTCGTCGACCTCGCCGGTGAGCACGCCGGCCTGCACCGCGGCGCCAGCCGCGACGACCTCATCCGGGTTGACGCCCCGATGGGGCTCACGCCCGGTGAGCTCGCTGACCAGCGCCTGGATCATCGGCATGCGAGTGGACCCGCCCACGAGGATGACGTGATCGGCGTCGCCCTTGGAGATGCCGGCGTCGGCCAGCGCCTGTTCGAAGGGGCCCCGGCAGCGCTTGACGAGGTCGGCGGTCAGCTCCTCGAACCGCGCCCGGGACAGGGTCTCGTCGAGGTGGATCGGCCCGTCGGGCCCGGCGGTGATGAAGGGCAGGTTGATCGAGGCGGTCTGCGTGGAGGACAGCTCGATCTTGGCCTTCTCGGCGGCTTCCTTGAGCCGCTGCATCGCCATCCGGTCCTTCGACAGGTCGATGCCGTGCGCGCCCCGGAAGGAGTCGACGAGCCAGTCGATGATCCGCTGGTCCCAGTCGTCGCCGCCGAGGTGGGTGTCGCCGGCGGTGGCCTTGACCTCGAAGACGCCGTCGCCGATCTCGAGCACGGACACGTCGAAGGTGCCGCCGCCGAGGTCGAACACGACCACGGTCTGGTCGGCGCCCTCCTTGTCGAGCCCGTAGGCCAGGGCGGCGGCGGTGGGCTCGTTGACGATGCGCAGCACCTCGAGCCCGGCGATCCGGCCGGCCTCCTTGGTGGCGGTCCGCTCGGCGTCGTCGAAGTAGGCGGGCACGGTGATGACCGCCTTCGTGACCGGCTGGCCCAGGTACGACTCGGCGTCGGCCTTGAGCTTGCCCAGGATCCGGGCCGAGACCTCCTGGGCGGTGTAGGGCTTGCCGTCGATGTCGATCGTCCAGTCGGTGCCCATGTGGCGCTTCACCGACCGGATGGTGCGATCCGGGTTGGTGACGGCCTGCCGCTTGGCGACCTCGCCGACGAGGACCTCGCCGGACTTGGCGAAGCCGACGATCGAAGGCGTGGTGCGTGACCCTTCGGCGTTGGGGATCACCTCGGGGTCGCCGCCCTCGAGGAACGCGACCACCGAGTTGGTGGTGCCGAGATCGATTCCGACGACCTTGCTCATCGCTGCTGCCTCCTTCCGCTCGACGGGCGGCACAGTCGTTCGAACTTCTCGAGGATCCTTATCGCATAGAGAGGAAACCTGAGTCAAGGATTGTCAAGGAATCTACTCCGTGGTATAGGAGTAGCGTCACCCGATGAACCCGAACATCCAGGAGGTGAACGCGATGCTGATGCGTTTTGATCCCTTCCGTGAGTTGGACCGACTGACCGACGGGCTCGGGAGCCGCCTGTCGGGACCGATGGGCATGGACGCCTACCGCCGCGACGGCCAGGTGGTCGTGCACTTCGATCTGCCCGGCGTCGACCCGGAGTCCATCGACGTCACGGTCGAGAAGAACCAGCTGACCGTGCGGGCCGAGCGCCGCTGGGAGCCCGACGAGGGCGTCCAGGTGATCGCATCGGAGCGCCCGCAGGGCGCCTTCACCCGGTCCCTGTTCCTGGGCGAGGGCCTCGACACCGAGCACATCGAGGCCGACTACGACCGGGGCGTGCTCACCGTCACCGTCCCGGTGGCCGAGCAGGCCAAGCCGCGCAAGATCAGCGTGGGCAACGGTCAGCACGCGCTGGCGTCCTGACCGGCGCCGTCTCGGGCGCCGGCGGCGACGGCCACCCATCGGCCGCCACCCGCCAGGCGGCACCGGCTCTCGCGAGCCGAAGCGGCCGAACCGCCGGCGCCCCCTTCCACTCGACCGGACCAGCTCCCGTCCCTGTTCGGCGAGCTCGACGGCCGCATCGGGTTCACGCCCCTGGCCGACGTCGAGGAGACCGACGACGTCGACGAGGTCACCCTCCCAGCGGTCACCACAACCAGAGAGGAGACCCATCCCGCACCCCGAGGAGGAACACCAAATGACCGTGACTGCACTGATCCTCTCGCTCGTCGCGGTCGCCCTCGCCGCCGTCGCGTACTGGCGTGCCGGCGGGGACGCCGACCTGCGGCAAGCCCACGACGAGCTCCGCCGAGACTTCGACGCGCTGCGGACCAAGCACCGCGAGCTCGTCGACGGCGCCGCCGACACCCTGGCCGCTGCATACAACCGCAGCCGCAGCGAGCTGCGCGCCGTCCAGCACCGCATCGGCGACCTCGGCCGCCACACCGCCGGAGGGCTCCAGGACCAGCTGCACCGGGCCGGCAACCAGGCCCAGCGGCTGCTCACCACCCTGGAACACGCGGCCGGGGAAGCCAAGACGCTCACCGTCACCGCAGCCCGCAGCGTCGAGGCGAGCATCGCCCGCCGGGCCCGGCGCATCCACGCCCGCGTCGTGCTGCTCGAGGTCAAGACGAACGCCGCCCTCGCCGCCCGTGCCGCCGACGACCGCGACTTCGACCGGGCCGACCGGCGCCTCGCCGAGGCGTCCCACCTGCTCGCCGAAGCGCGGGCCATCCTCGACGACGACCACGTCATCGTCGAAGAACTCGCCACCATGAAGCTCCGGCTGCTCGACGCTGCGGAGGCCGTCCGGACCCGAGCCGAGGACGCCCGGCGCCGCATCGACACCGTCGTCGCTGACACCGACCGCGTCGTCGGCGACCTCGAAGCCGCCGAAGACCACGCCGAGCGCCGCCCCGAAGCGGATCCCCGCAGCGTTTCGCCAGCCCCTGGGCCGACCTCACCTGGGTCATGACCGGGACTGACGCCACCATCCCGCCCTCGCTTTCGGAGCCCGAGATCCGTCCATCGACGAAGAGGAGACCGCCCATGCTCGTGCAGCGTGACCACCGAACGTCCGCTACGCCCGCCCACCGGGGCGCGGCCGTCTGGAACGGCGTGAAGACCGCCGCCCTCCTCGCCGCGATGGCCGCGCTGTTCCTCTACGTCGGGGCCCTGTTCGGCCCGACCGGCACCACCGTCGGCGCTGCGCTCGGCTTCGCCACTGTCGCCGGGTCCTGGTGGTTCTCCGACCGCCTCGCGCTGCGCGCCGCTCGCGCCCGCCCACTGCGAGCCGCCGACGCGCCCGGGCTGGCCGCAGCCGTCGAGTCGCTGGCCGCCCGGGCCGGGATCCCAACGCCATCGCTGTGGCTGATCGACGACCCCCAGCCCAACGCGTTCGCCACCGGTCGCGACCCCGATCACGGCGCCCTGGCCGTCACCACGGGGCTCCTGCGCACCCTCCCGACAGCCGAGCTCGAAGGCGTCCTCGCCCACGAGGTCGCACACATCGCCCACCGCGACACGACCATCGTCTCGGTGGCCGCCGCCATCGCCACCGCCATCTCCGCCCTGGCCAACCTGGTCATGTGGCTGCCCTTCTTCGGCTACCACGACGACGAGGACGGCGGCGCCAACCCGCTCGGGCTGCTCGCTGCCGCCCTGCTGGCCCCGATCGCGGCCACGGTCGTGCAGCTGGCGATCAGCCGGACACGGGAGTACGACGCCGACCGGGAAGCCGCCCGCCTGCTCGGCGACGGACGCCCCCTGGCCCGGGCGCTGGGCCGCATCGACCGGGCCGCCGCGGCGCTGCCCATGGCCGTCCCACCCGCCCAGGCCGCCCACTACATCGTCAACCCCCTCGCCGGTGGCGGCCTCTCCCGGTTGTTCTCCACCCATCCGCCGGTGCACGCCCGCATCCGGCGCCTGCTCAGCCTCGGCACCGGAAGGTGACCCGTGTTCGAGCCGCCGTGACCATTCGGGCCCCCACCCTCCGTCGAGCACATCCCCAGCCCACACCACCCTGACCGCATTCGCGCGGAGGCCACCGCGTGACACCCGACGACCCACCAGATCGATCGACGAAGGAGGACATGTCCGTGCGAGTCGGCATCATCGCCCCGCCGTGGGTTCCCGTCCCCCCACCCGCCTACGGCGGCACCGAAGCGGTCATCGACCGCCTGGCCCGCGGCCTGCTCGCCGCCGGCGACGACGTCCTGCTGTGGACCACCGGCGACTCAACCTGCCCGGTCGAGCGGCGCCACGTCTTCGAACGGGCCGAGATCGACCGCATGGGCATCGCAGCCATCGAGCTGCGCCACCTCATCCGCGGCTACGAGGCCATGGCCGACTGGGGCGCCGACATCGTCCACGACCACACCCTCATCGGCCCCGTCTACGCCCACCGCTACCCCGCCCTCCCGGTCGTCACCACCAACCACGGACCGTTCAACGAGGAGCTCACCGACCTGTACCAGGCGATCGCCGACCACGTCCCGGTGATCGCCATCAGCCACGACCAGGCCGCACGGGCCGGTGACCTTCCGATCGCCGCCGTCATCCACCACGGCATCGACCTCGACCGCTTCCCCTTCGGTGACGGGACCGGCGACGACGACGGGCCCTACTTCCTTTTCCTCGGGCGCATGGCCCCCGAGAAGGGCGCCCGGCGCGCTGCGCTCGCCGCCCGCCAGGCCGGCGTCCGACTGCTCATGGCTGCCAAGATGCGCGAGCCGTGGGAGTACCAGTTCTTCGCCGAGCAGGTCGAACCGCTGCTCGGCGACGACGTCGTCTACGTCGGCGAAGCTGACCACGACACCAAGGTGCGCCTGCTCCAGGGAGCCACCGCCCTGGTCAACCCGATCCGCTGGCCCGAGCCGTTCGGGCTGGTGATGATCGAAGCGCTTGCCTGCGGCACGCCGGTCCTGGCGTTCCACGAGGGCGCCGCACCCGAGATCGTCGACCACGGCACCACCGGGTTCCTCTGCGACGATGTCGACGACCTCGTCGGGCACCTCGCCAAAGCCGCCGACCTGGACCGTCGCGCGTGCCGAAGGGCCGCCGAGCAGCGCTTCGGCACCGCGCGCATGGTCGCTGACCACCGCCGCCTGTTCCACGCCATCCTCGAAGGCCACGGACGATGAGCACCACCCCCACCGCCGCGACCGACGACACCTCCCCCTACGCCGGCACCACGCCGGTGGCCCCGCTCGCCCACGCCGACGGCACGGTGACCCTCGTGGAGGGCTCCACGTTCGCGCTGTCAGGCCCGGCCGGCGACATGCACGACGACTTCCCCCACGGGCTGTTCGTCCTCGACACCCGGATGCTCTCGCGCTGGGAGCTGCACCTCAACGGCCACCGCCTGGAGCCGCTCACCGTGCAGCTCGACGAGCCCTTCGCCGCCACCTTCATCGCCCGAGGATCGCCCGTCGCCGGGCACGCCGACGCCGATCTCATCCTGCGCCGCAGCCGCCACGTCGGCCGCGGCATGCGCGAGACCCTCGGCGTCACCAACCACGGCCTCGAGCCCGCCCACGTGGTCGTCGAGCTGTCCTGCGACGTCGACTTCGCCGACCTGTTCGAGGTCAAGGAGAGCCGCGTGACCCGCAAGGGTAGGCACAGCCACGAGATCGCCCCCGGCACCCTCACCTTCGGTCACGAGACCAGCCGGCTCACCAAGACCACGACCGTCACCTTCTCCCACGACGCCGACGTCGAGCCCGGCCGGGCCGTGTGGCGTGCCCTCCTCCCGCCCGGTGGCACCTGGGAGCTGTGCGTCGAGGTCACCGTCTCGCTCGGCGGCAAGGACGTCGAACCCCGGTTCCGCTGCAGCGGGGACGACCGCCGCTCGGTCCCCTCCCAGCGGCTCAGCGACTGGCACGCCCGGCTCCCCATCATCGAGTCCGACAACCACCAGCTCGTCCACGTGCTCGGCCGCACCGCCCGAGACCTCGGCGCCCTGCGCATCTTCGACCCAGACCACCCCGATGACGCCGTGATCGCCGCCGGCGCCCCCTGGTTCATGACCGTCTTCGGCCGCGACTCCCTGCTCACGGCGTGGATGACCCTCCTCGCCGACCCGACCCTGGCCCACGGCGTGTTGCGCACCCTCGCCCGGTTCCAGGGCACCACCACCGACCCGGAGACCGAGGAGGAGCCGGGCAAGATCCTCCACGAGATGCGCTTCGGCGCCGCCACCGGCCTCAGCCTCGGCGGCGGCGACATCTACTACGGCTCCATCGACGCCACTCCCCTGTTCGTGATGCTGCTCGGTGAGCTCCGCCGGTGGGACCTGACCGATGCCTTGGCCGACGAGCTGCTCCCCCACGCCGACCGAGCTCTGGACTGGATCGTCCACCACGGCGACCGGGACGGCGACGGCTACGTCGAGTACCAGCGCACCAGCGAGCACGGTCTCGCCAACCAGGGCTGGAAGGACTCCTGGGACGCCATCCGCTTCGCCGACGGCACCCTCGCCGAACCGCCGATCGCCCTGTGCGAGGTGCAGGCCTACACCTACGCCGCCTACGTCGCCCGTGCCCACTTCGCCCGCGAGGCTGGCGACACCGACACCTACGAGCGCTGGGCCGAGCGCGCCCGCGACCTGCGGCGACGGTTCAACGAGGACTTCTGGCTCGAAGACCAGGGCACCTACGCCCTCGCCCTCGACGCCGACAAGCGACCCGTCGATGCCGTCACCTCCAACGCCGGCCACTGCCTGTGGGCCGGGATCGCCGATCCCGACAAGGCCGCCCGGGTCGCCGACCGGCTCCTCGCCCCAGACATGTTCAGCGGGTTCGGCATCCGCACCCTGGCCGCCACGATGGCCGCGTACAACCCGGTCAGCTACCACAACGGCTCCATCTGGCCCCACGACAACGCCATCTGCGCCGCCGGGCTGTCCCGCTACGGCCATCGTCGCCACGCCCACCGCGTCATCGAGGCCCAGCTCGACGTCGCCGCCGCCCTCGGGGGCACCCTGCCCGAGCTCTTCGCCGGTTTCGCGCGCGACGAGGTCCAGGTCCCCGCCCCCTACCCGACCTCCTGCTCACCGCAGGCCTGGGCCGCCGCCGCTCCCCTGCTGTGGCTGCGCACGCTGCTGCGCCTCGATCCCTGGACCCCGCACAGCCAGCTCTGGGTCGCCCCGTGCCTCCCCGACTCGGTCCGACGGCTCCACGTCCGAGGCATCCGAGCCGGCGGACACAGCGTCAGCATCGACGTCGACCACGACACCTGCACCGTCGACGCCCCGGCCGAGCTGCGCCTCATCCACGAGACCCGACCCCCGTTGACGGCCGCGCTCACACCCGATGCGGCCGGCTGATCCGACCGTCGGTCACAGCCGGCGCCCCGAGAAACCTGGCGAAGCCGACCTGCCCCGCCCCTTCCTCGGTCTCGTTCAGGCGGCCGTGTCCTTGCCGAGATGGAAGCTTGGAGCGCCGGCTCCTCAGCGTCGAACTCGACCGGGTCGTCGACTGTGTCGTCCGTGATGGGCGTCTTGCAGCGAGACGCGCGACCCAAGGCCTGGAGGTGACGGTCGGTCACCGCGCGTGGCCCTGACCGGGGGATCGAGACGTCGGGGACGACTCCGCCTGCCATCACGGAGCGGATGGCACCGGCAGTGAACCGTCAGATCCTCAGCCGGGCAGCAGTCCGATCCCGTCGAACGCTCGGAAGAACGGCTCCGCGGCGAGGCCGGCGAGCACCACGACCACACCGGTGACGATGGCGGCAAGAGCTGCACTGCGGGCGAGGACCGGGACGGGACCCGGCAGGTCCTCGAAGTACATCGGCGCCAGCACCCGGGCGTAGTAGGCGATGGACACGACCGTGTTGATCGCTCCGAGCACCGCGAGCCAGCCGTACCCCGAGTCGATGGCTGCCGCGAACAGGGCGAGCTTTGCTGCGAAGCCGGCGAGCGGCGGCACGCCGATGAAGGACAGGAGGGCGATGGTCAGCGTGGCGGCCAGCACCGGGCGGGCACGAGCCAGACCTGCGTAGGCGAGCCGGTCGGTGCGTCCCCGGAGCTGTACGACGACGGCGAAGGCCGCGATGTTGGCGAGCACGTAGGCGAGGAGGAAGTACAGCAGCGACGGCAGTGCCAGGTCGCTTCGATCCACGGCCACGACTGCGAGCAGTCCGTAGCCCGTCTGGGAGACAGACGACCAGCCCAGCAGCCGTCGCACGTCGTCCTGCCACAGTGCGGCCAGGTTGCCGAGCGTCATCGTGGCGGCGGCGATGGCCGCCACGAGCGGTCGCCACCCGAGCCCGTCTGCTGGCAGGACCACGACCAGCCGAGCGAGGAAGAGGAACGCCCCGACCTTGGGCACGGAGGTCACGAACGCGGCGACGGGTGCCGGTGCACCTTCTGCCACGTCGGGCATCCACGCGTGTGCGGGCACCGCGCCGAGCTTGAACGCCACGGCGACGATGACGAGGGCGGCTGCGACGGCGAGGCCGATGCCGTCCTGGGAGGCGAGGCCGGTGCGCAGGCCGGGCAACGTCGTGGTTCCTCCCATGCCGAACAGGTAGGCGACGCCGATCAGCATGCTGGCGCTGGTGAGGGCCCCGAGCAGGAAGTACTTGATGCCCGCTTCAGCCGAGGCCCGGGACAGCCGGTGGTAGGCGGTGAGGACGTAGCCGGTCGCTGACGACAGCAGCATCGAGACGACGAACTGCTTGAGGTCCGTCGCACCGGCGAGGAGCACGGCGCCGAGGGCGGAGTACAGCAGCAGGGTGTAGTACTCGCCGCTGCGGGGGTCGCTGCGGAACCAGGCCAAGGAGAGCGCGATCACGGCTGCGGTGGCGGCCAGGACGATCAGCTTGGCCCAGACGGCGGGCAGGTCGCGGGCGTAGGTCTCGGCGAACGTGTAGGCCTCGGGCCCGTCCAGCATCGGGATCGTGGTTGTTGCGGCGACGGCGACCGTGAGCAGCGCGAGGACGGGTGCGCCGCTCTGGAGGCGTCGAGGCGCGGCGAGGGCGTAGAGCAGGACGAGGACGCCGCCGATGACCAGCACCAGCTCGGGGACGACGTCGCCCAGCATGGATGCCATGTCCATGCCTGCCGAACCCATGCTGTCGTCCAACTCGTCGACCGCCGTGCGCTATCGGCCGACGAAGGGGCCGGCGAAGGTGTCGGCGACCTGGTCCCACTGCGCGGCCACATCCTTGGGGTCGGTGTGGGCGAAGATCGTCTTGACCGCGGCGGTGACCGCGGGCGAGTGTTTGGATGCCACCGTGCCGTGGAGGTTGCGCATGAAGTGCACCCGGCAGCGCTGCCAGGAGGCGCCCACGAACTGCTTCGCCACGGCCGCTTTGAGGCCCGCGTGGGCGTCGGAGATGACCAGGTGCACCCCGGATAGCCCACGGGCCTTCAGGGAGCGCAGGAAGTCATTCCAGAAC
>JBKHVG010000012.1:0-108910 GCA_046570205.1 Acidimicrobiia bacterium
GAGGTGGGCCAGCAGCGCATCGCGCTGGGTGGTGGCCTGCACCTCGCCGCCGGTGAGGTCGGCGGTGCGGGCGGCCAGCTCGGCCTTGGTGCGCTCGCTGGCGTCGATAGCGGCCTGGGCCAGCTCGAGGTCGACGGCCACGCCGCGGTCGTTGATGCGCTGGTCGAGGTGCCAGAGGTCCAGCTCCTCGCCCTTGTAGTTCCAGGTCGGCAGGCGCTTGTCGATCTCGCGCATGGCGACGATGTCGGCGCCGGCGTTCAGCGCCTCGACGATGCCCCAGCACCCGAGGTAGGCGTTGGCGGTGATGAAGCGCGACGTGTCGCCGATGGGCTCGCCGGTGTCGAAGTGGGCCAGGTCGATGCCGGCGGCGACCAGCTCGTCGAGGCGGCCGAGGATGTCGTCGCCGTTGACGTAGGCGATGGTGGGCGACAGGCCGAGCTTGTCGGCGACCTCGGCGATGGCGTCGGCGCAGCCGTCGGGATCGAGGCCGCCGGCGTTGGACACGACCTTGATGCCCTGGTCCAGGCAGGTGCCCATCACCTGCTCCATCTGGGTGACGAAGGTGCGGGCGTAGCCACCGTGGGGACGCTTGGCCCGGGTGCGCTGGAGGATGAGCATCGTGAGCTCGGCCAGCCAGTCGCCGGTGAGCACGTCGATGGGGCCACCCTCCACCATCTCGCGGGCGGCGGCGATGCGGTCGCCGTAGAACCCGGAGCAGTTGGCGATGCGGATCGGGTCGGTCATGAGTCGTCTCCCTCCGCGGTGCCGTCGTCGATGACGAGCAGCGTCGCGCCGTTGTCCACCTGGTCACCCGCGGTGACCCGGATCTCGGTGACCACGCCGGCCACGGGGGCCCGGACGTGGTGCTCCATCTTCATGGCCTCGAGCACGCAGAGGACCTGACCCTCGGTGACCTCGTCGCCGACGGCGACGTTGACCTTCACGATGGTGCCCTGCATGGGGACGGCGATGCGGCCCGATCCGGCCGTGGGCGCAGCGCCCGAGGTGCCGCGGGCACGCGTACGGGCCTTGGGGAGGGCCTTGCCACCTCCGCCGGCCGCCGCCACGGCGACCTGGTCGGCCGGGACGAACAGCTTCACGGCGAAGCGCTTGCCGTTGACCTCGACGTCGACGTTGCGCTCGACCTTTTCCACCTCGTCGTCACCCGTGGGGGCCGGGGTGCCCCGCACGCCGGTGAGGTCGAGCGTGTCCTCGACCCACTTGGTGGAGTGCTCACCGGCCTTGAAGTCGGGGTGGGCGAGGATGGCCTCGGCGGCCGGGATGGTGGTGGCCGGGCCGTCGAGCACGAACTCGTCGAGGCAGCGCAGCATGCGGGCGATGGCGGTGTCCCGGTCGTGGGCCCACACGACGAGCTTGCCGATGAGGTTGTCGTAGTACTGGCTGACCTCGTCGCCCGAGTCGTAGCCGCCGTCCCAGCGCACGCCGTTGCCCTGCGGCGGGACGAGCTTGGCGATCGGGCCGGGAGCGGGGAGGAACTTGCCCTCGGCCGGGTCCTCCGCGTTGACGCGCACCTCGATGGAGTGGCCCCGCAGCGAGATCTCGTCCTGGCTGAAGGAGAGCGGCTCGCCCGATGCGACCCGGAGCTGCTCGGCCACGAGGTCGATGCCCGACACCATCTCGGTGACGGGGTGCTCGACCTGGAGGCGGGTGTTCATCTCGAGGAAGAAGAACTCGCCGTCCTGGTAGAGGAACTCGACGGTGCCGGCGTTGACGTAGCCGCACGCCTCGGCGACCTGGACGGCGGCCTTGCCCATGGCCTGGCGGATCTCGTCGGGGAAGTTGGGGGCGGGGGACTCCTCGACCAGCTTCTGGTGCCGGCGCTGGGCGGAGCAGTCGCGCTCGCCGATCCACACCGTGTTGCCGTGCGTGTCGGCGATGACCTGCATCTCGACGTGGCGGGGCCAGGTCAGGTAGCGCTCGACGTAGCACTCGTCGCGGCCGAAGCCCTTGAGCGCCTCCGACTGGGCGGACTCGAGGGCCGAGTGCGCCTCGTCGGCGGAGCGCACGACGCGCATGCCGCGCCCGCCGCCGCCGTAGGCCGCCTTGATGGCGATCGGCCAGCCGAACTCCTCGCCGAAGGCGACGACCTCGTCACCCGACTGCAGGAACTCGGTGGTGCCCGGAACGCCGGCCACGCCCGCCTCCTGGGCCGCGATGCGGCTGGAGACCTTGTCGCCCATGACCTCGATGGCCTCGGGCGGTGGGCCGATGAACGTGACCCCCATCTCGGTGATGGCCCGGGCGAAGTCGGTGTTCTCCGAGAAGAAGCCGTAGCCGGGGTGCACGGCCTCGGCGCCCGACTGGCGGATCACGTCGAGGATGGCCTCGGTGTTCAGGTACGACTCGGCCGCCGTGGTGCCGCCGAGGGCGTACGCCTCATCGGCGAGGCGGACGTGCAGCGAGTCCCGATCCAGGTCGGAGTAGACGGCCACGGACGTGACGCCGAGCTCCTTGCACGCCCGGATGACCCGGACGGCGATCTCGCCGCGGTTTGCGATCAGCACCTTGGAAAACACTCCGTAGTGTTATCGCGGTGAAGGGTGACGACGCCATCTCCCGACCGACCGCCGCGCCTCGGAACCGCTTCAGCGACGTCCGCCACGTCACCGAGACCGGATCCACCAACAGCGACGTGATGGAGCTGGCCCGGCAGGGGGAGCGCGAGGGTGTCGTCCTGGTCGCCGACCACCAGACCGCCGGCCGCGGCCGTGCCGGCCGGACGTGGACGGCGCCCCCCGGTGCGTCGCTGCTCTGCACCATCCTCCTGCGCCCACCGGCACCCGTCGCGCCCCTGGCCACCTTCGCCCTCGCCGTGGCCGCATCGGAGGCGGTCGAGGACCTGGCTGGCGTCCGCGCCGGCCTCAAGTGGCCCAACGACCTGGTGGTCGAGGACACCGACGCCGCCGGTGCCCTGCGCACCCGCAAGCTGGCCGGCATCCTGGCCGAGGCCGAGTGGTCGCCCGGCTCCCACGTCGCCGCCGGCTACCGGCCACCCGCCGCCCACGAGCGGGCCACGGTGGCGGCCGGCATCGGCCTCAACGTCACCTGGCCCGACCCCGTACCCGACGACCTCGCCGACGTGGCGGTGGCGATCAACCACCTCGGCACCGCTCGCCCCAGCCGGGACGACGTCCTCGACGCGCTGCTCGATCGTCTCGAGGTGCACTACGCCGCGCTGGTGCGAGGTGACGTCGACGCCGTCCTCGATGCGTGGCGGGACCGGTCCGTCACCCTCGGGCGGGACGTGCGGATCGACCTCGGCGCCGACGACCTCGTCGGCCGGGCGGTGGACGTCACCGCCGACGGCCACCTGCTCGTCGACCCGCTCGAGGGGGGTGGTCGCCGCACCATTGCCGTCGGCGACGTCGTGCACCTCCGTCCCGTCGGCTGACGACCTCGACGATCCTGAGCCCGGGGGGTGGGCCCGATCTCGTCGAGAACGGTGCTCAGCCGAGGAGCTCGACGCCCTGGTCGTCGTGCCACAGGCCGAGCTGGAGCCCCTCGGTGCGGGCCAGCTCGGCCACGGCGTCGAGCACTCGACCCTCGAGGCGCCGGTCGGCTCCGTCGAGCAGCTCCTCGGCGGACCCGAGCCAGGCCGGCGTGGTGCCGGGTAGGTGGTCGAAGCGGCAGGAGCCCTCGACGTCGCCGGCCGACCACCGCACCACCACGTGATCCCGGGCCCGCAGGACCGAGGCGGTCACCGGTCCGGGTCGGCGGCTCACGGGTCGAGGTCGCGGGCCACCAGGTCGGCGAAGGCGCGAGCGACCTCGGCCGTGACCGGGCCCGGGGCGTCGAGGCGGCGGTCGTCGACGCGGTGCTGGCCCTGCACGTCCCGGGTGGACGAGGTGAGGAAGATCTCGTCGGCCTCGGCGAGCACGGCGAGCGGCAGGTCCTCCTCGTCCACCTGGGCGACCTCGACGACGAGCTCCCGGGTGACACCGGCGAGGCAACCCGAGGACAGTGGCGGGGTGACGAGACGACCGGCGATGACGACGAACACGTTGGACCCCGTGCCCTCGCAGAGCTGGCCGGCGGTGTTGGCGAAGATCGCCTCGGACGCGCCCTGCTCCCTGGCTCGGGCCAGCGCCACGACGTTCTCCGCGTAGGACGTGGTCTTCAGGCCGGCCACCGCCGAGCGCTCGTTGCGGACCCAGGGCACCGTGACGCACTCGCCGGTCTCGGGCCACTCGTCGATCCCCGAGCCGGCGACGAAGACGGTGAGGGGCTCGTCGGAACGGGCCGAGCCGAGCGGCCCGGGACCGCCCGTGACGGTCAGGCGCACACGACCGGGGCCCTCGATGCGCGAGGCGACCTGGGCCATGGCGTCGCGGAGCTCGTCGTCGGAGCGGTCGAGCTCCAGGCCGAGGCCGGCGAGGCTGCGGCGCAGCCGCCGCAGGTGGCGGGTGACGGCGAAGGGCGCCCACCGGTCGGTGCCCGGTTCGGGCGCGGTGCGCAGGGTCTCGAACACCCCGTCGCCCACCGTGATCCCGTGGTCGGAGACGGGCACCCGGGCGTCAGCGGGGTCGAGGAGGGCGCCGTCGAGCCAGACCGGGAGCACGGCGGCACGATACGGGATCGTGGATTCCCGCCCGCCAGCGGGTATCGTCAACGCACCGCGCCGGGTCGAGCTCGCTCCCCGGACCACCTGCTCCCCGGAGCATGCTCACGCGGGAGGGCCACGAAGGGCCCGACGCTCCTCGACCTGACTGCTGTTCGGCACCAATTCGAGTGCGCCATCCAGCAACCCTGATCGAGAGAACCTGTGCAATCCGAGTTCACCGCCCCGTCCTTCGCGGACCTGGGCGTCCCCCAGCCCATCGTCGACGCGCTCCATGCCAACGGCATGACCAGCGCCTTCGAGGTGCAGGCCGCCACCATCCCCGACGCCCTGGCCGGCCGCGACCTGTGCGGCCGGGCCCCCACCGGCTCGGGCAAGACCATCGCCTTCGGCATCCCGACGCTGGTCAACACCGCCAAGGCCCGGCCCGGGCACCCGAGCGCGCTGATCCTGTCGCCGACGCGCGAGCTGGCCGACCAGATCCGCGACGAGCTGGCACCGCTGGCCAAGGCCGCCGACCGCTCCGTCACCGCGGTCTACGGCGGCGTGGGCTACGGCCCCCAGACCCAGGCCCTGCGCCGCGGCGTCGACGTCCTCGTCGCGTGCCCGGGTCGGCTCGAGGACCTCATCAGCAGCGGCAACGTCAGCCTCGCCGAGGTGGGTGTCGTCGTCGTCGACGAGGCCGACCGCATGGCCGACATGGGCTTCCTGCCCGCCGTCAAGCGCCTGCTCGACCGCACCCTGCCCGACCGCCAGACGCTGCTGTTCTCGGCCACGCTCGACGGCGACATCGCCGAGCTCACCCGTCGCTACCAGCAGGACCCGGTGCGGGCCGAGGTGGGCGAGGTCGAGCCGGACATGACGGCCATGGCCCACCACTTCTGGTCGATCGACCACGAGCAGCGCGTCGACCACACCCGTGACGCCGTCGTCGCCGCCGGGCCGACCATCGTGTTCACCCGCACCCGCCACGGCGCCGACCGCCTGTGCAAGCAGCTGGCCAAGGCCGGCGTGGAGGCGGCTGCCATCCACGGTGGCCGCAACCAGAACCAGCGCACCCGGGCCCTGGAGGCCTTCACCAAGGGCCACGTGCAGGCGCTCATCGCCACCGACGTCGCCGCCCGCGGCATCCACGTCGACGGTGTGGCCTGCGTCGTCCACTTCGATCCGCCCGAGGACGACAAGACCTACCTGCACCGGTCGGGCCGCACCGCCCGCGCCGGCGCCCAGGGCGTCGTCGTGTCCTTCGTGCGGGACAACAACCGCAAGGACGTCAAGACGCTCCAGCGGGACCTCGGCCTCCCCCAGGTGGTGACGGTCCCTGACGCCACGCTGCTCGGGGACGGCTCCCGCCATCGGGAGGCGACGTCGCGGGCCAAGGCCCAGCCGCCCGTCAAGGCCGCGGCCGGCAAGCCGAGCGGGGGTGGTGGAGGCAACGGCGGTCGGAACCGCCAGCGCACCCGCACCCGCGACGGCGAGGACCGCGCCGCCCGGCGCGACACCCGGCGAGGCCCGGACGGCGTCGTCGACGTCGACCCCCGCCCGCGCAAGCAGCGCGACGGCGGAGCGCCGAAGGTGCACCGCAAGGGCGGCGGCGCCAAGCGCCGCTCGGTCGACGCGAACCGCACCCGCTGACCCCCGGCGGTCGCCTCAGCCCGAGGCGACCGCCAGCAGCGTCCTCGCCTTGAGCACCGTCTCTGCCCACTCGCCGGACGGGTCGCTGTCGTGCGTGATGCCGCCGCCGGTGCCGAAGCGCAGCACCGGTCCCCGATCAGCCGTCGGGTCGATCCAGAAGGTGCGGATGGCGACGTTCAGCTCGCCGATCCCGCGGTCGGCGTCGACCCAGCCCACCCCGCCGCAGTACACGCCGCGGGGCACCGGCTCCAGCCGGCGGATGACGTCCATGGCCGCCAGCTTCGGCGCGCCCGTGATGGAGCCGGGCGGGAACGTCGCCGCCAACAGCTCGGGCCAGCCCACGCCGTCGGACAGCTCGCCGGCCACCGTGGACACGAGGTGCACGAGGCCGGGGTGGTGCTCGACGGCCAGCAGCGCCGGCACGCAGACCGACCCGAAGTCGCAGACGCGGCCCAGGTCGTTGCGCACCAGGTCGACGATCATCACGTTCTCGGCCCGGTCCTTGGCCAGGAACGCGTCCGGCGTGGCGGCCGTGCCCTTGATGGGTGACGACCACACCAGGCGCCCCTCGCGGCGCAGGTACCGCTCCGGCGACGCCGACGCGACGTGGAGCCCGGCCCCGGGGACGCGCACGACCGCGGCGTAGGGAGCCGGGTTCCCGATGGCCAGCGCCGCGCCGAGGGCCGCCACGTCGGCATCGTCGACCACCGGCGCGGCGAGCTGGCGGGTGAGGTTCACCTGGTACACGTCGCCGGCCTCGATGGCGGCGCGGATGGCCCGCACGCCGTCCTCGAAGCGCTCCTGGTCGAGCGAGCTGCACCACGCATCGGCTGACGGGCCCCGCCACCGGGGGCCGCGCCAGGGCCGCGCCGGGCGGACGGTGGCGAAGCGGGCGAAGGTCGGAGGTGCGTCGTAGGGGACCACCACGGCCCAGAACCCGGCGCCGTCGAGGCAGCCGGGGTCGTCGGTGACGTCGGTCAGGTCGGTGCACAGCCGCTCGCCGACGACGGCGAGCGGCGGCTGGTCGGCGAGCCGGGCCACGCCCGGACAGTAGAGGCACCGACTCCAGCCACCCGGGCCCGCTCGGTAGCCTGACCGGCGATGTCCGGCACGGAGACACGTCGGGCGAGGCGCAGCGTGCTCCAGAAGCTGGTCATCATCACGAACGTGTTCGCGATGGTGGGCTTCGTGTTCACGGCGGGCGCGCTCGCGTACGGCTACCAGAAGTACGGGCAGATCCCGCGCATCGAGATCGGTGACACCCTGAGCGCGAGCGAGGAGCCCGAGGACGGCGCCGTGGTCGCCGAGAACTTCCTGATCGTGGGCATCGACTCGGCGGCCGGCCTCGACCCCGACGACCCCGTCGCCTCGAGCCGCACCGACGTCGCCGGCCTGCGCTCGGACACGATGATGATCCTGCGGGTCGATCCGGCGTCCACCCGCGCCGCCCTGCTGTCGCTGCCCCGCGACCTGTGGGTGCCGATCCCGGGCCACGGCAACGGCCGCATCAACGAGGCCATCGAGCTGGGCGGCCCGGAGCTGCTGGTCGACACCATCCAGGGGTACCTCGGCATCCCGGTGAACCACTACGCGCAGGTCGACTTCCACGGCTTCGGCCGCCTGGTCGAGGCCATCGACGGTGTCGAGATCTACTTCCGCAACCCGGTGCGGGACCAGCGGAGCGGGCTCGACGTGCCGGAGCCGGGCTGCATCCGCCTCGACGCCCGGAACGCCCTCGGCTTCGTCCGCAGCCGGGCCTACCAGGAGTACGTCGCCGGCCGGTGGCGCACCGATCCCACCGGCGATCTCGGACGCATCCGGCGCCAGCAGCAGTTCATCATCGCTGCCCTCGAGCGCTCGGTGGAGCGGGGGCTGCGCAACCCGGTGACCCTCGACGAGCTGATCGACAGCACCCTGGACGCGGTCACCATCGACGACACGCTCGACGGTGGCGACCTGCTGGCCCTCGGGCGGGAGTTCCGCCGCTTCGACCCCGCCTCGCTGGACGTCTACCAGCTGCCGGTCGAGGACGACTCCGTCGGCGGCGCCGCCGTCCTGCGCCTCCTCACCCGCGAGGCCGAGGAGGTGCTCGACATCTTCCGGACCCGCAGCGCCACGGACCTCACCCCGGCCTCGGTGCGCGTGCAGGTGCTGAACGGCACCGGCGAGCCGGGGCAGGCGTCGAGCGCCGCCACCGCCCTGCGCGGCGCCGGCTTCGCCACCGGCGGCACGGGTGACGCCGGGCGGCTCGGCGTGCAGCGGACCGAGGTCCGTCACCCGCCGGGCGCCGAGGCCGCGGCCGACCTCGTGCGGCGCTGGCTGGCCGGCGACGCCGACCTGGTCGAGGACGTCGCGGTCGACGACATCACCCTCGTCACCGGCGCCGACTGGCAGGGCCTGCGCACCGAGCCCCTGCCGGCGCCGGAGCCGGCCGACACGAGCACGACGCTGCCCCGCGCACCGACCACCCTCGACGATGACGCCGAGACGACGACGACCGTGCTCGGCTCGGTCAGCGGCGCCATCCCGGACGACGTGGTGTGCGGGTGACGCTGGTAGACACGCCGGCATGAAGGGGATCGTCCTCGCCGGTGGGAGGGCGACGCGGTTGGGTCCGGCGAGCCGGGCGACGTCGAAGCAGCTGATGCACGTCTACGACAAGCCGCTCGTCTACTACCCGATCTCGACGCTGCTCCACGCTCGCATCAACGAGATCCTCGTGGTCTCGACGCCGGAGCAGGTCCCCGCCTTCCAGGCCCTGCTGGGCGACGGGTCGCAGTGGGGGTGCTCGTTCACGTACGCCGTGCAGACCGAGCCGCGGGGCCTGGCCGATGCGTTCATCGTGGGCGAGGAGTTCATCGCCGGCGACGACGTGGCCCTCATCCTCGGCGACAACATCTTCTACGGCTACGGGTTGGGCGAGCAGCTGCAGCGGTTCACCACGCCGCACGGGGCGGTCGTGTTCGGGCTGTGGGTGCCGGACCCGGAGCGCTACGGCGTGCTCGATCTGGCCGCCGACGGGTCGGTGCGGGCGATCCTGGAGAAGCCGGCGCACCCGCCGTCGCCGTACATGGTGCCGGGCCTGTACTTCTACGACGGCTCCGTCGTCGACGTGGCCAAGCAGATCGAGCCGAGCGAGCGGGGGGAGATCGAGATCACCGACGTGAACAACCACTACCTCGGCCAGGGCCGCCTCGAGGTGTGCCGGCTGCCCTTCGCCACCGACTGGTTCGACGTGGGCACCTTCGACGCCATGCTCGACGCCCAGGCCTGGGTCGCCGGGCTCCAGCGGCGCAAGGGCCTGCTGATCGGCTCGCCCGAGGCCGCCGCCTACCGGGAGGGGTTCATCGACGCCGACGCCCTGGCTGCCCTGGCCGAGGCGCACGACCACGGCGGCGACCTGGCCAAGAGCGGCTACGGGGAGGCGCTGCTGCGGGTGCTCACCTTCGAGGAGGCCGACGCCGTCGCCGAGGGCACGGCGTGAGCGTGATCCCGATGTCGGTGGCCACCACTGCCATCGACGGGCTGTGCGTGCTCACGTTGAAGCAGGTCGGTGACGAGCGGGGCACCATCCGCGAGTTCTACCGGGAGTCCGCGTTCGTCGAGGCCGGCCTCCCGTCGCTCGGGCCGTGGGTCCAGGTGAACGTCACCGAGACCCGTCGTGGTGCGGTGCGGGGCATGCACGGCGAGGACATGACCAAGCTCGTCGCCGTGGTGGCGGGTCGGGCCCACGGCGCCTACGTCGACACCCGTCCGGGATCGCCGTCGCACGGTGTGGTGGTGGAGGTCGACCTCGCCGTCGGCACCCAGGTGCTGGTGCCGGCCGGTGTGGCCAACGGGTTCCAGGCGGTGGAGGACGGCACGCAGTACCTCTACTGCTTCGATGCCGAGTGGGTGCCGGGCATGGCCGGCACGGCGATCGCCCCGCTCGACCCTGCGCTCGGCATCGCCTGGCCGCTCCCGGTGGATCCCGACGACCCGGCCCAGCTCTCGGTCAAGGACCGCGACGCCCCGGGCTGGGTTCGGGACGTGAGCGGATAGCTCACGTCCTCGTGCAGATCGGTCTGGCGGCTTCGCCGCCGTAGGGCACCGTGCCCATGGGTCGCCTCGCCTGCCGGCTCGGCTCCTTTAGCCTCCGGGCCGTGCGGATCCTCGTCACCGGCGGCGCCGGCTTCATCGGCTCGAACTACGTGCGCTGGGTGCTCGCCAACACCGACGACTCCGTCGTCGTCTACGACGCCCTGACCTACGCCGGGAACCTCTCGACGCTCCGCGACGTCGACGACGACCCTCGCTACGACTTCGTCAAGGGCGACATCTGCGACCCGGCGCCGCTCACCGACGCCATGCGGGGCTGCGACGCGGTCGTGCACTTCGCGGCGGAGAGCCACGTCGACCGATCGATCGAGGGCAGCGACGACTTCGTCATCACGAACTGCTTCGGCACGAACGTCGTGATGGACACGGCCCGCCGGCTCGGCATCGGTCGGGTGGTGCACATCGGCACCGACGAGGTGTACGGCTCGGTCGAGGTGGGCTCGTCCAAGGAGGGCGACCCGCTGGAGCCCCGCTCGCCCTACAGCGCGTCGAAGGCCGGCTCGGACCTGTTGGCCCTCAGCTACCACGCCACCCACGGCCTCGACGTCCGGGTCACGCGCTGCACGAACAACTTCGGCCCCTACCAGTACCCCGAGAAGGCCATCCCGCTGTTCACCACCAACCTCCTCGAGGACCGGCCCATCCCCCTGTACGGCGACGGCATGAACGAGCGGGACTGGATCTACGTGGACGACCACTGCGCCGGCGTCCACCTCGTGCTCACCGACGGGGAGCCGGGCGAGATCTACAACATCGGTGCCGGGAACGAGACCCCCAACCGCGTCCTGGTCGACAAGCTCCTCGCCCTCACCGGTCGCGACGAGTCGCTCGTCACCTACGTCGAGGACCGCCTCGGCCACGAC
The DNA here is from genome assembly GCA_046570205.1 of Acidimicrobiia bacterium. Taxonomy (GTDB): domain Bacteria; phylum Actinomycetota; class Acidimicrobiia; order Acidimicrobiales; family Salinilacustritrichaceae; genus Salinilacustrithrix. The sequence goes on from JBKHVG010000012.1 coordinate 11,176, forward strand.
CGCCGCTACTCCGTCGACATCACCAAGATCACCGGGCTCGGCTGGACGCGCCAGCGCACGCTCGACGAGGCCCTCGAGGCCACGGTGGCCTGGTACCGCGACAACGAGTGGTGGTGGAAGCCGCTGCGCGACGGGACCGCCCCCTGATGCGGGTGCTCGTCACCGGTGCCGGGGGCCAGCTCGGGGTCGACGTGGTCCGGCACTGGGAGTCGCAGGGTGACGACGTGGTCGCGCTCGACCGCAGCGCACTCGACGTCTCCGACCGCTCGGCGGTCGATGCCGCGATCGTCGGCTCCCGCTTCGACGTGGTCGTCAACGCGGCGGCGTGGACGGCGGTCGATGCCTGCGAATCAGACCCCGACCGCGCCTTCGCCGTGAACGGCCTCGCCTGCCGCTGGTTGGCCGACGCCTGCCGGCGGTCCGACACCCACCTCGTGCAGGTCTCCACCGACTACGTGTTCGACGGCACCAAGGACGGGCCGTACCACGAGTGGGACCGGCCGAACCCCGCATCGGTGTACGGGGCGTCGAAGTGGGCGGGCGAGCACGAGATCGCGGTCCACGCGGGCGGCGGCGCCACCGTGGTCCGCACCTCGTGGGTCTTCGGCGAGCACGGGCCGAACATGGTCAAGACCGTGCTGGCGCTCCGCGATCGCCAGGAGCTGGCCTTCGTCGACGACCAGCGTGGCTGCCCGACGGCGACGGCGGACCTCGCCGGTCTGCTCCGCACGCTCGCCGTCGAGCGCCTGACCGGGTTGTTCCACATCACCAACGCCGGCGCGGTCTCCTGGTACGACTTCGTGCGCGACGTGCTGGAGCTGGCGGGGGAGGATCCCGACAAGGTCCGCCCGATCGCCACGAGCGAGCTGTCGCCGCCCCGCCCCGCGCCCCGGCCGGCGAACTCCGTGCTCGACGACCTCGGCCTCCGGCTGGCCGGAGTCCCCGCGCTGCGCCACTACCGTGAGCCCCTGCAGCAGGTCGTCGACGCCCTGCTCGCCTGAGCCCCGGTCGGCGGAGGAGCGGACATGAGCAGGATCGCGATCATCGGCACCGGCTACGTCGGCTTGACGACGGGCGCGTGCTTCAGCGCCCTCGGCCACGACGTCGTCTGTGCCGACATCGACGCGGCCAAGGTGGAGCAGCTGCAGCAGGGGCACATCCCGATCCTGGAGGCCGGTCTCGAGGAGATCGTTCGCGAGGGCCTCGACTCGGGTCGGCTCCGCTTCGTGCTCGGTGCCGCCACGGCGGCCGCCGACTGCGAGTTCGCCTACCTGTGCGTCCCGACCCCGCAGGGCGAGGACGGCTCGGCCGACCTGACCTACATCGAGGAGGCGGCCCGCCAGATCGCACCCGTGCTGCCGTCGGAGTCCGTGGTGGTGAACAAGTCGACCGTGCCGGTGGGATCCACCCGCGTCGTCGAGCGGGCCCTGGGCCGCGACGACGTCCAGGTCGTCTCGAACCCGGAGTTCCTCCGGGAGGGTTCGGCGGTGCACGACTTCATGAACCCGGATCGCATCGTGATCGGGGCCGACGACCAGTCCGCCGCCATCAAGGTGGCGTCGCTCTACCTCAGCGTCACGGCTCCGGTCATCGTCACGGATCCGGCGTCGGCCGAGACCATCAAGTACGCCGCCAACTCGTTCCTGGCCACGAAGATCTCGTTCATCAACGCCGTCGCCGCCATCTGCGAGGCGGTCGGTGCCGACATCAACGACGTCGCCCTGGGCATCGGCTACGACAAGCGCATCGGTTCGGAGTTCCTCAAGCCCGGTCCGGGCTTCGGCGGAAGCTGTTTTCCGAAGGACACGCGGGCGATGGTCAAGATCGCCGAGGAGGGTGGCTACGACTTCCACCTGCTCAAGGGCGTCATCCAGGTCAACGACGAGCAGTACGACCGCACCGCCGAGAAGGCCATCGAGCTCATGGGTGGCGACGTCGACGGAAAGCAGGTCGCGGCGTGGGGGCTGACCTTCAAGGCCCGCACCGACGACCTGCGCGAGTCCCCGTCGCTCGAGGTGCTGGGTCGTCTCGCCGCCCGCGGCGCGAAGGTGCGGGCCTACGACCCGGCGGTGTCGCACGGCCTCGACGGCATCGAGGTCGTCTCCGACCCCTACGACGCGTGCGACGGCGCCGACGTGCTGCTCGTGCTCACCGAGTGGGACGAGTTCAAGTGGCTCGACCTGGGCGAGGTGAAGGCCCGCATGGCCACGCCGGCCGTCGTCGACGCACGGAACCTGCTCGACCGCTCGGCGCTGATGCGCCGCGGGTTCACCTTCCGCGGGATCGGGCGCAGCTGAGTGGCCCGCATCGTGGTCACCGGTGGCGCCGGCTTCCTCGGCTCGCACCTCTGCGAGCGCCTGCTCGATCGGGGTGACGAGGTCGTCGCCCTCGACAACCTCATCACGGGCAACGTGGCCAACATCGAGCACCTCTTCGGCACGCCGGGGTTCACCTTCGTGGAGCACGACGTCTCCACCTTCATCTGGGTGCCGGGCGACGTCGACGCCGTGTTGCACTTCGCGTCGCCGGCGTCGCCCAAGGATTACCTGGAGATGCCGATCCAGACCCTGAAGGTCGGCTCGCTCGGCACCCACAACTGCCTCGGGCTCGCCAAGGCCAAGGGGGCGAAGTTCTTCATCGCGTCCACGTCCGAGGTCTACGGCGATCCCCAGGTCCACCCCCAGACCGAGGAGTACTGGGGCCACGTCAACCCGGTGGGCCCCCGCGGCGTCTACGACGAGGCCAAGCGGTTCGCCGAGGCGATGACGATGGCGTACCACACCCACCACGGGCTCGATGTGAGGATCGTTCGCATCTTCAACTCCGTCCTCGGCGACGAGCAGATCGTCTTCGACGACGGTGAGGTGCTGCACCGGTGCCGAGCTGACGAGCTCGGAGCCCGCCTGGGCGGGGCCATCGACCTCCAGGGTTGGAGCGTCCCCGCCTTCGGCGCCGGCGCACGGATTGCGTCCTCGGAGGCGTCTGCGTTCGTGGGGCACCCGACGGCGGCGCCGTGCTTCGAGGTCCGGACGCAGTACGGCCGGACGATCCGCGTTACGGGCGACCACTCCCTGTTCGTCCGCGGAGACGACGGATCGCCGGTCGCGAAGACCGTCTCCGCGCTCACCACGGGCGACCGGGTGGCGATCGCCAGGCGGATCGACGTGCCGGAGCGAGATCGGTCGTTGGTCCGCATGACCGAGGTCTGGGACGCCGCAGCCGGCGATCCGTGGCAGCTGTTCGTCCGGTCCGAAGGGCTGGGCCAGGTCGCGTGGACGCGTCGACGCGAGCTGTTCGATCTCCTGGCGGCCCACCGGCGACCTGGATCGCGCACGTGGCGATCGATCCTGTGGGGCGAGATCGCTCGACATCGCGACCGGGACCAGCTCCCGCTCGCCGCGGTGCGACTGCTCGGCCTGGCGGTTCCGGCGGGGGCCCGGGTGCGGTTGCGCACCAGTGGAACGTCCCACGACATCCCGGAGCTGATCCACCTCGACGACGACTTCCTCTGGGCGCTCGGGCTCTGGATCGCCGAGGGGACGTGGGCCGAGGATGCCACCAAGACTGCATGCCTCATCTGGTCCTGCGAGGACCATCTCCTCGACCGTGTGGAGAAGGTGCTCGACCTCCAGCTCGAGCTCCCCGTGACCCGGACGCCGGGGAGCGCACGGCGCGCGCCCTCGCTCCGCGTCAACGCCCGCCTCCTGCTCACGCTGCTCCGCCATCTCGGGTTCGGACCCGGGCCGCGCTCCATCCCGGGCTGGGTCCTCGGGCTGCCCCTGGAACGCCTCGGCCACGTCCTGGAGGGGTATCGGGAAGGCGGCGGCGTGCACTCCGGAGCCAAGTTCGAGGAAGCGGTGCGGCACGAGTTCTCCACGACAAGCACTGACCTCAAGGACGATCTCATCGTGGCCCTCGCCCGCTTCGGGATCTGCCCGTCGGTCGGTCGCTACGAGACCACGAACCGCGCCGTCAGCGGCGATCGCCGGTTTCCCTTCTGGCGCATCACGGTGCCGAAGGTGGCGCCGTGGAGCCCGCTGGAGTGGCATCGGGGGGTGCGTCAGACCATGCAGTGCCCGACCGACGGAGACCTCGTCTGGGCCGCGGTTCGGTCCATCGAACCGATCGAGGCCACCCCGCTCGTGTACGACTTCTGCGTCCCGGGCCGGGAGAACTTCTGGGCTGGCGGTGGCGTCATGGCCCACAACACCTACGGCCCCCGCATGAGACCCAAGGACGGGCGGGTCGTGTCGAACTTCGTCATGCAGGCGCTGCAGGGCCAGCCGATCACGATCTACGGCGACGGCACCCAGACGCGGTCGTTCTGCTACGTCGATGACGAGGTGGCCGGGTTCCTGGCCCTGCTCGACTCGGACCAGATCGGACCGATCAACATCGGGAACCCCGGTGAGTTCACCATGCTCGAGCTGGCCCAGCTGGTGCTCGAGCTCACCGGCTCCTCGTCGGAGATCGTGCACGAGCCCCTGCCCGAGGACGACCCGACCCAGCGCAAGCCCGACATCACCAAGGCGCGGGAGCTGCTCGGCTGGGAGCCGCGGGTCGACCTGCGGGCGGGGCTGGGGCGCACCATCGAGTACTTCGCCCGCCTCGTGTAGCGGCGCGTACGTTGGCAACGTCTGTTGCCGACCTCCTGAAGGAGCACCCCACGTGTCCGATGTCCTGCTGACCGAGCGCCGAGGCCGGGTCCTGGTCATGACCCTGAACCGCCCCGACCAGCGCAACGCGCTCAACGCCGAGCTCGCCGACGCCCTCAAGGCCGCCCTGGAGCAGCTCGACGCCGACGGCGAGCTCACGGCCGGCGTCCTCACCGCCAACGGCAAGAACTTCTGCGCCGGCATGGACCTCAAGGAGTTCGCGACCAAGGGCCCGCCCGCCTCGATGGGCGCCATCTACAACCAGCCGTGGCAGAAGCCGCTCATCGGCGGCGTGCACGGCCCTGTCCTGGCCGGTGGCCTGGAGCTGGCGCTGGTGTGCGACCTGCTGGTCGCCGCCGAGGGAGCCACGTTCGGCGTGCCCGAGGTGAAGCGGGGCCTGCTGGCCGCCGGCGGTGCCCTCGTGCGCCTGCCCAGCCGCCTGCCCTACGCCGTGGCCATGGAGATGTCCCTCACCGGTGACCCGATCGACGCCGACCAGGCCAAGCAGTACGGCCTGGTCAGCAAGGTCGTCCCCCAGGGCCAGGTCCTCGACGAGGCCATCGCCCTCGCCGAGCGGATCGCCGCCAACGCCCCGCTGTCGATCGCCGCGTCCAAGCAGATGATCCGCAACTCCGCCGGCCGCACCGAGGCCGAGGGTTGGGCCGAGCAGGGTCCGCTGGCCGGCAAGATCTTCTCCTCCAAGGACTCGATCGAGGGCTCGATCGCCTTCGCCGAGAAGCGCCAGCCGAACTGGTCGGGCGAGTAGGCCCGCCCAAGGGCTCCGCCCAGGCCTTGCGCTGGCCGGGAGCTCAGGTGGTCCGGCGTGCTCGGGCGTGTCCCGAGTGCGCCGGCAGCCGCTGGCGGAGCAGCTTCATGCGGGCGTAGAGCAGGGCGAAGCGCGCGGCCAGGCCGAGGGCGACGAGCGGCAGCTTGATGCGGCGCCAGCCCTGTGTGTGCTTGCCGACGTAGCGGTACAGGTTCGTGTGGTGCTGCCACAGCTGCTTGGTGGGCTTCCGGGTGCTGCCGCCCCAGGCATGGACCGCCTCGGCGCGGGGCTCGAACCACAGCTCCATGCCGGCATCGGCGAAGCGACGGCACAGGTCGAGGTCCTCGACGTAGAAGAAGAACCGCTCGTCGAACATGCCGACGTCGCGGAACGCGTCGACCCGCACGAGCAGCACCGACGCCGACAGCCAGCCCACGATGCTCGGCTGGTCCTCCGGGAGGTCGGCGCAGACGTACGCGCGCGTCCCCGGGTTGCCGGGCCAGAACACACCGATCGTGGCGTGCATCGCCGCCTGGGACCAGCTCGGGAACCGGCGCTTCGACGGCTGCACCGTGCCGTCGGGGTTGAGCACCAGCGGCCCGACGGCGGCCGCCGCAGGGTGGGCCTCGAGCGTGGCCACCAGGTGGCCGATGGCATCGGGAGCCACGGTGGCGTCGGGGTTGACCAGCAGGATCGCCCCCTGCGGGTCGGCAGCCCGCACGCCGAGGTTCACGCCGCCGCCGAAGCCGACGTTGCGCGCCGACCGCACCAGGCGGACGTCGTCGATGGCGGCCAGCTGGTCGGGGCTGCCGTCGGTGGACCCGTTGTCGACGACGACCAGCTCCACCGGGTGCTCGCTCGCCCGCAGGGTCTCCAGGCACTCGAAGATGTCGGGGGCCGAGTTGTAGTTGACGATCACGGCCGTCACCCGCACGCCAACCTCCAGACCGCCACCGTCCCGGTGGCCGTGGCCTCCCACGTGTACCCCGCCGCCCGGGCCGGTCCCGCCCGGCGCAGGCGCTCGGCGTCCTCACCGAGCGCTCGGGCCAGGGCGGCGGCGAGCGCCCGGTCGTCGCCGGGGGGGACCAGCAGCGCCGCGTCGCCGGCAACCTCCTCGGGGGCCGAGCCGGTGGTGGTGACCGTGGGCGTGCCGCACGCCAGGGCCTCCAGCACCGGCAGGCCGAACCCCTCGGCCAGCGACGGGTAGGCGAAGGCGTCGGCGTGGCGGTACAGGTCGGCCTTGGTGCCCTCGCTGATCCACCCCGTGCGGACGATGCGGTCGCGCACCGGCGACGCCGCGATGGCGTCCGTGATGGCCTCGGCGCCCCAGGCATCGGGGCCGACGAGGACGAGGTGGTGGGGGATCTCCCCGGCCAGCCGCTCGAAGGCCCGCACGAGGGTCGGGACGTCCTTGCGGGGCTCGAGCGCACCCACCCACAGCAGGTAGGGGCCGGGGCAGATGTCGCGCACCGCCGGCGGGCGCTCACCGTCGGCCGGGCGGTAGCGGTCATGGTCGACGGCGAGGGGCACGGCGTGTGTCCGGGCCGGGTCCGCGCCGGCGTGGTCGATGGCGCCCTGGCGCGCCGACTCCGAGACGCAGATGACCTGGTCGGCCCGGGCGATGCCGGCGGGGATGGCGCGCTGGAAGAACACCCGCTTGCTGGTCTCGTGGACCTCCGGCATCGTCAGCATCGTCGCGTCGTGGAACGTCACCGTGGCCGGCACCCGCAAGCCCCTGGGGAGCGTGTAGTGGACGCCGTGGAACACGTCGGGCGCGAGGCGGTTGACGCGGCGGGCGTCGAACAGCAGCTCGGCGGCCAGCCGCAGGGGCCGGGGCAGGTCGCGGCTCACGTGGACGGGGGAGGGGAGCTCGGCACGGTCGGACACCTTGGCCAGGACCTCGAGGTCGCACTGCCGGGCGGCGAGCTCGGCGAGGCGCAGCACGTACTGGGCCACGCCCAGACGGTGACCCGGCAGCGGCCGGGCGTCGAGCAGGACGCGCATGAGCGAGCGAGTGTAGGCCGGGTGCGAGACTCGCCCCGATGCGCGTCGCCATGCCCTTCGAGCAGTGCTGGACCGCCGTGCCCGGCGGCACGGCGCGCACGATGATCGACCTGGCGGCCGCGGTCGACGCCCACGACGACGTCGAGGTGGTGGGGTTCGCCGCCCGGCACGACCGCCCACCGCCCGCCGCGTGGCGGCCTCCCGTCCCCGTCCACCACCTGCGGCTGCCCCGGGCGGTGCTGCACGAGACGTGGCACGCGGCGCGCCGGCCCCGCATCGAGACCGTCACCGGCGCCGTCGACGTGTGCCACGCGGTCGGCGGTGCCGTGCCGGCCACCGCCGCACCGCTGGTGGTCACCGTCCACGACCTCGCCCACCGCCACCACCCCGAGCTGTTCAGCCGCCAGGGCCGGCGCTTCTTCGCCCGGTCGCTGCGCCTGATCCGCTCGCACGCCGCGCAGGTGCAGGTCCCGTCGCAGGCCACCCTGGAGGACTGCGTCGCGGCGGGGATCGACCGCGCGCGCCTCCGGCTGGTGCCGTGGGGCGTCACGGTGTCCGAGCCCTCAGCGGACGACGTCGCCGACGCCCGACGGCGCTTCGGCCTGCCCGAGGCCTACGTGGTCTGCGTGGGCACCCTCGAGCCTCGCAAGAACGTCCGGAGCCTGCTCGAGGCATGGCGGCGCCTGGACCGGCGCGACGTCGGACTCGTCCTGGTCGGACCGGTCGGTTGGGGAGATGCGCCGGATCTGTCAACTTCGGCGCCCGAAGTGACGATGACCGGGTTCGTGGACGCCCGGACCCGAGATGCCCTCTACGCCGGGGCGACGGCCTCGTGCTACCCGAGCCTGTTCGAGGGCTTCGGGCTGCCCGTGCTGGAGTCGATGGCGCTCGGCTGCCCGGTGGTGACGTCGACGGGCACGGCGACCGCCGAGCTGGTGGCCGACGGGGGCGGCGTGGCCGTGGACCCCCACGACCCCGATGCGATCGCCGCCGGGCTCGCCTCCGTCCTGGACGACGCCAGCCTCCGCGCCGAGCTGATCGCGAGCGGCCGGCGCCGGGCCGCGGAGCACACCTGGGAGCGGGCCGCTGCGCTCGCCGTCGAGGGGTACCGGGAGGTCGCCTCGTGAGCCGTGCCCGCGTCGGCGTGAACCTGTGCCGCATCGACCCGGCGGCGCTCCACCACGCCGACCACGCCATCCTCGACACGCTCCAGGCCATGGCAGCGGTCGCACCGGCCGACATCGAACTGGTGCTGTTCTCGTCGCGGGCGCTGGCCCGGTCGCGGCCCCAGCTGTTCGCTGCGGTGGAGTCGCACGCGTTCCCGTTCCCGCCGTCCTCCGCGGGGATCCGGGTGGCGGCGGAGCACACCTGGCTGCGGGCCGCAGCCGGCCGCGCCCGCCTCGACCTGCTCCACGACGCCGGCGGTACCGCCCCCGGCTCGGTCGACATCCCGCGCATCCTGTCGGTCACCGATCTGGCGCCGCTGGAGCGTCCCGGCGGCATCCGCAGGCTGCGCGTCGCCTACCACCGTCGGGCGGTCCCCAGGGCCGTGGCCAAGGCGAGGGCGATCCTCGTGCCGTCGGCCTTCGTGCGGGACCGCCTGGTCCAGGCCCTCACCGCAGACCCGGGCTCGATCTCGATCGTCCCGTGGCCCCTGCCGCCCCATCCCGAACCGGCGCCCATGCAGAACCTGAGGGCCCGCCACGGGATCATCGGCCAGTTCGTCCTGCTGCCCGCCACCACCAAGCCCGAGGAGGAGCACCTGGTGGCGGTGCGAGCCATGCGCCACCTCGCGCCCCGGCACAAGGACACGGCGCTGGTGCTCCTCGGCGGCGAGGGGCCCGCCGAGCGCCAGGTGCAGGCGGCGATCCAGGAGCTCCACCTCGAAGAGCGGGTCGTCCGGCTGGGCGAGGTGTCCGAGGCGGTCCGCTCCGCGCTCTTCGAGGGCGCAGCCGTGGTGGTCTACCCGGCGGTCTACGGCAGCTTCGCCCACCCGGTGCTGGAGGCCATGGCCTGTGGGGTGCCGGTCGTGGTGCCCGACGCCGGCGCCGCGCCGGAGCTCGTCGGTGACGCCGGCGCCGTCATCCCCCACGGCGACGACGCGCAGCTCGCCGTCGAGGTCCACCGGGTGCTCGACGACCCCGAGTGGCGTCGGTCGATGGTCGACGCCGGCCTCGAGCGGGCCCGCCAGTACACCCCCCGCCGCGCCGCCGAGGCCCTCCTCGCCACTTACCGCTCGGTGACGGCTGCCCTGTAACGTCGTCCCGCTATGGGCAAGGCCTCCTCCAACAAGAAGGTCGCACGGGCCGCGAAGGCCGGTGGCGGCCGGGCTCGCGCTGCGGGCGAACGGAACATCCTCTTCCCGACGATGCTTGCCGTGGTCGTGATCCTCGGCACCCTCCTGGTGGTGTACGCCCGTGACGAGCGCTCCGCCGAGGCCCTCCAGGCCCCACTGGCCTTCGAGGACCACTGGCACTCGGCCTACGGCATCTACGTGTGCGACGAGTTCCTCCCCGACCTGCCCGAGTTCACGGCGCCGCAGAACGGCGGAAACCACACCCACGGCGACGGCCTGTTCCACATCCACCCGTTCTCGCCCGCTCGCGCCGGCGAGAACGCCACGCTGGTGAACTGGTTCGCCGACGCCGGCGAGGTGCTGGGCGGCGGCGACCAGCTCGCCGAGGACACGCTGGGGGTGCCCGGTGGCGAGACCTACGTCGAGGGCGAGGACAGCTGCGAGGGCGTCGAGGGCGGCGACCCCATCGTCCAGGTGGCCGTGTGGGACACCGCGTTCGCCGCCGCCGAGGGCGAGGACCCGGACCGGGTCGTCACCGAGGACTTCGGCTCCATCCGGTTCGAGGACGACGGCATGGCGTTCACGATCGCCTTCGCCCCGGCCGACGCCGAGCTGCCCGCCCCGCCCAGCCTCGAGGACCTCTCCGGTGTCGGGTCCGACCTGGGCGTGGACCCCGCCGACATCCCCGACGACGCCGAGCTCGACGAGGACTTCGGCGACCCGACGGGCGCCCCCGAGGACGGCGGCTCGGACACGGAGGCCACCACCGAGGCCGACGGCGCGACCGACACCGAGGAGACCACGGAGGGCGAGGCGCCGGAGGCCGAGGACACCTCGATCTCGTCCGCGCCCACCACGTCCGAAGCCGACTCGTGAAGGCCGTCGTCCTCGTCGGCGGCTTCGGGACCCGGCTCCGGCCCCTGACCTCGACCACGCCGAAGAACCTCCTGCCCGTCGGTCACGTGCCGATGGTCGAGCGGGTCATCGGCCATCTGGCCCAGCATGGCGTGACCGAGGCGGTCCTGTCCCTCGGGTACAAGCCCGACACGTTCCTCGAGGCCTACCCCGACGGCACCTGCGCCGGCGTGGCCCTGCACTACGCCGTCGAGGACGAACCGCTCGACACCGCCGGCGCGATCCGCTTCGCCGCCGGCGAGGCCGGGATCGCCGAGCGCTTCGTCGTGGTCAACGGCGACGTCCTCACCGACGTCGACGTGACCCGGCTGATCCGCTTCCACGACGCCTCCGGCGCCGAGGCCACCATCGCCCTCCACACCGTCGAGGACCCGTCCCGCTACGGCGTCGTGGTCACCGACGTGGCCGGGCAGGTCGAGGCGTTCATCGAGAAGCCGCCCGCCGACGAGGCACCGAGCAAGGCGATCAACGCCGGCACCTACGTGTTCGAGCCCAGCGTGCTCGGCCGCATCGCCGTGGGCCGCAAGGTGTCCGTCGAGCGTGAGACGTTCCCGGCCATCGCCGCCGACGGCAGGCTCTACGCCCTCGAGGGCAACGCCTACTGGCTCGACGCCGGTACCCCCGAGACCTACCTGCAGGCCAACCTGGACCTGTTGCCGCCCGACGCCAGCAGCGTGCACCCGGAAGCCTTCCTCGCCGCCTCCGCGCACGTCGAGCGCTCCGTCGTCGGTTGCGGGGCGAGCATCGGCGAGGACGCCACCCTCACGGAGGCCGTCGTGCTCCCCGACGCCACCATCGAGGCCGGCGCCCGCGTGCACCGCTCCATCGTCGGCCCGGGCGCCACGGTGGGCGCCGGCGCCGAGCTGCTGGACCACACCGTCGTCGGTGCCGGCGCCGAGGTCGAGGCCGGATCGCGGCTCACCGGCGAACGGTTCCCGGCGGACTCGTAGCCGGCACGGTCGGGGGCCGGCGTGGACGTCCTCGTGACCGGCGGCGCCGGGTTCATCGGCTCGACGCTGGTCGAGCGGCTGCTGGCCGAGGGCCACCGCGTCGAGGTCGTCGACGACCTCTCCACGGGCTCGCTCGCGAACCTGGCTGTCGCCCGCGAGCAGGCGCGCCGCCAGGGCGCCGGCGCCCTGCGCATCCACCAGGCCGACGTCCACGACGACGGTCTCGACGCCCTCCTGGGTCGACACGCCCCGGAGGTGGTCGTGCACCTCGCCGGCGCCACCGCCAAGGCAGGTCGCCGCGCGCCGGCGCAGATCGTGCACGACGTCGCCGGCACCGTGCGGGTCCTCGACGCCGCGGTCGCCACCGGTGTGCGCAAGGTCGTGTGCGTGGCCGGCGCACGGTCCCAGGCCGACGTGGTCCGGGGCATCCCGGCCCGGGCCGTGCACGAGTACCTCGACGCCTACCAGGAGCGCCACGGCCTGGCCCACACCACGGTGGTCCTCCCCACCGTCTACGGCCCCCGGCAGACCACGGCGACCGAGTCCAGCGTGGTGGCCGTGTTCGTGCAGCGCGCGCTCGCCGGGGAGGCCTGCGTGATCCACGGCGACGGGTCCCAGACCCGGGACCTGCTCTACGTGGACGACGCCGTGGACGCCCTCGTCCGCTCGCTCGACCGGGCCGACGGCGCCACCCTCGAGATCGGCACCGGGGCAGCCACCACCATCGCCGACCTGCAGGCCACCGTGGCGCGCATCGCGGCGGTCGACTGCCCGCAGGTGCCGGGGGAGCGCCGGCCCCACGAGCCGGGCGAGGTGGTCGCCGATCCCCGTCGAGCCCGGACCCTGCTGGGCTGGGAACCGTGGACACCGCTCGAGGAGGGCCTGGCCCTGACGGTCGCCGCCCGCACCTGAGGGTTCCGTCCCGAGGTCAGGACAGCGCGGACCGGATGGCGGGACCGTCGGTCAGCTGCGGCGGAGGAGGCCGTACTTGGCGATGCAGACCACGGCCCGCACGCCGTCGCGCCAGCCGATCTTCTTGCCCTCCTCGTAGGTGCGCCCGTCGTAGGAGATGCCGACCTCGTAGAAGCGGGCGCCGCTGCGGGCCAGCTTGGCCGTGATCTCGGGCTCGAACCCGAAGCGGTCCTCCTCGATGACGACCGACTGGATCAGCTCCCGGCGGAACGTCTTGTAGCAGGTCTCCATGTCGGTGAGGTTCAGGTTGGTCACCATGTTGGAGGCCAGCGTGAGCAGCTTGTTCCCGACCGAGTGCCAGAAGTACAGCACCCGGTGGGACTCGCCACCGGCGAACCGCGACCCGTAGACCACGTCGGCGCTGCCGTCGAGCAAGGGCTGGAGGAGCTTGGCGTACTCGGCCGGGTCGTACTCGAGGTCGGCGTCCTGGATGACCACGTAGTCGGCGGTGGCGTGGGCGATGCCGGTGCGCAGCGCGGCGCCCTTGCCCTGGTTGAGCCCATGGCGCAGCTTGGTGACGCGCTCGTCGGTGAGGGCGTCGAGGATCGTCGGCGTCGCGTCGGTGGAGCAGTCGTCGACCACGACGAGCTGGGCGACCCACGGGGACGCCAGCACGGCCTGGATGGCGTCGGCCACGGTGGCCTGCTCGTTGTAGGCGGGCATCACCACCGACAGGCAGGGGTGCGGGTCGTGGTCGAGGGGGATCATCGGAACAGGTCCTCGCTCGGGTGTCGGATGAGGTCGGCGACGCTGCCGTCGCCGAGCCAGGCGGGATCGACGCCGCGGCACAGCGCGACGGGGACGCCCGACGCCTTGCTGCACACCAGGTCGGCGGCCCCCGCCAGCTCGTCGACGATGCACACCTCGGTCACCTGGAGCTCGCGGCCGAGGGAGTCGGTGGAGCCGCGGAGATCGGCGATGGGCCGGATGCCGGCGCAGCCGATGGCCACGTCGGTGAGCCCTCGCCGCCACGGACGCCCGAACGTGTCGGAGACGATGACCGCGACGTCGATGCCGAGCCGGTGCCGGACGGCGTCTCGGATGCGGCGGGCGGAGCGGTCGGAGTCGACCGGGAGGAGCGCGGCGTACCCGGCCTCGATGTTCGACAGGTCGACGCCGGCGTTGGCGCACACGAAGCCGTGCGAGGTCTCGGCGATGATCAGGTCGCCCCGCCGGCGCAGGATCCGGACCGACTCCCGCTCGACGATGGCCTTGTGCCCGCGAGGATCGTCGGTGTCGATGGCCTCGATGCGACCCTCCGCCTTCGACACGACCTTCTGGGTCACGACGAGGACGTCACCGTCGACGAGCGCCGTGGCCGGCTGGGCGTTGCAGGCGTCGGCGATGATGCCGGCGAGGTCGGAGCCAGGGGTGATCTCGCCGATGCCGTGCACCGGCACGATGCGGAGCTCACCGGGCACCGGGGGAGGTTCGGGGGTGGGGTCGGTCATCGGGGTGCCACGGCGTCGAGGGTGGTGCGGGCGAGAGCGGCGGCCCGGTCCGGGTCGGACATCACCGTGGGCGTGACGACGCAGGCCATGCCCTCGGCCTCGACCTCGGCGGCCCGGTCGGCGTCGGCGTCGTCGATGACGAGGGTGGAGGCGATGTCCCGGTACAGGCGGGCGACGCCCACGACGCTGGCCTCGTGGCCGAGCTCGGCGAGCATCCGGTCGGCCGGACCCTTCAGCGCGGCGCCGTCGACGATGGGGGAGACGGCGACGACCCGGGGGCGGCGGCGGACCAGCGCGTCCCGGATGCCCTCGACGGCCAGCAGCGGGCCGATCGAGACGATCGGGTTGGACGGGGCGACCACGACGTGATCGGCCTCGTCGATGGCTGCCAGCACACCGGGTGCCGGCCGGGCGGCATCGGCACCCTCGAAGCGGACGCCCGTGATGGGCACGGTGTGCTGGCGGCCCACGAAGTACTCCTGGAAGGTGAGCTCCCCCCGGGCGGTCGACACGTGGGTGCGCAACCGGTCGTCGGTGGCCGGCAGCACGGTGCACTCGAGGTCCCAGGCCCGCGCCAGGTGGGCGGTCACGCCCGACAGCGTGTCGCCGGCGTGGAGCCGTTCGGTGCGCACGATGTGGGTGGCGAGATCCTTGTCGCCGAGGTTGAACCACGACGGGTTGCCGTAGCGCTCGAACATGGCCATCGCGTGCCAGGTCTCGTCGCGCAGGCCCCACCCGCGCTCGGGGTCGATGGCGTCGGCGAGGGTGTAGGTGACCGTGTCGATGTCGGGGCTGATGTGCAGCCCGTGCAGCTCGGTGTCGTCGGCGACGTTGACGATGGCCGTCACCGACGTCGGCGGGACGACGGCGAGCAGGCCGCGCAGGAACCGCGCCGCCCCCACGCCGCCGCAGAGGACCGCCGTGCTGGTTGGCGTGCCGCTGGTCAGTGCGAGATGCCCTTCAGGTCACCCTTCAGGAGTGCGATGTCGGCGTCGACCATCATCGCGACCAGCTCGGGGAAGGAGGTCTTGGGCTTCCAGCCCAGCTTCTCCTGGGCCTTGCCGGCATCGCCGATCAGCAGGTCCACCTCGGCCGGGCGGTAGAACTTCTCGTCGATCACGACGTGGTCCTCGTAGTTCTTGCCCACGTGCTCGAACGCGAGCTGCACCAGCTCGCGCACCTCGTGGGTCTCGCCGGTGGACACCACGTAGTCGTCGGGCTCGTCCTGCTGCAGCATCAGCCACATGGCCTCGACGTAGTCGCCGGCGAAGCCCCAGTCGCGGCGGGCGTCGAGGTTCCCGAGGCGGAGCTCGTCCTGCATGCCGAGGGCGATCTTGGCCACGTTGTAGGAGACCTTGCGGGGGAGGAACTCGTGGCCGCGGCGGGGCGACTCGTGGTTGAAGAGGATGCCCGACGAGGCGTGCAGGCCGTAGGACTCGCGGTAGTTGATCGTGATCCAGTGGCCGTAGACCTTGGCCACGCCGTACGGCGAGCGGGGGTACAGCGGGGTGGCCTCGGTCTGGGGCACCTCCTGGACCTTGCCGAACATCTCCGACGAGGAGGCCTGGTAGAAGCGGATGCTGGGATCGACGACGCGGATGGCGTCGAGCACCCGGGTGACGCCGAGGCCGGTGATCTCGCCGGTCAGGACGGGCTGGTCGAACGACGTCGGCACGAAGGACTGGGCCGCCAGGTTGTACACCTCGGCCGGCTGGTGGTCCTCGAGCAGCTTGATCATCGAGTACTGGTCGAGCAGGTCGCCGAAGACGATCTCGATGTCGTCCTGGAGGTGGGCGATGCGCTCGAAGGTGACCGTGCTGGACCGCCGGGCGACGCCGACGACGTCGTAGCCCTTCTCGAGCAGCAGCTCGGCGAGGTACGAGCCGTCCTGGCCGGTGATGCCGGTGATGAGGGCCTTGCGGTTGGTGCTCATGCGCTGCTCCGTGGGGTGCTCTTGGGGGTGCCGTGGGTGGCGACGTCGGACCGCGCCCGGGCCCGGCACTCGTCGAGCAGGTCGCCGAGGGTGTCGGCGATCGAGAACGACGGGGACCAGCCGGTGGCGGCGTGGATCTTGGCGTTG
The DNA here is from genome assembly GCA_046570205.1 of Acidimicrobiia bacterium. GTDB lineage: Bacteria > Actinomycetota > Acidimicrobiia > Acidimicrobiales > Salinilacustritrichaceae > Salinilacustrithrix. The sequence continues at coordinate 27,265 of JBKHVG010000012.1, forward strand.
GATCCCCGCAGCACGGGGATGTCGACCGGGCGGTACCGGTCGGGGTCGGTGACCAGGGTCATCGGCGTGGCGGCCATGGCGACGAGGGTGTCGGCCAGCTCCTGGATCGCGATGTCCCGCCCCGAGCAGACGCAGTAGAGGTCGCCCGGCTCCCCCTGGTCCATGAGGAGCCGGTAGGCCCGGGCGACGTCGCGCACGTCGGTGAAGTCTCGGCGGGGCGTCAGGTTCCCGATGGGGATCTCGGTGTCGCCGGTCAGCTCGTTGCGGGCGATGGCGGTGGCCAGCCCGGGGGCGACGAAGCCGGGGGACTGGCCGGGACCGACGTGGTTGAACGCCCGCACCCGGATGGTCTCGAGGCCGTGGCCGAGCCACGCCTGGCGGGCCACCTGCTCGGCCGCCAGCTTCGATGCCGCGTACGGGCTGGTCGGCCGGACGGGGGACTCCTCGTCCAGGGGCAGCTCGTCCTCGGTGACCGTCCCGTACACGTCGGCGCTGGAGACCAGCAGGACCCGGCGCACGTCGTGGGTGCGGGCCGCCTCCAGCAGGTACAGCGTGGCGGTGGCGTTGGCCTCCCAGGTGCTGACCGGATCCCGCCAGGACTCGCCCACGTTGGCCGCACCGGCGAGGTGGTAGATGACCTCGGGACGGTGAACGCCGACGAGGCGCGCCGCCGTCTCCGGGTGGGTCAGATCACCGTCGTCTCGATCGATGCCGACGACGTCGTCACCGGAGTCGCGCAGGTGCGCGCACAGGTGTGTGCCGGCGAAGCCGAGCGATCCGGTGACCAGGGCGCGCATCCGGGCGAGTCTACGTGGGGGGTGTCGCGCGCCCGGAACCTGCGGTCGCCGTCCGGTAGAGCCCGACGATCCCCTCCACGCACGCCTCCCAGGAGAACCGCGCCGTCCGGCGATGTCCCCGCTCGACGGCCCCGGCCCGCCACGTCTCGTCGGTCCAGGCCATGGCGATGGCCTCGGCGAGGGCGTCGACGTCGCCCACGGGGACCACGGCGGCCGCGTCCCCGGCGACCTCCCGGATGGCGGGCACGTCGGTGGTGACGACCGGGACGTCGCAGGCCATCGCCTCGAGCACCGGGATGCCGAAGCCCTCGTAGACGGACGGGTAGGCGAAGACCCGGGCGCCGGCGTAGAGGTGACCGAGCTGATCGTGCGGCACGTGGCCGAGGCGCCGGAAGCGGTCGGGGTGGGCCATGGCGGCGATCGCCTCCTCCAGGCGCTCGACCTGCCAGCCGTCAGCGCCGGCGTGGACGACGACCAGCTCCGGGTGCTCCACGGCGAGCCGGTCGACGGCGGCCACCAGCGAGGGCAGGTCCTTGCGCGGCTCCACGGTGCCGACGGCGAGCACGTAGTGCTCCACGCCGGCCAGGCGACGGCCGGTGGCGGGGTCGCCCACGGGCGGGTCGAAGCCGTTGGCGATGGCCACCACCCGCTCGGGGTCCAACCCGAGCTCGGCCACGACCTCGTCGCGGACGGCCTCCGACACGGTGTGGGTCCACGCACCCTCCGCCGCGGCCCGCCGGACCATCGCCGGGAACCGCAGCGTGTCGGCGTGGCACAGCTCGGGGAAGCGCACGGTGGTGAGGTCGTGCACGGTGGCGACGCGCGCCGCGCCGGCCGGTGGCACCACGAAGTTCGGCCCGTGCACCAGGTCGGGGCGCCCCACGAGGCGGTCGATGCGCGGTGTCCCGTGGTGCTGCCACCGCCGGTGCAGCGCCCGCGCCGGCAGCGGCGGGGTCCGCACCTGGACCCCATCGGGCACCAGGCCTCGCAGTTCGGCCCGGCCCGAGATGCTCACCGGGAAGGCGGTGGCGTCGACGTCGGGGTGCCGGCCCAGGCCGCGGAGGAGGGCGTTGGTGAACACGCCGACGCCGGTGCGGGCGCCGAGGAGCGGCGTGGCGTCGATGGCGGCGCGGATCGGCACGACGGGCGAGCCTACGGGTGGCGCAGGTGCGGGCTCGCGTGCCGTGCCGGGCAAGATGGCGCCCGTGACCCACGACCCGAGCAACGCCGCCGTGGTCGCGCTCGTCGAGGTCGGCGACACGCTCCGGGTCCCCTACGTCACGGGGATCCAGCGCACCGTGCGCGAGGTGCTGCGCCACTGGCCGGCCGACGCCGCGGTGCAGGTGCTGCCCGTCGTCCACACCGGTCGCCGCTTCCGCCGGCTCACGCCGGACGAGCAGGTCGCCCTCGCGGCCGAGCCGGCGGGCCCGTCCTCGGTGGCGCCCCGCGGCGGCTGGCGTGACGTGGTCCGTCGGATCCCGGGCGCCGTGCCGGCCCACGCCCTCGCCATGCGGGCCGAGCGCCGGCTGGCGCACCGGCGCTGGACCGACCTGTTCGTCGACGTCGACGAGGGCGCCCTGCTGTTCGACCTGGAGGCCACGTGGTGGTCGCCGGCACCCCGACCCGAGCTCCTCCCCGACCTCCGCCGCCACGGGGTGCGGGTGGCGACGCTCGTCTACGACCTCATGCCGTTGCGGAACCCGGAGTGGTTCGATCCGGAGAACCGGGCCGCGTTCGTGCCGTGGGCCCGGGCCCAGCTCGAGCATGCCGAGCTGGTCATCTGCTTCAGCCGCTTCTGCGCCGACGAGGTCGCCCACCACGGCGGGCCCCCGACGGCGCTCTTCGTGCCGGGTGCCGACCCGGCCGACGTGGTGCCCGCTCGCCCGGCGGCGCTGCCCGACGACGGCCTGCCCTACGCCCTGACCGTCGGCACGGTCGAGCCCCGCAAGAACATCGGCCTGCTCCTCGACGCCTTCGACCGGCTCTGGGCGCAAGGGCACGACGTCCGCCTCGTCGTGGTGGGCCGCGAGGGGTGGCACGTCGAGGATCTCGTGGCCCGGCTGCGATCCCACCCCGAGCTGGGCGGGCGCCTGATCTGGGTCGGCTGGATGCCCGACGCCGAGGTCGACTGGCTCTACCGCAACGCCCACGCCGTGGCCGTGCCGTCGTGGTGCGAGGGCTACGGGCTCCCCGTGGTCGAGGGCCTGCGCCGTGGGGCCCCGGTGGTGAGCTCCACCGGCGGCTCCCTGCCCGAGGTGGGCGGTGACGCCGTGACCTACGCCGACCCCGCCGACGTCCAGGCCTGGGTCACAGCGCTCGGCGAGCACCTGGCCGGGGAGCGGCCCGCCGTCGACGCGGAACGGCTGCCGCCGGCGGTCATGGCGACGTGGGCCGAGTCGGCTCGCACGATCGCCGACCACCTGGCAGCGTTCGCCGGCGTCTGACGTACCGGGCCGCCGTGCACGCCGCCGGCGGCGTGCACCGCGGCCCAGAACGGGCGGCGGGGGATCAGACCTCCGCGCCGGGCGTGCGCATCCAAGGGGGGACGGATGCGCCGCTGCCCGGCGTCGGAGGTGGGCGACGGCAGGGGCCTGGGCAGCGGAGCTGCCGTCAGGGGCCTGCCGTCGCAACCGCTCGACCGGCCGGGGGAAGCGGGTCGAGCGGAGGAGGATCAGCTCTTGTCCACCAGGATGCGGAGCTGCTGGCGGGCGTCCTTGGCCACGCCGCGGGCCTGGGTCATCACGAGCCGGGCCTGGGGCGGAAGCTTCTCCTCGACGTCGTCGAGCACGGCATCGATGCGCTGTTCGACGGCCTCGAGGCGCTCCTCGATGGTCTTGACGCTCTCGGCCACGCCCTGCTGGGCCCCGCCGACGCCCTGCTCGAGCTGCTTGCGCAGCTCCTGGCGCTGCACCTGAGCCTTCTGGAAGGCGATGACGCCGAGCCCCACGGTGACGTAGAAGCTGTCGCGGGCCGTCTTCTGGAGGTCCTCGAGCGTGATCTGGGGAGGCATGCTTGAAAGACTAAGCACCGCTGCGTGGCGTTGCAAGCAGCTGTGAAGGATGTCTCGCCGGGCCCGGGACGAGCGCGGCGCTTCGCGATCCGGACCAGCCCGACCGGTACCCTGCCCCACTCGTGGAGACGCCCGCCCCGAGCCGCCCTGCGGCCCCTGCGGTCGTCGCCGTCGTGGTGACCCGGGATCCCGGGCCGTGGCTCGAGCGGGCCGTGGACGCCCTCGCCGCCCAGGACTACTCCAACCTGGCGGTGCTGTTCATCGATGCGGCGAGCGACACCGACCCGACCCCCCGGGTCGCGCGCGCCCTCCCCGACGCCTACGTCCGCCGCCTCGACGAGAACCCGGGCTTCGGCGCCGCGGCCAACCACGTCCGCGACATCGTGGACGGCGCCGCGTTCTACTGCTTCCTGCACGACGACGCCGTCCCGGAGCCGGGCGCGATCCGCACCATGGTGAACGAGGCGGTGCGCTCCAATGCCGGCATCGTCGGCGGCAAGCTCGTGCAGCTCGACGACCGCAAGCGCCTGCTGCAGGTGGGCGAGTCCGTCGACAAGACGGGGGAGCGATCCACCGTCGTCGAGCACGGCGAGCTCGACCAGGAGCAGTACGACGCCGTGCGCGACGTCTTCGTCGTGCCGGGCGCCTGCACGCTCGTCCGGGCCGACCTCTTCGACGCCATCGGGGGGTTCGACGAGGGCATCGACCTGCTGAACGACGACCTCAGCCTGTGCTGGCGGGCCCACGTGGCGGGTGCTCGCGTCGTCGTGGCCCCCGACGCCGTCATCGGCCACGCCGAGGTCCTCGGCGTGCGCTCCGACACCGCCCTGCGCCGCCAGCGACTGGTCCGCCACCGCCTCCGCACCATGCTGGCCTGCTACAGCGGTTGGCACCGGCTGCGCGTGCTACCCCAGGCCGCCTTCGTCGCCACGCTCGAGGTCATCTACTCCTTCCTCACCGGACGGCGGGGCCAGGCCCGCGACGTCGTGGCGGCGTGGCGCTGGAACTGGCAGCGACGGAGTGAGATCAAGGCGCTGCGAGCCCGCGTCGAGGCGTTCCGGGGCGTCCCCGACGCCGAGATCCGCCGGTTCCAGGTCCGGGGGTTCTCCCGCCTCAACGGGTTCCTCCGGGGCACGAGCGGCTCCGGCGACACCGCATCGGACCGCGCCCAGGGCGCCTGGCGCCGGCTGGGGGCCGGCATCCGCACCGGCGAGCTGCGCTGGCCGGTCATCGCATGGTCCATCACCGTCGTCATCGTGGCGTTCGGCAGCCGGCACCTCATCCTGCGCCCCATCGCCACCGTCGGCGGGTTCCTGCCCTTCGACCTCGGACCGGGTGACCTCTTCGACGCCTTCCTCTCCGGCTGGCGCACCACGGGCCTGGGCTCGTCGTCGCCCGCACCCACCGCCTTCGGGCTGCTCGCCGGCGCCGGCGCCCTGCTGTTCGGGGCCATGGGCCTCCTCCGCCAGCTCCTGGTCCTCGGCGCCATCGCGGCCGGCCTGGTCGGGGCCTACCGCCTGCTCCGTCCCACCGCATCGCCCCGCGCCCAGGCCGTCGCCCTCGTCGTCTACGGGGCGATCCCCGTGGCCTACGACGCCGTGGCCGACGCCCGCCTCGGCTCGCTCGCCGTCTACGCCGCCAGCCCGTGGCTGCTCGGGCAGCTGGGTCGGGCCGCCGGCTGGGCCCCCTTCGGCCGGATCGACGGCGAGATCGGCCCCGGCGTGCGCAGCCCCGACCTGGTGGGGCGGGTCGCTGCCATCGGGCTCCTCCTCGCCCTCGTCGCCGCCCTGGACCCGGCCGTCCTGCCCGTGGCAGCCGTCGTGGTGGTCGCCCTCGCCGTCGGCTCGGTCGTCGCCGGCGCGCCCCACGGGGTGCCCCGGCTCCTGGTCGGCGGCCTGGGCGGGGTGGCCGTGGCCGTCGCGCTCCACGTGCCCTGGATGCTCGACTTCGTGCTGCCGGGTGCCACCTGGGAGCAGGTCGTCGGCCATGCCGGCGTGGCCGAGACGCCCACCCTCGGCACGCTCTTCCGCTTCGACGTCGGGCCGGTGGGCGGCAGCCTGCTCGCCCTCGGGTTCCCCATCGCCGCGACCCTGCCTCTGCTGATCGGCCGCGGCTGGCGCTTCGACTGGGCCGTGCGGGCCTGGACGGTCGCGCTCGTGCTCATCGGGCTCACGTGGGCCGGCGGCGAGGACCGCCTGCCGCTCGCCCTGCCACCGGCCGAGACGATGCTGGCCCCGGCGGCGGCCGCCATGGCCATCGCCGCCGGCCTCGGCGTCGCCGCCTTCGAGGTCGACCTGCGCCAGTACCACTTCGGGTGGCGCCAGATCGCCTCCATCGTGGCGGGCGTGGCGCTCGTGGTCGGCGCAGTCCCCACGATGCTCGACGCCGGCAACGGCCGCTGGTACCTGCCGGCCGGCGACCTCGAGACCACCTTCGGTTTCCTGGAGCAGGACCCGGCGGGCTACCGGGTGCTGTGGATCGGCCACCCCGACGTGGTGCCGCTGCCCGGCCACTCCCTCGACCTCCCCGAGTCCGCCGAGCCCACCTCCGACCACGTCGTGTACGCCACGTCCCAGGACGGCCTGCCCGGCATCACCGACGGCTGGCCCGGCTCCGAGGACGGCCCGACCCAGCTGATCGAGGACGCGCTCGTGCTCGCCGCACAGGGCGAGACGAGCCGGCTCGGGCGCCTGCTCGCCCCCATGGCGATCCGCTACGTCGTGGTGCCCACCGCATCGGCACCCCGCCCCCTCGGGGGCGTCCAGCGGCCCGCGCCGGCGCAGGTGACGAGCACGCTGGCCGACCAGCTCGACCTGGCCGCGCAACCGGTGAACCCGGCGTACACCGTCTACCGCAACGAAGCGGCCCTCCCGTCTCCCGCCATGGTGCCCCCGACCGCCGGCGACGACGCCGCGTTCGAGGTGTCGGCCGGCGACCTCGACGGCGCCGAGGCCGTCCTCCCCGAGCGGGTCGGCCCCACCACCCGGGCCGGCGACGTGTCGGCCGGCGGCCGGATCCTGCATTCGGCCGCGGCGTCGGACCGCTGGCAGCTCCTGGTCGAGGGCCGTCGAGCGCCGTCGCAGAAACTGTTCGGCTGGGCCCAGGGCTTCGAGCCCGCCACCAGCGGGTCGGCGGTCCTGCGCTACGACACTCAGCCGGTGCGCTACGGCGTGCTCGCGTTCCAGGCGCTGTTCTGGCTCGTGGCCGTCCAGTTCGCCCGTCGGCTGCGCCGCGGTGACCCGACCCTCCCGGAGCTCAGCCCGCCGGCGAGGCTCACCCCGGCCGGGCCGGCGCCCGAGCCGGCGCTCCTCGGCACTCCGGCCATCCAGGCGGCCGGCGAGGAGCCGACGGTGGACGCGCCGACCGCGACATCGAGCTGGCTGGCCCCTGCGGAGGAGTGGCCGGAGGACCCCACGCCGACCCTGCTCGACGAGCTCGACGATCTCGACGACGCACCGGACCCGGACGACGCCCCCGAGGACCAGGACCGACAGCCGTGAACCGCCGCATCCCCGTGCTCGTCCTCCTCGCTGGCTTCGTCGTCGCCGGCATCGCCCTCGACCGCGACCCGTCGGCGGAGGAGGTCGTGGCCGAGGCACAGGTCGAGCAGTCGGAGTTCCCGATGGCGCCCGCCGACACGGCCCTCGCCTCCACGTGGTTCTGTGCCGGCGGCACGGCCGACAGCGAGGGCTTCGCCGACCACGTCGTGACCATGCTCAACACGACCGAGCGCTCGCTCGACGTCGACGTCACCGCCTTCCCCGGCGCCATCGCGCCGCCGGCGCCGAACGCCGAGGCCGACGCCCTCGACCCCGAGGCCGAGGCCGAGGCCGAGGCAGAAGGCGAGGAGCAGGCGCCGACCGACGAGGCCGAGGGGGACGAGCAGGCTCGCGCCGATGACGCCCCGGTGAGCGCCGAGCCCGTGGAGCGGAGCATCGAGATCGGGCCCCGCAGCCGGGTCCGCCTGGCGATGACCGAGCTGGTGACCGCACCGGTGGCCTCCGCGCTGGTCGAGTCCGACGGCGGCGGTCTCGTCGTCGAGCACGAGGTCCGCAGCATCCACGGCATCGATGCCAAGCCGTGCGCCACCGGCGCGAGCGACCAGTGGCACTTCGCCTGGGGCACCACGGCCCGGGAATCGCGCGAGCTCCTGGTGCTGTTCAACCCCTTCCCCGACGACGCCATCGTGGAAGGGGTGTTCTCCACCGAGGACACGGTGCGCGAGCCGGGCCGCTTCGCCGGCGGTCTCGTCGTGCCCGGGCGCAGCACGGTGGGCATCGACCTCGGCGACGACGTCACCCGGCGAGAGGAGGTGGCGGCGACGCTGCGGACCCGGGCCGGGCGCCTGGTCGTCGACCGCATCGTGCGGGTGAACGAGGAGGGTGGCGACCGGGGCCTCACCGTCCAGCTCGGCGTCCCCGAGCCCCAGCGGGCGTGGATCTTCGCCGACGGCGTCGTCTCCGACGACTTCCGGGAGCGCTTCGTCGTCTACAACCCGACCGAGGAGCTGGCCGAGGTGGAGATCGGCTTCCGGCTCGACCGGCCCGAGGAGAACGGCATCCCGGCGCCCGTCGAGCTGAGCATCGCCCCCGGCTCGCACGCCACCGTCGACATGAACGAGGACGGCCGGCTGCCCGCGAACGTCCCCCACTCCGTCGTGGTCCGGTCGGCCAACGACGTCCCCGTCGTCGCCGAGCGGGTGCTCTCGTCGCGCCGACCGGAGGGGCGGCGGGGGCTGTCGGTGACCACCGGATCGCCGGTCGAGTCGCCCGAGTGGACCTTCGCCGCCGGCAGCACCGCAGCCGACAGCGCGGAATCCATCACCATCGTGAACCTCGACCCCCAGGTGCTCACCGAGGTCGACGTCCTGGCCGTCGTCGGTGGCCAGGAGCTGCCCGTGTCGGAGATGCAGGACCTGGTCGTGGAGGCGGGGGAGCGGCTCAACCTGAACCTGACCCGCCAGATCAAGAACCGGGACGACCTGGCCATCGTCGTGCGGGCCACCGAGCCCATCGTCGTCGAGCGGGTGCTCGCCGAGGTCGGTGAGGACCAGCGGGGCCTGTCCATCGCCGTCGGCGTCCCCTCGCCCGAGGGCGCCCGGGTGCCGGCCGATCCGGTCGACGCCACCGCCGACCTCGATCTCGGCGACGAGCTGGACGAGGCGCCGGTCACCGACGACGAGGGCATCCCGCAGGCCCCCGACGACGTCGAGCTGCCCGAACCCGACCAGACCATCATCGTCGACCCCGACGACGAGGCCGGCGCCTCCGGCGACGGCGGCGGGCCGGCCGAGGGCGGCTGATGGAGCGCCTGGTGATCGTGGGCGTGGTGGCCGTCGTGGCCGTGGTCGTGGCGTTGGTCGTCCAGCGCCGACAGGCCCCGGCCGCACCGGTCCGCACCGGGTACAACGTGCCGGCCCAGCTCCACCGCCCCGACTTCGAGCGTCCCGACGCCGAGTGGCTGGTGGCCGTCTTCTCCTCGGCCACGTGCTCGACCTGCGCGGGGGTCTGGGACAAGGTCCGGGTCCTCGAGTCCGCGGCGGTCGCCGTCCAGGAGGTGGAGCTCGGCGCGCATCGCGAGCTGCACGACCGCTACCGGATCGACGGGGTGCCCACCACGGTCATGGCCGACGCCGAGGGCGTCGTGCGGGCCAGCTTCCTCGGCCCGGCCACCGCCACCGACATCTGGGCCGCCCTGGCCGAGCTCCGCGACCCGGGCTCGGTGCCCGAGGGCTGCCACGACCACGTCTCGCCTCCGCCCGACCCGAACGATCAGCTCCTCCCACCCGGGCCGGAGGGTGAGCTCGACTAGTCGGTGGTGACGGCCTGGCGCTCGGGCAGGTCGCCCGTGGCACCCCGGCCCAGCTCGATCAGCCGGGTGACCTCGGCGCCGTCGATGGTCTCCCGCTCGAGGAGGGCCCGGGCGATGAGGTCGAGGCCGTTGCGGTGCTCGTTGAGGGTGTCCCGGCAGCGCTGCTCCTGCTCGCGCAGGATCCGCTCGACCTCCTCGTCGATGACGCGGGCGGTGTCGTCGGAGTACTCCTTGGAGCTCATCATCGACTCGCCGAGGAACACCTGGTTGCCGCCGCTCCACGCCTGGGGCCCGACCCGCTCCGACATACCCCACTCACGCACCATCTTGGTGGCGAGCTCGGTCGCACCCGTGAGGTCGTTGTTGGCGCCGGTGGAGTAGACGCCGTAGATGATCTCCTCGGCGATGCGGCCGCCCATGCGGACGACGAGGGAGTCCTCGATGTAGTCCTGGCGGTAGATGTGGCGCTCCTCGGGGAGCTGCTGGGTGACGCCGAGGGCCATGCCGGTGGGCAGGATCGTCACCTTGTGCACCGGGTCGGCGTGGGGGAGGACCGCGGCGCACACGGCGTGGCCGGCCTCGTGGTAGGCGATGGCCTCCTTCTCGTGGTCCGAGAGCGCCATCGATTCGCGCCGCTGACCCATCAGGACCCGGTCCCGGGCCATCTCGAAGTGGCGCATGTGGATGGCCTCGTCGCCGGCCCGCACCGCGAACAGGGCCGCCTCGTTGACCAGGTTGGCCAGGTCGGCGCCGCTCATGCCCGGCGTGCCCTTGGCCACGGTGTGCATGTCGACGTCGCCGGCGACGCGCTTGGACTTGCAGTGCACCTTCAAGATGGCGAGGCGCTCCTCGGCCTCGGGGAGCGGCACGACGACCTGGCGGTCGAAGCGCCCCGGCCGCAGCAGGGCGGGATCGAGGATGTCGGGACGGTTGGTCGCCGCCATCATCACGATGCCCTCGGTGGCCTCGAAGCCGTCCATCTCCGAGAGCATCTGGTTGAGCGTCTGCTCCCGCTCGTCGTGGCCGCCGCCGAGCCCGGCGCCGCGCTTGCGACCGATGGAGTCGATCTCGTCCACGAAGATGATCGCCTTGCCCATCTTCTTGGCCGTCTGGAACAGGTCGCGGACGCGGCTGGCGCCGACGCCCACGAACATCTCCATGAAGTCCGAGCCGGTGACCGACAGGAACGGCACGCCCGCCTCGCCGGCCACGGCCCGGGCGATGAGGGTCTTGCCGGTGCCGGGCGGGCCGACGAGCAGCACACCCTTGGGGATCCGGGCGCCGATCTCGGCGAACTTCTCGGGGTGGCGCAGGAAGTCGACCACCTCGGTGATCTCCTGCTTGACGCCCTCGTAGCCCGCGACGTCGTCGAAGGTGGTTCCGGGGCGCTCGGTGTCGTAGGGCTTGGCCTTGGACTTGCCGATGCTCATGACGCCGCTCATCTGGCCCTGGGCCCGGCGCTGCATCCAGATGAAGAAGCCGATGAAGAGGCCGAACACGATGATGTACGGCAGGATCGCGGCGAGGAAGCTCGGCGACGGGGTGACGTAGCTGACCTCGACCCCCTGGTCGCGCAGGATGCGCAGGTCCTCGTCGGGGATGCCCCCGTCGACCGGGCCCGTGGTGGTGAACAGCGTCCCGCCCTCGAGCTCGCCGTCGATGTCGCCGTCGTTGTTGTCGATCTCGATGGTCTCCACCCGACCGTCGGTGACCGCGCTGCGGAACTCGCTGTAGGTGAGGTCCTCGCGGGGCTCGGTCGGGAAGAGGCCGGCCAGCACGAAGCCCAGCAGCAGCACGCCGACCAGCACCCACAGCGACCAGCGAGGCATCCCGCCCAGCCGGGAGCCGGCCCCGCGCACCCCACCCTTGGCATCGCGTCCCGGCGGCGGGGGAGGCGGTGGGGGGGACTGGGGCTGCATCGGCCCAAGGATACGGCCCGGGACCGACGGTGAGGCGTGCAGGCAGGGCGGCGACACCGCCCCGGGGCGTCCACCGCTCGGCCCATGCCCCTGGCTACCCTGCGGGCCGTGAGTGCCAGCTGCTCTCGTCCTGCGTGCCAGCGGAGCCCGGCCGCGACCCTGACGTACGACTACGCGTCCCGCGTCGCCACCGTCGATCATCTGGCCCCGTCGCACCCCATGCACTACGACCTCTGCGCCGAGCACACCGAGCGCCTGTCGGTGCCGAACGGCTGGTCGCTCGTCGACCGCCGCATCGGCAACGTGGTCGACCTCGGCCGCATCGCCTCCTGAAGCACCCATGACCGAGCCGGCGCCCCGCTGGGGCGGGGTCGACCTCGTGGTCGCCTTCGTCGTGGCCCAGCTCGCCTCGGCGCTCGGCTTCGTCCTGTTCGCGCTGGCCCAGGGCATCCCGGCGTCCGAGCTCGACACCGACGCCCTCACCATCGGTGAGGTCGCGGTCTTGCAGGTCCCGCTCTGGCTGGGCCTGCTCGGCGTGCCGCTCGTCGCCACCCGCCTGCGGGGCAACGGCCCCCGCCGAGACCTCGGCCTGTGGATGACCCTGCCCGACGTGCCGATCGGCCTGGCCATCGGCGTGGCGTGCCAGCTCGTCCTGGTGCCGCTCGTGACGCTGCCGATCTTCATCTTCACCGACACCGACCAGGAGGCCCTGGAGGCGCCGGCGAGGGAGCTGACCGACAAGGCCGAGGGTCCCGGCGTGCTGATCCTGGTGCTCGTCGTGGTGGTCGCCGCACCGCTCGCCGAGGAGGTCTTCTTCCGGGGAATGCTCCAGCGCACCCTCGCCCGGCACGTGCCCCTCTGGCCCACGATGCTCATCACGGCCGTGCTGTTCGGCGTGAGCCACTTCCAGGCCCTCCAGCTGCCGGCGCTCGCCGCCTTCGGCCTGGTGCTGTCCGTGCTCGCCCACCGCACGGGCCGCCTCGGGCGCAGCATCTGGGCCCACGTCGGGTTCAACGCCACCACGGTCGTGGCCCTCCTCGTCGGTGGGTGATCCGTCCCCCGTCGGGGGAGGTGGGAGGATGTCTCGACCATGACCCCGGTCGCCCGACGAACGATCGACGTCCTCGTCGTCGCCGCCAGCGCCGTGTTCGTCTTCTGGCAGCTCCACCCCGACCTGATCCTGGCCGAGACCACCCCGGCCGGCGGTGACATGGGGGCCCACGTCTGGGCCTTCGCCTATCTGCGGGACCACCTCCTGCCCGACCTGCGGGTCACTGGTTGGGCCCCGGACTGGTACGCCGGCTTCCCCGTCTTCCAGTTCTACATGGTGGTCCCGTTCCTCGGGATGGTGGCCCTGAACGCCGGGGTGGGCGGCGCCGCCGCGATCCTGCCCGCCGCCGCGTCCCTGCTCGTCACCGGCCGTGCCGCCGGGCGGTGGGTCCGCGACCGCACCGAGCTGGCCGTCACGGCCGGCCTGGCGGTGGTCGCGCTCGCCGCCGGCGCGTGGAGCAGGTTCGGCGCCGGCTTCGCGTCCGTGCTCGTCGCCTCCTGCGTCGCCGCCGCCATCCTCGCCGGGGTCTTCGGCAGCCACCGACACCGGGTGCCGATCGCCGTGGTCGCCGGGGCGATCGCCGTCGTGGGCGTCGCGATCCCGTACGGGCCGTCGTTCAAGCTCGTCTCCGTCGCCGGTGTGGTGGCCATGCCCGTCGCGGCCTACGCGTTCGGTCGCCTGGCCCGGCTGCCCCACCCGACGCCGGCGCTGCTGTCGGTGACCACGCTCGGGTTCCTCTTCGACAAGTCGTTCACGATCTACGGCGGCAACATCGCCTCCACCATGGCGGGGGAGTTCAACTTCTCGATCAGCCTCGCCCTGGCCATCGTGTACCTCGGCGTGCTGGTCCACGGCCTGCGCACCGGCACCCACCGGGCCACCGCGGCGGGACTGCTCGCCCTCGTCGGCCTCTGCCACCTGATCCCCGCGTTCTTCGCCCTCGGCGCCACCGTCGTCCTGGTCCTCGTCCACCTGACCGCCGAGCCGGCCCGGGAGGGCGTCGAGCACCGGCGGACCGTGCTGGTGGGGGCGGTCGCGGCGACCATCGTGGTGCTCGGCGCGGCCACGGTGCTCGGCTCTGCGGCGCTCGTCGATCGGTACGCGATCTTCGACGGCCTCGAGCCCCTGGCCGTCGCCGGCACCGGACCGGTGGTGGCGGTCACGGTCGTGCTGGTCGCGATCGTGGCCCTCGTGGTCCTGACCCGTGAGGGCACCGAGCCGCAGGAGACCACCGACCCGCCGGAAACCACCTTCCCGCTGGAAACCACCTTCCCTGCGCGCGAGTCGACCATCGATGGTCGATCGGCGGGGCAGGAAGGGATCGGGCGAGCCCGGTTCGGTGTGGGGCGGACGTGGTGGCTGCTCAGCTCCGGGGTCGTGGCCGCGCTGCTCGCGGCCTGGTGGGTGCTGCCGTTCTTCTGGCGCCGCGCCTACGTCAACGACATGGGATGGGAGAAGATCGCGGTCCACCGCGAGGGCGTCGCCCTGTGGACGTGGTTCGCGGACGACGTGTGGCCCGAGCTCGTCCCGGGCGACCTGCGCCTGTTCGCCGCGCTGGCGCTGGTCGGCGCGGTGCTGTCCGTGGCGTTCCGCAGCCGGGTCGGCGTCGCCCTCATCGTCGTCGGGCTCGGGCTGGCTCTCGCCTTCGTGTTCCTGCCCCAGGGCCGGCTGTGGAACGCACGCCTGCTGCCGTTCTGGTACCTGGTCGTGTACTGGCTCGCCGCCATCGGCGTCGGCGAGGTCGCCCGGGCGCTGGCCCAGGTGCTGGCCCCCGACCCGCGCCGACCGAAGCGCTGGGTCACCCTGGCCGCCGCGCCGCTCGCCCTGCTCCTCCTCGGCGGCTTCCTCGCCGGTCAGCTCCGCAACCTCCCGGGCGGCGCGCAGAACGCCGACGGCACCTACCGGCTCAACCGCTCCGTCGGTGTGCCCGGGGTGTTCTCGCTCGAGGTCCCCGATGCCCTCGGCATCGACGTCGGGGGCCGCAACTTCGTCACCGACTGGTCCCGCTGGAACTACAGCGGGTACGAGCGCAAGGAGGCCTACCCGGAGTACCGGGGGATCGTGACCACGATGGCGGAGGTCGGGGAGACCAACGGCTGCGGTCGCTCGCTGTGGGAGTACAGCGCCGACCTCAACGACTACGGCACGCCGATGGCGCTGATGCTCCTGCCCCACTGGACCGACGGCTGCATCGGCTCCATGGAGGGCCTCTACTTCGAGGCCTCCTCCACCACGCCGTTCCACTTCCTCATGCAATCCGAGCTGTCCCAGGCGCCGAGTCGCGCTCAGCGCGACATGCCGTACCGGGACCTCGACGTCGACGCCGGCGTCGAGCACATGCAGCTGATGGGCGTGCGCTACTACCTGGCCCGCACACCCGAGGCCCAGGATGCCGCCGACGCCAACCCGGACCTGACCGAGATCGCCAGCGACGGGCCGTGGGTCGTCTACGAGGTCGCCGACGCCGACCTGGTGGAGGCGCTGGACCACGAGCCGGTCGTCACCACGGCGGCCGGGACCCAGGACGAGTGGCTCGGGTGCAAGGAGGGCGAGCCGCCGTGCCCCGGTGCGGCGCTCGAGTGGTTCCAGGACCCGTCCCGCTGGGACGTCGCGCTGGCCGCCGACGGGCCGGAGCAGTGGCAGCGGCTCGAGCCGGGTGACGTCGCCCCGGCCCGCGCCATCACGCCCGCGGTGGTCTCCGACGTCGACGTCGGCGACAGCACGATCTCGTTCCGGGTCGACCGTCCCGGCACGCCGGTGCTGGTGAAGGCGTCGTACTTCCCGAACTGGGAGGCCTCCGGCGCCGACGGTCCGTACCGGGTGGCGCCGAACCTCATGGTCGTGGTGCCCACGGACAACGAGGTGCAGCTGTCCTACGGTCGGACGGGCATCGACCTGCTCGCCATCGTGCTGACGCTGCTCGGCGTGGCGGGCGCGGTCGTCCTGGCCCGGCGGCCGCCCGTCGCGGTTCGCGAGCTGCGACCTGCCGACGGCACCGGCACCACGAGGGCGCAGGTCGACCGGGCGCCGCCGGACCCCGCGGCCGACGAGGTGGAACCGGCCCCCAGCCCGACGCCGCCCGACGCATAGCGTCCGAAGGGATGCCCCGCCGACTCCTCGCGTTCGCCGGCGTATCGGTGCTGCCGACGGCCGTCGATGTCGGCGTGCTGGTGGCCCTCCGGGCCGGCCTCGGATGGCCGCTCATCGTCGCCGACCTGGTCGCCATCGCCGTGGCCTCCGTCGTCTCCTACGCCGCGCACCGGGTGGCGACGTTCCACTCCAACCCGTACTTCCGCTGGGTCCGGCACCCGTTCGCGTTCGTCCTCCTCGCCTCGGTCGCCGCCGTGGTCGACGCGGTGGTGCTCCGGGTCACCTTCACCGCCGCCGGCTACACCACCGTCGGCGGCCTGCTCGCCGCGAAGGGCCTGTCCCTCGCCGCTGCCGCCGCCGTGCGGGCCGTGGGCTACCGCTGGGTGCTGGGCGAGGCCATCCGCGAGCGGCGCACGCCGGCGGGTCGCCCGCTGGTCGACGGAACGTACCGCCTCACGGTGGTGATCCCCGCCTACCGCGAGCGGCACCGGATCCGCGCCACGGTCACCCGCATCCACGACGAGCTGGCCGACGTGGCCGCCGACGGTGGCCTCGAGGTCGTGGTGGTCGACGACGGCTCCGGAGACGAGACCGCCTCCATCGCCGTGGAAGCCGGCGCCGAGCAGGTGATCGTGCTGCCGCGGAACCGCGGGAAGGGGGCGGCGGTCCGAGCGGGGATGCTGGCGTCCCGGGGCCGCGTCGTCCTGTTCACCGACGCCGACCTGGCCTACGAGCCGTCCCAGCTGCGCCGCGCGCTCGAGGCCGTCGAGGCCGGCTGGGACGTCGTCATCGGGAACCGCCGCCACCCCGAGTCGGTGGTGGCCCGCGCCACCGGCCTGCGCAGCTTCGGCAGCCGCGTCGTCAACGGACTGTCCGCTGCCGTGCTGCTGGCCGGGCCCCGTGACACCCAGTGCGGGCTCAAGGCGTTCCGGGGCGACGTCGCCCGCTCGCTCTTCACCCACGCCCGCGTCGACGGCTTCGCGTTCGACATCGAGATCCTCCACCTCGTCGAGCGGGCCGAGCTGTCGCTCGGCGAGATCCCGGTGCGGCTCGACGAGACCGGCGCGCCCTCGACGGTGCGGGTCGGCCACGACGTGGTGCGCCTCGCCGTCGACCTGGCCCGGGTCCGCCGGTGGTCGTCGACCGGCGCCTACGACGCCGTCGGCGTGGTGCCCATCTTCACCGACGTGACCGGCTGACGCCGCTCGGGGGTGCGGAGCCGGGAGCCCGTCGCCGCGGTCCTACGATCACCCGCCGTGCCCGACCCCACCACCGAGTCGAGCGGCGGGCTCCCGTCGCGC
Source organism: Acidimicrobiia bacterium (assembly GCA_046570205.1). GTDB lineage: Bacteria > Actinomycetota > Acidimicrobiia > Acidimicrobiales > Salinilacustritrichaceae > Salinilacustrithrix. The sequence continues at coordinate 44,244 of JBKHVG010000012.1, forward strand.
CTCCCGGCTCCGCTGCGCCGGCTCGCGGAGCTGCGCTCGTGGGCGTCCACGCCGGCCCGCCGCCGGGTCGCGTACCTCGTGGCGGTGGCGCTGTTCGCCGGGTCCACCGTCGCCGCGTGGCGGGCCCTCCCGCCCGACCGGGGCGGCATCGACTGGGCACTCGTCGCGCTCGCCGCCGCCCTGGTGCTGCCCGGGGCCTTCGTCAACGCCGAGGAGTACCGGGTGTCGGCCCGGATCGTCGGCCAACAGGTCGCCCTGCCGGCGGCACTGCGCGTGTCGGTGGTCGCCGCCGCCTTCAACCTCCTCCCCATCCCGGGGTCGGTGCTGGTGCGCACCCGGGCACTGGCCAAGGGCGGATCCACCACCGCGCACGCCGTCACGTCCACGCTCGCGGTCGGCGTGGCCTACATCGCCGTGGCCCTCGTCATCGTGGCCGCCGTCCAGGCCGGGGCTGCACCGGTGCAGGCCGGCGTCCTGGTCGTCGTCGGGATGGCCATGCTGGCCGGCGCCGTCGTGCTCGTGCGCCGCCTGGCGGGTCCGCCGGTGGGCGCGGTGCTGCGCCGGCTCGTCGCCGTCGAGGCGGTGTCGGTGCTGGTGAAGGCGGTGCGGCTCTACCTCACGATCCGGGCCCTCGGCTTCGACCCGAGCATCGCCCAGGCCACGTCGCTCTCCATGGCCACCGTCGCGGCGTCGGCCATCGGGATCTTCCCCGGCGGGCTCGGGATCCGCGAGCTGCTGTCAGGCCTCATCGCCCCCGCCGTCGACCTGCCCGCCTCCGTGGGCCTGGTCGGCACCTCGATGGACCGCGTCATCGGCCTCGCCACCCTCTCGGTCCTGGCCGGCGTGGTCCTCGTCGCCACCCGGGAGCGGCCGGTGGACGAGATCGCCGACCCGGCCGTGCCCGAGCCCGCCGACCCGTAGCGGCACGGGACGCGCCTGCTTGCCAACCGGCGCCGGCGGCAGCCACCCTTCCGTCGTGGCCGACATCCATGCTGTCTTCAAGGCGTACGACATCCGCGGGACGACCCCGGACCAGCTCGACGCCGAGCTGGTCCGCTCCATCGGCGTGGCCTTCGCCCGCTTCGTGCGCACCCAGCCCGAGCCCCACGAGCGCGTGCTGGTCGGCCGGGACATGCGCCCGTCCGGGGTCGAGCTGGTGGATGCGTTCTGCGACGGGGTCACCAGCCAGGGGATGGACGTCACCCGCATCGGGCTGGCCTCCACCGACATGCTGTACTTCGCCGCCGGCAGCCTCGACGCACCCGGTGCGATGTTCACCGCCAGCCACAACCCGGCCCAGTACAACGGCATCAAGATGACGCTGGCCGGCGCCAAGCCCATCGGCTCCGACACGGGCATGGACGAGATCAAGCGGATGATCCTGGAGGACGACCTGTCCCCGCAAGGCGAGGTCGGCACGGTCGACGACGTCGAGCTCCTCGACGCCTTCGCCGACCACGTCCGCAGCTTCATCGACACCGCCGCGCTGGTCCCGATGAAGGTGGTGGCCGACACCGCCAACGGCATGGGCGGCCTCGTGGTGCCCAAGGTGTTCGAGGGGCTCCCGGTCGACCTCGAGGTCATGTACGGCGAGCTGGACGGCACCTTCCCGAACCACCCGGCCGACCCCATCGACGTGGAGAACCTCCGCGACCTCCAGGCTCGCGTCCTCGAGGTCGGCGCCGACGTCGGTCTGGCCTTCGACGGCGACGCCGACCGGGTGTTCCTGGTCGACGACCTCGGCCAGCCGGTCTCGGGGTCGATCACCACCGCCATCGTCGCCAAGGGCATCCTCGAGAAGGAACCGGGCGCCACCATCCTGCACAACCTCATCTGCTCCAAGACGGTGCCCGAGGTCGTCACCGAGAACGGCGGCACCCCCATCCGCACCCGGGTCGGCCACAGCTTCATCAAGGCGACGATGGCCGAGACCGGTGCCGCGTTCGGCGGCGAGCACTCGGCGCACTACTACTTCCGCGAGAACTGGCGAGCCGACTCGGGTTCCATCGCGTCGCTGGTCGTGCTCGAGCAGCTCAGCCGCACCGGCCAGAAGCTGTCCGAGCTGCGCAAGCCCTTCGAGCGCTACGCCGCCTCGGGCGAGATCAACACCACCGTGGACGATCCCGCCGCCGTCATCGACCGGGTGGCCGAGGCCTACGCCGGCCACGACCAGGACCGGCTCGACGGCCTCACCGTCGACCTCGGCGACTGGTGGTTCAACCTGCGACCGTCCAACACCGAGCCCTTGCTGCGCCTGAACCTCGAGGCCTCCACGAGGGAGCAGTGCGACGCCAAGGTCGAGGAAGTCCGCTCCCACTTCGTGGGCTAGAACGTCCCCATGGCACTCGACCAGCTGCTGCTCGACATCCTCGCCTGCCCCGAGGACAAGGGCCCGCTCTACTACTTCGAGGACGAGGACCTGCTCCTCAACCCCCGCCTCAAGCGGACCTACGCCATCCGTGACGACATCCCGATCATGCTGATCGACGAGGCCACGACCATCGACGACGCCGAGGTCGACCGGCTGCTCGCCAAGGCCGAGTCCCAGGGCATCACGCCCACCTTCGACCCCGACGCCTGACCTCGTGTCGCCCCTGCTCCCCGACGGCCCCATCGACAGCCTCGGGGTCCGTGCGGCCGTGCTCGCCACGCCCGACGCGGTCGCCGCCGCCGGCACCGACCCCGTCGACGTGCCCCCCTTCGCCGGCGTCCACGGCATGGTCCTCGTCGCCTCCGGCGCCGACGCCATCGTGGCCCAGGCCGCGCAGGCGCTGGTGGCCCCGTGGTCGCCGGTCCCCGTCTTCGTGCACCACGGGCCCGGCCTCCCGGACTTCGTGTCCGACGAGTGGCGCTGCGTGTTCATCTCGAGCGGTGCCACCCGGGAGGCCACCAGCACGCTGCGGGCCGCCGTGGAACGGCGGGCCGTCCTCACCGCCGTGGGCGCCGGCGACATCGTCGACGGCGTGGCCCAGCACGGCGGTGACGTCGTGCCCAGCACCGACGACGTCCCCGCCCCCCGTTACGGCTTCTCGCCCATGCTCGTGCGCACCCTGCGGCTCCTCGACGGGCTGAGCGCCCTCGCCACACCGCTGGGCGGACCCGGCCTGGCCGAGGCGGTCGACGCCGCCGTCGCCCAGCTCCGCGCCCGGCGGACGCGCCTCGACGTGCCCGACGGTGAGGCTGCCCGGCTGGCCCGGCGCATCGGGCGCACGATGGTGCTCGTGGCGGCCGCCGGGCCGGTCGGCGCCGTCGCCGCCCGGCGGTGGAAGGAGCAGGTGAACGACGACGTGAAGGCCCCGGCGTTCGACCTCGCCCTGCCCGGTGCCCTCGCCCACGAGCTGTCCGGCTGGGGTCAGCACGGCGACATGACCCGGCAGGTCTTCTCGCTCGTGGAGCTTCGCCACGACCACGAGCACCACGACGACGTCGAGCGCTTCCCCGCCGTGGAAGCCATGCTGGACGAGGTGGTGCACGACCGCCACGTCGTCCGTGCCGAGGGCGAGGGGCCGCTGGCCCAGCTGCTCGACCTCGTGTTCGTCGGGGACCTGGTGAGCTGGCACCTGGCCCAGGAGAACGAGATCGACCCCGGGCCACGAGGCATCGATACCCTCGGCGCATGACGCTGCTCGACCCCCGGCACCGCATCTCGATCGCCTTCTGCGTCCCGTGAGACTACGTCCCGAGAGCCGTCGGTCTGACGGACGAACTGCTCCGGGCCTGGGCCCCGATCATCGAGGCGCTCGAGCTGCTGCCGGCCGACAAGGGTCGGTTCGAGGTCACCATCGACGGTGAGCTGATCTTCTCCAAGGCCGAGCGCGGCCGCCACGCAGAACCCGGCGAGGTGGTGGCCCTGGCCCGGGCGATCATGGGTCCCGAGATCGAACGAGGGTCGAACTAGCGTCGGCGCCGATGGCGACCTCCCCGCAGCGCAGGTCGCACCGCGCCGCCTGGATCGTCGTCGGGGTCGCCACCGTGGTCTCGGTGGTCGGTCGGCTCCTGCTGGCCCGCAGCGTCGTGTCGCCCTTCATCTTCCAGGACGAGGGTGGCTACATCGGCGTGGCCCGACTGCTCGCCGGTGACGCACCCGCCCTCTACGGGCCCACCTACCTGCCCGGCTGGGGCACGCTCCTGGCTCCGGCTGCAGCCGTGCTGGAGCCCGGGCAGCTGCAGAACGCGGCGCAGGGGCTCAACGCGGTGGCAGCGGCGGCGGTCATCCCGGTGCTGCACCTGGTCGGCACCCGCATCGCCGCCCTCCGCCCGCTCGTCAGCGCAGCCGCGGCCGTCGGCGGCGGTGCCATGGCGGCGTCGGTCCTGCAGGCGACGATGCTGCTCCCCGAGGCGCTGCTCGTCCTCGTCGTGGCGCTCGGCGTCCTCGCCGTCCACCGGGCCCTCGACGTCGGGACCGTGCCCTGGGCGCTGGTGGCCGGATCGGTCGTGGGGGCGTCGTATGCGATCCACCCCCGCGCGGTCGTCTCGGTCGTCGCCGTCGGTGTCGTCGCCGCCGTGGCGTGGCGGACGGGTGTCCTGCCGCTGCGGTCCGCCGGCTGCCTCGTCGGCGCCACGATCCTGGTGGTGCTGGCCACCCAGGTCGTCCACGCCTGGGCCACCGACCGCCTGTACCCGGCCGGGACCATGCCGTCGCTGGCCGGGTCGCCACTGGGGGCCCTCCGTGAGCCGGTCGGCGCCGCGGTCATCGCCGCCGGGCAGTCCTGGTACCTCGTCGTGGCCACACTCGGTCTCGTGCCCCTCGGGCTGGTCGCCGCCGCACACGCCGGCTGGGTCGACCGCGCCGGCGCCCGGGGCCTCGCCCTGGGGTTCGTCCTGCTCGGTGCGCTCGGCAGCCTGGCGCTGGGGACCATCGGGTCCTACGAGGTCGGCGCCGGCATCGACATCAGCCGTGCCGACCTGCCCGTCTACGGCCGGTACCTCGAGCAGTGGGTGCCGGTGCTCGTGGTGCTCGCACCGTCCGTGCCCCGCCGGTGGGCGTGGCCCGGCGTCCTGGCTGCCGCCGTGGCCAGCGTCGGCATCGCCATCACCCTCGACGCCTGGTACGCCGACGACGTCTGGGACCTCCCCATCGCCTGGCACAACATCGCCTCCCTCCGGGTGCCGATCGACGCCTTCGGCCGGGACCACGTCGTCGCCACCGGGCTGGCGGCCGCCGCGGCCATCGTGGCGCTCGCCGCTGTCGCCCTGACCCGGCGCGACGGGCGGGGCTGGGTCGTCCCCCTCGCGGTCGTGGCCGCCCTCAACGTCCAGGCCGGCATCACGTCGGTGCTGGACTGGGCCGGCCCGGCGTCGGAGGCCTGGGCCGCCCGGCACCGGCTCGGTCCCGTCCTCGAGGACACCGACGAGACGGTGTGGGTCGACCTGGACGAGGACCTGCACGTGTACTGGGCCTACAACACCCAGTTCTGGCACCCCGACGTCGAGGTCGCGTACTTCGAGGGCGCCCCGCCCGACGACGCCGAGCTGCTGCTGGCATCGGCCTCCGGGCCGCCCGCGGCAGGTGCGACGCTCGTGGGCACCGAGCAGGACGGCGACCTCGCCGTCTGGTCCCTCGTGCCGTAGCGGGGAAGATCAGCAGCCGAGCTCGTAGACCACGCCGGGGAACAAGCCGACCTCGACCACCGGGGTCAGCGCGTGCTCCTCGCCGAGCTCGGGCGGACCGGCCGTGTAGGGGGACACCGCACACGACGGCGGGTCGGTGAGGACGGGGTCCGGGTACCCGAGCCGGTAGTGCAGGACGTTGCGGGCCTCGTGGCGCAGGTGGGGCCCGTACTGCAGCACCTCGACGTCGGCGTCGCGGAGCACGTCGGCGGCCTCCCGGCCGGTCTGCTCCCACTGGTCGGCGAACGGGCGCAGGTTCCCGGCCGAGCCGGCGGCCACGGTCGCGGCCCCGGCCCCGAGGACGACGGCCGGGCCGAGCCACGACCGCCACGCGGACGCAGCCCCGGCGACGGCGACGACGGCGAGGACGAGGGCGGTGATCGGCAGCACGTGGATCTGCTCGGTGAACGCCTGACCCCACCCGGTCGCCACGAGGTCGAAGCTGGTGAGCGTCGGGACGGTGAACTTCTGCACGTTGCCGGTGAGGCGGGAATCCTCGAGCGACACCGAGAGCGCCACGCCGCTGGCCAGGAGCGTGCCCGCGCTGGCCAGCACCCACCACCGCACCGACCCCATCCGGCTGGCGATCGCACCGGCACCGAGCATGATCAGGACCGGAGCCGTGGCGCCGAGGTACCGCTCGTAGACGAGCTGGTCGGCCCGGGTCCCGGTGGCGAGGAAGAGCACCGACGTCATGGCGACGCCGCCCACGGCGAGGAGCAACACGACCGAGAAGACGAGGTCGCGGCGCAGCTTCACGGACCAGGCCAGGAACAGGCCCGCGACGCCGGCGAGCACGAACGTCGTGGCCAGCAGCGACCAGAGGTGGCCGAGCAGGGCCGGGATCCATGCCGTCGACAGCAGGTTCTGCGCCTTGTCGAGCCGGCTGCCCGACGTCGTCCCCTGGTAGAGCCGGTCGACGATGTACGCGTCGAGCGCGAGGGCGCCGACCGCCGACGCCACGCCGACCACCTCGGCCGCCAGGAGCGTCCGCCACGGGACCGACCGGACGCGCTGGCGGACCGGGCCGTCGCCGCGCAGCAGCGGGAGCAGCGACCACACCGCGATGGCGGCGAGGGTGAGGACGACGACGACGCTGGCCCGTCGGTGCACGGCGAGCATGGCGGCGGCAGCGAGGGCGAGCGGGAGCGCGCCCCGGCCGGGGCCGACGCGGCTGTAGCGCAGCAGGAGCCAGGCCCACAGGGTGAAGGCGAAGGCCACGCACACCTCGGCCCAGGCGCGCGGCGTCTGGAGGACCACGGTGGTGGCGGTGGCGCCGGTGACCGCCACGACGGCGGCCGCCGTGCCGGGCAGGGCGAACAGCCGGCGGACCATGGCGTGCAGTACCGGGCCCAGCGCAGCGAGCAGCACGAGGTTGGTGCCCACGGCGATCACCCACGGGTCGAAGGGCAGGATGCTCATGGGGACGGCGAGCAGGGCCGGGTAGCCCGAGGAGTAGAAGGGCATCCCGTAGAGCATCGGCTCGCCGTCGCGGGCCGACAGGTACACGGCCTCGCCGAGGAACCCGAGCTCGTCATCGAACATGGTGACGCCACCGACGCGCTGCAGGGCGATGGTCGCCAGGCCGAACGCGAGGGGCACGACGGCGGTCGCGACCCACTGGAGACGTCCGAGCACGGGAGGCGACCCTACCGGCCGTGCTGCCGGGGCCCGGATCGTGGGTTGACGGCACGGGGCCGTCGACCGCGTACCCTGGGCGCCCGGCCGGCTGTCACGAGAGGCGCCAGTTGCGTCCAGCCGCCCCGTCCTTCCCGAACACCGAGCACACACGACGAGGAGCTGGCGCGCCATGACGACGCTGGAGACCGACGGTCGCGACTTCAAGGTCGCCGACCTGTCCCTGGCCCCCTGGGGCCGCAAGGAGATCGAGCTGGCCGAGGTGGAGATGCCCGGCCTGATGTCGCTGCGGGCCGAGTACGCCGACGCCCAGCCGCTGGCCGGCGCCCGGATCATGGGCAGCCTGCACATGACCATCCAGACAGCCGTGCTCATCGAGACCCTCACCGCCCTCGGCGCCGAGGTCCGCTGGGTCAGCTGCAACATCTTCTCCACCCAGGACCACGCCGCCGCGGCCGTCGCGGTCGGCCCAGACGGCACCATCGACGACCCGCGCGGCATCCCCGTCTTCGCCTGGAAGGGCGAGACGCTGGCCGAGTACTGGTGGTGCACCGAGCAGGCGCTGCGCTGGCCGGCGGGCCCCCACGGCGAGACCGGGCCGAACATGATCCTCGACGACGGCGGCGACGCCACGCTGCTGGTCCACAAGGGCCTGGAGTACGAGAAGGCCGGGGCCGTGCCCGAGGCCACCGAGGACGACTCGGAGGAGTGGACCGAGGTCCTGGCCCTCCTGAGGCGCCTCCAGGCCGAGGATCCCAAGCTGTGGCACGCGATCGCCCCCGACATCAAGGGCGTGACCGAGGAGACCACCACCGGCGTGGCCCGGCTCTACCAGATGCACCAGGCCGGCCAGCTCCTGTTCCCGGCGATCAACGTGAACGACTCGGTCACCAAGTCCAAGTTCGACAACCTCTACGGCTGCCGCCACTCGCTGATCGACGGCATCAACCGGGCCACCGACGTGATGATGGGCGGCAAGGTCGCCGTCGTCTGCGGCTACGGCGACGTCGGCAAGGGCTGCGCCCAGTCCCTCCGGGGCCAGGGTGCCCGGGTGGTCGTCACCGAGGTCGACCCCATCTGCGCGCTGCAGGCCGCCATGGACGGCTACGAGGTCACCACCCTCGAGGACGTGGTCGAGCGGGCCGACATCTTCGTCACCGCCACCGGCAACAAGGACATCATCCTCGCCGGCCACATGGCGAAGATGAAGCACAACGCCATCGTCGGCAACATCGGTCACTTCGACAACGAGATCGACATCGCCGGCCTCAACCGGATGAGCGACGTCACCAAGACCGAGATCAAGCCCCAGGTGCACGAGTACGCGTTCCCCGACGGGCACTCGATCATCATGCTGGCCGAGGGTCGCCTCCTGAACCTGGGCTGCGCCACCGGCCACCCCAGCTTCGTGATGAGCTGCTCGTTCTCGAACCAGGTGGTCGCCCAGATCGAGCTGTTCAACAAGACCCAGGACTACGCCCTCGGCGTCCACGTCCTGCCCAAGCAGCTGGACGAGAAGGTGGCCCGCCTCCACCTCGGGAGCCTCGGCGTCAAGCTCACGAAGCTCTCGACGGAGCAGGCCGACTACATCGGCGTCCCCACCGAGGGCCCGTACAAGTCGGACCACTACCGGTACTGATCCGGGAAGTCACGTCCCGCTGCGGCCGGCCGGCGGCTCCGCCGACCTCAAGACCGGTGCCGGATCGGCCGATAGCGGGGTGATGACAGCCCCTGGGTACGCCGTCGGAGATGCCGTCGAGCGTCTGTCCCGGGAGCGCTTCATCTGGCGGTTCCGGTTCGTGGCCGCCGTCTTCACCGTGCTCCAGAGCGTGATCGAGCCGGGGGACAGCCTGGCGCTGACGTGGGTGAAGGCCGCCCTGTTCTGGTGCGGCGTGGCGTGGGCGTGGCTGGCGCTGCGGGGCACGCCCGACGACCGCACCGTCCGCCAGGTCGGCGTGGTCGCCATGGCCTTCGACGTCGTGGTCGTGGCACTGATCCTGGGCAACAACCTGAGCGACCCCTCCGAGCCGATCTACCTCATCGGGCTGCTCGCCATGCTCGAGGCCACGATGCGCTGGCCCGGCCGCGGCGGCGTCGCGGGTGGGGTGGCCGCCGGTCTGGCCGCCGGCGTGTGGACCGTGGCCGTGTCGCAGCGGGCCGTGGACCAGGCCAACTTCGACTACGCCACCATGCGCACCGGCACCATCGTCGCCCTCGGCGTCTTCCTCGGGTCGCTCGTGCGGCAGGTGACCCAGCAGCACCACCACCTCCAGGGGATCCTCGACACCTCCCGGGACCTGATCGTGACCGTCGGCCCCGACGGGCGCATCCAGTCGGCGAACGCCGCCAGCACCCACATCCTCGGCTGGACGCCCGACGAGCTGATCGGCCGGTCGTACTTCGAGCTGATCCACCCCGAGGACCTCCGCCACCCGGACACGCCGCTCCAGCTGCCCGCCGACCAGACCGTGCTCTACGAGCGCCGGGTGCGCTGCCGCGACGGCTCCCTCCGGTGGCTGGAGATGAACGTGAGCGGATCGCCGGGCGGCGACATGCTGCACGTGTCGGCCCGCGACGTCACCGACCGCCGCGAGGCCCGCCGCCGGATCGAGGAGAGCGAGCAGCGCTTCCGCTCGCTCTTCGAGCACAACACCGACGCCGTGTACGCCCTCGACCTGGACGGCCGCTACACGATGGTCAACCCGGCCTCGGAGCTGCTGACCGGCTACTCGGCCCGAGAGCTCATGGGGTCGTCGTTCGCCACGCTCATGCACCCCGACGACGTGGAGCGGACCGCCGCCCAGTTCGAGCGGGCCACGTCGGGGGAGGCGCAGGAGTACGGGGTGAAGGTCCTGCACCGCTCCGGTGAGGTGCGTGACCTCGAGGTGACGAACACGCCGATCGTCGTCGACGGCGAGATCGTCGGCGTCTTCGGCGTCGCCAAGGACGTCACCGAGCGCCGTCGACTGGAGCGCCAGCTCGGCCACCAGGCCACCCACGACGCCCTCACCGGCCTGCCCAACCGGGTCCAGCTCGAGCTGGCCATCGAGGCGACAGCCGGCAGTGCCGCCGGCGAGCGCACGCTGCTGTTCATCGACCTCGACCGGTTCAAGGTGGTCAACGACTCGCTCGGGCACCGCACCGGCGACGAGGTCCTCGTGGTGGCCGTGGACCGGCTCCGCCGTGGCGTGCGGGGCACCGATCTCCTGGCCCGCTGGGCCGGGGACGAGTTCTGCGTCCTGCTGTCACCCGGCACGACCCCGGAGACCGCCCTCGCCATCGCCGAGCGGCTCCGCTCCGTGCTGTCCGAGCCGTTCCACGTCGCGGGCCGGGAGGTCAGCCTCTCGGCCTCGATCGGCGTCGCCCGCTCCGAGGTCGGCAGCAGCGAGCGGTTGGTCCAGACCGCGGACCAGGCCATGTACGCCGCCAAGCGCGCCGGCCGGGACCGGATCTCGGTGTACGTGCCCGGCACCGAGACGACGGGCGCCACCCAGATCGACCTCGAGGTCGAGCTGCGCCACGGCATCGACGACGGGGACCTGGTGCTGCACCACCAGCCGATCGTCGACACCACCTCGGGGGTCATCGTGGGGGTGGAGTCGCTCGTCCGCTGGCGGCGTCCCGACGGCACGCTCCGCCTGCCCGCCGAGTTCGTCCCCCTGGCCGAGGAGTGCGGTCTCATCCGCCGCCTCACGCGCTTCGTGGTGCAGGAGTCCTGCGACCAGCTCGCCCGCTGGGATCGGGAGCTCCACGCCCCGCGAACGCTGCAGGCCTGGATCAACGTCAGCGTCTCGGACCTCGAGTCGGAGCACTTCTCGACCGAGGTCCTGGCCGCCATCGCCCGCTCGGGCCTCACGCCCGACCGCCTCGTCCTCGAGGTCACCGAGACGATGCTGATGCGCGATGCCGACCAGGTGCAGCGCACGGTGGACGACCTGCGCCGGGCCGGCATCTCGCTGGCCATCGACGACTTCGGCACCGGGTACTCCTCGATGAGCCAGCTGCACCGGCTGGAGGTGACGGCCTGCAAGATCGACCGGGGCTTCGTCGCCGCTGCCCCCGAGCGCAGCCGCGACGGCGCCATCCTGCAGGCCCTGGTCGACGTGGGGATGGCCTTCGGCCTGCCGGTGGTGGCCGAGGGCGTCGAGCGCGAGTCCGAGCTGGCCGCCGTGCAGGCCACCGGCTGCCCGCTGGCCCAGGGCCACCTCCTGGCCCGACCCGGCCCCGCGGCCGACCTCGCCCCGCTGCTGCTCGCCGGGTCCGTGCCCCTGCCGGCGGCGGTACGTTCTGGCCGATGATGGCCAGGATCCGCCCCACCCGCCCCCGCCTCGAACCGCTCCCGGAGGACGAGCTCGGTGATGACGCGCGGGGCGCCATGCCCGGGCCGACCCTCAACATCTTCGCCACCCTCGCCCGCCACCCCAAGCTGCTGAAGCGGTGGCTGGTGTTCGGCAACCACGTGCTGGCCAAGAGCACGCTGCCCGAACGCGAGCGCGAGCTCGCCATCCTCCGGGTCGGGTGGCGCTGCGGCGCCGAGTACGAGTTCGGCCAGCACACCATCATCGGCACGCGGGCCGGCGTCACCGACGACGAGGTGGTGGCGCTCACCGGTGAGCTCGAGGACGGCGGGTGGAGCGACGCCGACCGGACGCTGCTCGTCGCCGTCGACGAGCTGCACGACGACCAGTGCATCACCGACCAGACCTGGGACGCGCTGGCGCAGCGCTGGGACGAGCAGCAGCTGCTCGACCTGATCTTCACCGTGGGGCAGTACACCCTCGTGTCGATGGCGCTGAACAGCCTCGGCGTGGCGCGCGACGCCGGGGTGCCCGGCTTCCCCGGCCGGGGCTGAGTCGACGCCGGCGCCCGCGAGCCTCCGAACCAGCCCCCACCCGTCCACCCCGAGCGGAACTGGCAGTGCTGACGTCGCGCGCCGGCCGTGGCACCGGCCGGTCGGTCAGGGGGTCCGGGCGGCGACGAGGCGGGCGGCGGCGAGTGCGTCGGCGACGTCGCCCTCGGTCACGTCCAGGTGTGTGCAGAGCCGGTTGCGGTCGCCGAGCGTGCTGATCTCCACGCCGGCATCGGCCATGGCTGCCGCGAAGGACACGGCATCCAGGCCGACCGGCCGCGGATCCACGTAGACCAGGTTGGTCTCCGGCGCGGTGACGTCGAGGCCGACCCCGGCCAGCCCCTCGGCGAGGCGCGCCGCGTTGGCGTGGTCGTCGGCCAGGCGATCGACGTGGTGGTCGAGGGCGTGGAGGCAGCCCGCCGCGACGATGCCGGCCTGGCGCATGGCCCCGCCGAAGCGGTGCTTCAGGAGCCACGCCCGCTCCATGACGTCGGCCGGGCCGGCCAGCACCGCGCCGGTCGGTGCGCCGAGCCCCTTGGTGAAGTCGACCCAGATGGTGTCCACCGGGGCGGCCCAGGCTGCAGCCTCGACGCCCGACGCCACCACCGCGTTCATCAATCGGGCGCCGTCGGTGTGCACGGCGACCCCCTGCTCGTGGGCCAGCGCGGCGACGGCCTCGTACTGGGCTCGCGGCCACACCGTGCCGCCCGCGAAGTTGTGGGTCTGCTCCAGGCACACCAGCCGGGTGGGCGGCACGTACTGGTTGCCCGGGGTCAGCACCTGGGCCAACTGCTCGGGCGTGAAGAAGCCGCGGTCACCGCGGATCGTCTCGATGACGCACCCGTTCACCGCTGCCGCACCCGAGGTCTCCGAACGCAGCACGTGGCCGCTGTGCTCGAGCACGATCGAGTCCCCCGGACGGGTGTGGGCGCCGACAGCCGCCAGGTTGCACATCGTCCCGGTGGGGAAGAAGATGGCGCGCTCCTTGCCGAGCAGCTCGGCCATGCGGTCCTGCAGCAGGTTGACGGTGGGGTCGGCCCCGCGCTGCTCGTCCCCCACCTCCGCGGCGGCCATCGCGGCCCGCATCGCCTCGGTGGGGCGGGTCTGGGTGTCGGAGAACAGGTTGATGGAGCGTCCGGTCACGGACGTAGCCTGTCAGGCCCCCCGGTCAGGAGGTGAAGGTCGTGAGCCGCACCCGCACGGCCGCCGCGTGGGTCACCTGGCCGTCCTCGGCGGAGTGGACCCGGTAGACGATGACGCCGGCCACGGCCTCGGGCGGCGGCGCGAACTCGATCCGGCCCTGGAAGGGGCCGGCGGGCGGGGTGCCGCTCCCGGTGACCACGCCCTGGCCGAGCGGCTGGGGGTCGCCCTGGGCCACGACCAGCACCTCCACCGACCCCTCGAAGGCCAGCGCCTGCCCGCTCGTCTCGAACGGTGACGCCAGAGAGGTCCCGGGCGCCGGCACGTCCACCGTGATGTCCTCGGTGCTGGCGTTGAGGACGTACCAGGCGCCGTCCTCCATCTGCTGCACCGACACGATCGTCTCCGGCCCGTCCTCGCGCTGCTGCACGGGGACCATGGCGGTGCCCTCGCCGGTCTCGATCGGTCCGCCGAGCACCAGCTCGGTGAACCCGAGCACGTCGGTGGCGAAGGCCCGGGCCGCCGACGCCGGTGCGTCGAAGCGGCGACTGTCCTCGGGTGACGGGAAGGCCACGGCGAACGGGTCGACGGTCGGCGCGAAGGTGGTCGTGGAGGTGGTGGTCTCCTCCGGCGCCGCCGGGGTCGTCGTGGTCTGCTCCACCGGCTCCGTCGTGGTGGACGAGGTGCCGGTGGGGTCGGCGTCGTCGTCGTCGGCGGACACGACGAAGAGGGCCACGACGAGGAGCGTGGCCACCGCGGCCCCGCCGGCGATCGTCCAGCGCTGGGCGTCGGTGAGTGGGGTGCGGGCCATCACTGCTCCTCGATGCGGTCGAGCCCGTCGGGCCCGGGGTGGATGGTGTCGGCTCGGTCGAGCGCCACGAGCCACGGCTCGGCACCCCCGGGGGAGGTGCCATGGTGGCCATCATCACGCTCCCGGACGCACGGGCACGGGATGGGTCGACGCGGGGGCCCGGTTTCCTGTCGGAGGGCGAGCCGTACGGTCGCCCGGCATGGAGCTGCTGCGAGGGGGATGTGTCGTCTGCGCCGGGCCCGGGCCGGCACTGTGCGGGCCGTGCCTGGGGCGGACGGTCCCACCCCCGTCCACACGCGTGCGCGACATCGGCCACGTCGCGGCCCTCTTCGCCTACGACGGTCACGGCGCCCGCATCGTCCAGGCGCTGAAGTACCGGGACGGGCGCCGGCTGGTGGCCCCGCTCGCCGACCGGCTGGCGCAGCGTTGGGCCGAGGTGGCCCCGGCCGCACCCGGGCTGGTGGTCAGCTGGGTGCCCACGTCGGGGCGCCGCCGTCGGTCCCGCGGCTTCGACCAGTCCGAGCTCCTGGCCCGAGCCGTCGCCCGCCGCATCGGGGCCACGGCCCGACCACTGCTGCGCCGCCGACCGGGTCCGGCCCAGACGGGCCTCGACCGCGCCGCCCGCCAGGCCGCCGCGGGCTATGTCGCCACCGCCCGGTCGGGTGTCCCCGTGCTCCTCCTCGACGACGTCTGCACCACCGGCTCCACGCTGCGTGCTGCTTCCGCCGCCCTCGCCGCTCGCGGGTCCCGGCCGGTCGGTCACCTGGTCGTGGCCCGCACGCCCTGACCCGTCTGGGCCGGGACCACCCACCCGGATGGGCGGAGTCGGTACCATGCCGCACCTGGCGCGTTCGGAGGACCAGCGATGAGCGAGTGGCACAGCGACGACCCGTCGAGCGACGACATCCGCGTGATGATCTGCGACGACCACGCGCTGTTCCGGCGTGGCCTCATCATGGTGCTCGAGGCCGAGGACGACATCGAGGTCGTGGCCGAAGCCGAGGACGGCGAGGACGCTGTCGAGAAGGCGGTCGAGTTCGTCCCCGATGTGGTGCTGATGGACGTCCGGATGCCGGGGGTCAACGGCATCGAGGCCACCCGCCGCATCGCCGAGAAGGTCCCCACGGCGAAGATCCTCATGCTCACGGTGAGCGACGAGGAGGAGGACCTCTACGAGGCCGTCAAGGCCGGCGCCACCGGGTACCTGCTCAAGGAGGTCTCCATCGAGGAGGTCGCACCCGCGGCCCGGGCCGTCGTGGCCGGCCAGAGCCTGATCAGCCCATCGATGGCGTCCAAGCTCCTCGGCGAGTTCTCCAACCTGGCCAAGCGTGCCGAGGAGCGCTCCTCGGTCCCCACGCCCCGGCTCACCGAGCGCGAGCTCGAGGTGCTCCGCCTCGTCGCCCTGGGCAAGTCCAACCGCGAGATCGCCGGGGACCTGTACATCTCGGAGAACACGGTCAAGAACCACGTGCGCAACATCCTCGAGAAGCTGCACCTGCACACGCGCATGGAGGCCGTGATGTACGCGGTGCGCGAGAAGCTCCTCGACATCCCCGGCACCTGACCACCCCGGCGGCTCAGCCGCCGGCGGTCCGCACGATCAGGTCCCGGTAGACCTCCTGGCCCCGGCGGGTCAGGTGCACGCCGTCGTCGATGAGGAGTCCCGGTTCGCTGGCCGACACGGTGTTCCAGTCGGCGAGCAGGACGTTGGGGTGGGCTGCCACCACCCGGAGCACTTCATCGTTGACCTGGCCCTCCCACCGGCGCGGCACCCGCACCGACACCAGGACCAGGCGCCGCTCCGGCCCGACGGCGGCGACGACCCGGTCCAGCGCACCGGGGGGCGCGGCCCCGTTGTTCCCCAGGTGGGCCACCACCACCGGGGTCAGGCGACCCTCGGCGGCGAAGGCCTCGATGGCCCGGACGCCGTCTTCGAACTGGCGGGCCTCGACTGCGTCGATCTGGACGGTGTGACCCCAGTGCGCCTGGAGCGCGGGGGCGGCTCCGAGGGTCACCGACTCGCCGATGACCGTCACCGGGTAGAACGCCGACGCAGGTGGCTCCGGTGCGGGGGGCGGAGGTGATGGTGCCGGTGCCGTCGCCTCGGGTGCTGCGGTGGGAGGGGGCGTGCTGTCGCTGGGTGCGGTGGGCGCCACCGTGGTGCTCGTGGTCGTGGTGCTGGGCGGCGCCGGTGGGAGCGTGATGGCCGACGGCTGGTCGGCCACGGTGCCGACCGCCAGGTCCTGGGTGGTCGCGGCCGGGGCGGCGAGCACGGCGACGGCGAGGACGAGCCCGGCCAGCGCCGTGGCACCGACCACCCGTCGCCGGCGCACGATCGCCGCCGGGCGGGGGAGCGCCGCACCGCGCAGCCAGTGCTGGAGGGTGCCGTCGCGGACGGGCCGCTCCACCAGGCGGTACGACGCCTCGGCCAGCACGGCCACCAGGGCGAGGCGGGCCCCGAGGGCGGCTGCGCCGGTGAGGCCCCAGTCGATGCCGGGGCGGGTGACGACGATCACCGGCCAGTGCCAGAGGTAGATGGAGTACGACCGGCGTCCCAGCGCCTGCAGGGGACCGCAGCCGACCGTCAGCTCCAGGCGCGACGCCGGGTGGGTCACGGCGATGATCACCACCAGGGTGAGCACATCGACGAGCAGGAAGCCCCACGGGTAGGTCCACCCGTCGAACTCGCTGCGGGTGGCGTGCTGCCAGGCGAGCGCCACCAGCGCCAGCCCGCCGGCGCCCTCGATGACCCGGCGCGCCGACCGGCCGACGTCGGCCCGGGCCCGCTGCGGTCGCCACGCGAAGGCCAGGGCGGCGCCGCCCAGGATGCCGAACAGGCGGGTGTCGGTGCCGTAGTAGGCCCGCTCGGGCGCGGCGATGTCGGACGTGGCCGCCATGAGCACCGCCGAGATCGTCACGGCGCCGAGGACCGCCACCACGGTGCGGTGGCGTCCGAGGCGACGGAGCCCGAGCGGCAGCAGCACCGGCCACAGGAGGTAGAACTGCTCCTCGATCGCCAGCGACCACAGGTGGCGCAGTGGCGACGGACGCCCGAAGGCCTCGAAGTACGGCTGCTCCGCGACCACGGCGTGCCAGTTCTGGACGTACAGCAAGCTCGCGATGCCGTCGCCCCGGAAGCGGCGCAGCTCACCCGTGGGCAGCACCACGGCGGCGTAGGCCAGCACCAGACCGACGAGCACGAACACCGCCGGCAGGAGGCGCCGGGCCCGCCGGCGCCAGAAGGCGACGAGGTCGACGTGGCCCCGCTCGCGGTGCTCGGCCAGGAGGAGGCTCGTGATGAGGAAGCCGGAGACGACGAAGAACACCTCGACACCGAGGTAGCCGCCCGCGGCCCAGCCGGCGTCGAGGTGGTAGGCCAGCACCGCCACCACGGCCAGGCCCCGGAGCCCGTCGATGCCGGGCAGGTAGCCGACACCCCGGGCGAGGGAGCGGCCGTAGGCCGGCAGGGGGTCCTCCAGGCGCAGGGGCCAGCGCACCCGGCCGGTGGTGCGGGGTTCGGCGAGGTCGGTCATGGCGTGCAGTCGCAGCGCAGGTGGGCGGCGATGAGGTCGGCGAGGGCGGCCTGGCCCTCGTCGCCGGGGTGGACGTTGTCGACCAGCCAGCCCGTGCCCTCGCTGGCGGCGAACCAGTCGATGACGCCGGCCCGCGGGTCGCGGGCGGCGAGGTCGGCCAGGAGCTGGTTGTTCGGGTCCTGCCAGCCCCGACCGTCGACGCGGGTCGTGACCCACCACACCCGGGGGAGCGGCGCGAGGGCGGCCATGGCGGCATCGAGGTCACCGGCGTCGATCGCCGCGTTGTTGGCGATCACGACGACGGCCACCGCGGTGGACGGGTCGTCGAGCATGTCGGCGGCAGGGGACAGGCCCGCGAGCCCGCTCACCACGTCGACGCCGCCGGGCACGCCACCGCAGGGCCCGGTGAAGCCCCGGTCGAGCCGGCGGCAGTCGACGGCGTCGACCGCCAGCGGGGCGTCGAGCGCGGCGGCCAGGTCGTCGGCCACCAGGAGGGCGACCGAGTCCCCGTAGAGCAGGACCTCATGCTCGAGGGCATCGGGCCGGGGGCGGGCCGGCGGCGGCAGGTCGGCCCGCAGCGAGCCGGCGACCGCGGCGGGCACCGTGCGAACCGGCGGCCCCGTCGTGGTCCCGGGTCGCTCCGGTGCGGCGACCTCGGTGCCCGACGAGCAGCCGGCGAGACCCACGGCGAGCGCCGCGAGGAGGTGGGGGTAGCGCCTTCGGCGGCGCTCACGGCCTCGTCGCAGGCGGGAGCAGGCCACTGCCGCAGGTTAACGAGCGCCCCCGAGCCGATCGGGGAGGCCGCAGGACTTTCCGGTGCCGCCGTCGAAGCTGGGGCCATGCGCCTGACCCGCCCCGCCCTGCCGGTCGTGCTGGTCGGGGCCGCCGTGGCGCTGGTCCTCGGCATCTCGCCCGCCGACGCCGAGCCCCGTCGTCCCAAGGGCAAGCCGAACGGCGGCACCACCCAGACGTGGGCCCCTGCCGACCAGGCCACGATCATGCCCGGCGCGGAGATGGTGACCGCGGGCGCGCAGTGCACGGCGAACTTCGTCTTCACCGACGGCTCCTCGGTGTACATCGGGTACGCCGCCCACTGCGCCGGCGACGGCGGAGAGGCCACCGACACCAATGGCTGCATCGCCCCGTCCCTGCCCCCCGACGGCTCGGTGCCGGTCGAGATCGAGGGCGCGTCGCAGCCCGGCCACCTCGTGTACTCGTCGTGGGACACCATGCAGCGCGTCGGCGAGACCGATGGCGACGCGTGCAACCACAACGACTTCGCCCTCGTGCGCATCGACCCGGCCGATCACGCTCGGGTCAACCCCTCGATCCCGCACTGGGGCGGCCCCACCGGTCTGAACACGACCGGCACCGGGCCCGGGGAGAGGGTCCACGGCTACGGCAACTCCAGCCTGCGCCTCGGCATCCGGGCCCTGTCGCCCAAGACCGGTGTCAGCCTCGGCACCGACGCCGGCGGGTGGAACCACCCGGTGTACGCCCTGTCGCCCGGCATCCCCGGCGACTCGGGCAGCGCGCTGCTCGACGCCGACGGTCGGGCCACCGGGCTGCTGTCGACGCTGGCGCTCCTGCCCCGGGTGGGCTCCAACAACTACAGCGACCTGGCCTCGGCCCTCGACTACATGCACAACAACGGCGGACCCGACGCCGTGCTGGCGCCGGGCACCGAGCCCTTCGACCCCGCCCAGCTCCCGCTCGACCTCGGCCTGTAGGTCGCGCCGAGCGCATCGGCGTGCTGACAGCCCGCCGGTACACTCGCCAACCGCATGGGAGTACTCGATCGCGTCCTCAGAACCGGTGAAGGCAAGCGTCTGCGGGCGCTCCAGGGGCTCGTCCCGGAGATCAACGCCCTGGAGCCGACGTACCAGGCGATGTCGGACGACGAGCTCAAGCACCAGACGGTGCTGTTCCGCGAGCGCCTCGGCGCCGGCGAGGACCTCGACGACATCATGCTCGAGGCCTTCGCGGTGTGCCGTGAGGCGGCCACCCGGGTCCTCGGCCAGCGCCACTTCGACGTCCAGCTGATGGGCGGCGCCGCCCTCCACTTCGGCTGGGTGGCGGAGATGAAGACCGGCGAGGGCAAGACGCTCACCTCCACCCTCCCCCTCTACCTGAACGGTCTGTCGGGCCAGGGCACCCACATCATCACCGTCAACGAGTACCTGGCCACGTTCCAGTCCGAGTGGATGGGCCGCCTCTTCAAGTGGCTCGGCCTGTCCGTGGGCCTGATCGTCCCCGGCAACCGCGACGCCGACTTCAAGCGCGAGCAGTACGCCGCCGACATCACCTACGGCATCAACAACGAGTTCGGCTTCGACTACCTGCGCGACAACATGGCGATGAGCCGCGAGCGCCAGGTCCAGCGGGGCTTCAACTACGCCATCGTGGACGAGGTCGACTCGATCCTCATCGACGAGGCTCGCACGCCGCTGATCATCTCGGGCCGCCTCGAGGACGCCGCCAAGCTCTACACCCGCTTCGCCGCCGTCGTGCGGGCCCTGCGCCGGGACGAGCACTACGAGGTCGACGAGGAGAAGCGCCTGGTGGTGCCCACGGAGGAGGGCATCGAGAAGGTCGAGGAGGCCCTCGGCGTCGAGAACCTCTACGACGGCGTGGCCCAGAACCTCGTGCACCAGTTCCAGGTGGCGCTCCGAGCCAAGGAGCTGTTCCACCGGGACAAGGACTACATCGTCGTGGACGGCGAGGTGAAGATCGTCGACGAGTTCACCGGCCGCGTGCTGGACGGCCGGCGCTGGTCCGAGGGGCTGCACCAGGCGGTCGAGGCCAAGGAGGGGGTGCCGATCAAGGAGGAGAACCAGACCCTCGCCACGATCACCCTCCAGAACTACTTCCGGATGTACGACAAGCTCGCCGGCATGACCGGTACGGCGGTCACCGAGGCCGCCGAGCTGGCCGGCACCTACGGCCTCCAGGTCGTGCCGATCCCCACCAACAAGCCCCTCATCCGCAAGGACGAGGGCGACCTCATCTACAAGTCGCTCGACGGCAAGCTCCAGTCGGTCGCCGACGACGTGGAGGCCCGCTACAAGGCCGGTCAGCCCGTCCTCGTCGGCACCGCCTCGGTCGCCACCTCCGAGCTGGTGAGCCGCACGCTCGACAAGCGGGGGGTCAAGCACCAGGTGCTCAACGCCAAGCCCGAGCGCCAGTTCCGTGAGGCCGACATCGTCGCCCAGGCCGGTCGCCTCAACACCGTCACGGTCGCCACCAACATGGCCGGTCGAGGTGTCGACATCCTCCTCGGCGGGAACCCGGAGCTCCTGGCCAAGCAGGAGCTCCACAACGAGGGCCTCGACGCCGACGATCCCGAGAACGCCGAGCGGCTGCTGAAGACGATCGCCAAGTACGAGCCGCAGTGCGAGGCCGAGGGGGACAAGGTCCGCGAGCTGGGCGGTCTGTACGTGCTCGGCACCGAGCGCCACGACTCGCGCCGCATCGACGACCAGCTCCGTGGCCGCGCCGGCCGTCAGGGGGACCCGGGGGAGAGCCGCTTCTACCTGTCCCTCGAGGACGACCTCATGCGCCTCTTCGCCACCGGCGCCGTCAACTGGGTGATGGGCAAGGCCCTGCCCGACGACGTGCCCCTCGAGGCCAAGATGGTGACCAAGGCCATCGAGCGGGCCCAGCAGACGGTCGAGCAGCGCAACGCCGAGATCCGCAAGAACGTCCTCAAGTACGACGAGGTCCTGAACGAGCAGCGCAAGGTCATCTACGAGCTGCGCGACCAGATCCTCGACAAGACCGACCTGCGGGCCAAGATCCACGAGAAGTACCTGCCCGAGGCCGTCGAGTCCCTGGTGGCCACGTACTGCGTGGCCGACTTCAACGAGGAGTGGGACCTCGAGGGCCTGGTCACCGCGGCCGGCGAGTACTGGCCGAGCGAAGTCACCGTCGAGCAGCTCGGGGCGCTGAACACCTCCGACGAGGTGTACGAGGTGCTGGTCGACGAGGCCATCTCCCGCTACGAGGCCCGCGAGGCCGAGCTGGGCGACGACACCATGCGTCAGGTCGAGCGCCAGGTGATGCTGCGCATCATCGACACGGCGTGGCGCGAGCACCTCCGCGAGATGGACTACCTGCAGGAGGGCATCAACCTGCGGGCCATGGGCCAGCGCGACCCGCTCACCGAGTGGCAGCGCGAGGGCTACGAGATGTTCGAGTCGATGATCGCCCGCATCGAGCGCGACCTGGTCCGCTACGTCATGCACGTCCAGGTCAAGGCGCCGGGCGAGGACGAGGCACCTGCGCAGCCGGCCGCGCCGGCCGTCGGCTTGCAGTTCCAGACGTCGGACCAGAAGGCGCCGCCGGCCCCGGCGCCGGTCGCGTCACCGCTCGGCGACGACGAGCCGGCGGTGTCGAACATGCAGACCTCGGGTCCGGCCGATCCGTCGACCCAGGCCGGTGGTCTCTCCACCCTGGCCCGCACCCAGGCCCACGTCGAGGGTGCGCCGAGCCAGGTCGACGAAGCCACCGCTGCAGGTCACACGCCGGTCGTCAAGTCGGACTGGGACAAGACGCCCCGCAACGCGCCGTGCCCCTGCGGGAGCGGCAAGAAGTTCAAGCTCTGCCACGGCCAGGCCTGACGCCGGGCCAGGTGATCACGGTGGTCACCTGAGCGTGGAGCACCCGCCGCGGTGCGAGGATCGCTGGAACGCGTCGGGCTCGAGCCGGAAGACCGGGATCGGACGTCCCGCTCGCTGCTCGTAGCGCTCGATCCGCGGCCACACCCGGCGCAGCTCGTCCCACGCCCGAGCGCGCACGTCGCCGTGGAGCTCCACCGCGGTCATCGGGCGGCGAACCCGGTCGACCACGACGTGCACGGTCGGGCGGGCCCGGACGTTCGCCACCCAGTCGGGGATGCGACGCTGTCCACCGGCCCCTCCGACCACGATGAACCGGCCGTCCCCGAGCCGGTGGTAGGCCAGCGCGGTCTGCCGGCGCTCGCCGCTCCTGCGGCCCACGGTTTCCAGGACCAGCACCGGCGTGCGGAACAGCGTCGACAGCAGGCTTCCTCCGAACCGGCGGACCTGCGCTACCTCGACGCCCCGCAGCGCTCGGCGCACCGGACGAAGCCGGTCCAGGAGGTTCAGCTGAGGCTGGGTGGTTGGTACCAGCGCTCGTGGAACGGTTCGCCGGTGGGGTGCTGGTAGGGGGTGGCGGGGACGGGCGGTCCCTGGGGTGGTCGGGCCAGCCCGCCGGCGGTGAGCTGGCGGCCCCGGCGGTCGGTGACGCGGAGCCCGTCGGCCGGCCCCCGGATGGTGATGAGCCCCGCGTGGTGGGCGCGGTGGTGGAACGGGCAGCAGAGGAGCAGGTTCCACAGCTCGGTGGGGCCGCCGTCCTCCCAGTGGATGAGGTGGTGGGCGTGGAGGCCGGCGGTGGCGGAGCAGCCCGGCACCTCGCAGCACCCTCGCGCTCGGCGCTCCAGGGCGCGGCGCAGGCGGCGGGGGATCTCGCGGGTGGTGCGGCCGGCGCCGAGGGGCACGCCGTCCCGCTCGAACCAGGTCTCGACCTTGGCGTCGCAGCACAGGTAGCGGCGTTCGGCGTCGGTGAGGGCGGGGCCGAGGTGCAGCTCGGCAACCTTGGACTCGACGTCGACGTGGAGGACGACGGTGGTGCGGTGACCGTGGGGGCGGGCGGTGGCGTCGGCGTCCCAACCGTGCTCGAGGAGGCGGACGAAGGCGTCGGCCAGCGTGGGGAACGGTGGCACGGCGACCTGGTCGGCTGCCCGACCGGTCCGGTCGGCGTGGGCGGCCTTCCACTCGTTGACGAGGGCGTCCCAGTGGGACTGCAGGGCGGCCTCGGCGGTGGCGCCGTCGATCTTGGGCAGGCGCACGCTGGCGTTCCAGCAGTCGTCGTCGTCCCACCACGTGTGCACCTGCCGCTCGGGCGGTTCGGGTCGAGCGGGCGCATCGGGCGGCTTCGGTGCGGAGCGCAGCGCCTTGCGGATCTGGGTGACCGTCATGGCCGGGACGAGGTCGGCGTAGTGCTGGTCGGCGTGGGGATCCGACGGGGCGTTGCGGGCGATGGGCGCGACCTGGTCGACCGACAGCCGCCCCTCGCGCAACAGACCGGTCACCAGGGGAAGGTCGTCGAGCCGGGCGGCGATGGCAGTCAGGTCCTGGGCTCGCCCGCGCGAGCAGCCCAGCTGCCAGGTGGCGAAGTGCTCCAGCGACCGCAGTCCGGTCCCGCCCAGCAGGCCCTCCCGGTCGACCTCGGCCAGCAGCTCGGCGATGCGCCCGTCGATGACGTTGCGCTGTCCGCACAGCTCGGCCAGCTCGGACTCGATCTCGTCGAAGCGTCGCTCCGCCGCCGTCGGCGCCGCCTGCACGGCCGGCTCCACCAGCGGCTCGAGGACGGCCACATCACCCATGACCCAACCGTACGTAGGAGGTACGACAAGAACCTCCGCACCCCCGTGTGCACGGCGGCGAGGGAGTCCCACCCCAGCTCCCTGCGGCAGCGCACCCCGCGACCCTTTCGCGTCGCCACCGGCCCGCGGACCCGGATCGGCGCCCGGCCGCCGACGGCTGGTGCAGCCGTTACGGTGCGCCGCCATGCGTGCTGTCGTGCTGAACGGGCCGGGCGACGTCTCGGTCGAGGACGTCGACGACCCGGTCCTGACCGGACCCGACGGGGTGATCCTCCGCGTCGAGCAGACCGCGATCTGCGGGTCCGACCTGCACCCGTACCACGGTGACGGGAGCCGGCCCGGCATGCGGCTGGGTCACGAGTTCATCGGGACCGTGATCGAGACCGGGGCCGACGTGCGCACGGTCCGGACCGGCGACCGGGTCCTGACCTCGGGCGTGATCGGGTGCGGGCGCTGCCGCCAGTGCCTGACCGGTTGGCCGATGCGGTGCGAGGCGCACGGCTCGCTGGTCTTCGGCACCGCGATGGGCGACCTCCACGGCGGTCAGTCAGAGGCGGTCGCCGTCCCCGCCGCCGACGCGTTCGTGACCCCCATCCCGGAGTCGGTCAGCGACGAGCAGGCCGTCCTGCTCACCGACATCCTGCCCACGGGGTTCATCGGGGCCCGGCGAGCCGACATCGCCCCCGGGTCCACCGTCGTGGTCATCGGCCTCGGCCCGGTCGGCATCTGCGCCCTGCGGGCCGCCCAGCTGTACTCGCCGGCCCGCATCATCGCCGTCGACCCGGTCGCCCACCGACGGGAGCACGCCGAGCGCATCGGCGCCGAGGCCATCGACCCGAGCGACGGGGGAGCGCTGGCTCACATCATGGAGGTCACCGGCGGGCACGGCGCCGACTCGGTGATCGAGGCGGTCGGCCGGGACGAGACGATCAACGACGCCATCATGGCCGTGAAGGCCGGCGGCACCGTCTCGGTCGTCGGCGTGTCCTCGAACCTGGCCCACCCGTTCCCCATGGTCATCGCCATGGTGAAGGGCATCACGTTCCGGATCTGCGTCGCCGACATCCCCTCGACCTGGGACAACCTCATCCCGCTCGTGGCGAACGGCAAGCTGGCGCCGGAGGACGTGTTCACCCACCGCATGGGGCTGTCCGAGGCCCCCGAGGCGTACCGCATGTTCGACGCCAAGGACGACGGCGTGGTGAAGGTCCTCCTCGACCCCACCGCCTGAGGTCCCCGCCGGTAGTGGATCGGGCGCCGCCGGCCGACGCCAATAGGCTGGGCGGCTCCCATGCGCGACTTCTCCGACGACCTGGCCGAGCTGCGGCGCCGCCTCGATGAGGCCGAGACGTACCTGCGGATCGACGAGCTCCGAGCCCGGCTGCCCCAGCTCGAGACCGAGGCCGGCCGGCCCGACCTGTGGGACGACCAGGAGCGGGCCAAGGAGGTCAACGCCGAGCTGGCTGCGGCCACCGACGACCTCGGGGCCTTCGACGCCCTCGCCGGCCGCATCGAGGACGCCGAGACGCTGGCCGAGATGGCACGGGAGGAGGGCGACGAGAGCCTCGAACCCGAGATCGCTGCCTCCATCGCCGAGATGGCCGCCGACTTCGACCGCATCGAGCTGCGGTCGCTGTTCTCGGGCGAGCACGACGAGCGCGACGCCATCTGCGAGCTGCACTCGGGCGAGGGCGGCGCTGACGCCTCCGACTGGGCCGAGATGCTCCTGCGCATGTACCAGCGCTGGGCCGCCAACCACGGCTTCGACGTCGAGATGGAGGCCGTCACCGAGGGCACCGAGGCCGGGATCTCCTCGGCCACCTTCATCGTGAAGGGCCGCTGGGCCTACGGCTGGCTGCGCTCCGAGCACGGCGTCCACCGTCTGGTCCGCATCAGCCCGTTCAACTCCCAGGGCAAGCGCCAGACCGCGTTCGCCGCCCTCGAGGTCGTGCCGCTGCTCGACGAGGCCGAGACCGACATCGAGATCGATGACAAGGAGCTGCGCGTCGACGTGTACCGCTCGTCGGGCGCCGGCGGCCAGCACGTCAACAAGACCGACTCCGCGGTGCGGCTCACGCACCTGCCCACCGGCCTGGTCGTCGCCTGCCAGAACGAACGCAGCCAGCACCAGAACAAGGACCGGGCCATGACGATGCTCAAGGCCAAGCTGGCCGAGCTCGAGCGCCAGAAGCGGGCCGACGAGCTGCTGTCGATCAAGGGAGAGCAGCGCAGCGTGGGCTTCGGCTCCCAGATCCGCTCCTACGTGCTCCAGCCGTACCAGATGGTCAAGGACCTGCGCTCCGACTTCGAGGTCGGCCAGGTCGACACCGTGCTCGACGGCGACCTCGACCGCTTCATGGAGGCGTTCCTGCGCTGGGAGCGCACCGAGGGCCTCCACGCCTGACGGTCGTCAATGTCGGGTCGGGGTGCAGGGCAACGACCCGCGGCCTCAACCGATCGTTCTGGGCCGTTCCACACGCATGGGAGGCGCGTACCGCGGCCCAGTTCCTCGGGCTTCGTCGGTGGGAGGGGGCCCCGTGTAGCCTCCGTAACCTGTTCGCAACGTGGCCGGCGGTGCCGGTCGCCGCCGCCAGCGTCCCCGATCCCCTCCCGGGTCGTTGGTACCGTGCGAACGCCCTCCGTCCCCCGCATCCCCGCTGGACCTCCGACGCTCCATGATCAAGCTCGAGAACGTCACCAAGACGTACAAAGGCGACGTCCCCGCCCTGCGCAACGCGGACGTGGAGATCGCCAAGGGCGAGTTCGTCTTCCTCGTCGGCGCGTCCGGGTCGGGCAAGTCGACCTTCCTGCGCCTGGTCAACCGAGAGGAGCGCCCCGAGCAGGGCCGCATCTTCGTGGCCGGCAAGGACATCCTCGAGCTGTCGTCGTGGAAGGTGCCGTACCTGCGCCGCAACATCGGCTCGGTGTTCCAGGACTTCAAGCTCCTGACCGGCAAGACCGTCTACGAGAACGTCGCCTTCGCCCTCGAGGTCATCGGGCGGCCGAAGCACGTGGTCAAGACGCAGGTCCCGGCCATCCTCGAGCTGGTCGGCCTCGGCGGGAAGATGGACAGCTTCCCCCACGAGCTCTCCGGCGGCGAGCAGCAGCGCGTCTCGGTGGCCCGGGCCTTCGTCAACCGGCCGCTGATCCTGCTGGCCGACGAGCCCACCGGCAACCTGGATCCCGCCACGTCCGTGGGCATCATGCGCCTCCTCGACCGGATCAACCGCACCGGCACCACCGTGCTGATGGCCACCCACGACCGCTCGATCGTCGACACGATGCGCCGCCGGGTCATCGAGCTCGACCGCGGCGCCATCGTCCGCGACCAGCACCGCGGCGTCTACGAGTGATCGGCCGCTGATGGCGCTCAAGCTCGACTACATGGTCCGCGAGACCGGGACGAACCTGTTCCGGAACCTCTCGCTCACCGTCGCCTCCATCCTCACCGTCGCGGTGTCGCTGTCCCTCGTGGGCGGCTCGGTGCTACTGCGCTACTCGGTCGACAACGCCACGCAGCAGTGGCAGGGCGGCATCGAGTTCATCGTCTTCATGCAGCCCGAGGCCAGCGAGGCCCAGACCGACGCCGTCGAGCGCCAGCTCGAGGAGTCCACCCAGATCGAGCGCTACGAGTACTTCGACCAGGACCGGACCTTCGAGGAGTTCAAGGATCTGTTCCAGAACACGCCCCAGATCGTGGAGTCGGTGACCCCCGACATCCTCCCGCCGAGCTTCCGCGTGGTGCCCGTCGACAAGTCGGCCGAGACCATCGAGAGCCTGCGGTCGGTCTTCGTCACCCAGCCGGGTGTGCGCGAGGTCGTGGCCGCCTTCGACTCGATCCGCACCATCCGCAACCTGTCGAACCTCATCGGCGTGGGGCTCATGGTGGTGGCCGGCTTCCTGCTCCTCGCCGCCACGCTCCTGATCCTGAACTCGATCCGCATGGCCATGTTCGCCCGCCGGCGCGAGATCGAGGTGATGAAGCTCGTGGGCGCCTCGAACTGGTTCATCCGAATACCGTTCATGCTCGAAGGCGTGTTCCAGGGCCTCATCGGCTCTGGGTTCGCCATCGGGGTGGTCTTCGGCGTGCAGCGGGTCTTCGACAACATCGCCGCCAACCAGGACTTCTCGCTGTTCTCCGGCCTGGTCGTCGACAACCAGCAGGTGGTGACCACCAGCGTCTTCGTGATGATCACCGGGGTGCTGATCGGTGCCCTGGGCTCCGCCTTCGCGGTGAGCCGCTTCCTTGACGTGTAGCCGGTTTGGCTGGCGGAACTGTTCGCCTAGCCTAACCATTCATGTCGTACAACGAATCCGCGGTGCGCGCCGTGGCCCGCCTCGGGCGGGTGTTCGAGAAGCGCCTCGCCGACGAGGGGATGACCCTGCCCCAGTTCCGGGTGCTGTCGTTCCTGTCCGAGGGGGAATGGGCCGCCTCCAAGGTCGCTGACTGGTTGGCGGTGTCGCGACCGTCGCTGACCTCGCTCGTGGACGGCCTCGTCGATCAGGGCTGGGTCGAGCGCACGGCGTGCCCCACCGACCGTCGCTCCGTGCTGCACCGCCTGACGCCGGCCGGGAGGTCCCGCCTCGCCGAGGCCACCGATCACCTCGGCGGCGCCCTCGACGGCCTGCTCGACCACCTCGACGCCGACGAACGGGCCCGGGCCGAGGACGGCCTCGCCCTCGTGCACGCCGCGATGCGCCGCCACCTCGAGGCAGTCGTGACGTCGTGAGCCTCACCGATGACCGCACGGGTCACGACGGTGACATCGCCCGACCTGCGGGCCTCGACGTCGACGCCCCGCCCACGCGCTACGAGCCCCTGCCGCCGCCGGCCCACTACGACGCGCCGGCCGGCCGCATCCACCCCGACAGCTCCCTCGGCTGGATCCGCCGCATGCTGCCCGTGGTCCGCGCCCATCGGCGCTCGTTCACCGTGGCCATGGCCATGGCCGCCGTCGCCCTCGGCAGCAACGTCGCCATCCCGGCCATCGTCGGCGCCGGCATCGACGAGATCCGCGGCGACGGGGGGTCGGTCGCCACCTGGGTGATCGCCCTGCTGGTGCTCGCCGTCGCCCGCTCCCTCTTCACCTTCGGGTACCGCAGCCGGCTGTACAAGTTCGCCTACGCGATCGAGTACGACCTTCGCTCGCTCATGTTCCGGCACTTCGCCGCCATGTCGCACGGCTTCTACGACAAGGTCCAGACCGGCCAGCTGGTGAGCCGGGCCAACAGCGACATCCGGGCCGTCCAGATGCTGCTGGCCTTCGCCCCGTTCATGCTCATGATGATGATGACGTTCGTCCTCGCGTTCGCCTTCATGCTCACCAAGCACGTGCTGCTCACGCTCGTCGCCATCTCGACCCTCCCCCTCGTCTACGTGTACGGCGTCAAGCTGCGGAACCTGATGTTCCCGCTGTCGTGGGTGGTGCAGGGCCGCCTCGCCGAGGTCGCAACCACCGTGGAGGAGAACGTCACCGGCGTGCGCGTGGTGAAGGCCTTCGCTGGCGAGCGCAGCCAGATCGACCAGCTGGCCCACCAGGCCCGGCGCCTGCGCTGGGCCTCGGTCAAGGTCAACGACGCCCGGGCCCGGTACGCCCCCCTCATGGAGAACCTGCCCCGCCTCGGCATGGCGCTCACGCTGCTCTACGGCGGCTACCTCGCCATCGACGGTGACGTCACCGTGGGCACGATCATCACCTTCTCGTCCTACGTGCTGCTCCTCCAGGCACCGTTCCGGATGCTCGGGTTCTTCATGATCATGAGCCAGCGGGCGGCCGCCTCCGCCGGGCGGATCTTCGAGATCCTCGACACGCCGGTCGAGATCACCGACCGCCCCGGCGCGCAGGACCTCGTCGAACCCCGCGGCGACGTCCGCTTCGACGGCGTCCGCTTCGCCTACGGCGATGGCGCTCCGGTGCTCGACGGCTTCGACCTCCACGTGCGGGCCGGGGAGACCGTGGCCGTCGTGGGCGCCACGGGGTCGGGCAAGAGCACCATCGCCCGGCTGCTGCTGCGCTTCTACGAGGTGGACGCCGGTGCCGTTCGCATCGACGGCCACGACGTCCAGGACGTGACCATGGCGTCGCTGCGCCACCACGTGGGCATGGTGAGCGACGAGCCCTTCCTGTTCTCGTCGTCGATCCGGGACAACATCGCCTACGCCCGCCCCGACGCCAGCGACGCCCAGATCGAGGCGGCCGCACGCGCCGCCAACGCCCACGGGTTCATCCTCGAGCTCGCCGAGGGCTACGACACCGTGATCGGCGAGCGCGGCTACACGCTGTCGGGCGGCCAACGGCAGCGCATCTCGATCGCTCGCACCCTGCTGGCCGACCCGGCGGTGCTGATCCTGGACGACGCCACCAGCGCGGTGGACGTCCGCGTCGAGGCCGAGATCCACGAGGCGCTCGAAGGGCTGTCCGCCGACCGGACGACGCTGATCATCGCCCACCGCCTGTCCACCATCGCGCTGGCCGACCGGGTGGCGCTCATCGGCGGTGGTCGGGTGCTGGCCCTCGACACCCACCGGCACCTGCTCGCCCACGAGCCCCGCTACCGCGAGGTCCTGGCCAGCGTCGGACCCGCCGAGCAGGAGGCGTCCTGATGGGCGGGTTCGGACCATCCCCCGGGTCGCCCTTCGGCGGGCCCGGTGCCCAGGGCCTGCCCTTCGCCGGCGTGCCCCAGGAGATGCAGGCCCGGGTCGAGGCGCTGCTCGAGACCGAGCCCGAGCACGACGTCGCCCCCGTGGAGTTCTCGCAGTCCGACTGGGACCGCCGTCCGTTCACGCTGCTCCGCTTCGTGGGCGACAAGCGCGCCGCCGTCGCGCTGGTCTTCGTGCTGGTGGTCGCCGAGACGTTCCTGGTCACCATCGGCCCGTACCTCACCGGCGAGGCCATCGATCGCGGCATCGTCCCCGGCGACCGGGACGCGCTGCTGGCCATCGGTGGCCTGTACGTGGCCAGCGTGGTCCTGGGCACGGTGGTCTCCGCCGCCCGCGTCTCGTGGAGCGGCCGGGTGGGGGAGGCGCTGATGGAGTCGCTGCGGGTGCGGATCTTCTCGCACTTCCAGCGGCTGTCGCTCGGCTTCTTCACCAGGGAGAAGGGCGGCGTGCTCATGACGCGCATGACGAGCGACATCGACTCGCTCACCGCCCTGTTCCAGGAGGGCCTGGTGAACATGTTCGTCCAGTTCCTCACCCTGGCCATCGTCACCGTGGTGCTGTTCGCCGTGAGCCCCACGCTGGCGGCCATCTTGTTCCTGGGCGTCGTGCCGGTGATGCTCGCCATGACGCTGTGGTTCCGCAAGGCCTCCGACGTGGCGTTCCTCGACGTGCGCGACCGCATCGCCGACGTCATGTCCGACCTGCAGGAGAACCTTGGCGGCATCCGCATCGTGACCGCGACGAACCGCGCCAAGCGCAACGTCGTGGCCCACGACAACATCCTCGGCGCCTACCGCGACGCCAACGACCGCACCGCCGTCATCGGCGCGGTCTACGGCCCGGCCAGCGAGCTGCTGGGCTACCTGGCCCAGGCGCTGCTGCTCGGCATGGGCGGCTGGCTGGTCACCCAGGACCGCCTGTCCGTGGGGGAGCTGGCGGCGTTCTTCCTGTACCTGACCATGTTCTTCGCGCCGATCCAGCAGCTGGTGCAGCTGTACAACACCTACCAGCAGGGCCGGGCAGCCGTCCGCAAGCTGAGCGAGCTGTTCGCCACCGAGCCCGAGGTCGCCGAGGCGCCCGACGCCCGCGACCTGCCCCCCATGCAGGGCGCCATCGACCTCGAGGGCGTCACCTTCGGCTACGACCCGGCGGTGCCGGTGCTCCACGACCTGGACCTGCACATCCGGGCCGGCGAGACCGTCGCCTTCGTCGGCGAGACCGGCGCCGGCAAGTCCACCGTCGCCAAGCTGGTCAACCGCTTCTACGACCCGACGCAGGGCACCGTGCGCATGGACGGGCACGACCTGCGCGACGTCACCCTGCAGTCGCTGCGCTCCCAGATCGGCGTGGTCCCCCAGGAGCCGTTCCTCTTCGCCGGGTCCATCCGGGACAACCTCACCTTCGCCGCGCCCGACGCCACCGACGAGGAGCTGTGGGCGGCGGTGGACGCCACCGGCCTGCGGGACCTGGTGGAGCGTCAGGAGTCCGGGCTCGACCAGGTCATCCACGAGCGGGGTTCGTCGCTGTCCTCCGGCGAGCGCCAGCTGCTGGCCCTGGCCCGGGCGTTCCTGTCCCAGCCCCGGGTCCTCGTGCTCGACGAGGCCACCTCCAACCTCGACCTGCAGTCCGAGACCCGCGTCGAGCGCGCGCTCGACGCCGTGCTGGAGGGCCGGACGGCGATCATCATCGCCCACCGCCTGGCCACCGCCATGCGGGCCGATCGCATCGCCGTCATCCACGACGGCGAGCTGGTGGAGCTGGGCAGCCACGACGAGCTGGTCGACCGCGGTGGCCGTTACGCCGCCCTCTTCGACACCTGGATGTCCCAGGCCTCGGCCTCGAAGGCTGAGTAGTCGACGGAGCGGCCGGACAGGCGGGAGAGGGAGGGTCTGCCCAACCGCCCCATCGACGTGTGGTGGTGAAGGCGCCTGCAGTGCGATCGAGAGAGAGCACCCCGTGCGCCTTCGCCGTTGTCTGCATCATCGTGTCGTCCGGCCGAGGACTTGAGGGCGGATTGTCGGAATCTCCGGCGCCAGCGGCGGAACCAGAGGTCCCGGCAGCTCCGAGCCATCCCGGCGTCCGCTCGGGGCGTGCCACGATGCTGCGATGGACGATCGAACAGCGCCCCGCGAGGGGGACGGCGACATCAGCTACGCGGTCGACGGGCCGGTCGCCACGATCACCCTGGACCGCCCCGACCGGCTGAACGCCTTCACCGGCCGGATGATGCACGAGATGATCTCCGCGTTCGACGAGATCGACGCCGACGACCGCGTGCGAGCCGTCGTCGTCACCGGTGCCGGCCGGGGCTTCTGCGCCGGGGCGGATCTCGGCGCCGGCAGTGAGACGTTCGACGCCGACGTGCAGTCGGGCGGCGGGGCGCCGCCCGAGATGGAGCAGCGCGACGCCGGGGGCCGCCTGACGCTGCGGATCTTCCAGTCCGAGAAGCCGGTGATCGCCGCCATCAACGGCCCCGCCGTGGGAATCGGCGTCACCATGACGCTGCCGATGGACATCCGGCTGGCGTCGACCGAGTCGAGGTTCGGCTTCGTGTTCGCACGCCGGGGCATCGTGCCCGAGGCGGCGTCGTCCTGGTTCCTACCCCGTCTCGTCGGCATCTCCCAGGCCGCCGAGTGGTGCTACACGGGCCGG
Organism: Acidimicrobiia bacterium; assembly: GCA_046570205.1. Taxonomy (GTDB): domain Bacteria; phylum Actinomycetota; class Acidimicrobiia; order Acidimicrobiales; family Salinilacustritrichaceae; genus Salinilacustrithrix. The sequence continues at coordinate 77,544 of JBKHVG010000012.1, forward strand.
GTCTTCGGTGCCGAGGAGGCCCTCGCCGGCGGTCTCGTCCGCTCCCTGCACGAACCCGACCAGCTGCTGCCCGCCGCCCACGAGCTGGCCGCCGAGATCGCCGAGAACACCTCTGCGGTGAGCGTGGCGATGACCCGGGCGATGCTGTGGCGGATGCTCGGCGAGTCGCATCCGATGGCTGCCCACGAGGTCGATTCGCCCGCCATCGCCTACCTCGGCAAGAGCGCTGACGCCCGGGAGGGGGTCACGTCCTTCCTCGAGAAGCGGGCGCCGGCGTTCACCGACACGGTCAGCAGCGACATGCCGCCGTTCTACCCGTGGTGGGAGGAGCGCGGCTTCCGCGACGGCCGCTGACGTGGCCGCACCCTCGGCGCCCCCGGCGCCGCGAGCCCCGGCGCCCCGGGGTGACCTGATCCTGCTCGGGGTCGCGGTGCTCGCCGTGTCCACCTCGGGTCCCCTCATCCGGTACGCCGGCGCACCCGCGCTCGCCATCGCGATGTGGCGCAACGCCCTCGCGCTGCCGGCCCTCGCCGTGCCGGCGTGGACGGCGCGCCGCCCCGACCACCGGGAGCGACGCCTGATCGCCCTGTCGGGGCTGTTGCTGGCCGCCCACTTCGCCACCTGGGTGCCGTCGCTGTCGTACACCAGCGTGGCGTCGTCGGTCGCGCTGGTCGCCACCCAGCCGGTCTGGGCCGCGCTGATGGCACGCGCCCGGGGCGAACACGTCCACCGCCAGGTCTGGATCGGCATCGGGATCGCCCTCCTGGGTGTCCTCGTCCTCTCCGGGGTGGACCTGTCCATCTCGCCGCGGGCCCTGTTCGGCGACCTGCTCGCCATGGTCGGCGGCGCCCTCGCCGCCGCCTACGTGACGGTCGGGTCCGAGGTCCGGCGCTCCGTCGGCACCGCCGTGTACACGACGGGTTGCTACGGCGTGGCGTCGGTGTGCCTGCTGGTCGCCTGCCTCGTGTCGGGCCGGCCACTGACCGGCTACGACACCACCACCTGGCTCGCCATCCTCGCCCTCGTGGTGGGGCCCCAGCTGCTCGGACACACCCTCGTGAACACGGTCCTGCGTTCGATCACCGCCACGGCCGTGTCGGTCGCCATCCTGTTCGAGGTGGTCGGCGCGACGGTGCTCGCGGCGCTCTGGTTCGACGAGACGCCGCCCCCCGCCGCCATCCCCGCTGGACTCTTGATCTTCTCAGGCATCATCGTGGTGATCCGTGCCGGACGCCGCCGACCCGTCGAAGGAGCCCCTCTTGGCTGAACGTCCCTTCACCCCGCTCGTCGACCCGCCTGCCGGTGTCCCCGCCGAGTCCCCGCTCGTGTTCACCGTGCGGGGCGACCAGGTGCACCTCGCCGAGGTCGAGACGGTCGACCCCGACGAGCTGGGGGAGGGCCACGTCTACCTCGGCCGCCTCGGCGGCAGCGACTGCTGGGCCGTCGACGTCGACGGTGACGACGAGCCCGACGTCGTGCTCACCCCGCTGATGGCCCTGCACGCCAACGTGTCGGAAGCGGAGTGGCTCGTCGCCGGTCGGGCCGTCCAGCTCGTGCAGTGGCGCCGCACGCACCGCTTCTGCGGCAGCTGCGGCTCGCCAACCCATCTGGTGCCGGGAGAGCGGGCGATGCGCTGCGACGGTTGCCGCCTCATGGCCTTCCCGCGCCTGGCGCCGGCCGTCATCACGCTGGTCACCCGGGACGACGGCTCGGCCCTCCTGGCCCGCAATGCGGCGTGGCCGATGCCGATGTTCAGCTGCCTCGCCGGCTTCGTCGAGCCGGGGGAGACCCTCGAGCACGCCGTGGCCCGCGAGGTCGAGGAGGAGGTCGGGGTCGAGGTCGGCCGGGTCTCCTACGTGGCGTCCCAGCCGTGGCCGTTCCCACACTCGCTGATGATCGGCTTCCGTGCCGAGTACGAGTCCGGCGAGATCGAGGTCGACGGCGTCGAGATCGCCGAGGCGGCCTGGTTCACCACCGACGACCTGCCGCCGATCCCACCCCGTCTGTCGATCGCGCGGAGCCTGATCGACGACTGGATCGCCGCGAACTGATCGCCGGCCGTCCCGAAGTGACCACGACACCCACGTCTGGCGCGCCTGCAGGCCCAGCCGACGACGAGCGGCTGCTCACGCCGCTCTTCGCCCTGCTCATCGCGGCCGGCCTCTGCTACTTCCTGTCGATCTCCGCGCTCCTCCCGACCCTCCCGCTGTACATCGAGGACGAGCTGGGCGGCAGCGGGCTGGAGGTGGGCATCGTCATCGGCGCCTTCGCCGTCTCCGCCGCGCTGATCCGCCCGACGGTGGGTCGCCTCGGCGACGTCGTGGGTCGACGCACCATGTCGCTGGTCGGCGCCGGCCTCGCCGCCGTCGCCGTGCTGCCGCTCGGCGTGGTGCGGGCGATCTGGTTCCTCGTGCTGCTGCGGCTCGTCGCCGGCCTGGGTGAGGCCTGCTTCTTCATCGGAGCGGCCACCGCGGCCCAGGACCTGGCCCCCGACCACCGGCGAGGCGAGGCGGCCTCACTGTTCTCGGTGGCCATCTACTCCGGCCTCGCGTTCGGGCCCACCGTCGGCGAGGCGGTGTACACGCGCTGGGGTTCGGGTTCGACGTGGCTCTTCGCCGGCGGGAGCGCAGCCATCGCCTTGGTGCTGTCGTGGTTCATCCCCCGGGAGATGGGCCGGGCCGAGAACCCGGCGCCGCGCCGGGGGCTGCTGCACCCGGCGGCGATCCTGCCCGGGTCCGTGCTGCTGCTCGGCATCCTGGGGTTCACCGGCTACGCCGCGTTCCTGCCCCTCTACGTCGACCAGGTCGGGGCCGACAAGGCCGGGCCGTTCCTGCTCGTCTACGGCGTCATCGTCCTCGCCGTGCGGATCGTGGGCGCCCGCGTGCCCGACCGCCTCGGCCCGGTCCGCACGTCGTCGTACGCCCTGGTGTCCATCGCGGCCGGGGTCGGCACCGTGGGGGTCGTCCCGAACGTCACCGGCATCTGGATCGGCACCGTGCTCCTCGCCATCGGCATGTCGCTGCTGTTCCCGGCCCTGTTCACGCTGGCGGTGAACGGTGCGCCGGCCGAGGAGCGCAGTCACGCCGTGGGCACCTTCTCGCTGTTCTTCGACCTGTCCCAGGGCCTCGGCGCGCCCGCGCTCGGCCTCGCCGTGACGGTGTTCGGCACCGAGCGGGCGGCGTTCCTCCTCGGCGCGCTCGTCGCCATCGCGGGTCTCGTCCTGGCCAACACCCGCCTGCGCGCTGCCGTCCCCGTCAGGGCAAGGTCGAGCTGAAGGCCAGCGCCACCGCCGCGGCGGTGGCCACGTTGAGGGAGTCGACGCCGGCGGCGATCGGGATGCGGACCCGCTCGGTGGCGGCGGCCAGCGCCTCCTCCGACAGGCCCGGCCCCTCGGCGCCCACGGCCCACGCCACCCGCTCGTCCCGGCGCCGGGCGGCGACGTCGTGGACGGTGGACTCGCCGGCGGGCGTGAGGGCCAGCGTCCGCAGGCCTGCCGCCCTCACCTGGTCGAGGGACGCGCCCAGCGTTCCGACCCGGGTCCACGGCACGCGCAGGACGTGGCCGAGGCTCACCCGGACCGACCGGCGGTAGAGGGGGTCGGCGCACCGGGGATCGAGCAGCACGGCGTCCACTCCGAAGGCCGCCGCGTTCCGGAACAGCGCGCCGAGGTTCTCGTGGTCGTTGACCGCCTCCACCACCAGCACCCGTCCGGCGCCGGCGAGCAGGTCCGCCGGGTCGGGGAGGGGCAGCCGCCCGACCGAGGCGATGATCCCGCGGTGGATGGGGAAGCCGGTGACCGCCTGCAGGAGGGCCGGGGGCCCCACGTGGACGTCCACGTCGACGTGGTCGAGCAGCGGCGACAGCCGGTGCAGCTTGGCCTCGGCGACCAGCACGGACCGCAGCGGGTAGCCGGAGGCGACGACCCCCTCGAGGGTGAGGATGCCCTCGGCCACGAAGCACCCGTGCTCGGCCTCGACGGCGGCCCGGGCCGCGGCATCGGTCAGGCCGGTGAGCTCGACGAGCCGGGGGTCGTCGGGATCGTCGACCGGGATGACCTGCACCTCAGGTCAGCTCGGCGATCCGCGGGACGCGTGCCATGGCCGCCGGCACCGGCGTGTCGGCCAGGTGGTGGCCGAGGCGCAGCGCCGGCTCGATCAGCGCCGGCACGAGCACGGTCATCACCACGGTGCCGGCGCCGAGCTGGCCGCCGAGGACGAAGCCGGCGACCACGAGCCCGCCGTCGAGGCCGAAGCGCACCAGGGCCGGGCGGATCCGGTAGCGCCGGTAGATGCCGACGAAGAGGGCGTCCTGCGCCGACGGGCCCAGGTCGGCGGCCAGGTAGAAGGCGACGCCGACGGCGATCAGGCCGGTGCCCACGCCGAGCAGGATGATCCGGGCGGCCAGCCCGTGCGGCGTGGACAAGACGTCGAGCAGGGCCCCGATCCCCACGCCGCCGAAGGCGAGGACGAGCGTGGCGATCCAGGGTCGCTCGCCGAGCCAGGACCAGGCCAGCACCAGCGCGGCGGCTGCCTCGCCGAGCACCACGGTGCCGAAGGGGAGGCCGGTGGTCTCGACGAGCCCCGTCTCGAACACCTGCCACGACCCGACCCCGAGCTCGGCGGTGATCGCCAGCGAGATCCCGGTCAGCAGGGCGGCGATGCCGGCGACGAAGACCGCCCATCGGCGGGGCGAGCCGAAGGGCTGGTCGGGGAGCGTCGACACCACGGCCACGGTAGGTGCCAACACCGGCCGGACCCCGGTTCGTTCCCGGCCCGGCGCGAGGTGGCACGGGTGCTGACATTGGTGTCGAGGTGCTCAAGTTGGTTCCGACGCTGCCGAAGGTTCCGGTGTGACCTCACACGAGGATGCCGCCCACCTGCTCCGGCGGGTCGGCTTCGGCGGAACGAGCGCAGAGATCGACGCCCTGCTCCCCCTGTCCTGGGAGGCGGCGGTCGATCGCGTCCTGGACACCTCACGCGCGCCGGCTCCCGGCCCGGGCCCGAGCCTGCCCGAGCCCGGGGCACCGATGGCGGGGGACCAGTGGTGGAACGCCTACGTCGCCATGACGGCGTGGTGGCTGGACCGGGCCCGCACGACACCCGTGCCGGTGATCGAGAAGCTCACGCTGTTCTGGCACGGCCACATGCCGAGCTCGCTGGACGTCGTACCCCACAAGCTGATGTTCGACCAGAACCAGCTGTACCGGTCGAAGGCGCTCGGCAAGGTCGACGAGTTGGTGCAGGCCGCATCGGTCCACCCGGCCATGCTGATCTACCTCGACAACCGGGCCAACGCCGCCGGGTGGCCCAACGAGAACTTCGCCCGGGAGCTCATGGAGCTGTTCACCCTGGGCGTCGGGAACTACAGCGAGACCGACGTCCGTGAGTCGGCTCGGGCCTGGACCGGGCACACCATGGACACCGCCACGTGGTCGTACCGGTTCCGCAGCGACTGGCACGACTTCGGCAACAAGACCTTCATGGGCGACACCCGGCCGTGGGACGGCCCCCAGATCATCCAGCACCTCCTGCGGGGGCCCGCGCAACGCGTCGCGGCCCGCTTCCTGGCCAAGAAGCTGTGGCAGTTCCTGGCCGGGCCCACGCCGAGCGACGCCCTGGTCGACGCACTGGCGTCCGCCCTCATCGCCGGCGACATGCGGACCGAGGCGCTGGTTCGGGCGATCCTGGTCCGCCCCGAGTTCCGCTCGCCCGAGGTCCGCCAGGGCCTCGTCCGGAGCCCATTCGAGTTCATCGTCGCCACCCTGCGCCACAGCGGCCGGTCGGCCGCCGAGATCCGCCCCCAGTGGCTCATGCCCGGCATGGGCCAGGAGCTGTTCCGGCCGCCCAACGTGGACGGGTGGGGGACCAACCGGTACTGGCTGTCCACCAGTGCGTCCTGGGCCAAGGCGACCCTCGCCGACCAGATCGGCGCCACCGCCGGCACCGTCGGGCTCCTCGAGGGGTCCGAGAAGCGCACGCCCGCCGAGGCCGTCACCGTGGCCCTCGGCACCTTCGGCATCGCCCAGGCCTCGGCCACCACCCGCGCCGCCATGGAGCAGTTCGTCCGAGCCGAGCGTTCGTCGCGCAAGTGGGGCGAGCGGTCGGGCCTCGTCACCCTCGCCATCATGAGCCCGGAGTTCCAGCTGGCATGAGCCGCGTCGATCCCACCACCGAAGAGGCCGTCGGCGCGCTGTCGGCGCCGGCACCGCAGGACGTCTGGTCCCTCGACCGGCGCCGCTTCCTCCAGGCCGCCGCGGCCGGCGTCGGCATCAGCATGATGCCGGCCTGGCTCGACGGTGTCGCCGGTGCGGCCACCCCGCTCCGGGCCGACCAGGGCGTGCTCGTCCTCGTGACCATGGACGGCGGCGCCGATCCGCTCGACATGGTCGTGCCGATCAGCAACGGCACCTACTACCAGCGTCGCGGCGGCATCGCCGTGGGCGCGGCCCAGGCCCTGCATGTGAACCCCCACCGGGGCCTGCACCCGAACCTGCGCCACCTCCGGGCCCGTTGGGACCTCGGCGAGGTCGCCGTGGTCGACGGCGTCGGCAACCCCAAGGCCGACCTGAGCCACTTCAGCGCCATGGCCGACGTGCAACACGGTGGTCCGTCCAACGGGGTCCCTCGCACCGGCTGGCTCGGCCGCTACCTCGACGGCATCGGCGCCGACCCGATGCACGGCGTCGCCATCGGCAGCCGGGTCCCGCTGGTGCTGACCGGCGCCAAGACCTCGGGCACCGCGCTTCCCCAGCAGGTCGAGTTCGTCCGCGAGGGCCGTGACGGCAACCGGGCCCTCGACGCCGCCCTCGTGGCGATGGGCGCCGGCAGCAGCGGCCTGGGGGGACTCGGGGACCGCATCGCCGACTCGACCGCCACCATGATGGCCACATCGTCCACCGTGCGCCCCCTGTACGGCACCGGCAGCGGCACGACCTTCGCCCACCAGATGCGCCTGGCCGCCAACCTGGTCAACGCCGACCTCGGGATCCGCTGCATCACCATCCGCCACGCCGGCTACGACAGCCACGCCCGCCAACCCGAGATGCTGGGCGAGCGGATGGCCGAGCTCGACGCCGGGCTGGCCGCCTTCCACTCGACGCTGTCGGGTGCCTTCGCCGATCGTGCCCTCGTGCTGTGCCTGTCGGAGTTCGGCCGGCGGGTCGGCGCCAACGGGTCCCGGGGCACCGACCACGGCGCCGGGCAGAGCGTGCTGGCCGTCGGCAAGGGCGTCCGGGCCGGCTTCCACGGCGGACTGCCGTCGCTCACCGACCTGACCCGCGAGGGCAACCTCACGCACTGGATCGACTATCGCCACGTGCTGTCCACGGTCCTGTCCCGCTGGCTGGGCGCGGACCCGATGCAGGTGCTCGGCACGACGGGCGACATCGGGTTCCTGCGCAACCCCGGGGGCGGCGTCGCCTTCCGCCCCGAGCACGGCGACGTGCTGCGGTTGTACCGGGCCTTCTTCAACCGGGAGCCCGACGCCGGCGGCGCCCAGTACTGGATCGACGTGTTCGACCGGGGTGCGTCGCTCGACGTCATCGCCGAGTCGTTCACCCAGAGCCCGGAGTTCCGCAACACCTACTCCGGCACCTCGAACGCCGAGTACGTGTCACGGGTGTACCGCAACGTGCTCGGCCGGTCCTACGACGAGGCCGGCTTCCGCTACTGGCTGGGCCTGCTCGACTCCCGCCGCCTCACCCGCGGCACGCTGGTCCGATGGGTGGCGGCGAACGCCGAGTTCGTCAACCGGTACCCGTACGCGGCGATCCCCCGCTGAGGAGCGGGGGATCGGCCGGAGTTCGAAGGGACGGGGACGTCAGCTCGGGGAGGAGACCCCGGTGGTGTCGTCCTCGGAGTCGGTCATGTCGACGCCCCGGAGGGCCAGGTCGATGAGCAGGTCGTCGAAGACCTCCTTCATCTCGCCGCGATAGCGCAGCTGGATCTCGTTGCTGTCGCGGTAGCGGCCGAACACGCTGTTCGCCTCGAGGACCTCGAGCCCGGCGGAGCGGGAGCTGCGCACCCGGTCGGAGGCGACGATGAACAGGTCGGCGTGGTCGGCGTGGACCGACGCCAGCTCCTCGAGCGCGGCGAGCACGATGCTCTCCTCGATGGTGCCGGAGAGGCCACCACGGTCGTCAGCCTCGAGGCCGAGCGTCTTGGCGGTCGTGAGCACGTGCATCAGTTCCTCCTGTCCGGAATCGTGTTGCCACGATGCCCGCGTACGTCGGTCAGCACAACCTGCCCCGCATTGCAGTGCAGTGAATCCTGTCGCAGCGATCCGCCGCACGAGGCCGGCTGGTCCGAGGGTAGGCCTTCGCAGCCGGCGGCGTGCGCCACCAGGGGCGGAGATGCGAGATCGTCACACCGCCGCTGGCTCGAGGCCGCGGCTCGGCGGTCACAGCCGGGTCACCGTCCACGTCGACGCGTCGACCAGCTGGCCGAGGTGGACGTGGAGGCGGAGCCGCTCGCCGGCAGCGACGTCCTCGTCGATGCGGAACAGGCGGTTGCCCCAGCTGGTGTTGGGGGCGAGCGGGGAGGTGGTCAGCGTGGTCTCGTCGTCGAACACGGCCTCGAACCAGACGCAGGCCCCGTCCACGACGGCGTCGGCTGCGGCCGTGCGCTCGACCACGTGGTCGACCGGCAGGTCGGACACGTCGCGGAGGGTGGCCAGGTCCAGCTCCAGGATCGGCTCCGGCTCGCCGACGGTGGCGGCGACCGACCCGGGCCGGACCCAGAGCTGCTCGTTGCGGCCGGTGTCGAACCGGGCGGCGACGGGTGACGACGCCATCGGGGACAGGTCTATGCCCTCGGGGAGCTGGATGTTCCAGAAGCGGCGCACCCGCATCGCCTCGTGCAGGGACACCGGCTCGACGTAGAGCCGGAACCTGGCCGGGAGGATCCGTCCGCCGGGCCGGAGGACCCGGTCCCGGAGGTCGAGGAGGTTCTGGAGCATGTTCTCGTTGAACAGCTCGTCGCCCATCTGCTCGTGGATCACCACGTCGACCGGCTCGGGCGGTGTGAACTCCCGGCTGTTCGCCTGGACGAGCTCGACGTTCGTGATGCCGTTCAGCCGGGCGATCTCCCGGGCCACCTCGATGAAGTCGGAGTGCTCGACGGCGTAGACCTTGCGGGCGCCGGCCCGGCTGGCCAGGAAGGCGAGCAGCCCCGTCCCGGTGCCGAGGTCGAGGACGACGTCCCCGGGTTCGACGTTGCGGGAGATCGCCCGGTGGTACGCCCCGACCCGGACCGAGTCGCTGAGCATCTCCTCGTGCTCGGCCAGCCCGCTGAAGTTGGCCTCGTTCATGAGGTCGTAGACGACGTCCATGAGGCGGTCGCTCGACGCCACCCGCTCGGCGGCGAACCCGAGCGTCGACCGGACCGCCCTCATCGCTGCCCGGCGTGCTCGTTCGCGCATCGCCGCAGGGTACGGGCCGCCGGGGCCGCTGCAGCCCCCGGTCAGCGGCGGGTGACGTTCCGCTGGCGCAGCTCCTCCTCGACGATGCCGACGAGGAGGCGGACCCCGATGCCGATCGCCCGCTCGTCCACGTCGAAGTGGCCGGCGTGGAGGTCGAGCGGGGCGGGCCGGTCGGGGTGGTGCGTGCCGAGGCGGAGGTAGGCGCCCGGCACCCGCTGGGTGTACCAGGCGAAGTCGTCGCCACCCCAGCTCTGCGGCGCGGGTTCGATGGCGTGCTGGCCCCACGTGCGGATGACGGCGCGCTCGGCGACGGCCACCGCGCCGGCGTCGTTGACCACCGGGGGCACGCCACGGGTGTGGGTGATCGCAGTGACGACCCGATCGTCGTCCACGACGTCGGCCAGGGCCCGGACCAGGGCGTCAGGCAAGGCGTCCCACACCGTGTCGGACGTGGTGCGGACCACCGCCCGCAGCGACGCGTGGGTGGGGATGACGTTGAAGGCGTCGCCGGCGCGGACCGACCCGAACACCACCTTCAGCGGGACGTCGTCGCCACCCAGCGCACGGCGGGCGGCGTCGGGGAGCCGGGTCACCACGTCGCCCAGGACGCGCACCAGGTCGACGGTGAGCTCGGGCCGGGCGGTGTGCCCGCCGGGGCCGGCGAGGTCGATGGTGACCGCGTCGGCGGCTGCGGTGATGGCGCCGACGCGGAGCCCGATGGAGCCGGTGGGGAGCTTGGGCTCGCAGTGCAGCCCGTAGACGACGACGACGTCGTCCAACCCGCCGTCGGCGATGACGTCGAGGGCGCCGCCGGGCAGGCGCTCCTCGGCCGGCTGGAACAGCAGGCGCACCCGGCATCCCGTCGCTGGGAGGCGCTCGGCGAGGTGCAGCCCGGCGCCCAGCACGATCGCGGTGTGCACGTCGTGGCCGCAGGCGTGGGCGACCCCGTCCCGGGTGCTGCGGGGCTCGGTCTGCTTCAGGTCCTGCATGGCGAGCGCGTCGATGTCGGCCCGTAACGCGACGACCGGTCCCGGCCCGCTGCCGATGTCGCAGATGACCCCGGTGCCGGACGTCAGCACCCTCGGCACCAGGCCGGCGGCCGCCAGCCGCTGGGCGACGAGCCGGGTCGTCTCGTGCTCCTCGCCGCTGGTCTCGGGGTGGGCGTGGAGGTGCCGGCGGAAGGCCACCAGCTCGGCGTCGTGGTGGTCGAGCCATCGCTCGACGGTGGTGCCCGCCGTCATGCCGTGCGCGGCAGGGAATCGTCCTCGACGGGGATGATGTCCCCGGCGGCGGTCTCGGCGACGAGGTGGCGGACCACGTCCTCGAGCGAACCGCCGGCCTCCACGATGGCCCGCTGGCGCAGGTAGCTCGGCCCCGCGGCCCACACGTCGAGGACGTCGGCGAGCTCGTCGGTGGAGCCGAGGCGCTGCGCCGTCGGGGTGAGCCGGTCGACGAGCTGCTCGAGCAGGAGCTCCGCCGGCCGTCGCTGGCCGGTGTCGGTGGCGATGAGGTCGGCGTTCACCCCGTGGCGGGCCGCCAACCACTTGTTCTCCCGCACGGCCCACGACCGGGGCGGAGCGGGCAGCTCGCCGGCGTCGAGGCGCGCCACGGCGTCGGCGACCAGGCACTGGGCGAGGGCGGCCATGGCGGCGACCTCCCGGAGCGTGGGGGAGGCGTCGCACATCCGCAGCTCGACGGTGCCGAGCTCCGGATGGGGCCGGATGTCCCACCAGACCTCCTTCACCGAGCGGATCACGCCCGAGGTCACGAGGGTGCCCATGAAGTCCTCGAAGTCGTCCCAGTCGGCGATCTCGGGCGGCAGGCCGGCCGTCGGCAGGCCCTCGAAGATCTTGGGCCGCACCGACGCCAGGCCGGTGTCGTCGCCCTCGAAGTACGGGCTGGACGCGGAGAGGATCTGCAGGAGCGGCAGGTGGCGGAGCAGCTCGTTGAGCACGGCGACGGCGTGGCGGCCGCTCGGGACGCCGACGTGGAAGTGGGTGCCGCAGATCAGCAGGCGGCGAGCCGTCCACTGCATCTCCTCGACCAGGGCGTGGTAGCGGTCCTTGGGGCTCACCTCCTGCTGGTCGGCGCAGGCGAACGGGTGAGTGCCGGACCCCATGGGCACGACGCCGAGGCGCGCACCGGCGACCCGCACCTCGTCGAGCGTGGCGGCGAGGTCGGCCCGGGCGTCGGCCGGCGTGTCGCAGATCCCGGTGATGATCTCCACCGTCGAGCGGAACAGCTCGTGCTTGGCCTTCGGATGCTCGCCGTCGTGGCCGCGGCCCAGATCGGCGAGGAGCTCCTCCGCGACGCCGGCGAGCGCGCCCGTGGTCGCGTCGACGAGGTGCAGCTCGACCTCGACACCGAGGGTCGGCCGGGCGTTGTGGGTGAAGGGGATCTCCATGGACCTCCCTCTGTTCCCTGCGGGCGTCGGGGCTACACCAGCGGCCGACGCCGCCCGGCCGGCTGGCGCCGAGTCCCTCGGGCGGCTTCCGCCCATCCGCCGATAGGTGTCGGAGGGTGTTCCTAACGTCTCCGGTGTGAGTGGATCGAGGCGATGTCGTGGCTGCGAGAGGCTCTTCGAGCCCTCGAGCCGCCATCTGCTCTGCCCTGCCTGTCGACGACGAGCGTCGAGGGATGACTGTGCCTGCGGACGTTCCAAGCAGCCGACGTCCGCGACGTGCCGGGAGTGTCAGCAGACGGCAGGCGAGGCCAACGGCAACTGGAGGGGCGGCAAGACGTACCACAAGTCCGGTTACGTGATGCGCCGGGCGCCTGGCCACCCACGGGCCCGGGCACGGAGTCCCTACGTCTTCGAACACGTCCTGGTGATGGAGGCGACCCTCGGCCGCCACCTCCTGCCCGATGAATCAGTCCATCACCTGAACGGGGTCAAGGACGACAACCGGATCGACAACTTGGAGCTCTGGGTGCGGCCGCAGCCCAGCGGCATCCGGGCTGCGGATGCGGTCGCTTGGGCGCACGAGATCCTCGCTCGCTACGAAGGGGCACCGGGCAGCTCCAACAATGCTCAAGCCGATCCGGATTGAGCACTCTTGGAGCTGGGGGGAATCGAACCCCCGTCCGTCTGGCGGTCACGCACCGCGATACGACCATCCCCGAACCTGCAGCTCACGGTTGCTGCGCCCTCGGGTGGGCGTGAACCCTACGGGTTCGTACCGTCGAGTCTTTCCTCGATCGTCAGGGGTCTTTCCCTCCGGTCAGCGGTCTCTCCCGCCGTCCACCACTACTTCTGTTGCCAGGCTGTAGTGGTCTGGCCCCGCGTGGCCTTTCGGCTCGCAAGATGCCGAACGGCTACTTCGTTACCTGGTGATCAGGCAGCGAGGGTGTAGTCGTTCGACGCAACACGCTGGTTGGCGGTTGTGTTGTTGCCCCGATTAACGAGTCTGAGCAACTCGGGTCGCACGATGTCGCTTCCGGTCCCGACGTCGAAACCGATCAGCCCCTTGTCAATGAACAGCCCGACCGGAGCCGGGTCACCCATGGTACCGCCGGGCCGTGACGCGCCCACGGGGGAGTTCCTGTCGGACCCCCTGCGGATGATGGTCCCATGCGCCCGGCTCCTCCATCCCCACACCATCCCGTCGCCGATCCGTTCACCGTCGAGGCGATCATGTCCCGCCTCGCCGCCGGCGACACGGCGGCGATCTTCGCCCTGTCCGAGCACCACGGCCACCGGGTCGCCGGCGTCGTGCGCCGCCAGCTGCGCACCTGCGGGGTCGACGTGGTGTCGGCCGACGACCTCCAGTCGCTCGTGCTCGACGCCTGCATGGAGCTCCACGCCGTGGCACCGGCGTGGCGGCCCGGCGGGGCACTGCCGTGGTGGTGGGCCGAGGGCCGCATCCGTGGGGTGGTCAACCGGTGGGTCGGCATCCACGCCGACCCGCTCGACGACCACTGGTCGAAGGACGACCGGGAGGGCGGGCCAGCGGCCCCGTCGGCGGAGGACTCCCTGGCCGAGGCCTTCGCCCGGCTCGTCGCCGACGATCCGCGGGTGCGCCTCGTGGCCGAGGCGGCGCGAGCCGCCCGGGTCGACGACGTCGCCCTCGTGTGCCTGCTGGACTACCGGGTCCAGCAGGTCCAGGGCGATCCGTCGCCGGCCCACACGCTGGCCGCCCGGTACGGGACCACGCCCGATGCCATGCGCCAGCGCATCTGCCGGGGACGCAACCGGCTGCGCCGGGTGGTGGCGACCGACCCCCGGTTCGCCGCCCTGGCCGACCTGGAGCTGGTCGCATGAGTGCCGCCGATGCCCGCCTGCGCCACCCGAGCACCCGCTCCCCGGTGCCGGCGCCCCGGCTCCAGGCACGCGTGGCCGGCCTCCTCGACCAGTCCGGCGTCCGGTGGCCCCACATCGCCGCCGCCACCCTTCGGGTGCGGGGTCGCACCGGCCACTCGCCCGACGAACTGGCCCGCCGCATCGGCATCGCGCCCGACGTGATCCGGCGGGCCGAAGCGGGGGAGATGGCGTTCGACGAGCTGCCCCCGGCGTTACGGGGCCCCGTCGCCGACGTGCTGCGGGACGCAGCGGCCAGCTGGCCGCCCTAGGACCGGGACCGGTTGGCCAGGGCGCGCTGGATCTCGCGCTGGGCGTCGCGGGTCGCCTCGAGCTCGCGCTTGTCGTGGAGCTTGCGACCCTTGCCCACGCCGAGCTCCACCTTGGCTCGCCCGTCCTTGAAGTAGAGGGAGAGCGGCACGATCGACACCCGCTCGAGGTCCACGAGCGTCCGCAGGCGATCCAGCTCCCGCCGGTGCAGCAGCAGCTTTCGGTGCCGGTCCGGGTCGTGGCCGCTGTGGTCCTGGGAGAACAGGTAGGGCGCGATGTGCACGCCCTGCAGCCAGGCCTCCCGGCCCTCGAAGCGGACGAAGCCGTCCGCGATCTGCACCGTGGCCTCGCGCAGGGACTTCACCTCGGACCCGTGCAGGACGATGCCGGCCTCCAGGGTCTCGGAGATGTCGTAGTTGCGCCGGGCCCGCCGGTTGGCAGCGATCAGCGTGGTGTCGGCAGGCGGCATGGCGTCTGCGACGCTACCGGCACCCTCCCGGACGCGGTCCACCCGGTTGCCTAGCGTGTCGGGCGGATGCAGCCCTACCCGCCGCGACGCCCGGGACCCCCGCCGAACTACACCCTGCGGCGCCTCGTCGCTGCCACCGGGCTCGTCGTCGTCGTCCTGCTGGCCTGGACCGTGCTGGGGCGCCTCACGGGCGGTGACGACCGGGCGACCCCGCTCACCAGCACCACGGTCCCGACGGCCACCACCGTCGCCCTGCGCGAGCCGCCGGCCTGCACGATCCCCGAGCAGTCCGAGCCCACCGCCTACGACCGCCCGGAAGACTGGTTCCGCACGCTCGTCGACCCGATGCGGGCCGTGCCCGAGCAGTACCAGCCCCCGGACCTCGTGCCCGCCTCCGAGGCTGGCTACAGCGCCGAGTTCCAGGTCCGCTCGATCATCGTCGAGGACCTCGACGGCCTGCGGAACGCACTGGTCGCCTCCGGCCTGCCGGAGGTCGCGCTGCTCGCCGCCTACCGGTCGATCGCCGACCAGCAGCGGCTGTTCGACGCCCGGATCGCCGAGCTGGGCCAGGAGGGCGCCGACGAGGGCACCGCCCGGGCCGGCCACAGCGAGCACCACCTCGGCACCACCATCGACGTCCGGCCCATCGGGGCGACCGATGTCGACCAGTCCTTCGGCGAGACCGCCACCGGTCAGTGGCTCGCCGAGCACTCGTGGGAGCACGGCTTCGTGCTGTCGTACCCGGCCGGCGCCGAGGACGTCACCTGCTACAAGTACGAGCCCTGGCACTTCCGGTACCTCGGCAAGGACCTGGCTGCCCGGGTCCACGAGTCGGGGTTGTCGCTGCGGGAGTACCTGTGGCACTGGGAGGTGACGGGCACCGAGCCCGGCCAGTCGCCCTCGGCGCCACCGCCCCCGCTGCCGACCACGACGGTGCCCCCCGAGGACGCCGACGCCACGGGGACCACCGAGGCCGCGGGATAGGTTCGGGCGCCGTGCTGCGCCTCGCTGCCTCCGCCCACGCCGCCATCGTCGGCCACGCCTACGACGGCCTCCCCGACGAGGCATGCGGCCTCCTGCTCGGCGACCCTGCCCGTCACGTCGCCCCGATCTTCCACCCGACGGCGAACGCGGCGCGGTCGTCCCGGGTGTACAGCATCGGGCCTCGCGACTACCTCGACGCCGACGACGCGGCCGCCGAGGCGGGCCTCGCCATCATCGGCGTGGTGCACAGCCACACCCACACCGATGCCTACCCGTCGCCCACCGACGTGGCCCAGGCGCCGGACCCGGACTGGCACTACGTGATCGTGTCGCTGCGGGACGAGGCGCCGGTGCTGCGCAGCTACCGGATCGTCGACGGCACCATCACCGAGGAGCCCGTGGCCATCGACCACGGCTGATCGGGAACACGAGCCGGTGGGTACATTGTTGACCCACGCGGTCGACTTTCCCAGCCAGCACACGCCAGGAGCAAGCACCGATGGCAGTCTTCGATTCGGTCCTCGACATGATCGGGAACACCCCCATCGTCGACTGCAGCGCGCTCAGCCCCAACCCCGACGTGCGGATCCTCGCCAAGATGGAGGGTCAGAACCCAGCCGGGTCGGTCAAGGACCGCATCGCCCTGGCCATGGTCGAGGAGGCCGAGGCCGACGGCACCCTGACGCCGGGCAAGACGATCATCGAGCCGTCATCGGGGAACACCGGCATCGCACTGGCGATGATCGCCCGGATGCGGGGGTACCCGATCAAGATCGTGCTGCCCGAGAACGTCTCCATCGAACGCCGGCAGCTGCTCGAGATCTACGGAGCCGAGCTGATCATGAGCCCCGGGGCCGAGGGGTCCAACGGAGCGGTGGCCCGGGCCCGCAAGCTGGCCGACGAGCACCCGGAGTGGGCCTTCCTCTACCAGTACGCGAACGAGGCCAACCCGCTGGCGCACTACCGCACCACGGGCCCCGAGATCTGGGCCGACGTCCCCGAGATCACGCACTTCGTGGCCGGCCTCGGCACCAGCGGCACCCTCATGGGCGTGGGCCGGTTCCTCAAGGAGCAGGACCCCGACATCAAGGTGATCGCCATCGAGCCGCCGCTGGGCGAGCGGGTCGAGGGCCTGCGCAACCTCGACGAGGGGTACATCCCGCCGGTCTTCGAGAAGTGGGGCGGCCAGGAGCTGCTCGATCGCAAGCGCATCGTCCGCCCACGCGAGTCCATCGAGTGGACCCGCAGGCTCTCCGAGATCGGCATCTTCTCCGGCATCTCCGCCGGGGCAGCGCTGGCCGGTGCCGTCAAGGTCGCCGGCGAGATCGAGTCGGGCACCATCGTGTTCGTGGTGTCCGACTACGGGTGGAAGTACATCTCCACCGGCGCCTGGACCGACGAGCTCGACGACGTGGTCGAGCGGGCCGAGAAGATCATCTACTTCTAGCGCCCGGCCCCACGGCGCCGGCTGTCGGTGTACATTGCAAGCGCTTTCAGCCAGCCGAACGACAGGGGGAACCGTCGTGGCGCAAGTGACCCTCGACAAGGTCTCGAAGGTGTACCCGGACGGCCTCGAGGCCGTGAAGGACCTCGAGGTCGACATCCACGACGGTGAGTTCCTGGTGCTCGTCGGCCCGTCCGGTTGCGGCAAGTCGACCGCGCTGCGGATGGTCGCCGGGCTCGAGGACATCACCAGGGGGGAGCTGCGCATCGCGGGGCGCCGGGTGAACGAGGCGGCACCGAAGGACCGGGACATCGCGATGGTGTTCCAGAACTACGCGCTGTACCCGCACATGACCGTGTTCGACAACATCGCGTTCGCCCTCAAGCTGGCCAAGGTCCCCAAGGCCGAGATCGAGACGCGGGTCCAGCGGGCCGCCGAGATCCTGGAGCTCACCGAGAACCTCGACCGCAAGCCCGGCAACCTGTCGGGCGGTCAGCGCCAGCGCGTGGCCATGGGACGTGCCATCGTCCGCCAGCCGGCGGCGTTCCTCATGGACGAGCCGCTGTCGAACCTCGACGCCAAGCTGCGGGTGCAGATGCGGGCCGAGATCGCCCGCATCCAGCGCGAGCTCGGTGTCACCACGCTCTACGTCACCCACGACCAGGTCGAGGCCATGACCATGGGCGACCGGGTCGCGGTCCTGAAGGGCGGTGTCCTCCAGCAGGTCGACACACCCCAGAACCTCTACGACAACCCCGACAACGTCTTCGTGGCCGCGTTCATCGGCTCCCCGTCGATGAACCTCTACGAGGGTGTCCTCACCCGGTCCGACGACGGTGCCTCGCTGAAGCTCGGGAGCCAGACGCTGGCCGTGCCGGCCGACGTCCTGGAGCGCAAGCCCGCCATGTTGGAGCGCCTGGGCGACACGGTGACGGTCGGCATCCGGCCGGAGGACATGGAGGACCTCACGCTCGAGCCCGACCACCCCCGGGACCAGCTCATCAAGACCGATGTCGAGCTCGTCGAGGCCCTGGGCTCCGAGCTGATGGTGCACGCGTCCATCGATGCGCCCAAGGTGCACTCGGGCGATCCCGACGTCCACGACGAAGGCACGGCCGGTTCGGCCGGGACGCCGCTCGTGGCCCGGTTCAGCCCGCGCAGCAGGGTCAGCCGGGGTGAGACGATCGAGGTCGCCATCGACACCCGGAACCTGTACTTCTTCGACTCGCGTACCGGCCTCACCCTCCGCTGAGGATCCCGACCGGGCCGGCTGGTCAGCCCTTGACGGAGCCGGCCAGCAGGCCTCGGACGAAGTAGCGCTGGAGGCTGAAGAACACGACGAGCGGCACGCTCATCGTCACGAACGCGGCCGCGGTCAGCACGTGCCAGTCCTGTCCACGTCCGCCGGAGAGGTTGGCCAGGCGCATGGTGAGGGGGTGGGCCTCGGCGTTGCCCCCCAGGAACGTGAGGGCAACCAGGTAGTCGTTCCAGGTCCACAGGAACTGGAAGATGCCGAACGCGGCGAGCGCCGGGACCGACAGCGGCACGATCAGCCGCCAGAAGATCGTGTAGTGGTCGGCGCCGTCGATCCGGGCCGCCTCGAAGATGTCCTTCGGCAGCCCGGAGACGTAGTTGAACAGCAGGAAGATCGCCAGTGGCAGCCCGAACCCGGTGTGGGTGATCCACACCGACACCGCGGTCCCGTTGACGTCGAGATCGGGGAAGATCGTGAAGCTGCCGATGTGGGCGCCCCCGGTGTAGAGCTGCAGCAGCGGGATCAGCGACATCTGCAGCGGCACCGCCATGAGCGACACCACGACGATGAAGAGCCACTTGCGCCCGGGGAACTCCATCCACGCGAACGCGTAGGCCGCGAAGAGCGCGATCGAGATGGGGATCACGGTGGCCGGCAGCACGATGGCCACCGAGTTCAGGAACGCCTCGAACATGTTCGGCGCCGAGCTGCCCCCGGACTCGAGCACCGTCTGGTAGTTCTCGATCGTCAGCTGCGGGTTGGTGAAGATCGTCCACCATCCCTCGGTCTTCACCGCCCGTTCGGCACGGAAGGACGACAGGAGCAGGCCGATGGTGGGCAGCGACCACACGGCGACGATCGACCACAGGGCCACGGTCCGACCCAGGCCCGACGCACGGTCGGAGGGGAAGTCCTTCTCGACCTGCGGCGACCGCAGGAACCACACCATCGCCAGCGCCGCGGCCAGCAGCGCCAGCGGGATGAGGTAGTCGACCGGGCCGCCGCCGCTGGCAGCGGCGGAGATGAGCCCGAACACGGTGATGGCCAGCGCGTGGACCCCGTAGGTGGCCACCATCGCCGGCTGGGCCCACGAGACCCGCCGGAACAGCAGGACGCCGCCGATCGCCGACCAGGCGCCGAGCACCATGACGGCGAGCCCCCCGACGGTGAGCGTCGCGATCTCGTCCGACAGCCCGAACAGGAACCAGTCCATGCCCCACACGAAGGCGATGGCGCCGCCGACGATCGACGCGATGGCGAGGATCGTCGTGGTGCGGGATCGGTCGCCCCGGGGCGGGAGCCGGCTGTCGCTGACGTGGTCCCGAGGGTCCTCGCCGTCGGGCTCGAGCCGGCGACCGGGCTCGCTCTGGATCGCACTCACAGCTGTGCCTCCTCGCGCACCCGGCGGACGTTGATGTACATGAGCGGCAGGACGGCGAGGAACAGCACCGAGGCCAGCGCGGCTCCGAGGCCGACGTTGCCGAACCGGAACGCCTGGTCGAACATCTCGTTGGCGATCACGTTGGTGCCGAACTCGCCGTTGGTCATGACCTTGACGATGTCGAAGACCTTCATGACCAGGATGATGAGGGTGGTGACCACCACGAGGATCGTGGAGCGGATCTGGGGCAGGATGATCCGCCAGAAGATCTGGGACTCGGTGGCACCGTCGACCCGGGCCGCCTCGACGTACTCGTCGGGCACGGCCTTGATGGCCGAAGACAACACGACCATGGCGAACCCGGTCTGGCCCCAGATCAGCACGATGATGAGGAAGAACGTGTTCCACGGGCGGGCCTGGAGGGGGTCGAGCACCGCACCGCCGAGGCCCCGCCAGACGGCGTTCAGCACGCCGATCTGGTCGGATCCCTGGGGCCGGAAGGCGTAGACGAAGCGCCAGATGATCGACGCGCCCACGAAGCTGATCGCCATCGGGAGGAAGATCAGGGCCTTGGCGATCGACTCGCCCTTCACCCGGTCGGCCAGCACGGCGACGGCCAGGCCGAGCGCCGTGGCCAGCGTCGTCACGGCGAACACCCACCAGAGGTTGTTCCAGATCACGCCCCGAGCCGAGCTGAACAGGGCGAAGAGCACGAGGGTGACGCCGACGGCGATGGCGAGCGTGGTCCCCGAGGAGGAGAAGTCGGCACGAGTGCCGATGGCTCGGCCGTTCCGCATGGCGAGGACGGCGCCGACCGCGAGGGCGAGCAGCCCCAGGAAGAACAGCCGGCTCGTGAACATGTCGACGAGGCCGTCGAAGCCGAAGATGTCGTCGGAGGTGAAGATGTCGACGTACTGGTCGGCGCCGACCATCTCCTCGCCGTTGTTGTCCAGCAGCGACAGGTAGAGCGTTCGCACGGTGGGCACGACGAGGGTCACGAAGATGAAGAGCAGCGCCGGCCCGACGAAGATCCACGGCCGCAGCTTGGCGGCCGCCGAGCCGGGCAGCATGCTGGCCAGCCCGTTGGCGCCGATGAACAGCCCGGCCGAGGCCGCGATGGAGATGACGACCCCGGTGAGGGCGATCATCAGGGCCGAGTCGGACAGCGAGTCGATGAACCAGAACGCCGCGGCGATGCCGAGCAGCACCGCGGACAGCACGAGCTGCTGGGACGCGTCGGCCTTTGATCCGGTGGCGCCCCGTCGCCGGGGTCTCCCCCCGCCGTCAGGCGCCTCGGGGCCGGGTTCGCCGCCGGTGGGCGGCGGGGCGGTCGTGGGTGCGGTCATGTGCTGTCCCCCCTGTCGGCGTGGTCCACCTTGCGCCGCAGGACCGGCGACCGGCCCTGGTGACGCGACGATGCCGCGGGTCCGCCGGCTCGGTGGAGCTGGTGGACCCGCGGCATCGGCATTCGTTCAGCGGCTCAGGACTCTGAGCCCACCGTGATGCCCTCGGGCCAGTTGGCGGCGTAGAAGTTCGCCTGGCGGTGCATCATGCAGTCACCCTCGAGGATGCCGAGCCCGGACTCGGCGAAGGGGGTCGAGGCGGCAGCCTGCGTGCCGCCGAAGACGTAGCCCTCCTTCTCCCAGATGTCCATCACGAACTCGCCGACCTCGACGACCTTGGGATCGTCGAAGGGGATCTCGTGGTTGACCCACTGGTCGTAGACCTCCACGCCGTGCAGGCGGAGCATGTAGTCCTCGATCCAGTCGGTGAAGGGCCAGCCGGTCGCAGCGTCGGAGCCGATGCCGACGCACAGCGGCGTGTCGCCGTTCTCCACCATCTCGTCCATGAGGGCGGTGAACTCGTCGTGGTCCGCCGGCACCTCGTAGCCCTTGGCCTCGAAGGCGTCGGGGGAGTACCAGACGAGGGACTTCACGTCGGACTTGTTCGGCACGCCGTAGTACTGGTCACCGACCTTGCCGCCGGCGATGAAGCCCTCGACGAAGTTCGCCTCCATGGCGGACACCACGTTCTCCGGCAGCGGCACGAGCTGGCAGTCGGCCACGAAGGACCGGAGCAGGCCGGGCTGGGGGAAGATGAAGATGTCGGGCGGGTTGCCGCCCTGCACCTGCACGCCGATCTGCTCCTCGGCGCTGCGGTCGCCCTGGACCTCGACGGCGATGCCGGTCTCCTCGGTGAAGGCGTCGAAGGACTGCGCGAAGCCCTGCTGCTCCTGCTCGACCTCGGGGCCGAAGATGGTGACCGTGCCGTCACCGGGGCCGATCTCGGGTGCAGGGCACTCGGCGACCTCGGG
This sequence comes from Acidimicrobiia bacterium, assembly GCA_046570205.1. Classification (GTDB taxonomy): domain Bacteria; phylum Actinomycetota; class Acidimicrobiia; order Acidimicrobiales; family Salinilacustritrichaceae; genus Salinilacustrithrix. Next base: position 99,375 of record JBKHVG010000012.1, read on the forward strand.
GACCTCGGGATAGCTGGCCTCCACCTCGGCGAAGGCCTCCTCGACGGAGGCGTTCCCCGACACGATGTCGGTGGCGGCGGACCAGAACGTACCGGCACCGACCTCGGCGACCATGTCGTCGGAGCCGTCGAAGCGAGCGGCCTCGGCGTTCTGGAGGATCTCGACCAGCGTCTGCTCGAAGCCGCTGTAGGACTCGAGGTCGACGTTCTGGTTGGCGGAGAGGAAGCCGCCGACCCCGGCCTCGAGGCGGCGCTCGACGTACTCGGGGGAGGCCATGAACTCGAGCACGGCCATGGTGTCCTCGTCGGCGCTGAACGCACCGGCGAAGGTGCCGCCGGTCAGGACGACCTCGCCCGAGTCGCCCACGGGCGGCAGCGGGAAGACGTCGACGGTCTCGACCTCGACGTCACCTGAGCCCCCGGGGTCCCCCGAATCGCCGGACTCGTCCCCGGACTCGTCCCCCGCGCTCGTGTCGTCGTCGTCACCGGCGCAGGCGCCGGCGACGAGGGTCAGCGCGAAGAGAGCGGCGAGGATCCGCCACAGTGGTCGTTTCATGAGTCATCCCCTGTGTTGCTTGGCTGAGGCCACCGGCGGCCGGTCTGGGCTGGCTGGCGGCGGCATGTAAACGATTACACCGCGGTCGCGACCTGTCAATGGCCGCCGGGTGGCGCCGTGGTCGCACGCACGATCAGCTGGGTCTCACCCACCAGGTGGGCGGGCTCGGCGGTCGGCTCCTCGTCGAGGGCGAGCAGCAGCCGGCCCGCCGTAGCGCCCTGCCAGACCGGGTCCTGGCGGATCGTCGTGAGCTCGACGACCGCTGCGAGATCGTGGTCGTCGAAGCCGACGACGGACACGTCCTCCGGGACGCGCAGGCGGAGCTCCCGGGCCGCCTTCAGGGCACCCATCGCCATCTCGTCGGACAGCGCGAAGACCGCGGTCGGACGTCGGCCGAGCGTCATCAGCTGCGCCATGGCCTCGGAGGCACCCCGAACGGAGAAGCCGCCGTCGGCCTCGAGCTCGGCGTCCGGGTCCAGGCCGGCGGCCAGCAGGGCGTCGACGTAGCCCCGCCGGCGGTGCCCGGGCACGTCGAAGGGGAGCGAGGTGTGGGTGGACCCGCCGATCAGGCCGATGCGCTGGTGACCCAGGTCGATCAGGTGCCGGGTGGCGTCGCCGGCGGCGCCGTGGTTGTCCACCGTGACGGACGGGAAGTCGTCGGTGCGCTGGCCGACCGTGACGACGTGCACGCGGTCGGCGGCCAGCGCGTGGGTCTCCGGCGCGGTCAGCAGGACGTCGATGAGGATCAGTCCGTCGAGCCGCCGCCGCACGGAGGATTGCGCCGAGAGCAGCCGGGCCCGGCCGAAGCCGTCGTCGACGCCGTGGAGGAGGACGTCCCGGCCGGCCTCGGACAGGACGGCCTCGGCTCCCGACGCCACCTGCGCGAAGTACCAGGTGTTGATGCTCGGCACCGCCAGGCCGACGCTGTCGCTGCGGCCGGTGGCCAGGCGAGAGGCGTAGGTGTCGACCTGGTAGCTGAGCTGGCCGGCCACCTCCTCGACCCGGGCGCGCGTCGAGGGCGCCACGTTCGGCAGGCCGCGCAGGGCACGGCTCACCGTGGCGACCGAGACGTTCGCCTGGCGTGCCACCTCCTCGATGGTGACCCCGTCGGGACGGGCGCGGGTGCGCGTCCGGCGCCGGGGCGTCGGCGGGGGGTCGCCGGTCACGGGTCCTCGTCCACCACGGCGACGGAGTCGATCCCGAGCCCGATGGTGCGGGTCCCCAGCTCGACGGAGCCGTTGCCGAACGCCAGCGAGCCGCGACCGGACCATGCGACGTCCGTCGGGACATCGCCCACGTTCAGGGCCACGAGCTGGGCGCCCCGCCGGTAGGCCAGCACGTGTGGGGCCACGTCGTCGCGCAGCGACACCGGCGAGTGGTTCGGCAGCCGGTCCCGACGGGCCCGCAGGAGCCGGCGCACGGCGTGGAGGGTGGAGTCCGGATCACCTCGCTGGACCGACACCGTGTCCGCCGCCGTGTGGTTGACCGGCATCGGAAGCCAGGGCGTCCCGGTGGAGAAGCCGAGGTTGGGCGCGCCCGGCGTCCACGGGAGGGGCGTGCGCACGGGGTCACGCCCCTCGTTGCCGCCCGTGGCGTTGCGGGTGGCGACGGGGTCGGCGGCCGCCGACGGATCCACCACGCCGTCTTCCAGGCCGAGCTCGTCCCCCTGGTACAGGAACAGGGGGCCGGGGAGGAACGCGGTGAACGCGAGGAACGACAGCGCCCGTCGCCGGCCCTGCGCTCCACCGCCGAACCGGGTCGGCGCACGGGGGTCGTCGTGGCTCGAGTGCACCCAGGCGAACCGCCCCGCACCGTGGGTCAGCGTGGCGGTCACCACCTGGCGGAGCACCTCGACGTCCCACCGGGTGTGGAGCACCGGGAAGTAGAAGGACAGGTCGAGCACTCCGTCGGCGACGTAGGCGGCGACCGCCTCGGCGGAGTCGAGGTACACCTCCCCGAGCAGCACCGCATCGTGCTCGCGGGCGAGCCGGTGCCAGTCCCGGTAGATGTCGAGCGTGCCGGGCTGGTCGAGGTCGTGGTCGTGGCGCAGCGACTCGAAGGCCTGCCGGGGGCTGGCGTCGGGCCCGACGTCGGCGATGACCGGGTTGTCGGCCATGGACGGGTGCTTCACGAGCGAGTGGGCGACATCGATCCGGAAGCCGTCGACCCCCCGGTCGAGCCACCGCTCGATGATGTCGCGGAACGCGTCCCGCACGGCGGGGTTGGCCCAGTTCAGGTCGGGCTGCTCGGGCAGGAACAGATGGCACCACCACTGGCCCGATGCCTCGTCGAACGACCACGCCGGACCGCCGAAGTGGCTGCGCCAGTTGTTGGGCGGCCCGCCGTCCGGGCCGGGGTCACGCCAGAGGTAGAAGTCGCGGTGGGGGCTGTTGCGGCCCCTGCGTGCCGAGCGGAACCACTCGTGCTGGTCCGACGTGTGGTTGGGGACCAGGTCGATCAGGAGGCGCATGCCCCGCTCGTGCACGGCATCGACGAGGCGGTCGAAGTCGTCGAGCGTGCCGAAGCGGGGGTCGACGCCGAGGTGGTCGGCCACGTCGTAGCCGAAGTCCGCCATCGGTGACGGGTAGAAGGGCGTCACCCAGACGATGTCCACGCCCAGGTCGGCGAGGTGGTCGAGCCGTGACGTGAGGCCCGGGAGGTCACCGATCCCGTCCCCGTCGGAGTCGGAGAAGGAGCGGAGGTAGACCTCGTATCCCACTGCGTCGGACCACCACCCGGCATCGGTCACGTCGTCCCTCACGCTGTGTCATCCTCGGCGGCCCGTCCGGCCCCTCGATGTAACCGCTTGCAGGAGGACCTGTCAACCATGGTCGCCATCACCGCCGCCCGGGCGCGGGTCGTCGACGTCCTGGCCCAGGTCCCGACCGCCGAGGTGGAGCTCGAGGACGTCATCCGCGACGGCCTCACGACCCGCGACTGGATCGTCGCCGGCGCCACGTTCGCCGCGTTCGTCGTGGCCGGGATCGTGCTGCGGCGGGTGGTCGAGCGCGTCCTGCGCCGGACCGATCCGGAGGGTTCCATCGCCCGGTTCGCCGGACGCATGGCCCGGAACCTCGTCGTCCTGGTGGGGCTGCTGTACGCCCTGGTCTCCCTCGGCGTGCAGATCGGGCCGCTCGTCGGCGCCCTGGGCGTCAGCGGCATCGCCATCGCCTTCGCCGTCACCGCCATCCTCGAGAACGTCTTCGCCTCCGTGATGCTCAAGACGCGCCGGCCGATCCGGGTGGGCGACCAGGTGTCGACGCAGGACCGCGACGGCACCGTCACCGAGATCAACTTCCGTGCCGTCGTGATCGACAGCTTCGACGGCGAGCGGGTGGTCATCCCGTCGTCGATGGTCATGAACGACGTCATCGTCAACAGCACGGCCACGCCCACCCGGCGCACCGTCCTGCCGGTGGGCGTCGGCTACGGCACCGATCTGCGTCGTGCCCAGGAGGTCGTCCTCGCCGCCACCTCGGTGGTCGACGGGGTCCTCCCGTCGCCAGGGCCTCAGGCCTGGGTCACCACGTTCAACGAGTCGAGCATCGACTTCGACGTCCGCTTCTGGCACGCGTCCGACATCGCCACCATGTTCCGGGTCCGCTCGGATGTGGCCATGGCGATCAAGGCGGCCTTCGACCGCGAGGGCATCGAGATCCCGTTCCCGCAGCGGGTGGTCACGATGGTCCCCGAACCGCCGGACGACCAGGACTGAGCCGTGGGGGACGACCGCCCGATCGGGATGTTCGACTCCGGCTTCGGCGGCCTCACCGTGGCCCGGGCACTGATCGACCTCGTGCCCGCGGAGGACCTGGTGTACGTCGGGGACACCGGCCGCTATCCCTACGGGCCCCGCCCGTTGGACGAGGTTCGGGGGTTCGCTCACCAGATCAGCCGGTGGCTGGTCGACGAGCACGACGTGAAGCTGGTGGTGGTGGCCTGCAACACCGCCACGGCGGCGGCGCTGGACGAGCTGGCTGCCGCGTTGCCCGTCCCCGTGGTCGGCGTCATCGAACCCGGCGTCGCGTCGCTGGTCCTGGCCACGAGAACCGGTCGGGTCGGCGTGATCGGCACCGTCGGGACCATCTCCTCGGGTGCCTACCAGCGCGAGGTGGCGGCGGTGGCCCCGCACCTGGAGCTCACCTGCGCGGCGTGCCCCGGCTTCGTGGAGTTCGTCGAGCGGGGTGAGGTGCGATCGGACCAGGTGCACGTCCTGGCCGAGCGCCTGCTCGAACCCATCGTGCGGGCCGATGTCGACTCCCTGCTGCTCGGCTGCACCCACTACCCGTTCCTCGCCCGTACGCTCGCCGACGTGCTCGGGCGCGGGGTCGTGCTCGTGTCCTCCGCTGACGAGACCGCGTTCCGGGTCCGGGCCATGCTCGGGGACACGATCGAGCCGGCCGGACGCGGCGGACCGGGTGCGGGCCGCCAGCGCTGGTTCAGTTCCGGCGACGTGGATCTCTTCTGCGAGCTGGGAGCCCGGCTGCTCGGCCCGGAGCTCGACGTGGCCAACGCCGTACCGTGGACTTCATGAGCGAGACCGGACTCTCCGTGACCGTGCTCGGCTGCTCCGGCACCTACGCCGGCCCCGGTGGTGCGTGCAGTGGCTACCTGTTGCGGACGGCGTCCACGACGATCTGGATGGACTGCGGTGCCGGCTCGCTCGCCAACCTCCAGCGCCACGTGCCGCTGGTCGAGCTCGATGGCGTGGTGGTGAGCCACTCGCACCCCGACCACTGGCTGGAGCTCCCCGTCGCGCTCAACGCGCTCCGCTACGTCCTGGACGTCCCCGACCTCGGCCTGCCGCTGCTCTGGACGTCGCGCACCGCGGCGCAGTTCGCGGCCGTCGGCGCCGACCCGTCGCCGACGTTCGACCCCCGGGTGATCGACGAGCGGAGCACCGCGACGATCGGCGACATCGACCTGAGGTTCTCCCGCACCGACCACCCGGTCGAGACGCTCGCCATCCGAGCCGAGCACGACGGGCGCTCCATCGTCTACTCGGCCGACACGGGGGACGGGTGGCGCCTCGCCTCGCTCGGGTCCGACCTGGGCAAGGGCATCGACATCGCGCTGGTCGAGGCCACGCTGGACGAGGACCAGGCCGGCGTGGTCCAGCACCTCACCGCCTTCGAGGCAGGTCGGCAGGCCGCTCAGGCCGGTGTGGCATCGTTGCTCCTCACCCACCTGGCTCCGGGCAGCGACGCAGACGCCCGCGTGGCTGATGCGGCACGCGCCTTCGCCGGGCCCATCGCGGTGGCAGAGATCGACGCGACACACCGAGCCTGAGGAGCCCCATGAGCAACGGAACCGCCACGACCCGCGGCGACGGGCGAGCACCGGGGGAGCTCCGGCCGGTCACCATCGAGCGAGACCCCACGGTGATGGCCGAGGGGTCCTGCCTCATCTCCTTCGGGCAGACCAAGGTGCTGTGCACGGCGTCGATCGAGGACGACGTGCCGCGCTGGATGAAGGGCCGGGGGAGCGGCTGGGTCACCGCCGAGTACTCGATGCTGCCCGGCTCCAGCCCGGAGCGGGTCGGTCGAGAGGCGGCCAAGGGCAAGCAGAGCGGGCGCACCCAGGAGATCCAGCGCCTCATCGCCCGCTCGCTGCGCTCCGTGTGCGACATGCGCTTGCTCGGGGAGCGCCAGGTCACGGTCGACTGTGACGTGCTCCAGGCCGACGGCGGCACGCGAACCGCCTCGATCACCGGTGGCTACCTCGCCCTGCACGATGCGCTCTCGCGGCGCGTCGCCGCGGGCGACCTCGCCGAGCACCCCCTCACCGCCTTCTGCGCAGCGATCAGCGTCGGCGTGGTCGGCGGCGTCCCGATGTGCGACCTGCCCTATCCCGAGGACTCCACCGCCGACGTCGACATGAACGTCGTGATGACGTCGGAGGGCAGCTTCGTCGAGGTCCAGGGAACCGCAGAGGGCGCCGCGTTCGGCCGGCCGGTGCTGGACGAGCTGCTCGACCTCGCCGAGCAGGGGATCGGCCGGCTCATCGATCGCCAGCGGGCCTACGTCGCCGACGCCCCGCCACCGCGGTCCCCGCTGCGGTGACCGATGGGCCCCGCCACGTCGTACTGGCGACGGGCAACCCCCACAAGGTCGAGGAGGTCGCCCGCATCCTCGGCTCCGGCTGGTCGGTGACGGCCCGAGACCCCGGCATCGAGGAGACGGGCGTGACGTTCGAGGAGAACGCGCTGCTCAAGGCCCGGGCGGTCTGCGCGGCGACGGGCGGACTGGCCGTCGCCGACGACAGCGGCATCGAGATCGACGCACTCGATGGCCGTCCGGGCATCCATTCGGCCCGCTGGACCGAGGAGCCCGACTGGATCCCACGGGTGCTCCGGGAGCTCGGCGGCATCGCCGGCGGGGCCCGATCCGGGCGGTACGTGGCGGCTGCTGCGGCGGTGTGGCCCGACGGGTTCGAGGTCGTCGTCCGGGGCGCGGTCGAAGGTCACCTGTCCGACCAGCCACGCGGGACCGGCGGGTTCGGGTACGACCCGATCTTCGTCCCCGTCGAGGGCGACGGGCGGACGTTCGCCGAGATGGACCCCGACGAGAAGCACGCCATGTCGCACCGGGGACGTGCCTTCCGCACCCTGGTCGAGCACCTCGAGGGGCGAGCTCAGGACACGTAGCGCACGTCGACCACGGCGTACGGCGGTGCGCTAGGCCGGTTGGCAGGTGGCGCACGCGTACGACGTGCGGTTGCCCACCGGAGCGATGACGACGTCATCGCCGCACGTTCGGCACCGCTCCTGCTTGTACACGTGCCACGACTCCTCACGGGGGATCGAGGTCAGACGACGGCCGGCGAGGGGCACGGTGACGATGCGGTCGCGCTTCAGGCCGAGGCGCAGCTGTTCGACGGCGAGGCGCCACAGCATCGCCGCCTCCTCCTCGGTGATGGACGTCCCGGGCCGGCCCGGGTCGATGCCGGCGAGGTGCAACAGCTCGGCCCGGTAGACGTTGCCGATGCCGGCGATGACCGACTGGTCGAGGAGCAGCGCGCCGATCGGCTTGCGGCTGCGCCGGACGGCGTCCGAGAAGCGACGGCCGTCCGCCCGGCGGTCGAGCGGGTCCGGTCCGAGCGTGGCCGCGACCCGGTCCACGACGTCGGGATCCCGCAGCTCGCACACCATCGGGCCGGTGAGGTCCCAGGCGGCCTCCTCTCCGGCCAGGCGCAGGCGCAGGTTGGGAGAAGGCTCGGGAGGGGGCAGCAGGTGGCGGCGGAACGCGCCGATCAGGCCGAGGTGGACGTGGAGCACCTCACCACCGTCCCAGTGCAGGAAGAGGTGCTTGCCCCGGGCGTCGGTGGCGGTGAGCACCTGGCCGTCGAGGCGCCGGGCGCCGTCGGCGAAGCGCTCCTGCCGGGCGCTGGCCGCCACCGGTCTGCCCTCGAGGTCTGCGGCCAGGTCTCGGGCCAGGCGGTGGATGGTGTGGCCCTCCGGCATGCAGCAGAGGATGCCCGGAGTCGACCCGTCTCGTGCAGCCCGCGGGCCCGGAGTGCGGCAGCGAACACGTCGAGGGGCCGTTCTCCACGGGCCTGGGGCGATCTTCGAGACGAGGCCAGCGAGCGAGAAGGCGGCGAGCGCGTGTTGCTCGGCAATCCCCGAAGGGAGTCGTCGAGGTCCTCCCGGAACTCGTGGACACCCTCTGGAGCCAGCGGCTCGAGGACCGGCTGGGCAGGGTGCGATCGGAGGTTCAGACGGCGACGGCCTCGACGATGCGCAGCGGGCTGGGTGTGGGCAGGGTGCCGATGGGGCGGAAGCCGGTGCCGGCGAGCAGCTGGCCGAGCTCGGCGGAGGTGCGCTCGCGGCCGCCGGTGATCGCGAGCATGATGACGTCGAGGGTTCGTACGACGGGGTCGAGCACCTCCTCGTCGGCCACGGCTTCGATGACGAGGACTGTCGCGCCGGGGGTGGCGGCACGGCGGACCGCCGAGAGGATCGCTGCCGCGTGGCCATCATCCCAGTCGTGGATGACCTCCATCAGTATGAAGGCGTCGGCCGCCGGCAGCGGGTCCACGAAGAAGTTGCCGGCGTGCATCGTGAAGCGTTCCCCCGCGGTTTGGACGGTGTCGATCACCCCGGGAAGGTCGAACAAGATGCCACTGCTGTGAGGCGCAGCTTCGAGCGCAGCCCGGAGCAGGTGCCCGCGCCCGCCGCCGATGTCGGCGATCGTCGAGAATCGGCTGAAGTCGTAGGCAGACAGGACCGCGGCTGTGTCGCCGGCCGCCTTGGCCGTCATGGACGCATCGAAGATGCGCGCTTCGTCCTCATGGCGCTGGAGGTGTGCGAACAGGCCCTCGGGCTCGACGAGAGCGAACGCGGGCTGACCCGTCCGGACGGAGTGCTCGAGATGGCCGAGGCTGGCGCTGAAGGACTTCATGCCCATCATGCGGGGGAACGCGCGCATCGACATGGGATGGTCCGAGCGGAGCAGACGGGATGCATCGGTGTGTGCGTAGGCGTCACCGACCCGGTCGAACACGCCGTGCGAGGCAAGGAGCATCAGGGCGCGGTCGAGCGCGCCTTCGTCTGCGCCGCACCTCGCGGCGAGCTCTTCGAGCCGTACGGGCGCTGTGTTGATGTGGTCGGCCACGCCGAGCTCGGCGACGACATGCAGCGTGCGCGATGCGACCGTTGCTGTCGCGAGGCCCCAGATCGTTTCGTGCGGCTGACGCTGCATTGATGCTCCCTTGGTGCTGGCTTGACCACCGGAGAATGGTCAGGCGACATGACGACTATCGCGTCCAAGCGGGAACTAGTCAAGACGCCTGACTAATCTGAGGAGATGCCGTACCCGGACGAGGACACGCCGCTGCTCCTGCTCGTCACCCTGGCCGAGCGCCACCTCGTCGAGGGGCTCCAGGCGCGCCTCATCGCCGCCGGGTTCGACGACCACCGCGTCGTGCACCACAACGTGATGGCGCACGTCACCTTCGAGGGCATACGGCTGACGGAGCTCGCC
>JBKHVG010000013.1:0-93700 GCA_046570205.1 Acidimicrobiia bacterium
GAACACGGCTGGACGCTGTCCGTGCAGGACGGACGGTGGGTCGCCACCGACCCCCACGGCACCACCTGGACCGGCCGGCCCCGAGCCCCCGACCAACCCACCACCAAGACGCCCAGCTGACCCGACCACACCCAGGCCGGGTCACCGGCGCGCCCCGGTCGGCGGCAGGCGGCCGGCGGCCGGCGGTCCGGGGAGCAAGACCTAGAGTCCTCCGTCCATGCTCGACCACGTCTTCACCGACGCCATCGGCGCCCTCCGGGATGCCCTCGAGGCGGCGATGCTCGAGCGGATGACGGCCGAGGAGCGCTTCCAGGTCGACGTCCTGCTCGGGGACACGACATGGGAGACCTCCTACGGGCTCCCCGGCGAGGGGACGCCGCCCCGGGTGCGCGCCGACATCACGCTCGACTGGCCGACGTGGTCGCAGTCGGCCTTCCGCAGCTGGCTGCGCCGGGAGGAGCCCGACGAGGATCCTCGCATCGACGTGAGCATCGTGCTGCGCCTCCAGCGGCTGGCCGAGCTGCCCACGCCCGAGAAGGTGACCGCGGTGCTGCCGGCGCTCAGCCCCCCCGTCGGCCCCGACCAGCTGCGGCGCACCGCACCCACGGTGGAGACGGCGTACGACGCCGAGTTGCGCCCCGTCAGCCACGCGGTCGAGCTGGCCTACGAGGGCAGCTACGAGCTCGGTGACAAGGCCCTCGACGACGGCGCCATCCTCGACGACCACTTCTCCGCCCTGGGCGGCTGGATCGCGTCGATGCTGGTGCGCCTCGGGGACCTGCCCCTGGCCTACCACGACCCCTACTGAACCCGGGAGCCCCCATGTCCGAGCCCGTCGTCCTGGTCGATCGCACCGACGCCGTCGCCACCGTCACCCTCAACCGGCCCGACGCCCGCAACGCCCTCAGCCGGGAGCTCCGCAAGGCGCTGTGGCACACGATGACGGAGCTCGAGGCCGACGGGTCCGTCGCCGCCATCGTGCTCACGGGTGCCGATCCCGCCTTCTGCGCCGGCCTCGACCTGAAGGAGCTCGCCTCCACCGCCGGTGCCGCCCTCGGCGAGACCGGCGCGGGCGGCGACACGGCGGCGTCGCGTGGGCCCATGCCGCCGATGGAGACGCCGGTGATCGGAGCGGTCAACGGCGTGGCGATCACCGGCGGGTTCGAGGTCGCGCTGGCCTGCGACTTCCTCGTCGCCTCCGAACGCGCCGTGTTCGCCGACACGCACGCCCGCATGGGGATCATGCCGGGTTGGGGCCTCACCGTCCTGCTGCCCGAGGCGGTCGGCTACCGGAGAGCCAAGGAGCTGTCGAGCACCGGCAACTTCCTCGACGCCGGCACGGCTCTGACGTGGGGTCTGGTCAACCACGTGGTGCCCCACGACGAGCTGGTCCCGTTCGCCCAGCAGCTGGCGGCTGACATCGCCACCAACGACGACGCCGCGGTGCGGCGCATGCTGCAGACCTACGACGAGGGCGCGCTCGTCGACGGTCGCGAGGCGTGGGCCATCGAGGGGCGGGTCGCCGGCGACTGGCAGGGCGGCGGGCGCGACGGTGCCGATCTCGAGGCTCGCCGCAAGGCCGTGACCGAGCGCGGACGCTCGCAGGTCTGATGGAGCCCCGGGTCTCCGTCATCACGCTCGGCACCACCGACGTCGAGCGGGCCCGGGCGTTCTACGAGGCGCTCGGGTGGGCGGGCACGTCCCCCGACGGCGAGGTCGTGTTCATCCAGGCCGGCGGGCTGGTGCTGGCGCTCTGGAGCCGGTCGTTGCTGGCCGAGGACAGCGGGACCACCGACTCGGGTGGGTGGGGCGGCGTCACGCTGGCCCACAACGTGGACTCCCCCGCGGCCGTCGACCGGGTCCTCGACGAGGCACGCGCCGCCGGCGCCCACGTGGCCCGGCCGGCGGGCCCGACGGAGTGGGGCGGCTACGCCGGCGTGTTCCACGATCCCGACGGGCATCCGTGGGAGGTCGCCCACAACCCGCACTGGACGCTGGCCGACGACGGGAGCGTAGGCCTGCCGTGAACCGGGTCCTCCGCGTCGCCGCCGTGCTCGTCCTGGTGCTCGCCACCGCGGCGTGCGGCGACGATGACGCCGCGCCCGACATCGCCGCCACCACCGGGACCGGGCCGGGATTCACCACGACGCAGGCACCGAGCGTCGACGGGGCGCAGCCGGCGAGCTGGGAGCGGGTGGCCGCCCCACCCGACTGCGCGTGCAGCGACGGATCGCCGTTCCACCACTGGGTCCGCCGAGCCGACCCGGAGCGGGTGCTGTTCTTCCTCGAGGGCGGCGGCGCCTGCTTCAGCGCCGAGACGTGCGGTCCGGCGTCGCCCACCTTCACCCGCTCCCTCTCCGGCGGTGCCGCGGGAGCGCCCGCCGACGCCGGCATCTTCGACCTGGACGACCCCCGCAACCCCTTCGCCTCCTGGTCCATGGTGTTCGTGCCGTACTGCACCGGCGACCTGCACCTCGGCTCCACCACCCACGACTACGGCGGCGGCGTGGTCGTCGAGCACCGCGGCGGTCTGAACGGCCGCGCCGCGCTCGAGGCCACGGCGGCCGCGTTCCCGGACGCCCGAGAGGTGGTCGTCGCCGGCAGCAGCGCCGGATCGGCCGGCGCCCCGCTCTACGCCGGCATCGCCCACGACCTGCTGCCCGACGCCGCGGTCACGATGCTGGCCGACGGCTCGGGCGCCTATCCCGACGACGAGGGCATCACGAGCGCCATCGGTTCGCTGTGGGGCGCCTTCGCCGACCTGCCCGACTGGCCGGAGCAGACCGGCCCGCCGCCGGCCGACTGGACGCTCCCCCGGCTCGTCGTCCAGGCAGTGCGCCACGTACCCGACATGCGCGTCGCCACGCTCAACAACGCCTACGACGACGTCCAGGCCCGCTTCTCGGCGCTCATCGGTAACCCCGGCGACCTGCTGGCGATGATCGACGCCAACAACCAGCTGATCGAGTCCGAGGGCGTCGACCTGCACTCGTGGGTGGGTGCAGGCACGGAGCACACCGTCCTCGGTCGCGACGCCTTCTACGAGGACGAGGTCGACGGGATCGTGCTGCGCGACTGGGTCGCCGACCTGATCGGGGGCCGAGACGTCGACGACGTGCACTGCACCGTCTGCCGCTGAGGGCGCTCAGCGGGCCATGAGGTGGACGGCGGCGGCGTCGATGTCGAGACCCACCTCGTCGCCCACGACCCACGCCGGATCGGCCAGCACCTCGAGGGTGGGCCCGGCCTCGGAGGGCGCGGCCGGCCCGACGTCAGAGACCACCGCCATGGGCGTGCCGCTCCGGTAGAGCAGGCCACGGACGATCCCACGGAGCCCGCCGGCGGGATCGGGTCGGATCGACGTGGGCGGCACGAGCACGGCCACGAGCCGTGGGGCGCCCGCGGCCGGGACCGGCAGGGACCCGAGCCGGGTGCGGACAGCGCCCCCTGCGATCTCGCCGAGCACGACGTTGCGCTGGCCGACCAGCCCGGCGACCTCGGCCGAGACCGGCCTCGTGATCACTGCTCCGGCGGGCCCCTCCTGGGCGATGCGGCCGTCCACCAGCACCGCCATGCAATCGCCGAGGGCGGCGGCCTCGGTGGGGTCGTGGGTCACGGCGACGACGGTGACGGACAGCTCGTCGAACATGGCGCGCAGCTCGACCAGCAGGCGCTCGCGCAACAGCTGGTCGAGGGCAGCGAGCGGTTCGTCCAGGAGCACGACCGAGGGCCGCGGCGCGAGCGCCCGCGCCAGTGCCACCCGCTGGGCTTCGCCACCGGACAGGGTGGCCGGGTCCCGGCCCTCGTGGCCGGGGAGCCCGACCAGCTCGAGGACCTCGGCCACTCGTCGGCGGCGGTCGGGGCCGTCGACGCCGGCCATGCGCAGCCCGAACCCCACGTTGCCCGCCACGTCGAGGTGCGGGAAGAGCGCCTGGTCCTGGAACACCACGCCGACGCCCCGCCGGTGCGCGGGGACGCCGGTGATGTCCCGGTCGCCGAGCCGGACCGATCCGGCGTCGGCGCGCTCGAGGCCGGCGACGATCCGGAGCAGCGTCGACTTCCCGCTGCCCGACGGTCCGAGCAGGGACAGCGTCGTGGCGTCGGCGACGTGCAGGTCGACGTCGGACAGCACGACACGGCCGGCGAAGGACTTGCCCACGTCTCGCACGTGGAGGTCGGCCACGTCAGAACCCGCCGACCTTCGCATCGCCCAACCGGTCGACCACCGACATGACGGCGGCGGTGAGCGCGAGCAGGACCGTCGAGAGCGCCATGGCCTGGCCCACGTTGAGCGCCCCGGGCCGGGACAGCGCCCGGAAGATGGCGACCGGGACGGTGGGGGCGTCGGCCCGGGCGATGAACACCGTGGCGCCGAACTCACCGAGGGAGATGGCGTAGGCGAACCCGAAGGCAACGAGGGCAGGTCGGCGAAGGAGCGGCGCATCGACCTCCCACCACGCTCGTAGGGGCGAGGCGCCGAGCGACGTGGCCGCCTCGCGCACCCGGGTCGGCACCGCGTCGAGCGCGGGCAGCAACGTGCGCACCACGAAGGGAACGGCGATGACGGCCTGCGCCGCCGGGATGAGGATCGGCGAGGTGCGCAGGTCGAGCGGCGGTTCGTCGAGGGCGATCAGGAACCCGAAGCCGACGGTGACGGCGCTGACCCCGAGCGGCAGCATGAGCGAGGAGTCGGCCACGCCGCGCCACCGGCCGCGCAGGCGGTGCAACCCGACCGACGCCAGGCCGCCGACCAGGAGCGCCGCCACGGCGGCGGCTGCGCCGAACACGAGGGAGTTCCGGATCGCCTCCGCGGGCGGGACGAAGAGGGCACTCCCGTGCCTGGTGCTGCGCAACGCCCGGTAGTAGGCCAGACCGGGCCCGTCGGCGGTGTCGAAGGACCGCCACACGAGCGTGGCGATCGGCACGCCCACCAGCAGCAGGGCACCGGCCACCGTGGTGGCGACCAGCCAGCGCTCGCGGCCGGCCGGCCGGCGCAGCACCGAGCGGCCGGCACGGGCCCTCGCGCTGCCCCGCCGGACGCCGGCCCGCCGGTACAGCGCCAGCGCGGCGATGACGGCGGCCAGCTGCAACAGGGACAGGACCGATGCGGTGCGCAGGTCGAGGAGCTGGGTGGTGAGCCGGTGGATCTCGACCTCGATGGTGGCGATGCGCGGCCCGCCCAGGATCTTCACCACGCCGAACGACGTGAAGGTGAACAGGAACACGATCGACGCCGCACCGGCCAGCGCCGGCCGCAGCTGGGGCAGCGTCACGGTGCGGAACGCGGTCCACGGGCCGGCGCCGAGCGTGCGGGCCGCGTCCTCCGACGCCGGGTCCACCCCCATCCACGCCGCGCCCACCGTGCGGGCCACGACGGCGTAGTTGAAGAACACGTGGGCGAGCACGACCGCCGTCGCGGTCCGCCGCAGGTCCAGGTCTCCACCGAGGACACCGGCCACCGCGTCGACCGGGCCGTCGGGGCCGAGGACGGCCAGGAACGCGGTGCCCACGACGACCGTGGGGAGGACGAAGGGGACGATGAGGGCCGCCGTGAACAGCGCCCGGCCCGGGAAGCGCACCCTGCCGATGAGCCATGCCGCCGGCAGCGCGGCGGTCACCGTCGCCACGGTGGACAGGACCGCCTGCCACAAGGTGAACCAGGCGACCGAGCGCGTCGTCGAGGAGGAGAGCACCTCCCCCACCGTTCCGAGCTCCCACCGGCCGCCGCCGCGGAGCCCGGTCGTGACGAGCGTCGCCACCGGGACGGCGAAGAAGACGCCCAGGAACGCGACCGGGATCACGAACGCCGCACCGGTGAGGGCGCGGCGTCGGGCGGCGCCGGACACCGCGGCGGCGACGGTCATCGGTGGCTCACCGCAGCACGATCTCGGTCCACTCCTCGATCCACGCATCCCGGTTGGCGGCCACGACCTCGGCGTCGAGCAGGTACGGGTCCTCGGGCTGGGCACCGTGCTCGACGAACTCGGCCGGCAGCTCCACGTCGGTCACCGGGTACACGAACATCGACAGCGGCACATCCTCTTGGAAGGTGGGCGAGAGCATGAAGTCGATCAGCTGCTGGGCCGCCTCCTCGTGCTCGGTCCCGGCCAGGATGCCTGCGAACTCGATCTGGCGGTAGCAGGACCCCTCGACCACGCCGGTCGGGGCATCCTCGAGGGGCTCCTCGGCGAAGATGACCTCGGCGGGCGGGCTCGACGCGTAGCTGACGACGATGGGTCGGTCGCCCGGGCTCCCGGCGGCACCGGAGAAGCTGCCGTAGTAGGCCTCCTCCCACCCTGCAGCGACCTCCACGTCGTTGTCCCGGAGGGCCTGCCAGTGGTCCTGCCAGCCGTCCTCGCCGAACTCGGCCACGGTGGCGAGCAGGTAGGCGAGGCCGGGCGACGACGTGGCCGGGTTCTCCACGACGAGGGTGCCGGCGTAGGCGGGGTCGGCGAGGTCGGCCAGGCCCTGGGGCGGCTCGAGGCCCGCCTCGGCGATCGCGGCCTTGTCGTAGTTGAGGCACACGTCGCCGGTGTCGATCGGCGTGGCCCGGTGCTCCGGGTCGAGCACGAGGGAATCGTCCACGCCCTCGAGCGCCGGCGACTCGTACGGGACGAACAGGTCCTCGTCGAGCGCGCGCGACAGGAAGGTGCTGTCGACCCCGAAGAGCACGTCACCCTGCGGCGAGCCCTTGCTGAGGATCGCCTGGTTCAGCATCGAGCCCGCGTCGCCCGACGGCAGCAGCTCCACGGTGATGCCGGTCTCCTCGGTGAACGCGTCCAGCACCTCCTCGGAGATGTCGAAGCTGTCGTGGGTGAGCAGCGTGATCGTCGTCTCCTCGGCCACGCCGGCCTCGGTCTCGGTGTCCTGCGCGGACATGTCGACATCGTCGTCGCCGCAGGCGGTGGCCAGCAGCGTGAGGGCGAGTGCGCCGATGAGGGCGCGGATGGTCAGGGTCACGGGGACTCCTCGGTTCGGGGGGCGATGCAGAGAACGGTGCCGTCGTGGACGGTCACCGAGAAGGGGCCGCCGGCGGCCTCGTTGCTGACGCCGCGCGTGGTGCCGGCGATGAGCGTCGAGCGGTCGAGCGGCCAGCGCACTCCGGCGACGGAGACGGACGCGGAGCCGTGCACCGGCACGAGCGAGACGACGCGTCCGGCGGTGAGGTGGCCGGCGAGGTCTCGTCGCACGACCCAGGCCCGCCCCTCGGCGAGCACGAGCTCGACGTCGAGGTCGGCGAAGCGGTCGGCGGCCGCGACGAGGAGGTTGGCCAGCGCGTGGTCGGGGCGTCCGCCCTCGAGCCCGAGGACCAACACCCGGCATCGCGGCGCGGGCAGGGTGGGGGCGCGCTCGGCGGCCACCTCCAGCGCCAGCTCGAGGTCGGTGGCGTCCTTCGCGACCGGATGGTGGCGCACGTCGGCGACGGCGGCCAGGGTGGCCGCGCCCTCGGCGGTGATCGAATCGAAGTCGCCGACCGCGACGTCGACCCGCCAGCCGAGTGCGAGGGCCAGGTCGACGCCGGAGTCGGCGGCCACGACCAGGGCCGCGCCGGTGACCGCGGCCACGAGTCCGGGCGCGACCGGCTCACCTCCGGCCACGACGACGATGTCAGGCGGACGGTCGAGGTCCACGACGTTCCCTCCGCTGGCATTACCCAGATCAGGTTCCAGGGTCGGTGACGGCGTGCAGCCACCCTCTCAGCCCGGTTCGCCCCGAGCTCCCCGCGCCGGGTCTTCTGCGGCGCACCGCGGACACTACCGGACCGCCCCATCGGGACCTTGGTCACCAGACGCGGTTGGATCATTGTCCCCAGGTCCACCGAGCCGTACGGTCGCGCCGTCCCACACGACCCCGGACCGCTGCACACCCGTGTGCCGGACCACCTGGAGGTAGATCCCCTGTGCTGAACCCACGCTGGATGCGGCTGCTCGCGCTGCTGCTCGGCCTGTCCCTCATCGCCGCGGCGTGCGGCGACGACGACGACACGGCTGCCGAGACCACCGACGAGACGTCCTCCGAGACCGACACCGAGACCAGCGACGCCGGGAACGAGGGGGAGAGCGACTTCCTCGCCTGCGAGGTCACCGACACCGGTGGCGTCGACGACCGCTCCTTCAACGAGAACGCCTACAACGGCCTGGTCGAAGCAGCCGAGGAGATCGGCTTCGAGCCGGTCGTGCTCGAGTCCCAGAGCGACGCCGACTTCGAGCCGAACATCTCCACGCTCGTGGAGCAGGAGTGCGACCTCATCGTGACGGTCGGCTTCCTGCTCGGCGACGCCACGGAGGCGGCCGCCCAGGAGCACACCGACACCGACTTCGCCATCGTCGACTACGCCTACGAGACGGAGTACGACAACGTGCTCGGCCTCACCTACGCCACCGACCAGGCTGCCTTCATGGCCGGCTACGTGGCGGCGGCGATGAGCGAGACCGGCACCGTCGGCACCTACGGAGGCCTGAACATCCCCACCGTGTCCATCTTCATGAAGGGCTTCGAGGCGGGCATCGAGTACCACAACGAGCAGAAGGGCACCGACGTCAAGCTGGTCGGCTGGAGCACAGCCGACGACGACGGCCTGTTCACCGGCGACTTCGAGGACCTCTCGAAGGGCCGCCAGACCACGGAGTCGCTGCTCGACCAGGGCGCCGACATCATCCTCCCCGTCGCCGGTCCCGTGGGCCAGGGCTCCATCGAGGCCATCCGGGCCGGCGGCGACGCCGCCAAGCTGATCTGGGTCGACACCGACGGCTGCGAGTCCGTCCCCGACGCCTGCGACCTGTTCCTCACCAGCGTGAAGAAGAACTTCGACGTGTCGGTGAAGGACGCGGTGACGGCAGCGGCCAACGGCGAGTTCGAGGGCGGCGTGTACAGCGGCACCCTCGAGAACGACGGCGTCGAGCTGGCCCCGTTCAACGAGTTCGACGACCAGGTCCCCGACGAGATCAAGTCCGAGCTCGAGGAGATCCGGGCCGGGATCATCGACGGCTCGATCCCGACCACCCTCGGGTAGGAGCACTTCGTCCGCTTCGGGCGGAGCGCGAGCACGCGTGACGGCAGAGGCCGGGTGTCCACACCCGGCCTCTGCCGCGTTCGGCCCCAGCGGCCGCGCTAGACATCCGGGGCGATGCGGGTCGAGTTGCGTGGGATCACGAAGCGGTTCCCCGGCGTGACCGCCAACGAGGACGTCGACCTGCTCGTGGAGCCCGGCCAGGTGCACGCGCTGCTCGGCGAGAACGGGGCCGGCAAGTCCACGCTGATGAACGTGCTGTTCGGCCTGTACCGCCAGACCGAGGGCGAGATCCTGCTCGACGGCGTCCCCACCACCTTCGGCTCCCCCGCCGACGCCATCCGTGCCGGCATCGGCATGGTGCACCAGCACTTCATGCTGGTCCCGGTGTTCACCGTGGCCGAGAACGTGATGCTCGGGGTCGAGCCGACCTCGGCGCCCGGCGTGCTCGATCGTGGCGCGGCCCGTCGCCGGGTCCTGGAGCTGTCCGCCCGCCACGGCCTCGACGTGGACCCCGACGCGATGGTGGAGGACCTGCCCGTCGGCGTGCAGCAGCGGGTCGAGATCCTCAAGGCGCTCTACCGGGAGGCCGACTGCCTCATCCTCGACGAGCCGACCGCGGTCCTCACCCCCACCGAGATCGACGACATGTTGGAGATCGTGCGCCGGCTCGCCGACGAGGGTCGCTCGGTGATCTTCATCTCGCACAAGCTGCGCGAGGTACGGGCGATCGCCGACACCATCACGATCCTGCGGCGCGGGAAGGTGGTCGGCAGCACCACACCCGAGGAGAGCGACGAGCAGGAGCTGGCCTCCGCGATGGTGGGCCGCGACGTGCAGCTGGTCGTGGACCGCAGCGAGGCCAAGCCCACCGACGTCGTCCTGCGCGTCTCGGACCTGCGGGTGCGCGACGAGCGCGACCAGCTCGCCGTCGCCGACGTCTCCTTCGACGTCCGGGCCGGCGAGATCGTCGCCGTGGCCGGCGTGCAGGGCAACGGCCAGTCCGAGCTGGTGCAGGCCATCGTCGGCCTCCGGCGCCCCACCGCCGGACGAATCGAGCTGGACGGTGCCGACGTCACCTTTGCCGACCCGGGACGCATGGTCGAGCTCGGGGTCGCGCACGTCCCCGAGGACCGCCAGCGCGACGGGCTGATCCCGTCGTTCCCGGTGTCCGACAACCTGGTCCTCAACCTCACCCGGCGAGCGCCCTACTCGAAGCGCATCCGCATGGACCGTCGGGCGATCCGCCAGAACGCCGAGCGCCTGGTGCGCGACTTCGACATCCGCACCCCGTCCGTCGACGTTCCGGTGGGAACGCTGTCGGGAGGGAACCAGCAGAAGGTGATCGTGGGCCGGGAGATGTCCCACGCCGAGCGGCTCCTGGTGCTGAGCCAGCCGACGCGGGGCCTCGACGTGGGATCCATCCAGTACATCCACCGGCGCATCGTCGAAGCACGCGACGCGGGCCTCGGCGTGCTGTTGAACTCCTCCGAGCTGGACGAGGTGCTGGCGCTCGCCGACCGGGTGATCGTGATGTACCGCGGCCGGGTCATCGGTGAGGTCACCGGCGACGAGGCCACCCGGGACTCCGTCGGCATGCTCATGGCCGGGGCACGAGCGTGACCGCGCCACCCGCGGAAGCAGCCGAGGTGCTCCCCCCGGATGCCGACGACCCGCTGGCCGGCACGCCGCGGGACCGCAGCGAAGGCCTGGCGGCGGTCGCCGGGGACCTCCTCCGCGGCCTGATCGGTCCGCTGCTGGCGATCGTGACGGCGCTGATCGTCGGTGCCCTGATCATCGTGTTCACCGATCCCACGACGTTGGATGCGTGGGGGTCGTTCTTCTCCGATCCGGGGACCGCCCTGTCGGCCTCCTGGGACCTCGTCGCCACCAGCTACCGGGCGCTGTTCGACTCCTCGCTCGGGAGCCAGCGGGCGCTGGCCCGCACGCTCGTCCAGTCCACGCCCCTGATCCTCGTGGGCCTGTCCGTGGCCCTCGCCTTCAAGGCGGGTCTGTTCAACATCGGCGGCGCCGGCCAGCTCATCGTCGGCGCCATGGCCGCAGCCTGGGTCGGCATCACCTTCGACCTCCCCCAGCTCCTGCACCTGCCGCTCGCCCTCCTCGCCGGCATGGTCGGCGGCGGGTCCTGGGGGGCGGTGATCGGGTTCCTCAAGGCCCGCACCGGTGCTCACGAGGTGATCCTCTCGATCATGTTGAACTTCGTCGCCCTCCGACTCCTGGACTACGCCCTGTCCACCGACACGTTCCGCCGACCCGGGCGCAGCGACCCCATCAGCCCGGAGATGCCGGACTCGGTCCGACTCCCCGAGCCCATCGACTCGTTCCGAGTCCACATCGGGTTCCTGCTCGCCCTGGTCGTGGCCTACGGGTGCTGGTGGCTGCTGCAGCGCACCACGGTGGGGTTCCGCATGCGCGCCGTCGGCGCCAACCCGCACGCCGCCCGCTACGCCGGCATGGGCGTCGCCGCCACGACCCTCCTGTCGATGAGCATCGCCGGCGCGCTGGCCGGGCTCGGCGGCACCACCATCCTCCTCGGCAGCACGCCGCGCCTCACCGGCGGCTTCTTCGCCAGCGTGGGCTTCGACGCCATCGCGCTCGCCCTGCTCGGCCGGGCCAGCCCGATCGGGGTGGTCGGCGCCGGACTGCTGTTCGGCGCGCTGCAGGCCGGCTCCACGGGCATGCAGGCCCGCACGTCCACCCCCATCGACATCATCTTCGTGATCCAAGCCCTCATCATCCTGTTCGTCGCCGCCCCGGCCATCGTGCGGACCATCTGGCGGGTCAAGGACACACGGCTCGGTGCCGGTCAGCGGTTCAGTGCCGGCTGGGGATCGTCATGACGGCGACCACCGCACCTGCGCCCGAGCCACGGGCCGACGTCGTCGAGGACACGGGCGCCCGGCGCCGGGCGCGCACCGTCGCCGCACTGTGCATCGCCGTGGGCATCGGCGCCATCGCCCTCTTCGGGCTCACCGCCACCGCGGACCAGGTCTCGACCCTCCTCCTCAACCCCCGGGGCGTCGACACGCTCCCCGAGCTCGAGGTGCCCACGCAGTTCGCCGCGTTCGTGCTCGGCTTCGGCGCGATCGGCCTCGGCGTACGAGCGCTGCGGGTGGCGGCGCCCAGGATCGCCGTGTACCTCGGCGGGGCGCTCGGGTTCTTCGCCCTCGCCCTGGTGGTGTGGGCGGCGCGGGACGGCACCGGTGCCTTCTACGGCCTCGTCGCCGGCGCCGTGCAGCGGGCCACGCCCATCGCCCTCGGGGCCATCGCCGGCCTGCTCTGCGAGCGCGCCGGCGTGATCAACATCGCCATCGAGGGCATGATGCTGGCGTCTGCCTTCGGCGCCGCCATCACCGCCAGCGCCACGGGCAGCCTGTGGATCGGCTTGCTCTGCGGCCTGCTCACCGGGGCGGTGTTCGGCGCCGTCCACGCGGTGGTCAGCATCCGCTACGAGGTCGACCAGATCGTCGGCGGCACGTTCATCAACATCTTCGCCCTGGGCATGACCAGCTACCTGACCGTGCGCGTCCTGGTGGAGTACCCCGACCTGAACCAGCCGGGCACCTACCGCCCCTTCGAGATCCCACTGCTCGTGGAGATCCCCTTCGTCGGGCCGCTGCTGTTCAGCCAGAACGTGTTCGGCTTCCTCATGTTCGGGCTCGCGGTCTTCCTGGCCTGGGCCCTGTTCAACACCCGGTGGGGCCTGCGGGTCCGCTCGGTGGGCGAGCACCCCCGAGCCGCCGACACGGTCGGCATCAGCGTCCGCTCGGTCCGGTACAGGAGCGTGATCCTGGGCGGCCTGGTCGCCGGGCTCGGCGGTGCCTGGTTCACACTCGGCTCGGCCGGGCGGTTCGACCAGAACATGACCAACGGCAAGGGGTTCATCGCCCTCGCCGCCATGATCTTCGGGCGCTACCACCCCGTCGGTGCGCTGGTGGCCGCCCTGGTGTTCGGCTTCTCCGAGCAGCTGAACGACTACCTGGCGCTGCTCGACACGCCGATCCCCTCCGAGTTCCTGCTGATGGCTCCCTACGTCGTGACCATCATCGTGGTGGCGGGCGTGGTCGGACGGACTCGGGTGCCCGCCGCCGACGGCCAGGTCTACCGGTCCGGCGGATGACCGAGCAGCCCGACTGGACCCGCCTCCGGGCTGCGGCCGCCGAGGCGGCCGCGAACTCCTACTCGCCCTACTCGCACTTCCCCGTCGGTGCCGCCGCCCTGCTGCGCGACGGCACCGTCATCAGCGCCGCCAACGTGGAGAACGCCAGCTACGTCGTCGGCATCTGCGCCGAGACCGCACTGGTCGGCGTGCTCGTCGCCGGCGGCCGGGGTCGGGGTGACCTGCTGGCCGTAGCGGTGACCGACCCTGACGGGAACGACCTGTCGCCGTGCGGCCGGTGCCGCCAGCTGCTGCACGAGATGGGCGGCGGCTCGATGCCCGTCAACGAGCAGCCCATGGACCAGTGGCTTCCCGGTGCGTTCGGCCCCGACGACCTGACCTGAGGAGGCCGATGGCCACCGACATCCTCGACGTGCTGCGCACCAAGCGCGACGGCGGCACGCTCAGCACCGAGCAGATCCGCTTCTTCATCGACGGCTACACCGCCGGCACGATCGCCGACGAGCAGGCCTCCGCCCTGCTCATGGCCATCGTCTGGCGCGGCATGCAGCCCGAGGAGCTCGCCACCTGGACCGCCGCCATGATCGACACCGGCGAGCGCGCCGACCTGTCGTTCCTCGATCGACCCACCGTCGACAAGCACAGCACCGGCGGCGTGGGCGACAAGGTCTCGCTCGTCCTCGTCCCGCTGGTCGCCGCGTGCGGAGCCGCCGTGCCCCAGCTCGCCGGCCGGGGCCTGGGCCACACCGGCGGCACGCTCGACAAGCTCGAGGCCATCGCCGGGTTCCAGTCGGTGCTGTCCGCCGACCGCTACCGCCAGGTGCTCGCCGAGGTGGGCGGCGTGATCGCCGGCGCCAGCGGCGACATCGCGCCCGCCGACCGGAAGCTGTACGCCCTGCGCGACGTGACCGCCACGGTCGAGTCCATCCCGCTCATCGCCAGCTCGATCATGTCCAAGAAGATCGCCGAGGGCACGCGGGGCCTGGTCCTCGACGTGAAGCTCGGGTCGGGATCGTTCCTGGCCGACGACGCCGCCACCCGCGTCCTGGCCGAGACGATGGTGGGCATCGGCAAGCGCAACGGGGTGGACACCGTCGCCCTGCTCACCGACATGGACCAACCCCTCGGCCGGGCCGCCGGCAACGCGCTCGAGGTCCAGGAGTCCCTCGACCTCCTGGCGGGGCGGGGTCCCGATGACGTCCGCCAGCTGACCCTCGCCCTCGCCCGCGAGATGCTCGACCTCGCCGGGCTCGACGTCGACCCACAGCCGGTCCTCGACGACGGGCGGGCCATGGAGGCCTTCGAGCGGATCGTCGCCGCGCAGGGCGGAGACCTCTCCGTGCCGCTGCCCACGGCCGCCCACACCCACGTGGTGGTGGCCGAGCGAGACGGCTGGCTCCAGCGCATGGACTGCAAGGCGGTCGGCATCGCCGTGTGGCGCCTCGGCGCAGGTCGGGCCCGCAAGCACGACGACATCTCCTACGGAGCCGGCGCCCTCGTCGAGGTCAAGGTCGGTGACCGGGTGTCAGCCGGCGATCCGGTGCTCGTCCTGCACGCCGACGATGCCGACCGCTTCGACGGTGCGCTGGCTGCCCTGGACGGCGCGATCCACATCGGGGACGACCGGGTGGAGCCCCACCCGCTGGTCGCCGGCCGCATCAGCTGAGCCGCCAGCGTTCACAGGTCTCCGACGCCGTCGTTGCGGCGGCGGAAGCGCCCGGCGGCACCGCCGGCGGCGCCCCGGGCGGCGCGACCGGTGGTGGCCACGGCGCCCTTCGCGACCCGGACCGACGAACCGGCCGCACCCTTCGCCATCTGACCTGCTCGCTCGGCCGTGGCCTTGGTCCGGTCGAGGGCCGAGGCGGCCCAGGCGTACTCGGTGCCCAGGACGGCGAAGCCGGCCACCACCACGACGATCCCGGGCCCCGGCAGCACCAGCATGGCGATGCCGCCGAGGACCAGGACGCCGCCGACCACGGTGACGGCGATGCGCTTGGAGGAGCGGAAGGCGAAGCGGACGACAGCGATGAAACCGGACTCCGGGGCGGCAGGCATCAGCCGATCGTAGGGTCGGGCACCCGATAGCGTCAGCGCATGGCGACGTCCCCGACCCTGGCGCTCATCCGGGAGGCGCCCAAGGTCGTGCTGCACGACCACCTCGACGGTGGGCTGCGACCGCGCACCGTCATCGAGCTGGCTGCCGAGCAGGGCTATGAGGGGCTGCCGACGACCGACCCGGGCGAGCTGGCGGCGTGGTTCGTCGAGGGTGCCGCCCGGCGCAGCCTCCCCCGCTACCTCGAGCCGTTCCAGCACACCGTCGGCGTCATGCAGACACCCGACGCGCTGGAGCGAGTGGCGCGGGAGTGCGCCGAGGACCTGGCCGCCGACGGCGTCGTCTACGCCGAGGTCCGGTTCGCGCCCGAGCTCCACCTCGAGCAGGGCATGCAGCTCGACGAGGTCGTCGAGGCCGTGCTGCGGGGCTTCGAGCAGGTGACCGCGCAAGGCCGGATCCAGATCGGACTCCTCCTCACCGCCATGCGCACGGCGGCGAACTCCTCCGAGATCGCCGAGCTCACGCTGCGTCATCGCGACCGCCACGTGGTGGGCTTCGACATCGCGGGCAGCGAGGCCGGACACCCGCCCACCCGCCACCTCGACGCGTTCCGTCGCATCGCGGCGGCCAACCACCACATCACCATCCACGCCGGCGAGGCGTTCGGCCTGCCGTCCATCTGGGAGGCGATCCAGATCTGCGGGGCGGAGCGGCTCGGGCACGGCGTGCGCATCGTCGACGACATCGAGGTCCAGCCCGACGGCTCGGTGAAGCTCGGAGAGCTGGCCGCGTTCGTCCGCGACCGTCGCGTGCCGCTCGAGATGTGCCCCACCTCCAACGTCCACACCGGCGTGGTCGACGACCTGGCCGACCACCCGATCGACCTGCTCACCCGCCTCCGCTTCCGGGTCACGGTCAACACCGACAACCGGTTGATGAGCGACGTGTCGATGACGAGCGAGATGCACGCCCTGTGCGAGACGTTCGGCTACGGCTGGAGCGATCTCCAGTGGTTCACGGTCAACGCCATGAAGAGCTCGTTCTGGCCCTTCGACAAGCGGCTGCGCATCATCAACGAGATCATCAAGCCGGGTTACGCCTCGCTGCAAGCGCGGGCGCTGGAGTCGGCCTAACCTCCCGGCATGGCCGACAGGATCGAGATCACACGCGACATCGCCGCCTCCCCCGAGGCGGTGTACGCCGCCATATCCGACGTCACCCGCATGGGCGAGTGGTCCACGGAGTGCCACAGCTGCGAGTGGCACGAGGGCATCGAGGGCCCGGTGGTGGGTGCCACGTTCGACGGCCACAACCGCAACGGCGAGCACGAGTGGACCACCCAGGGCAAGGTCATCGAGGCGGAGCCGCGACGGGCCTTCGCCTTCGAGTGCTCGATGATGGACTTCCACTTCTCGACGTGGGGCTACCGCATCGAGCCCACGGACGCGGGCTCCCGCGTCACGGAGTGGAGCGAGGACCTCCGCCCCGAGTCGGCGCTCGAGTTCAGCAAGCAGATGTCGGGCGTCGAGGACCGGGCCCAGCGCAACACCGAGACGATGAGCACCACGCTGGAGCGCCTCGCCGCCGCCCTCGAGGGCTGAACCGACCGGGGGTCAGACGCCGTTCAGGATGGCAGCCGACGCCGACGCCCCGATGCGCGTGGCGCCAGCCTCGATCATGGACAGGGCGGTGGTGGCGTCGCGGATGCCGCCCGACGCCTTGACCCCGACGTCCCAGCCCACAGCGGCCCGCATCAGGCGGACCGCGTGGACGCTGGCTCCGCCGGCGGGATGGAAGCCGGTGGAGGTCTTCACGTAGTCGGCGCCTTCCCCGACCGCGGTGGCGCAGACGCGGTCGAGCTGCGCGTCGTCGAGCGCGGCCGACTCCACGATCACCTTGAGCACCACCGGCGCGGCGGCCGCGGCGCGCACGGCGGCCACGTGGGCTGCCACCACGTCCCACTCGCCGGCGACCACGGCGCCGAGGGGGACCACCATGTCGAGCTCGTCGGCCCCGTCGGCCACGGCGGCTGCGGCCTCCGCCGCCTTGATCTCCGCCCGGTGCGCGCCCGACGGGAACCCGACCACCGATGCGACGCCGACACCGGAGCCGCGCAGCGCGCCGGCAGCGACCGAAACCTGGTTGGGCGACACGCACACCGCACCGACCTGGAGCTCGCGGGCCTCGGCACACAGGGCCAGGACCCGGTCGACCGTGGCCTCCGGCGCCAGCAGCGTGTGGTCGATCATGCGGGCGACGGCGGTGCGATCCACGGGTGCCATCATGCCAACATGGACACGCTCGTCGTCGACCATCCCCTCGCCGGGCAGCTGCTCACCCGCATGCGCGACGAGCGCACCGACCGGGCGGTGTTCCGGCAGGCGGCCGACGAGCTCGCCCTGATGCTCGTGTACGAGGCCACGCGCACCCTCGCCACCGAGCCGGTCACCGTCCGCACGCCGCTCACCGAGACCGCCGGGGTGCGGGTCCAGCGGCCGCCCATGGTGGTCCCCGTCCTCCGTGCCGGCCTCGGCATGCTGGGACCGGTGCTGCGCCTCCTGCCGGGCAGCGACACGGGCTTCATCGGCGTGGCGCGCAACGAGTCCACCCACGAGCCGGAGCCGTACATGAACTCGGTTCCCGACGACCTCGACGGCCGCGACGTGCTGGTGCTCGACCCGATGCTGGCCACCGGTGGCTCCATGGCCTTCGCATGCGCGCAGCTGGCCGCTCGGAACCCCGGCACGATCACGGCCGTGTGCATCCTCGCCGCACCCGAAGGCGTCGAGCGCCTCGCCGGCACGGGGCTGGTGGACCGCCTGTGGACCGCGTCGATCGATGACCACCTCGACGACGACGCGTTCATCGTGCCCGGCCTCGGCGACGCCGGCGACCGCCTGTTCGGGACGGCCTGACGGCACAGATCGGGGCGTAGTGGGTAGGGGTCGGCTCCGGCATCCCCCGACGAAAGAGGACCCCATGGACGCCATCAAGCTGTTGACCGAGGACCACGACGAGGTGCGAGCGCTCTTCGACCAGTTCCGTCAGGCCCAGGAGGCCGAGGACATGGATCGCATGAAGGAGCTGCAGCAGAAGATCTTCAGCGAGCTCGAGGCGCACACCCGCATCGAGGAGGACATCTTCTACCCGGCGGTGCGCGAGGCCGACGAGGACGAGCTCGGCGACGCCGTGGCCGAGGGGGTCCAGGAGCACCACGTCGTGAAGCTGCTCATGCGCGAGATCGAGTCCGTGTCCGGCGAGGAGACCTACATCGCGAAGATGAAGGTGCTCATGGAGAACGTCGAGCACCACGCCGAGGAGGAGGAGACCGAGATGTTCCCCGAGGTCCGGGAGCGCATGGGCGAGCCCCGTCTCCAGGAGCTCGGCGCCGAGCTCGAAGCCGCCAAGTAGCCCTCGGGCGCTACGGGGTCACGCGGCCCCGTAGCGCTCCACCAGGCGGGGGATGCGGTGCTCGAAGTCGAGCTTGTCGAAGCACGCCGTCGCACCCCGGGCCCGGCTGCGGTTGAAGCTCTCGGCGGCGGCGTAGGCGGTGACCACGAGCACGCGGGCCTGGGGGCAGCGGCGCTTCAGCTCGGGCAGGGCCGAGAGACCGTCCCGGTTCGGCATGAACAGGTCCAGCACGATGAGGTCGGGGCACACCTCGGCCACCTGGTCGATGCAGTCGTCGCCGTCGACGGCCTCGGTGACCTCGACGCCCCACTCCTCGAACGCCATCCGGAACAGCAGCCGGATGTCGGCCTCGTCGTCACAGATCAGCACCCGCACGGCGACCACGGTACGGCTGCGGTCGGCCCCGACGACGAGCCGTGCTCGAAGCTGCCCTCAGGACAGCAGGTGCTCGAGCTCCGCGATGGCCGCGTCGATGACGGCATCGGCGGCGAGCGCCTCGGCACCGACGTCCTCGACGGACCCGACGCGCCGGACGACCTGCACGTAGAGCTTCAGCTTCGGCTCCGTGCCCGAGGGGCGCACCACGACCCGCAGCCCGTCGGCCCGCAGCACGATGCCGTCGGTGGGTGGCAGCCGTCCGCCGAGGGCGAGGTCCTCCACGTCGGAGATCGTGCGGCCGGCGAGCGAGGCCGGAGGCGCACCCCGGATGCGGTCCACGGCTGCGGCCATGCGGCGGGGCCCGTCGGTGCCGTCGTAGCGCAGGGACCGCTGCCGAGTGCGGTGCAGCCCGAGCTCCACCGCGAGCTCCGCCAGCCGCTGCACCACCGAGGACCGCTGGGCGACCAGTCCGGCCACGGCCTCGACGGCCACGACCGCAGCGCCGATCCCGTCCTTGTCCCGCACCAGCGAGCCGACGGAGTAGCCCAGCGCCTCCTCGTAGCCGAGGACGGGTCGCATCTCGGGACGATCCATGGCCGCCCGGGCCAGCCACTTGAACCCGGTCAGCGTCTCCACGAACGCTGCGCCCCTCGCCTCGGCGAGCGCGGCGAGCGCGGACGAGGACACGACCGTGGTGACGAGCAGGCGGTCGGCGCCCTCGGAGTGCCGGAGGAGGTGGTCGGCGAGCACCAGGCCGATCTCGTCACCGGTGAGCACCCGCCATGCGGTGGTGCCGCCCCGGGGCGCGGGGACGGCGAGGGCGAGGCGGTCGGCGTCGGGGTCGTTGGCGATGATCAGCTGCGCGCCAGCGCGGCTGGCCGTCGCGTAGGACAGGTCCATCGCGCCCGGCTCCTCCGGGTTGGGGAAGGCGACAGTCGGGAAGTCGGGGTCGGGGTCGGCCTGGGCTGCCACCACGGCGGGTTCGGGCAGCGCGGCGCCCTCGAAGGCGCGGCGCAGCACCTGGAGTCCGACGCCGTGCATGGGGGTGTAGGCGATGCGCAGGTCGATGGGCTGATCGGTGCGGCGCAGTCCGGCCACGCCCTTCACGTAGGCGTCGACGACGTCGTCGCCCAGTGGGGACACGAGCGGGTCGTCGAGGCCGGCCAGCGCCAGGTCGCGGAGCCGGCCCACGGCGGCCATGTGCGATGCGATCTCTGCGTCCCACGGGGCCACGATCTGGGCGCCGTCCCCGGCGTACACCTTGTAGCCGTTGTCGGCCGGCGGGTTGTGACTGGCGGTCACCATGACCCCGGCTGCAGCGTCGAGGTGGCGGACGGCGAAGGCGAGCACCGGCGTCGGCAGCGGCCCACCGGCCAGCACGACGGCCCGGCCGGTGCCGGCGACGACCATCGCGGTGTCCTCGGCGAAGGCGGCCGAGCCGTGCCGTGCATCGCGGGCGACGACGACCGGCCCGTCCCAGCCGTGGTCGTCCAGCCAGCGGCAGATGCCGGCGGCGGCCCGTCGCACCACGGCCCGGTTCATGCGTCCCGGTCCGGGGCCCAGTGGTCCACGGAGGCCGGCCGTGCCGAAGGTCAGCGGGGCGGCGAAGGCGGCGTCGAGGGCAGCGTCGTCACCGTCGGCGATCAGCGCGTCGAGCTGGGCGACGGTGGCCGGGTCGGGGTCGTCGGCCCGCCAGGCGTCGACGGCAGCACGCAGCGCTGCGTCCACGGGACCTAGAGCCGCCGGAGCAACCGGGCGAGCAGCGACCCCATCGCGTCGGCCGAGCGCACCGCGACCTCGAGCACCTCGTCGTGGTGGAGCGCCTCGCCGAGGCCGGCGGCGAGGTTGGTCACGAGCGACACCCCGAGGACCTCGGCCCCGAGGTGGTGGGCCGCGACCGCCTCGTGCACGGTGGACATCCCCACCAGGTCGGCGCCCAGGGTCTGGAGCATCCGGATCTCGGCCGGCGTCTCGTACTGGGGGCCGTTCATGCCGGCGTAGACGCCCTCGGCCAGCGACGGCTCGAGCGCTCGGGCCATGCCGCGCAGCCGGGCCGAGTAGAGGTCGGTCATGTCGGGGAAGCGGGGGCCGAGGGACGCGTCCGGGGTCGGCCCGGTCAGCGGCGACTGGCCCGTGAGGTTGATGTGGTCCGAGATGAGGACCGGCTGCCCGATGGACAGGCCCTCGCCCAGGCCGCCGGCGGCGTTGGTGAGCACGACGGTGCGGCAACCGCCGACGACCGCGGTGCGCACGGCGTGGACGACGTCGGCGAGGTGGTGGCCCTCGTAGGCGTGCACCCGACCGAGAGCGACCAGCAGGTGGCGACCGTCCAGGTCGACCGACCGGAGCTCGCCGCCGTGGCCCACGACGGTCGGGGCGTGGAAGCCGGGCAGCTCGGCCGCCGGGAACGCGCACGAGGGTCGGCCCAGCTGGTCGGCGGCGGTCCGCCATCCCGAACCCAGCACCACGAGCACGTCGTGGCGGGCCACACCGGTGCGCTCCGCGAGCACGCCGGCCGCCCCGACGGCGCGCGCGTACGCGTCGGGCGGGGTCTCGGGCGAGCTCACGAGAGCTGCGCCAGCGACTGCCCCGGTCGGGCACCGGTGTGGCCGATCACCGCCGACGCGGCGATGGAGCCCAGCCGTCCGCACTCAGCCAGAGGCAGGCCGGTGGCGAGGCCGAACAGCACGCCCGCCGCGTAGAGGTCGCCTGCGCCGGTGGTGTCCACGACCTCGACCGGGTGGGCCGGCACCTCGACGATGGCCTCCGAGGTGACGATGAGCGAGCCTTCGGGGCCGAGGGTCACGCACGTCGTCTCCACCTCGTCGCGGGCTCGGTCGACGGCTGCGTCGATGTGCACGCCGTACAGGGCGCGCAGCTCGGCGTCGTTGGCGAACAGGACGTCGACCTGGTCGACCACGAGCGTGCGCCACTCGTCGAGGTGCCGCTCCACGCAGAAGGTGTCGGAGAGGGTGAGGGCGACCTTGCGTCCGGCACCGTGCGCGATCTCCGAGGCGACGCGGTACGCGGCCTTGGCCTCGGGGCGGTCGAAGAGGTACCCCTCGAGGAACGTGTACCGGGCCAGCTCGACCAGCTCGGCGTCGACGTCGTCGGGACCGAAGAAGGCCGACGCACCCAGGTACGTGTTGAGCGTCCGCTCGGCGTCGGGGGTCACCACGATGAGGCATCGGCCGGTGGGCGGACCGTCGACGGCGGGGTCGGAGCGGAAGACCACGCCGTTGGCCCGCATGTCGTGGGCGAAGACCACGCCGAGCTGGTCGTCGTGGACCTTGCCGAGGTAGGCCGCCCGACCTCCGAAGGACGCCACGCCGGCGATGGTGTTCGCCGCCGAGCCGCCCGACACCTCGATGCCGGGCCCCATGGCGTCGTAGAGCTGCGTGGCCCGGTCGGGCTCGATGAGCGTCATCGCTCCCTTGACCAGGTCGTGCTGGGCGACGAAGGCCTCGGCCTCGTGGCTCAGCACGTCGACGAGGGCGTTGCCGATGCCGACCACGTCGAGCGCCGTGCCGTCGTCGCGGAGGTCGCGCAGGATGTGCTCGGATGCGGGGGGCGTCACGCTCGGCGACGGTACACGCGGCCGGTACCGTTGCCCGGTGCCCTCCGACGACGCCACCGCTCCCACCGACGGGTCCGGCCGCCTCCCGACGGACGCCCGTCCCACCCGCTACGACCTGCGCCTGGCGCCCGATCTCGCCACGAGCACCTTCCGGGGGGACGTGGTCGTCACCCTCGACGTCGAGCAGGGCACGGACGTGCTGGTGTGCAACGCCGCCGAGCTCGAGGTGGGCGATGCCTGGGTCGATGTCGACGGCTGCCGCATCGAGGGCGAGGTGGCGCTCGACGAGGCGCTCGAGCAGGTGCGCATCACGCTGCCCGACCAGCTGGCCGCCGGCTCGGTCACGCTCCACCTGTCGTTCTCCGGCGTGCTCAACGACCGCCTCCGCGGCTTCTACCGGTCGACCTACACCGACGAGGCCGGCCACGACCGCCGCATCGCGGTCACCCAGTTCGAGCCCACCGATGCCCGCCGCGCCTTCCCGTGCTGGGACGAGCCCGCGTGCAAGGCCGTGTTCGGCGTGACCCTCGACGTCGCCGACGACCTGTTGGCGTTCTCGAACGGCCCCGAGCTGTCCCGCGAGGACCTGGGCGGAGGAGTCGTCCGCATCCGCTTCGCCGACACCATCCCGATGTCCACCTACCTGGTGGCGTTCGTGGTCGGGCCGATGGAGACCACGGGCCCCGTCGACGTCGACGGCGTGCCGCTGCGGATCGTGCACCGTCCGGGGCAGGGCGAGCTCGCCGAGTTCGCGCTCGAGGTCGGGGCGTTCGCGCTGCGCTTCTTCGCCGACTACTACGGCATCGCCTACCCCGGCGACAAGGTCGACATGGTCGCCGTGCCCGACTTCGCGTTCGGGGCCATGGAGAACCTCGGTTGCGTCGTCTACCGCGAGACCCTGCTGCTCGTCGATCCCGAGTCGGCCACCCAGTCCGAGCTGCTCGCAGTGGTCGACGTGATTGCCCACGAGCTGGCCCACATGTGGTTCGGCGATCTCGTGACGATGCGCTGGTGGAACGGCATCTGGTTGAACGAGGCGTTCGCCACCTTCATGGAGATGCGCTGCTCGGCCGCCTTCCGTCCCGACTGGGAGCGCTGGATGCACTTCGGTCGCGAGCGATCGGGCGCGTTCGACGTGGACTCGCTCGCCACGACCCGCCCCATCGAGTACCCCGTGGCCACCCCCGCCCAGGCCGAGGGGATGTTCGACACGCTCACCTACCAGAAGGGCTCGGCCGTCGTCCGCATGCTGGAGCAGTACCTCGGCGAGGACGCGTTCCGCGACGGGATCAGCCGGTACCTGCAGACCCACCAGTTCGGGAACACCGAGACCGGCGACCTCTGGGATGCGCTCGAGGCCGAGACCGGCGAGCCGGTCCGGGCGATGATGGACTCCTGGATCTTCCAGGGTGGCTTCCCCCTGGTGTCGGCCAGCCAGCGCGATGGCGCCCTCCACCTCTCCCAGCAGCGGTTCCGCTTCCTCGACCCCGGGGACGAGGACGCCACGACGTGGCACGTGCCCGTCGTGGTGCGCAGCGCTGCCGGGACCGAGCGCCTCCTGCTCGACGGTCGTCACGCCACGGTGGCCATGGGTGCGGAGGCGACCGCCGAGCAGCCGGTGATCGTCAACGCCGGTGGCCACGCGTTCTACCGGGTGTCCTACGACGCCGACCTCCGCGCCGCCGTGCTCGGCGGTCTCGACCGCCTCGAGCCGCTCGAGCGCTACGCCGTCCTCGACGACGCCCACGGCCTCACGCTGCGGGGGGACGTGCGGGCCGCCGAGCTGGCCCACGTCATCCAGCGCCTGGCCGCGGCGGGTGAGACCGACCTGTCGGTGTGGCAGCTCGCGTCCGCCAGCCTCGACCTGATCCACCGTGCCGCGGCCGACGACGAGCGCTCGGCCGTGTCGGCCTGGATCCGCCGCCTGCTCGCCCCGCTGGCCGCTCGCCTGGGTGACGAGGTCGACCCCCACGACGACGACCGCACGCGCGCCCTGCGCGGCCTCGTCCTCGGCCTGCGCGGCGTGCACGGCGATCCCGACGCCCAGGCCCGAGCCGCCGCCGTCTTCGACGAGCAGCTGCGCGATCCCGCCCGCGTCGACGCCGAGCTCGGCGCCGGTGCCCTCAAGGCGGCCGCCATCACCGCCGACGCCGCCCGCTTCGACGCCATGCTGGACCGCTTCCACCACGGCGACACGCCCCAGCAGCAGGTGCGGTACCTCTACGCCGCCGCCACGGTCGCCGACCCCGACCTGTTCGATCGGTACCTCGACCTGCTCGACACCGATGATGTGCGCAGCCAGAACCTGGCCTTCGCCTACCGGGCGGCGCTGCGCAACATCCATCACGACCACGTGGCCTGGGCCGCCGTGCGCAGCCGGTGGGACGCCATCCGCTCGCGGCTGCCGTTCAACGCCAACCAACGGCTGGTCGAGGGCATCACCGAGATCACCGACCCGGAGCTCGCCGCCGACGTCGAGTCGTGGCTGGCCGAGCACCCGATCCCGGAGGCGGCGACGCTCATCGCCCAGCACGTGGAGCGCATGCGGGTGCAGGTCGCCGTCCACGGGCGGGAGGCCGGGCACATCGCGGGCGCGCTGCCCGCCGGATGAGCGTCAAGGTCCACGAGAGCGGACGACGGGCCCGCGCCGCCAACGCCTTCCGCAGCCACGTCCCGCCGGTGCCCCCGGGCACGGGGCCGCCGCGCCAGCCGTCCCGGCTGGAGGTGTTCGCCGTCGGCACCACATGGATCCAGGTGACGTGGAGCGCCCTCGGCCCCGGTCCCGTCGAGCTCCGGTGCGGCGACGCGTCCGTGGCCGTCGATGCCGACGGCGGACCCGGCGCCGCCCTCCTCGAGGGCCTGGCCCCCGGTGCCGAGCAGCGGATCGAGCTGCGCGGGCCCGGGCTTGCCGGCCCGTGCCGGCCGCTGGACACCCGCACCCTCGTGGCTCCGCCCGGCGCGCTGGTCCACCGCATCGCGACGGTCAGCGACACCCACCTCGGTTCGCACAGCACCGGCTTCCTCCACACCATCATCGAGAAGCCCGAGCCGGCCGAGGCCCACCCCGTCCGCTGCGCCCGCGCCGCGCTCCGCGAGGCCCGGGCGTGGGGCGCGGACGAGATCGTCGTCAAGGGCGACCTCGTGGACCACAGCGAGGCGGGGGCGTGGGCGCTGGCCGATTCGGTGCTCGGCGAGGTCGACGTGCCGGTGGCGATCGTGCCCGGCAACCACGAGTGGTCGGGTCGGGGCGACCGCGACCCGGTAGCCGGCCTGGCCCGCCACGGTCGGAACCTGATCACCGGCGTCGACCAGGTCGACCGGCCCGGCATCCGAGTGGTCCTCGTCGACAGCACCATCCCCGGGCAGGACCCCGGCCGGCTCTCGGTGCTCCTCGACGACGTGCTCACCGCCGCCCGCGGCACGGAGCTCCCGCTCCTGGTGGCCATGCACCACCAACCGATGCGGTGGCGGGTGCCGACCTACCTGCCGGCGGGCGTGCCCGGCCCCGAGGCCCGCCACTTCCTGCGCGAGCTCGGTCGGGCCAACCCACGGGCGCTCGTGACCTCCGGTCACACCCACCGGCACCGGCGCCGCCACGTCGGCCCCGTGACGGTGACCGAGGTCGGGTCCACCAAGGACTTCCCCGGCACGTGGGCCGGCTACGACGTCCATGAGGGCGGCATCGTGCAGACCGTGCGCCGCATCGCCGAGCCATCCTGCATCCGCTGGACGGACCACACCCGTCGGGCCGCGCTGGGCGTGTGGCAGCTGTGGTCCCCGGGGCGCTTGGGCGACCGCTGCTTCACGAGGACGTGGTGAGGGCCAGGCCGGCCCCGACCAGCGCGTCGGTGTTCTACTGACCGCCCATGGTCGACGGCGGCATCGAGCACCAGACCGAGATCCGTCGCACCCGGCGGTCGCCGACCGCCTTCGTCGCGCTCGTCGGCTCGATCGTCCTGGCGGTGGCCGTCCTGCTGGCCCTGTGGGACTCCGGCGGCGACGATCGGGGCGGTGAGACCGGTCCCGAGCCGGCGTCCACCAGCACGCCGCCGACCGGCCAGCCGACGCGACTCCCCGTCGTCCACGTGATCGCCGACACCGATGACGGACCCCGGCCGGCCACCACGGCGACCGGACCGGGGACCGGTCCCGGCGACCGCTTCGATGCGGTGCAGTCCACACCGGTCCTGACCGACGGCCGGATCGCGGTGCTGGTCGACGGCGGGACCGTCCTGGCCGGAGCCCCTGGGGATGCCTTCCACCGGGTGGGGCCGGATGCACCGGGCTCGGCGCTGGTGGCGTCGAACGAGCCCGGGCACGTGTGGCTCGTCGGGCCCGGGGACGAGCTGTTGCTCGTGTCCCTGGACGGGATCCCCAACCGGGTGCGGATCCCGCTCGACGGGCACCGGGTGCTCGGCCCGGCGACCTTCGGCGTCGTCACCGTCGGGTCCGACGGGGCCGTGGCGTGGCGGCGGCCCAGCTTCGACCCGAGCCCGGTGCCGTTGCCCACCGGGCGCACGGCAGTGGACGCCGGAGGCGAGGTCGTCCTGGCCGAGCGCTCCCTCGGTGACGAGGTCGGGCGGGGCTTCGAGCTGGTCGCCGTGGACGATGGCGCCGTCGTCCAGGACTTCCTCGTGGGACCGTCGGATCGGGCCGCGGCGTTGGCCGCCGACGGCTCGGTCGTCGCCCTGCCGGGCGGCTTCGGGTGGACCGTGCGCGACGTCTCCTCCCGCGCCGAGCTGGGGTTCCTGCCCCGGGCTCCCGGCATCCCGGTGTGGATCGGAGAGGGGCGCTTCGCCGTCCTCGTCGACGGCGCCGTCGTCGTCTCCGACGGCCGCCAGCTGTCTCCGCCGTGGCGGGTGCGGGACCTCGCGGAGCGCTCGCCCTGACCGCCAGGTGGCGACCGCCGTGGCGAGGGCGTCGGCGGGAGGGCTACTCGTCCTCGATGGCGATGGCCTGCTTGGGGCAGCGCCGGACGGCTTCCTCGACCTGGGGGCGCAGCTCGTCAGCCGGATGCTCCTGGAGGACGTAGAGGAAGTCGTCGTCGCGGACCTCGAAGACCTCGGGGGCGACACCCATGCAGATCGCGTTCGACTCGCACAGATCGAAGTCGACGACCACCTTGTAGCCCATGTCGGAAGCCTCTCTCGTCTCGACGGCAGTGGCGGCGGAGCGTAGCGGTCACGCCGCCGCGGGGCGGCCAGACTGCCGTGGTGCCCCGGCCCTCGAGCCTCTCCGCCCCGCAGCTCCGCCGCATCGTCCTGGCCGCCCAGGGGCTCGCCGCGCCTCGCCCCACCGGCCGGGTCGATCGGCGCCACCTGCTCGGCGTGGTCCGCCGCCTCGGGCTGGTCCAGCTGGACTCGGTGAACGTCCTGGTGCGGGCCCACCACATGCCCTTCTTCAGCCGGCTCGGTGCCCACGACGCCCGGCTCCTCGACCGGCTGGCCTACGGCGACCACGAGCTGTTCGAGTACTGGGGCCATGAGGCGTCGCTGGTCGACGTGCGCCTGGAGCCGCTGCTGCGGTGGCGGATGGCCGAGGGCCACCGCTGGGGCGGACCGGCCACCGTCGGCCGCGAGCAGCCCGACCTCATCGCTCAGCTCGAACGCCTCGTGCGCGAGGTGGGGCCCGTCTCGGCGGCGGAGGTCGACGAGCTCCTCGGCACGCAGCGCGATCGCACGGGGGCGTGGTGGGGATGGAGCGACACCAAGAAGGCGCTGGAGCACCTCTTCTGGCACGGCCGGGTCGGCGCGGTGCGCCGTGGCGCCTTCGAGCGGGCGTACTGCGATCCGGCCGCGACCGTGCCGGCCGAGGTCCGGGCCCGCCCGACACCGGGCCGCGAGGACGCCATGCGGGGCCTGCTGCTGGTGGCCGCTCGAGCGCATGGCGTCGCCACCCCGAAGGACCTGTCCGACTACTGGCGCATCCCCATCGGGGAGGTCCGATCGCTGGTGGCGGCCATGGTCGCCGACGGCGAGCTGGAGGCGGTGGCCGTGGAGGGCTGGCGGGAGATCGCCGTGCGGCACCCCGATGCCGCCCTCCCCCGCCGGGTCGACGCGTGCGCGCTGGTGTCGCCGTTCGACGTGGCCATGTGGCACCGCGACCGAATCGAGCGGGTCCACCGGTTCCGCTACGCCATCGAGATCTACGTGCCCGCCGCCAAGCGGGTGCACGGCTACTACGTGGTGCCGTTCCTGCTCGGCGACACCTTCGTCGCCCGTGTCGACCTCAAGGCCGATCGTGCCGGTCGCCGCCTGCTGGTCCAGTCGGCGTGGGCGGAGCCCGACCTGGCGGATCGTGGCACCGACCAGCTCGAGGTCGCCGAGCGGCTCACCGGCGAGCTCCGGCTGCTGGCCGACTGGCTCCACCTGGACGACGTGGTGGTCGCCGACCGGGGCGACCTGGCCCCGGCGCTCGCCGCGGTCGCCGACCGCTGACTGCAACGTGGCGACTGCCAGTTCCGGAAGACTGCAACGTGGCGACTGCCAGTTCCGGGAGACTGGAACTGGCAGTGCCCGTGTAGCGGTCAGTCGGGGTGGGGCGTCAGCACCTCGGCGCCGTCGTCGGTGACGACGATCGTGTGCTCGAACTGGGCCGTGCGCTTGCGGTCGATGGTGGCTGCGGTCCACCCGTCGCTCCACATCACGTGCTCGTGGGCGCCCATCGTGATCATGGGCTCGATCGTGAACGTCATGCCCGGCTCCATGACGGCGGTCAGGCGCGGCTCGTAGTAGTGCGGGATGTGCAGGTCGGTGTGGAACTGGGTGTTGATGCCGTGGCCGACGAAGGCGCGCACGACACCGAACCCGGCTGCCTCCGCATGGCTCTGGATGGCCTTGCCGATGACCGAGAACGGCTGTCCGGGCTCGACCGCCTCGATCCCGCGCAGGAGCGACTCGTACGTGACCCGCACGAGCCGGCGGGACTGCTCGTCGACCTCGCCGACGAGGAAGGTGCGGTTCGTGTCACCGTGGACGCCCTCGCGGAAGATGGTGACGTCGATGTTCACGATGTCCCCGCCGAGCAGCTCGCGATCGTCGGGGATGCCGTGGCAGATGATCTCGTTCACCGAGGTGCACACCGACTTCGGGTACGGGTTCTCCGGACCGCCGTAGAGCAGCGGGCTGGGGTAGGCGCCGAGGGCGATCGTGGTCTCGTGGGCGATGCGGTCGAGCTCGTCGGTGGTGACGCCGGGGCGGACGGCCGCACCGGCAGCGGCCAGCACGCGCGCCGCGTCGGCACCGGTGCGACGCATGCGCTCGATCACATCAGGCGTCTGCACCCAGGGCTCGTCGCGGCGGTCGACCCGTCCTTCGACGACGTACGTGGGCAGCTCGATGTCCTCGGGCACCGGCCGCAGCGGCGACACCTGGCCGGGGCGGACGGGATCGAAGCTGGCCTTGTGGCAGCGCTTGAACTTGCGGCCGCTGCCGCAGAAGCACTGGTCGTTCGCCTTCATCGTGGCCGTCACCCGGTCCACGCTACTGCCGGATCCACCCCACGCCCCGGGCGCTGTGACACCGTCGGGGGCGTGGGACGCCCCACCGCAGCCGCCGCCACGCGGGCCCGGGCCCGACGCCGCAACGCCCGGCGGGCGGCCACGCGGGCCACGGTGCAGCTCGTCGCCGTGCTGGTCGGTGGCGTCCTCGCCGGGGGACTCGCCATCGCCGCCGCGCTGCCCGGCGCGACCGGTCCCGTGCCTTCCGTGGCGGTGGTCACCGCCGCCGCCCTCGTCGCGGTCGCCACCGTGGTGGTGGCTCGCCGCCTCCGCCCCCTCGATCAAGCCCGGTCGCGCCGGTAGCCCTCCCAGTGGTCCAGCGCAGTGCGCATCAGGACCTCGTACTCCTCGAAGGTGGCGCCGTGGCGGGCGCCGACGATGAGGTCGGCGTCGACGCCGACCGGCGTCCGCAGCGGAGCGTCGGCGTGCTCCACGATGTCGGCCACGGTGCGGGCGACCAGCGCCGGATCCGGCGGCTCGCCGCCGCCCGTGAGGCCCTTCACCGCTGCTTCGAGCTGCTCGGCGATGTGCCAGTAGCCGTCGGCCTCCGGGCTGAACGCCCCGGCGGTGACGGTGTTGGCGGCGAGGCCGGTGGGGAACTGGCCGGGCTGCACGCTGTGGACCCGGATGCCGGACAGGCCCAGCTCGAAGTGCAGCGCCTCGGTGACGGCCTCCACTGCGTGCTTGGACGCGGCGTAGATCCCGGCGAACGGGCGGGCGATCACACCGGCGATGCTGCTCATGTTCACCACCACCCCCGCCGGTGAGGCGCGGAGGTGCGGCACGGTGGCCCGCACCACGCGCAGCAGCCCGAACACGTTGGTGTCGAACTGGGCCCGGACCTCCTCATCGGACACCAGCTCGACCGGGCCGCGGACCTCGATGCCGGCGTTGTTCACCACCACGTCGAGGCCGCCGAGGTGGGCGACGGCGTCGTCGACGCCGCGAGCGACGGACACCTCGTCCTGCACGTCGAGGGCCACGACGTGGACGGTCACGCCCGCATCGCCGCACGCGGCGCGCAGCGCACCGTCGCGACGCGGGTCGCGCATCGTCGCCACCACGTCGTGGCCGCGGGCGGCCAGCTCCACCGCGGTGAGCAGGCCGAAGCCGCTGGAGCAGCCGGTGATCAGGATCCTGGGCACGGCGACGGTCTAGCCAGCGCCCGGTGGGGCGTCCCACCCGAAGGCGTCGATCGGCCCGTGCCCGGCACCGAGGCGCCAGTCCCGGGCACCGAGCAGGCCGCGGTGCACGAAGGCCTTCGCCGACCGCACGGCCGCCTCCACCCCGTCGCCGAGGGCGAGCCGGGCGGCGACCGAGGCGGCGAAGGAACACCCGGAACCGTGGTCGTTCGCGGTGTCGACCCGCGGCGCGACGATGTGCGCCACCCG
This sequence comes from Acidimicrobiia bacterium, assembly GCA_046570205.1. GTDB lineage: Bacteria > Actinomycetota > Acidimicrobiia > Acidimicrobiales > Salinilacustritrichaceae > Salinilacustrithrix. The sequence continues at coordinate 31,460 of JBKHVG010000013.1, forward strand.
CCCGGCGACGGCCAGCACGTCGACGGCCTCGTCTCCCTCGTCCTCGGCGTCGCCGCCCTTCACGACGACGGCCTCGCACCCGAGCCCGAGCAGCTCCGCCGCCGCCTCCGCCATGGCGGACACCGTCGGTAGCGGGCGGCCCACGAGCAGGCCGGCCTCGGTCCGGTTCGGCGTGATGACCCGGGCCCGGGGCAGGAGCCGTGCGACGAACGCCCGTTGCACCTCGGGCGGGAACAGCGGCGTACCGGCCGAGGTCACCAGCACCGGATCGACGACGAGGTCCACCAGCCGCCCCGCCTCGGCTGCGTCGGCGACCACGCCGACGACCTCGGCGGAGCCGAGGAAGCCGGTCTTCGTGGCCCGCACGTCGAGGTCGCCGAGCACCGCGTCGAGCTGGGCGGCGACGAAGGAGGCGGGCACCGGGTGGACGGCCTCGATGGCCCGGGTCGACTGCGCCGTGAGCGCTGCGACCACCGTGGCGCCGTGCAGGCCGTGCGCCGCGAACGCACGGAGGTCGGCGTGGACGCCGGCGCCCCCGGCGCTGTCGACGCCGGCGATCGTGAGGGCGACCAGCGGCGTCGGCACGGCGGGCGACGCTACCCGACGACCTCCGGCACGAGGACCGGGGCGACGTGGCGAGCGCCGGACAGCTGCAGGGCGACGGCGACGAGCACCACCACGCCGCCGAGCACGGCCATCGCCGCCGACACGCCGAACGATCCGACGAGCGCGCCCGTGGACACGATGCCGATCAGCTGCGCCGCGGTGCCCGCCATGGTGTCGGTGGCGATGACCCGGCCGTGCACCGCCTCGGGGGCGTTGCGCTGCAGCAGGGTCCGCGACGGGCCCGAGAGCAGGGCGGTGCAGACGCCCCAGGCGGCCACGCCGACGAACGCCACGGCCAGGACCGGTGTGCCGAGGTAGACGACGGCGGTGACGCCGGACGCGCCGACGCCGAGCACGACCCAGCCGAACGAGGCGACGCGGTCCCCGAGCCGGGCCACGGTGAGGCCGCCGGCCACGAGGAACACGCCGAAGACGGCCTGGAGGGCGGCGAACGTCGACGGTGGCCGCTCGAGCACGTCGCGCACGTAGAGCGGCTCGGCGAGCAGGGCGGCGCCGTAGAGCAGGTGCACCGAGCTCATGGCCACGACCACCCGGCGGAGCACCGGCGTGCGGGCCACGAGCCGGAGCCCGTCGAGCGCGTCGCGCAGACCGGGCCGGGTGGTGGTCTCCGGGTCCGAGATGTCGCGCACGTGCACGATGGGGAGCACGAGGATCCCGAGCAGGTACGTCGCACCGGTCAGCACGAACGCACCCCGGAAGCCGAACCAGCCGATGGCGACGGCACCGACCACCGGCCCGCCGATGATGGCCACCTCGTCCGTCAGCGACACGAGCGCGTTGGTGCGGGCCAGCTCGTCCTCGCCGACCAGGCGGGGTGGCAGCGACTGGAGCGCCGGCACCGTGAGCGCGCCGGCGACGCCGTGGACCAGGGACAGGGCGGCGAGCGTGCGGAAGTCGTCCGCCGACAGCAGCGCCAGCGATGCGACGACACCGATGGCCTTGGCCAGCCCCAGGCTGGCCCGGGGCCCGATGCGGTCGATCACGGTCCCGACGAAGGGACCGAGCAGCACCCCCGGCAGGGTCAGGGCGATGCCGAACAGCGTGACGTCGCCCGCCGTGGCGCCGAACTCGAACGCGGCGTAGCCCCAGATGGCGATGAACGTGGCCCACGTGCCGATGGCGCTGATCGCCTCGGCGACGAGGAACGCCCGCACGCGGAAGGACCGGAGGGAGCCGTGCACCGGGGCGAACATACGCCCGGACCGTGACGGGTTGTTCGTGGTTTCCCGCGGTCAGCTGCGACCGAAGTCGTCCTCGAGGCGGACGATGTCGTCCTCCCCGAAGTAGTCGCCCCGCTGGACCTCGATGAACACCACGTCGGCGTCGGTCTCGTTCGCGCACCGGTGCGCCATGCCCTGCGCGATGTCGACGGCCTGGCCCGGCCCCACTCGGTGGTCGTCGCCGTCGAGCGTGACCGTGGCGGTGCCGCTCACGACGTACCAGTGCTCGGCCCGCCGGGCGTGGGTCTGGTAGCTCAGCCGCTTGCCGGGGTGGACCACGATGCGCTTGACCTTGTGGTCGTCCGCGTCGGACAGCACGGTGTAGTTGCCCCAGGGACGCTCGTCGTACTCGAGTCCGGTCATCGGACCAGTCTTGCGCAGCCGGTGGCGCCGGCCGGCAATCCCCGAGCGCGCCGACGGTGGCGCCGAGCGTGCCGAGGTGGCCGCCCGTTCCGGTCGTCGCGCGTCAGTCGAACACCACGGTCCGGTTGCCGTACGCCAGGACGCGGTGCTCCAGGTGCAGCCGGACGGCCCGGGCCAGCACCGACTTCTCGAGGTCGGTGCCGAGCCGGATCAGGTCCGGGACCTCGTGGCGGTGGCTCACCCGCGTGACCTCCTGGTGGATGATCGGGCCCTGGTCCAGCTCGCTGGTGGCGTAGTGGGCCGTCGCACCGATGAGCTTGACGCCCCGCTCGTAGGCCTGGTGGTACGGCTTCGCGCCCACGAAGGCCGGCAGGAACGAGTGGTGGATGTTGATGATCCGGTTCGGGAAGTCGGCGATGAACGCCTCGGGCAGGATCCGCATGTAGCGGGCCAGCACGACGAGGTCGACGTCGGCGTCGCGCACGAGGGCGTGCATGTCGGCGGACTGGCGGGTCGGGTCGTCGGCGTCGACGGGCAGCAGGTGGAAGTCCACGCCGTGGCGGGCGACGAGGCCCTCGTGGTCGTCGTGGTTCGAGGCGACCAGCTCGATGTGGGCGTCGAGCTCGCCGAGCTCCACGCGCGACAACAGGTCGGCCAGGCAGTGGCCCTGGCGGGACACGAGGACGGCGATCCGGGGCGGCGGACCCGGACGGTGGATCTCCCACGTCATGTCGTAGGCGGCCGCCACCGGGCGCATGGCGCCCTCGACGTCGGCGTGCTCCGGGAACGTGGCCTCCACCCGCTGGAGGAAGAGGCCGTGCACCCGGTCGGTGTGCTGGTCGGCGTGGAGGATGTTCCCGCCCAACGCGGCCACGGTCTGGCCGACGGCGGCGACGATGCCCGGCCGGTCGGGGCAGCGGAGCAGCAGCACGGTCTGGGTCACCCCGGGAACCCTAGGGAGCGAGGGCTACCGTCCCGACATGCGCCGAGCCCTGTGGACCACCGACGGACTCGAGGTCACCGAGGTCGAACCCGGTCCGCTCGCCGACGGCTGGGCCCGCCTGCGCGTGGCGGCCTGCGGCATCTGCGGGTCGGACCTGCACTGGTGGCACGGCTCGATGCGACGACCGCTCGGCACCGCCCCCGGCCACGAGCTGGCCGGGACCGTGGTCGACGGTCCGCCCGGACTCCCCGACGTGCTCTACGCCGTGTCCCCCAACGTCTCGTGCGGCCACTGCCAGTTCTGCCGGGTCGGTCAGACCCAGCTGTGCGACCAGGCCCTCGGGCGGGGCCTCGGCATGGGCGCCGACGGCGGCCTGTCCGAGGTCCTCGACGTGCCGGTCGCGAACCTGGCGCCCGTCACCACCGACGCGCCGGCCGTGGCCGCGCTCACCGAGCCGCTCGCCGTCGCGCTCCGTGGGGTCTCGCTCGGCGACGTCGGCCCGGACAGCCGGGTGCTGGTCCTCGGGGCCGGCACGATCGGACTCGGTGCCGCGCTGCTGGCCCGGGACCGGGCGTCGGAGGTGGCGATCACCGCCCGCCACCCGCACCAGGCCGAGGCGGCCGCGTCCATGGGCGTCACCGTGCTGGCCGAGGACGAGGGCGTGACGTGGGCCAGGGACCGGGGCGCCGACGTGGTCGTCGAATCGGTCGGTGGCACCGCCCCTACCCTCGACGAGGCGGTGAAGGCGGCCCGCAAGGGGGGCACCATCGTCCTGCTCGGCGCGTTCACCGAACCGCGGCCCGTCGACCTGTCGAAGCTGATGATGAAGGAGCTCCGGCTCCAGGGGTCGTTCTGCTACGGCTCGACCAAGCGGGGTTCGGAGTACGCCGCCGCCGCCCAGCTCACCGGCCGCTTCGAGCGGGAGCTGTCGGCCATGACCACGCACCAGTTCGAGCTGGACCAGGTGACGGAGGCGTTCGAGACGGCGGCCGACAAGTCGAGCGGCGCCATCAAGGTGACGATCCTTCCCTCCTGACCGCTGGTCCCCGGAGGCAGCCGGACGCGCGGGGGACCCGGCGCGGACGAATGCGAAGCATTCGTCAACGAACCCGAAGGGTTCGCGTGGAGGTGAGGGGATTCGAACCCCTGGCCTCCTCGATGCGACCGAGGCGCTCTAGCCAACTGAGCTACACCCCCGAAGGGAGAGCACACACTAGCGGCCGGCCCCGGACGGGCCGAACCGGCCTCCGGGCGGTCAGGGCGCGTCGGTGCGGTCCTCGATGGCGCGCTGGAGACGGGTCTGCAGGACGGTGGTGGTGACATCGCCGCGCGTGCGCTCGGTGACGGCACGGAGCGCGTCCACCGTGCGGCGCAGGCCGCCGGTGAGGGCGTCGGGGAGGTCGACCGAGGCGAGGACGTCGTAGGCGTCGTCCATGACCGCCAAGAGGGCTTCTCCGGCGTCGAGGTCGCCGGCGCGCAGGCGGTCGAGGACGTTGCGGCGCAGCTCGCTCGACGCCTCGGCCAGTCCCCGCATCCAGGAGTGCGGCATGACGCCGAGGTCGGCCGGGGAGGCCAACGACTCGCCCCGCACCATGGCGGCGCAGAGGCGGGCCTCGGCGTACTCCTTCTCGGCGTCGTGGAGGAAGCCGGCGTGGGCGACCATCGGATGGTCGGCGAGCGCCGCCTGCGCGGTGCGCAGGGCCGCTTCGGAGGCCGTCACCTGCTCGTCGTGGGCGGCGAGGTCGTCACGGTGGACGGCCCGGATCGCCAAGCCGGCGTGGCGGATGGCCGTGCGGCAGGCAGGGAGGGCCGCCTCCCGTGCCTGGTGGGCGGCGGCGAGGTCGGTGCGGATGTCGCCGACGAGGGCGTCGAGCGCGGCGCGCCGGTCGGCGCCAGCCGGCGTCAGTTGGCCTGGCGGCGCAGGAGCGCCTGCTGCGTGGCCGACGGGCGGCGCTCGGCGGCGAGGTAGCGGACGTTGCCGCGTGCCGGCGCCTGACGCTGCTGCTGCACCTGCATGAGCAGGGCGACGTAGCCGAGCAGGGCGGCGTCGACGGTGAGGTGGAGGAGCCACACCGAACCGCCGGCGACGAAGCCGAGCAGGAAGGTGAGTCCGGCGGCTGCGGTGAGGGTGAACAGGACGTCGCGGCGGCGGCGCTGCGCGTCGGTGCGGCTCATGGTGCGGCCCGAGGGGGTGCGCATCGGCCCTGGGGCGTACGGGTCGCCCGTGCGCTGCAGCACGGCCAGCTGGTTGCGGAAGTCCCCGATGGAGGCGTGGGGATGGAACGCCCGCCGCTTCTGCAGGTAGGGGGGCAGGAGGACGGCGGCCCAGATCGCAGCAAGCACCACTAGCACCATGATGGTCACGCTCCTCGCCTCGCTTTCAGGTGTTCGGCACCGTACGAGCGCCCAGGTCCAGGGTGGTGGATCCGGGCGAACGGCGGTGGTCGTTCGGTTGGCGGGCAGGCCAAGCGCTGGCCCGAGATCGTTACGGTTCTACTACGAACCGCAACACCATGACAAGCATCTGCGAGAGATGTCACGCACGGTGCGAGCTGCACCGAGCGATGCCCTCAGAGGCGGAGGCCGTCGTCGCCGGGCTCGACCGGACGGCGGTAGGTGCCGGAGCGTCCGCCGGTCTTCTCCCACAGCGTCAGCTCGCCGATGACCATGGCGCGGTCGGCGCTCTTGCACATGTCGTAGATGGTGAGGCAGGCGATGGAGCAGGCCGTCATCGCCTCCATCTCCACACCGGTGCGGTCGATGGTCTCGACCTGGGCCTCGACCTCGATGAAGTCGTCCTCGATGCGGAAGTTCACCAGCACCGAGCCGACGAGGAGCGGGTGGCACAGCGGGATGAGGTCGGGCGTGCGCTTGGCGGCCTGGATCCCGGCCACCCGGGCCACGGCCAGCACGTCGCCCTTGCTGATGGCGCCGCGGGCCACGAGCGACGCCGTCTCGGGTTGCATGTAGACCCGACCCCGGGCGATGGCCCGGCGGTGTGTGGGCTCCTTGGGCGTGACGTCGACCATGCGGGCACGGCCCAACGGGTCCAGGTGGGTGAGTCCGCGCTCCGACACGGAGGCGGAGTGTAGGTCACCGGTCACGACCCTCGGTTCACGCCGGGTCCGATCGCTCCACCCGCTCGAGCAGCAGGGCGGGCGCCGCGGGCCAGGCGAGCTCGTCGAGCACCGATCGGAACGTGTCGTAGCGCTCGTCGCCGACCTGGTCCCGCAACGCCTGTTCGATGTCGGCAACCACGGCCAGGGTCCGGTCCCGGACCTCGTCGCCCGTGGCGGTGCGCCGCACCAGGGTGGCCCGCCGGTCGACCGGGTCGGGCTCCACCACGACGAGGCCCATGCCGACCAGCTCCTGCACCCGCATCCCGATGGCCTGCTTGGAGATCCAGCCCTCGGCCAGCCGGGCGGGGCGCGTCCCCTCCGGTGCCAGCAGGCTCAGGATCCGCCCGTGCGAGCCGCGGAGACGAACGCCCACCGCACCGCGCCGGGCTCCGAGCTCGTCGCCGAGCCGGGCCAGCAGCGTGTCGAGCGCGGCCAGCAGGTGCGGGAACGTCGGGGGCCCCATTTCGTCAACCATGTTGACAAACTAGCGTCGTTGGCCTATCCCTTGCGGCATGGCCGCTGTGCGCACCACCTCACCCGCCGGCATCGGCGACCAGATCGCCCGGCTCGCGGCCGGCGACCCCGGTCCGGGCCCGTGGGTCGCGTCGCCCCTCGACCACCGGGTGGAGAACATGACCACGGCCCGCCTCGAGCGGCGCTCGGGCCCCCTCGCCGACGGCACGCCGTGGTCGGTCGTGGTCAAGACGCTGCAGCCCGCCTCTGCTCACTGGTCCTTCGCGGAGATCCCGTCCGAGTTCCACGCCGAGGTCCTCGAGGACCTCGACTGGCGGGCGGAGCCCCACGTCTACCGCAGTGGCCTCGGCGCCGCGCTGCCCCCGCCGATGCGCATGCCCGAGGTCCACGCCATCGTGGAGGACGGTCCGGGACTGGTGTCGATCTGGATGGAGGACGTCGACGACGTCGGGCCGTGGGACCTCGCCCGCCACGGCCGCACGGCCGCGGCGCTGGGTGCGCTCGGTGGCCGCTGGACCGGCGAGCAGGCCGCCGATGCCTTCGGGTTGGGTGGCCGTGACATCGGCAACCTCTTCTGCGGCAAGGTCCTGAACCACGACCTGCCGATGCAGGCCGACGATGCGTTCTGGGACGACCCGGTGGTCGCCGAGACCGTCGACGAGCACCATCGCCGCGACCTCGGTCGGCTCGCCGACGCCATCCCCGGCCTCCTCGCCGCCGCCCGCGCCGCCGCGACCGGCGTCTGCCACGGGGATGCGAGCCCCGACAACTTCCGCGAGCCGGGCGACGGCACCATCGTCGCCCTCGACTGGAGCTACGGCCACGTCGGGGTCCTCGGGTCCGACCTGGCCCAGTTGCTGGCCGGCCGCTTCGCCTCCGGTGCCGCAGGCGATGCCGACCCGGAGCCGGTGGCGGACACCGTGTTCGAGGGCTACCTCGATGGGCTCGACCGCGCCGGGCGCTCGGTCGACGCGGCACAGGTCCGGCTCGGCTTCGCCCTCCACCTGGCGGTGCGCTTCGCGTTCTGCGCGCTGCCGCTCGAGCACCACGACGGACTGGACGACGAGGATCGTCGCCGCGTCCTGACGCCGCGGGCCCGACTGGCCCGCTTCGCCATCGACCAGGCGCTCGCCCTGGCCGGCTGAGCGGGTCAGCCGCCGAGCTGCGACATCGACTTCCGGGGACGGATGAACTGGACGTTGCCGATGGCGTGCCCGGCCCACTTGGCGCCGACGGCCCGGCGCATCACGGCGGCGATGTCGTCGTCGGTGCCGCCGTCGCGGAGGGGATCGCGCAGGTCGAACGCGTCGAGCGCGAAGAGGCAGTTGTGGAGCTGGCCCTCGGCCGTGAGGCGGACGCGGTCGCAGGACTCGCAGAACGGGCGGGTGACGGTGGGGACGACGCCCACGATGTCGCCGGCGGACGCCCCGGCCGCACCGGCGGGGCGGTCGAGGTAGCGCCACTGCTCGGCCGGCTCGTGACCCCGCACGATCGGCTCGATGGGGAACACCTCGCCGATGCGGCGGACGATGTCGGCCTGGGGCACCACCTGGGCGTGCTTCCAGCCGGCGTCAGCGTCAAGGGGCATGAACTCGATGAACCGCACGGTGACGTCGAGGTCGCGCCCGAAGCGGGCGAAGTCGAGGACCTCGTCGTCGTTGACCCCGCCGACGAGCACCACGTTGACCTTCACGGGGTCCAGACCGGCCTCCTTGGCCGCCTCGATGCCGTCGAGCACCTTGGCCAGCTCGTCACGCCGGGTCAGCTCGAGGAACCGGTCCCGCCGGAGGGAGTCGAGGCTCACGTTGATGCGGCGCAGGCCGGCGTCGGCGAGCGCCTGGGCCTGGGCCCGCAGCGTGGACCCGTTCGTGGTCATGGCCAGGTCGACGCCCAGCGCCGCCAGCTTCTCGACGAGGACCGGCAGGTGGGCCCGGACCGTCGGCTCGCCGCCGGTGAGGCGGATGCTGTCGACACCGAAGCGCTCGACGAACACCCGGGCGACGCGGGTGATCTCCTCGAAGGAGAGGATCTCGTCGCGGGCCAGCCACGCCATCCCCTCCTCCGGCATGCAGTACGTGCAGCGGAAGTTGCAGCGGTCGGTGACCGAGATGCGCAGGTCTCGGTGGACGCGGCCGAACCCGTCGACGAGCTGCTCGGGGACGACGGGACCGGCCATGCCCCGCCCACGGTACCGGTGTCCCGCCGGCGGTGCTCGGGTGGGGTCAGGCCGGCGAGACGTGCCCGGTGACGTCGTCCTCGAACCGCCAGATGCCCTCGGCCATCGTGAGGCGGTGGCGGGGCCCGGGGGCGTCGAGGTCGCCGGAGTCGTAGGCGGCGTCGCCCTGCCAGATCGTCGCCATGGCGCTGCCGTCGGCGGACCCGGCGATCCTGGTGCGGTAGCGGAACGCCTCCCGTGACCTGGCCGCGGCCAGGGCCGCGTCGACGTGGGCGTGGGGCGCCAGGTCGTGGAGCGTGACGACGGTGGGCGGCACGAGCTGGATCTCGCCGGCGTCGCGCCGGGCGAGCATCTCGGCGGGGCGCACCCACTCGTCCTCGTGGATCTCCCCCATGTCGATGGTGACGACGCCGTCCTCGCCCACCGGCGCCCGGCACACGAAGAACCAGGTGGAGAACCGCTTGTTCGAGCTCATCGCCTCCGCCTCCGGCGGCGTCCAGTGCGAGAAGAGCACCATGTCGTCCGGCTGGACCAGCAGGTCGGCCTCCTCCATGGCCTCGCGCGCCGCCGCCGTGCGAGCCGCCTGGAGCTCCTGGCCGGCCGGTGCCGGACCGTCGGGGCCGTCGGGGTCGTCGGCGGTGGGCCAGTCCTCGGGGTCGATGCGCCCGCCGGGGAAGACCCACATGCCGCCGAAGGCGAGCTTGGAGTTCTTCCGCAGCATCAGCACCTCGAGCGCGGTGGTGCCGTCGGGCTGGACGGTGTCGCGGAGCGGGATGACCGTCGCCGCGGGGATGAGCTCGCCCTGGGTGGGCACGAACGTCATGCGAGCCGCCGTCAGCCGCTGGCCTCGGCCAGCGCCCGCCCGGTGAGCACGCGGGCCAGGTGGCGGCGGAAGTCGGCGGAGGCGTTCAGGTCGGCGGCCGGCTCGGTGCCCTGGTCGGCGACGGCGGCCGCATCGGCGACCGACGCGCCCGAGGCGATGGCGGCTTCGGCGGCGGCGGCATGGACGGGGCGGCTGTCCATGTTGACGAGCCCGATGCCGACCTGGTCGTCGGCGCGGCGGACGCAGGCCACCCCGACGATGGCCCAGTCCTGGGCCCGCCGGTTGAACTTCTGGAACGACCAGCCGGCGCCGGTGACCTTGGGCACCCGGATCTCGGTGAGCAGCTCGCCCTCCCCGATGGCGGTCTCGAGGAAGCCCTGGAAGAAGTCGTCGGCCGCGACCTCTCGGGTGCCGTCGCGGCCGGTGATGACGAAGGTGGCACCCAGCGCCAGCAGGACGGCCGGCAGGTCGGAGGCCGGATCGCCGTGGGCCAGCGAGCCGCCGATGGTGCCACGGTGGCGGACCTGGGGGTCGCCGACGTGGGATGTGGCGTGGGCCAGGATCGGCACGTCGCGCTGCAACACGTCGCTGACCTCGACGTCGCGGTGGCGGGTGAGCGCGCCGATGGCGACGTGGTCGCCGGCGTCGCGGATGTACTTGAGGTCCTCGACGCGCCCCACGTCGACGAGCACCGACGGGGTGGCCAGGCGCAGCTTCATCAGCGGCACGAGGGAGTGGCCGCCGGCCAGGACCTTGGCCTCGTCGCCGTGCTCGGCGAGCAGGGAGATGGCCTCGTCGGCCGAGCCGGCCCGCACGTAGTCGAACGCGGCGGGGATCACTGCTGCACCGCCACCTTCGTGCCGCCCGTGCCGGTCTTCGCCGCGGCGAGCACCGCCTGGACGATGTTGTGGTAGCCGGTGCAACGGCAGAGGTTGCCCTCGAGGCCGATGCGCACCTGGTCCTCCGTGGGGTCGGGGATCTCGTCGAGCAGCGAGGTGGCCGCCATGACCATCCCCGGTGTGCAGAAGCCGCACTGCAGACCGTGCTGCTCGCGGAAGGCCTGCTGCATCGGGTGCAGCTCGTCCTCGGACGGGGCCAGGCCCTCGATGGTGGTGATGGTGCACCCGTCGGCCTGCACGGCCAGCACGGTGCACGACTTCACGGCCTCCCCGTCGAGGTGCACGGTGCAGGCACCGCACGAGGAGGTGTCGCAGCCGACGTTGGTGCCGGTCAGCCCGAGTGCCTCGCGGATGTGGTGGACCAGCAGCGTGCGGGGCTCGACGTCGTGTCGCGCCTCGTTGCCGTTCACGGTGATCGAGATCTCCATCCCGTCAACCCCCTGTTCCTGCCTGAGCGGCGCCTGCCGTGGCGACCTGGCGACTTCCTAGCGCATCACCCATGGACGCCGCGGACGCGCCGGCCGCAGTACAGTTGCCCCAGTCGCCACGGGGCAGGTGGTGAGCGAGGTACAGGGGGTTCGGGATGGCCTGGTTCCGGAGCGCAGCACGCGACGAGGGCACGCCGTCGCCGTCGTTCGAGGAACGGCTCGCCCAGATCAGCCCCGGTGTGCCGGGGCGCTGCCCGGCCTGCGACGGCCTCGGCTACCTCGACAACATCGACATCGCGCACCGGTACCAGATCCAGCACTGCAAGGACTGCCTGCACCGCTGGGAGTACCTCTTCGACGACCACGGCAAGGTGGTCGGCCTGACCGAGCTCGACGCCGACGGCCGACCGGTCACCCGCAGTCGGGTGCGACCCACGCGGCCCGCGCCCGTGCTCCCCACCGAGCCGGCACCCGTCGACGCCGGCAACGAGATCGTCGACGTGCGCGACGAGGCGGTCGCCGCCCCCGACGAGCTGGACCTGACGGAGCCGTCGCAGCTGACGCCGGCCGCCTGGCTCCGCCGGACGCTGCGTCACTGACGCCGTCGACGTGACCCGGGGCCGTCAGGCCCGGGCCGCCTCGATGGCATCCCAGACCCGCTCGGGCGTGCACGGCATGTCCACGTGGCGGACGCCGACCGCGGCGAGCGCGTCGCAGACGGCGGACTGCACGGCCGGTGTGGACCCGATGGTGCCGGACTCCCCGATGCCCTTGGCCCCGAGGGGGTTCATGGGCGTGGCGGTCTCCATCGAGATCAGCTCGAAGCTCGGGAGCTCGGCCGCCGAGATCATCGTGTAGTCGGCCAGGTTGGCGGTCTGGGGGTTCCCCTCGTCGTCGTAGCGCACCCACTCGTAGAGCGCCTGGGCCACGCCCTGGGCGATGCCGCCGTGGCGCTGGCCCTCGACCAGCAGCGGGTTGAGGATGCGCCCGGCGTCGTCGCAGGTCACCATGCGCACGAGGCGCACCAGGCCGGTCTCGGTGTCGACCTCGACCACGGCGACGTGGGCACCGAAGGGGAACGTCGGGCTGTCGGCCTGGAAGTCGGTCTCGGCCTCGAGGCCCCCCTCCCCCGCGGCCGATGCCACCTCGGCCCACGAGCGCGACACCGCCGGGGTGCCCTGCACGTGGAAGGCGCCGTTGGCCCGGTCGAGCTCGATGTCGGCCGGGTCGGCCTCGAGCAGGTCGGCCGCCAGCTGGCGGGCCTTGTCCAGCACCTGGCCCGACGCCTGGAAGATGGCCGAGCCGCCCAGCTGCAGCGAGCGGGAACCGAAGGTGCCCACGCCCCGGGCCACCTCGTCGGTGTCGCCGTGCTTCACCGTGACGTCCTCGAGCGGGATGCCGAGCGTGTCGGTGACGAGCATGGCGAAGCTGGTGTCGTGGCCCTGCCCGTGGGCGCTGGAGCCGGTGTAGGCGGTGGCCGACCCGTCGGGGTTGACCACGACCTTGCCGAACTCCTCACCCGCCTGCGGGCCGGCGGTGACCTCGACGTAGACCGACACGCCGATGCCGAGCTGCACCGGGTCGCCCGCCTCACGGCGGCGGGCCTGGTCGGCGCGCAGCCCCTCGTAGCCGGCTGCGTCGAGGACGAGGTCGAGGCAGCGCTCGTAGTCACCGACGTCGTACACGGCGTCGGTGGCCGTGGTGAACGGGAAGGCGTCGGCGGCGATCAGGTTCCGCCGTCGGACCTCGGCGGGGTCCATGCCGATCTCGGCGGCGAACAGGTCCATGGCCCGTTCGATGGCCGCCGTGGCCTCGGGACGGCCGGCACCGCGGTAGGCCACGATCGGCGTGGTGTTGGTGAGCACCGACCGGGCGTTGAACTGGACGACCGGGATGTCGTAGACGCCGCTGGCCATGGTGCGGGTGAGGAACGGCAGGAAGGCGCCGAGTGCGGCGTAGGCCCCGGCGTCCTGGGTCAGGTTGAGCCGGTACGCGGTGACCTTGCCGTCGCGGGTGCCGCCGATCTTCACCGTCTGCCACTGCCCGCGGCCGTGGCCCATCGCCACCATGTTCTCGGAGCGGGTCTCGGTCCAGCGCACGGGGCGGCCCACCTGCTTGGCCAGCCAGCCGAGGAGGACCTCCTCGGGGTAGGCGCCGATCTTGGGCCCGAAACCGCCGCCGACGTCGGGCGCCACGACCCGGACGCCGGCGTCGTCCAGGCCGTAGACGGCCTGGAGGGTGCCCTTCACCCCGTGGGGCGCCTGGGTGGAGCCGAAGTGCACCAGGCGCCCACCGTCCCAGGTGGCGGCGGCCGAGCGGACCTCGAGGGGGCAGCCGGCGACGCGCTGGTTGAGCACGTCGTGCTCGACGACGACGTCGCAGCCGTCGAAGGCGGCATCGTCCTCGCCGAACATGAGCTCGACGGCGGCGTTGGTGCCCGACTCCTCGAACAGCAGCGTGTCCCCCGACAGGGCGTCCTCGGGCGTCAGCACGGCCGGGAGGAAGTCGATCTCGGCCCACACCAGCTCGGCGGCGTCGGCGGCCGCAGCCGGGGACTCGGCGACGATCACGGCGATGGGCTCACCCACGAAGCGGACCTTGTCCTTGGCCAGGATGGGCTGGGCGTGGAGCGGGTTGAGCAACGGCACGGCCAGCGGCATGACGCTCACGTCACCCAGGTCGTCGCCGGTGAAGACCGCCACCACGCCAGGTGCGCGGCGGGCCTCGTCGACGTCGATGGAGGTGATGGTGCCGTGCGCGGCCATGGACCTGACGTAGGCCACGTGCAGCGCGCCGTCGAGGAGCGGGTCGCGGAGGTCGGCCACGTAGCTGCCGCCGACGGTGAGGAACTTCGGGTCCTCCGTCCGCAGGACCCGGTTGCCAAGGATGCTCATCGGTACCCCCTACCAGCCCCCGTGCGGGGCGAGCGGGAACCTAGTCGCGTCCGCTGGCCGCCGGGACGGGTGCCGTGGGCTCCTCGCTGGTGGGGGCGAGCAGCTCGCCGAAGGGCCACAGGGCCGGCAGCTCCACCGGCTTCTCCGGGGCGGGGAGCACGGCGTAGGCCTCCTCACCCGGGCGGACCAGGCCGTACTGCGAGCGGGCGATCTCTTCGATCTGGTCGTCGGAGTCCAGCTCGGCGACGCGCTGCTCGAGCGCGCTGCGCTGGGCCTCGAGCTCGCCCAGCTGCACGCTGGTCTCGGCCAGATCGGCGCGTTGGTCGAGCCACGTCCGGGTCGGGAACACGTAGACCGCGAGCGCGGCGATGGTGGCCACGGCGGCCGCGGCCACGAGCAGCGGGCGGACCCACCGACCGAGGCCGGGCGGGACGTGGGGGCGCCGCAGGCGGGCGCCGGGTGCTCGAGCGGCGGCGGTCACCGGGGCTGCACGCCCGGGGCCAGCGCGTCCCAGCCCCGGTAGCGCGCCGTGTCCCCGAGGAGGGACTCGATGCGCAGGAGCTGGTTGTACTTGGCCACCCGGTCGGAGCGGGCGGGGGCGCCGGTCTTGATCTGGCCGCAGTTCGTCGCCACGGCGAGATCGGCGATGGTGGTGTCCTCGGTCTCGCCGGACCGGTGGGACATGACGGCGGTGTAGCCGCTGCGGATGGCGAGGCCGACCGTGTCGAGGGTCTCGGTGAGGGAGCCGATCTGGTTGACCTTGACGAGGATCGAGTTGGCGACGCCGAGCTCGATGCCGCGGGCCAGGCGGGTGGAGTTGGTGACGAACAGGTCGTCGCCCACCAGCTGGCAGCGATCGCCGATGGCGGCGGTGAGCGAGGCCCAGCCGTCCCAGTCCTCCTCGTCGAGGCCGTCCTCGATGGACACGATCGGGTACTTGTCGACCCAGCCGGACAGGTACTCGGCCAGGCCCTCGCCCGACAGCGTCCGTCCCTCGCCCTCCAGGTGGTACTCCCCGTCCCGGAAGATCTCGGAGTTGGCCGGGTCGAGCGCGATGGCGATGTCGTGCCCGGGTGTGCGGCCGGTGCGCTCGATGGCGTCGACCAGGAGCTGGACGGCCTCCTCGTTGGAGCCGAGGTCGGGGGCGAAGCCCCCCTCGTCGCCGACCGCCGTGCTGAGGCCACGGTCGTGGAGGATGCCCTTGAGCGCGTGGTAGGTCTCCACGCCCCAGCGCAGCGCCTCGGAGAAGCTGGCCGCGCCGAGGGGCATGACCATGAACTCCTGGAAGTCCACGTTGTTGTCGGCGTGGGCGCCGCCGTTGAGGACGTTCATCATCGGCGCGGGCAGGACGTGGGCGTTGGCACCGCCGACGTAGCGGAACAGCGGCAGGCCCCGCTCCTCGGCGGCGGCGTGGGCCACGGCCAGGGACACGCCCAGGATGGCGTTGGCGCCGAGGCGGGCCTTGTTCTCCGTGCCGTCGAGGTCGAGCAGCGCCTGGTCGACCTCGCGCTGGTCGGCCGCCTCCAGGCCGAGGATGGCGTCGGCGATCTCGCCGTCGACGTGGCCCACGGCATCGAGGACGCCCTTGCCACCGAAGCGGTCGCCGCCGTCGCGGAGCTCGACGGCCTCGAACTGGCCCGTGGACGCCCCCGAGGGGACGATGGCCCGGCCGGTGGCGCCGGAGGCCAGCTCGACCTCGACCTCGACGGTCGGGTTGCCACGGGAGTCGAGGACCTCCCGGCCCTCGACGTGTTCGATGCTCGTCATGTGCTCTCTCGCCGGTCGATGCGGTGCGGTCCGGCGTGGCCGCCGGCCGTGTTGGCCCTGTTGCTGGTGTGGTGAACGTTACCGCTGGGGAAATGGCGTCGAAAGGACCACGACCGGATGGGGCGCCGGGGGCCGAGCGTAGGATCGCCGCCGGTGGACACGGCCGACTCCCTGCTGGACGAGCTGGACGCCGTCGTCGGCTCGTTCGCTCTCCACCTGCGCACCCGGGACGTCGCTCGGGGCGTCGACGTCCTGCGCCAGGTCGCCGACGCGGTCCGGCGCACGGTGCGCGACGGCCTGCTCCCCCCGCGCGTCTCCCCGGTCGCCCCCCTGCCCGACGGCCCCATCGTCCGCCTCGACGACCTGCCCACCGACCCCCTGACCCGACGTCGCATCGCCGACATCGTCGACGACCTGGTGGCCGACGCCGGCTTCGAGCGGGGCGCCGCGGTGCTGTGCGAGGTGGACGGCCTCGCCGACCTCGACGAGTGCCCCCGGGCCGTGGTGCTGCGCCTGTTCCCCAGCCCGCACGGCAGCGCCGGGATCGTGCCGGCCAGCTGGATCGACCTCGCCGGCGAGTGGGTGTTCGGCGACCAGGATCCCGAGACCATGGTGCGCCTGCGCGTGCTCGGCGTGGAGGCACAGGTCATGGCCAAGGAGGCGGCCGGGATCCTGCACGGCTGCGCCCGGGCCCGGGCGTGGTGCGACGTGGTCACCGGTGACGTGGCGTCGCGGGTCCGGACCGCCTCGATCAGCTTCGGCATCGCGCCGCACGTGGCCGTGGCGGCGGGCGGTCCACGCTGTGACGACGCCGGCCTCCTGGCCCGCTACGACCTGCTCGCCGAGGTGGCACGCGACCACGCCATCCCTTCGCCGCACGGCCGGGGGGACGAACGGGTGGCCTATGCCTGCATCGACTTCGAGGACACCTTCGGCGACCTCGGAACGGGTCTGTCCAACGCGCCGTGGGCGGACGAGCAGGGCGCGCCGCCCAACCGGGTGGTCGGCCGCCTGGCCGACCACCGGGTCCCCGAGGTGTTCCCGTTCCAGCTGCTCGGCCCCCGCCACGTCGAGTCGCTCCGGGACACCGGACGTTCGCTCCGGCCCATCGGCGACGACCGGTGGGAGCTGTCCCTCGGCGACCCCGTCGACTGGCTGCCCGCCACGTCGCTGCGAGACGAGCTGCGCCGCGAGGGCTGGCAGCTGCTCGCACCGCTGCTGGTGGCCGCCGACGAGCTCGACGACGCGCTCGGCGCTGCTGCGGCTGCGCCGGCGGAGCCGGTGGGCGCCGTCGTCGACGACGTCGACCACGGCGAGGCGTGGGCCACGGGACTCCCGGACCTCGCCACGGTGGTCATCGAGGGCCACTCGCACCCGCGGCGGGGCAGCCACCTCTCCATCCTGGAGCTGGCCGCGTGGTTGGCCGGCGAACCCCACACGGACGACCCGGTCACGGTCTCACCGGTGCTGCGCGTCTACGTGCGGGAGCTGGCGGCCGGTCTCGGCGACCCGCTGCGCCAGTCCCTGCGCGACCAGGCGTCCCGCCTGGCCGGCACCGGCCGGTTCGACGAGGTCACCGAGCGCACCCGGTCGTGGCTCCTCGCCGACCGGCTCCTCCGACTGCACGCCGCCACCTGGCTCGGCGCCGCCGGGCTCACCGAGTCCGCCGAGCGGTTGCGACGCCTCGGGTCGATCGCGACCGACACCCAGCTCGTCCGGGGCGTGCACCTGCTCGGCAACGCGCTGGGGACGGCCAGCCGGCGGCTCGAGACGACCCAGGCCATCGCCGGTGGCCGGGCCGACGTGGTCGACGCCCTCGCCTGGGACCTGTGGGAGGAGGTCTCCCAGCGCACGGGCGGCGCCGCCACCGCCGAGGCCGTGGTCCACGGTGTTCCCGGGTCGCTCACCTTCGCCACCGACCAGCGCGTCATGGAGCTGTCGCGCGACCCCGAGCACCGCAGCGAGCTCGAGTCCTCCACGCGTGGCCTCGGCGACGAGGTGTGGTCGACCGCGCTGGCCGAGGTGGCGGCCACGGCGTGGCGCACCGGGTGGGAGGCGGCCGAGGCCCTCGTCCACCACGAATCCACCTTCTCCATGCGCACCACGCTGCGGCGGACGCTGCAGGGAATCATCGGCGACGACGACGACATCGCCCTCGACATGCTGCTCGACGACGTGGACGCCATCGCGCGCGACACCATCGCCCGCCTGCTGCTGGTGGGCGACGACCAGAGCGACTACTGGGACAAGGCCATGTCGGCCTGCGCCGCCGTCGAGGGTGGGCGGGACTGGCTGCGGGCCGTCGACGAGACCCGGGCCGTGCTCGGACCCTCGCTGTGCGACGAGGCGATCCAGACCGCCCGCGACCAGGTGGCCGAGTGGGCCGTGCGGGCGCCGGAGCTGGTGTCGCGCGCCGTCGTGGCGTCGGTGACCAGGGAGGCGTGCAGCGTCGCCGGGCGAGGCGTGATCGCCCGGGCGGCTGCCGAGGCGCTGGCCCGGGGCGCCGGCCCGAACGACGCCGAGGCGACGGCCCGGGCCGCCATCGAGCCCCTCGCCCTGTCCCTGGGTGCCGACGCGGTCGGCGTGCTCGACCAGCTCATCGACCTCGACGGGTAGCGGTCAGTCCCGCCCGGCGGCGGCCTCGTGGCGCATGGCCTCGACCCGCAGGCGGTCGGCCGCCGATCGGAGCGCGGCCTCGGCGTCGATGCCCTCGCGGCGAGCGTGCACCACCAGCGCGAGGAGGGCGGCGCCGAGGTCCCCCTCCGGGTCGACCAGCGCGGGGTCGGCCGGCTCCGGCACGGCGGCGCCCACCCGCTCGGCCTTCGACACCACCTTGTGGGCGTGGAGCAGGGCCGGCAGCGCCTTGGGGATGCCGTCCATCACCGAGTCCCGGCCCTTCTCCTCGCGCTTGATCTCCTCCCAGGTCCGGGTGATCGACCCGTGGTCGTCGGCGGCGTCGCCGAACACGTGGGGGTGGCGACGGTGCAGCTTGTCGTGGATGCCGCGGGCGACGTCGGCCAGGGTGAACGCCCCGGACTCGGCCGCGATGGTGGCGTGGAACACCACCTGGAAGAGCAGGTCGCCCAGCTCCTCCTCGAGGTCCTCCACCCCTTCGCCGGTCTCGGGGTCGTAGCCCTCGATGGCCTCCACCACCTCGTAGGTCTCCTCGACGACGTAGCGGGTGAGGCTGGCATGGGTCTGCTCCCGATCCCACGGGCAGCGCTCGCGCAAGGCGCGGACCAGCTCGCTGAAGCGCACGAGCTCCGACGCCACCGGCGTGACGACGGAGGGGACGAACACCGAGGTCAGGTGGTCGGCCTCGACGGCCCGGTCGAGGTCGGCCCAGGCCACCTCGACGACGTGCTGGTCCGGCAGGCCGAGGCGCTGGAGCACCACGGCACGGTCGGGCTCGTCGTCCTCGAAGGCCAGCTTGAGGTCGGACAGCACGTGGTTGGCGTGGCAGTGCGCGACCAGCAGTGGCCCCGTGGCGCCGGCGGCATCGATGGCGAAGCGGTGCCCGTCGACCAGCCGCACGCCGGCCTCCACCGGGTCGACACCGAGGTGCGCCCACGCCAGGTCGAGGAACGACATGCCCGGCACCAGCTCGACCTCCACCCGGTCGTCGCCCAGCAGGAGCGCCACCGCCCGCTCCAGGACGAAGGGGGAACCCGGGATGGCGTAACCGACCTCACCGTGCCGGGTCGCGCCGGCGACCAGGTCCTCGACGATGGCGGCGTACACCTCGTCGAAGGTGTCGGCGGATTCGTACAGGTCGTCGAAGGACTCGCGGTCGGTGTAGGGGTCGGCGGCCGGGTGGCGACGGGTACGCAGCTTCCAGTGCTCGAGCCTCGCCAGACGGGCGACGGCACCGGTCGTGGTCAGGTCGGGGCCGGCCGGTCCGAGGCCGACCACGACGACGCGAGGTCGGTGGTCCTGCGGGCCGGTCCCGCCCACGGTCAGGCCGCGGTCAGCGGTGCGGGCCGGGGGCCGACCGGCGGCACGACCTGCACGATGCCGCCCTGCAGTACCTCGGCGGTGCCGAACTTCGGGTTCACGGACACCTCGGGGGCCTCGACGCCGAGCTGCAGGGGGAACTGCAGCCGCTCCTGGAAGGCCAGGTCCCGGGCGAGGTCGCGGCGGAACTCGGCCGGGTAGGCGGCGAAGACCTGCTCGCCCTCGGGGCTGGTGAACTGCTGGTCGAGCTGCTGGAGGATGGCGTCGACCTCCTCGTCGGTCGGATCGGAGAGCGCCTCGCCGCTGACGCCCATCCCGGCCAGATCGACCTCGTTGCGGGCGGCCAGGTCGCGGGCCTCGACGAGCATGGCGCGGGCCTGCTCGGTCACGATGCGGTGCGACAGCACGAACGTGACGACTGCCGTGGTGCGACGGCCCTCGTCGCCGATGTCGCCGACGCCGATGGCCTGGAGCATGGCGGGGTTGGCGGCCCACGCCTCGACCTCGTCGGCCAGCTGGTCGTTGGAGACCGCTTCGTCGCCGACGGTGGCGGCCGGCGTGCCTCCGATGGTGGGGCCTCCGAGCTCGCCGTCACCGGCGCAGGCACCGGCGAGCAGCGTCAACGGGAGCAGCGCCAGGAGGAGCAGGACGCGGGGGCGGCGGGTGGTGCGCACGAGGGCCGATGCTAGGAGTCGCGGCGGTGACGGGGTGAACCGCCGGGCCGACCGGCCGCCCGGCCGACCGGGCCTACTCGGGCGGGAGCAGGTGGCGGAGGAACGCGACCAGGTCGGCCGTGGGGTCCGCTCCCTTGGCCATGGGCACCTCGAGCAGCCCGCTGTCCGGCTTGTGGATCGCCTTCGGCGCGATCCGCTTGAGCCGGGTCTGCTGGCTGGCCTTGAGCGGCACGGGGCTGAGCCTGGCCTTGTACGCCGGTCCCATGAACCCGTCCCCGGGCACGACCGTGACCTCCGTGACGCCGACGCGGTGGCACTCGGCGCGCAACCGGGCCACGGACAGCAGCGCCTTGGCCGGGTCCGGGATGGGGCCGAAGCGGTCCTCCCACTCCCGGGCGATGTCGTCGACCTCGCCGTCGGAGGTGACCGCCGCCAGCCGCCGGTAGGCCTCCAGCCGAAGCTCCTCCCGCTCGACGTACTCGGGCGGGAGGTGGGCCGGCTCGAGGGTCTCGATCTTGACCTCGGCCGGCTCCCGCACCGGCTCGCCCTTCAGCTCGGCGACGGCCTCCGTGACCATCTGGCAGTACAGGTCGTAGCCGACCGCGGCGATGTGGCCGGACTGGCCGGTGCCGAGCAGGTTGCCGGCGCCGCGGATCTCGAGGTCGCGCATGGCGATCTTGAAGCCGGACCCGAGCTCGGTGGACTCGCCGATGGTGCGGAGCCGCTCGTAGGCCTCCTCGGACAGGACCATGTCCTGGGGGTGGAAGAGGTAGGCGTAGGCCCGGCTGCCCGAGCGGCCGACACGGCCGCGGATCTGGTGGAGCTGGCCGAGTCCCAGGAGGTCGGCGCGCTCGACCACCAGGGTGTTCACCGTGGGCATGTCGATGCCCGACTCGATGATGGTGGTGCAGACGAGGACGTCGAAGCGCCCCTCCCAGAAGTCGATGACGACCTGTTCCAGGGTGCCCTCGTCCATCTGCCCGTGGGCCACGGCGATGCGGGCCTCGGGCACGATCTCGCGCAGCTCCTCGGCCTTCTGGTCGATGTCTCGCACCCGGTTGTGGACGTAGAAGACCTGCCCCTCGCGGAGCAGCTCGCGGCGGATGGCCTCGGCCACGGCCCGCTCGTCGAACTCGCCGACGTAGGTGAGGATCGGCTGGCGGTCGGCTGGGGGCGTCTCGAGCAGGCTCATGTCGCGGATGCCGGTGAGGCTCATCTCGAGCGTGCGCGGGATCGGCGTGGCGGTGAGGGTCA
This sequence comes from Acidimicrobiia bacterium, assembly GCA_046570205.1. GTDB lineage: Bacteria > Actinomycetota > Acidimicrobiia > Acidimicrobiales > Salinilacustritrichaceae > Salinilacustrithrix. The sequence continues at coordinate 53,075 of JBKHVG010000013.1, forward strand.
GCACGTCGACGTCGTGCTTGAACTCCTTGATCCGCTCCTTGTGCTTCACGCCGAAGCGCTGCTCCTCGTCGACGACGAGGAGGCCGAGGTCGTGGAACGACACGTCCTTGTTGAGCAGCCGGTGGGTGCCCACGACGATGTCGACGGCGCCGGTGCGACAGCCCTCCATCACGGCCTTGGCCTGGCCGGCGGTGAGGAAGCGGGAGAGCACCTCGACCCGCACCGGGTAGTCGGCGAAGCGCTCCGAGAAGGTCTGGAAGTGCTGCTGGGCGAGCAGCGTCGTCGGCACGAGCACCGCGGCCTGCTTGCCGTCCTGCACCGCCTTGAAGACGGCACGCAGGGCGACCTCGGTCTTGCCGAACCCGACGTCGCCGACCACCAGGCGATCCATGGGCGCCTCGGTCTCCATGTCGGACTTGATGTCGTCGACGGCTCGGAGCTGGTCGGGCGTGGGCTCGTAGGGGAAGGCGTCCTCGAACTGCTGCTGCCAGGGCGTGTCCCCGGCGAAGGCGTGGCCGCCGGCGGCGAGGCGCTTCTGGTAGAGCACCACGAGCTCCTGGGCGATCTCCTGGACGGCGGAGCGGACCTTGGTCTTGGCCTTCTGCCAGGAGTCACCGCCCAGCCGGGTGAGGGAGGGGGTGTCGCCGCCGGTGTAGTGGCGCACGGCGTCGATCTGGTCCGACGGGACGTACAGCTTGTCGCCGTCGCGGTACTCGAGCAGCAGGTAGTCGCGCTCGACACCGCCGATGGCCCGCTTGACCATGCCGCCGTAGCGAGCCACGCCGTGCTGGTGGTGGACGACGTGGTCACCGACCTGGAGGTCGTCGAAGAACTTCTGGGCGTCTCGGCGGCGGGGCTTGGCCTTGCGGTGGCTGCGGCGCCGGCCGGTGAGGTCGGACTCGGCCAGCAGCGCCAGCCGGACGCCGGGCAGGATGCAACCCCGCTCGAGCGGGACGACCACGATCTCGGCATCGATGCCGGCCTCGGAGACGAGCTCGCGCAGGCGGGCGGCGGACCCCTCGCCGTCAGCGGCGATGACGACGCGGTAGCCGTCGACCCGCAGGTCCCGCAGCTGGGCCCGGCGGCGGTCCTCGTCACCCGAGGCGACCTGGAAGGTCATGGCCTGCACGGTCGGCGTGTCCGGGCCCTCCGGCGTGGTCGTCAGGTGCCAGGTCGCGGCGGTGGCGTGCGACAGCACCCGGTCGAAGGGCAGGTGCAGCGGCGGGAAGTCGTGGGCCTCGCCGTCGGACACCGCCCCCCACGTTCGGGCCAGCGCCTGGGCCAGGTCGGCCTCCTCGGCGAGGAAGTCGGCGGCCCGGTCCCGCATCCGCCGGGGCTCGACCAGCAGGATCTGGGCGTCATCGGGGAGCAGGTCGGCCAGCACGCGCTCCTCCGGGGCGAGCCACGGCAGCCACGACTCCATGCCGTCGAAGAGCTGGCCCTGCGCGATGCGCTCCCACTGCTCGCGCCCCCACGGCTCGCGCCCGATGAGGTGCTCGGCCCGGGCGCGCACCTCGGCGGTGGGCAGCAGCTCCCGGCACGGGAGGATCTCCACCGCATCGACGTCGTCGGTGGTGCGCTGGTCGGTGACCGAGAACTCGGTGAGCCGGTCCACCTCGTCGCCCCACAGGTCGATGCGCACCGGGCGGTCAGCCGTGGCCGGGAACACGTCGACGATGGAACCGCGGACGGCGACCTCGCCCCGGTGCTCCACCTGGTACTCGCGCCGGTACCCGTACTCGACGAGGCGGGTGACGAGGCCCTCGATGTGGACCTCGTCGCCCTTGGTGATGCAGACGGGCTCGATGTCCTCGACACCGGGGGCGAGGCGCTGGATCAGCGCCCGGACAGACGTGACGACGACGTCGGGCAGCTGCGCCGGGTCGTCACGACCGGCGCCCAGGCGGTGCAGGGTCTTGAGCCGCCGGCCCATCGTCTCGGTCGCCGGGCTGACCCGCTCGAACGGAAGCGTCTCCCAGGCCGGGAAGTGCTCGACGGCGTCGGGGCCGAGGAGGGCCTGGAGGTCGTTCACCAGCCGCTCGGCATCGGCCGTGGCCGCCGTGGCCACCACGATGGGCCGGCGGGTCGAGCGGGCGGCGAGGCCGGCGACCACCAGGGCGCGGGCCGGTTCGGGCACCGCCAGCACCGCGTCCTTCCGGCCGAGCACGGCCAGCAGACCGGGCTCGTCCCGGGCGACGGTGGGGAGGTGCCGCAGGTCGTCCGCGGGGGCGATGGACGGAGCGACGGTCACTGCTCCGAGGCTACCGACGCCCATCGACCGTTCACTGGTCCCGGATCGACCAGAACCGGTCGTCCAGGGACCAGGGAACGGTCATTCCTTGCGGTTGTAGCGCTCCATGGCCCGCTCGACGCCGTCGGAGAGGATCAGCTCCACCACGTCTGCGGCCTCCGCGATGGTGACGTCGAGCTCGTCACGCTCACGCTTGCCGGGCCTGCGCAGCACGTGGTCGGCACCCTGCTGGCTGCTGGGCGGCTTGTCGACGCCGATGCGGACGCGCAGGAACTCGTCGGTCTGGAGGTTCGCCTTGATGGACTTGAGCCCGTTGTTCCCGGCCAGGCCGCCGCCGGCCTTCACCTTGAGGCGTCCCACGGGCAGGTCGAGCTCGTCGTGGACGACGACGACCTTGGTCGGGTCGTCGATGCCGTGGCGCAGCACCAGGGCGCGGGCCGCCCGGCCGGCCTCGTTGTAGTAGGTGCTCGGGAACGCGACGACGAGGCGCCCCATGGTGGGCGGCACCCGCAGCTCGGCGACCTCGGCGTGCTCCTTGCGCGAGTGCACGAGGCGCTCGCCGTGACGCTCGGCCAGGAGCGCGACGCAGTCGGCGCCGACGTTGTGGCGGGTGCGTGCGTACTGGGGCCCGGGGTTCCCGAGCCCGATCACCAGCAGGTCGGCGGGTGTGCCCCGCCGGCCGGCAGCCTCGGTGAAGGGGCCGCTCAGGCTTCTTCGCCGCCGGCCTCGCCGGCGTCGGCCTCGGCGTCGTCGCCACCCTCCGCCTCGGCGTCGGTGTCTGCGTCGTCGTCGCCGCTGGTGTCCACATCGCCGGCCTCGGCGTCGACGTCGGCCTGCAGGGCCTCCTCCGACATGGGCAGCGACGCGACCACGAGGGCGTCCTCGGGATCGGTGAGCAGCTCGACGCCCTCTGGCAGCTCGATCTGGCCGGCCCGGATCGGGTCGTCCACGGTGAGCCCGGCGAGATCGATCAGGAACTCGTTCGGGATGGTGCCGGGCTTGGCCGACACGGTGACCGCGAACAGGTTCTGGTCGATCACGAGGCCCTTGAGGTGGTCGTCCTCGGTCTCGGCGAGCACGACCGGCACCTCGACCTCGATGGCCTTGTTGCGGTCGATGACCACGAAGTCGACGTGGGTGACGTCGCGACGTACCGGGTGGCGCTGCATGTCCTTCACGATCGTCAGGCGCTCGTCGCCGTCGACGTCGAGGGTGATGAGCGCGTTCATGCCGGCCTCGGTGATCAGCGCGGCGCGCAGGTCGCTCCACTGGACGGCGATGGCGGTGGGCTCGCTGCCCGAGCCGTACACCACGGCCGGCACCTTGCCCTCGCGGCGGAGGCGCCGGGAGGAGCGGGAGCCGATGGGGCGCCCGGTCTCGGCCGTGAGGGTGATCTGGTCTGCTGCCATGGGATGCGCGCTTCCTGCGAACTCGGGTGGAGACGTGTGCCGAGCGGGGCACCCCAGGGGGCGCGCCGGCGTCCGGGCACGAACGGGACAGTGTACGGATGACGGTCCGTGCCGGCCAACCGGCGAGGGACGCTCAGGTCTGGTTGCGGCCGCCGAACAGCTCGCTGACGCTGGTGTCCTCGAACACGGCGTCGATGGCCTTGGCCAGGATGGGGGCGATCGAGCGCACCTCGAGCTTGTCGAACTGCTTCTCGGGGGGCAGCGGCAACGTGTTCGTGCAGATCAGGCGACCGATGCTCGAGTTCTTGATGCGGTCGACGGCCGGCCCGGACAGCACCGCGTGCGTGCATGCGGCGTGGACCTCCTCGGCCCCGTGCTTCATCAGCTGCTCGGCGGCGGCGACCATGGTGCCGGCGGTGTCGATCATGTCGTCGATGAGCACGCAGCAGCGGCCGTCGACGTCGCCCACCACGTCGCGGGCCTCGACGGTGTTCTTCTCGCCCTTGACCCGGCGCTTGTGCACGATGGCCAGGTCGGCGTGCAGCTCGTTGGCGTACTGCTCGGCCACCTTCACCCGACCGGCGTCGGGCGACACGACGACGAGATCGTCGCCCAGGCTCTGCATGGCGTCGATGAGCACGGGCCGGGCCTGCAGGTGGTCGACCGGGCCGTCGAAGAAGCCCTGGATCTGGCCGGAGTGCAGGTCGATGGAGACGAGGCGGTCGGCGCCGGCCGCGGTGAACATGTTGGCCACGAGCTTGGCGGTGATGGGCTCGCGGCCCTCGGCCTTCCGGTCCTGGCGGGCGTAGCCGTAGAAGGGGCACACCGCGATGATCCGCTTGGCCGACGCCCGGCGGGCGGCGTCGATCATGATCAGCTGCTCCATGATCGAGTCGTTGATCGACATCTCCTCGACCGAGCTGTGGCTCTGGATGATGAAGACGTCGGCGCCGCGGACGTTCTGGCCGAGCTTGGAGTGGATCTCGCCGTTGGCGAACTCGGCCAGGTTCGCCTCGCCGAGCTGCACGCCGAGCAGGTCGGCGATCTCCTCGGCGAGGGGCAGGTGGGCCCGTCCCGACAGGAGGTGCAACTTCTTCTTCGTCACGAGCTCCATGGGACTCCCTACCTCGGCGCGCCGGGGCCAGCATAGTGAGGGCCGGTCACGTGGCCCGAAGGGATGTCGTCGCCGGGCCCCAGCACCGCCCACGGACCCACCACGGCGTCGTCGCCGATGCGGGCCCGGTCGGTGACGGTCTGGGACACGCGGGCCCGGGCGCCGACGACGGTGTCGGTGAGGTGCGCTTCGGGCCCGATCTCGGCGCCCTCGCCGATGGTGCACGTCCCCCGCAGCATCGTCCCCGGGTAGACGGTGACGTCTCGCCCGAGGTCGACGGTGGCGTCCACGTAGGTCTGGTCGGGGTCCACCAGCGTGACGCCCGCCCGCATCCAGTCGTGGTTGATGCGCTGGCGGAGCTCGGCCTCGGCGGCGGCCAGCTGGACCCGGTCGTTGATGCCGTGGGTCTCGTCGGGGTCCTCGGCGACCAGCGTGGTGACCTTGTGGCCGGCGTCGGCGAGCACCGCCACCACGTCGGTGAGGTACAGCTCGCCCTGGGCGTTGTCGGGCCGGATCCGGCGCAGGGCCGGCGAGAGCAGCCCGCGCCGGAAGCAGAAGATGCCGGTGTTGATCTCGTCGATCTCGGCCTCGTCGACGGTGGTGTCGGCCTGCTCGACGATGCGCACCACGCGGTCGTCGCGGCCCCGGACGATCCGGCCGTACCCCGTGGGATCCGCCATGCGGGCGGTCAGCACCGTGCACGCGGCGTCGGTCTCGCGGTGGTGCTGGACCAGCGCGGCGATGGTGGCGGGGCGCAGCAGCGGCGTGTCGCCGGTGAGGACGAGCACGTCGTGGGGCTCGTCCCAGTCCTCGGGCAGGCCGGTGAGCCCCACGGCCGTCGCATCGCCGGTGCCGCGCTGCTCGACCTGCTCGACGAACTCGAGGGGGCGGTCACCGGCGTCCTCGACCAGGCGCTTGGTCACCGCCTCGCCGCCGTGGCCCACGACCACCGACACCCGCTGGACGTCGCAGTCGGCGAGGGCGTCGAGCACCCAGACCACCATGGGCTTGCCCACCAGGACGTGGAGCGGCTTCGGCCGCTCGGAGCGCATGCGGGTGCCGTGGCCGGCGGCCAGAACGATGGCGGAGAGCGGTCGGTCCAGGGACTGGTCCATGGGTTGGGGTCTATCGCACTGCAGGACGTGTCACGACGAAGTCGCCCAGCGACTTCGACAATCGAGCCGAGGTCGCCCTGCGACCGAGGCGAGGCGTTCCCGGGGCAGGGCTCGAACCTGCAACATCCGGCTCCAAAGGCCGGCGTTCTGCCAGTTGAACTACCCGGGAGAGGGTCGGCAGCGTAGTTGGCTCCGGTGGGGCGCCCTCTCTACAGTCGGAGGCCTTATGGGTTCTCTCGTGAAGAAGCGCCGCAAGCGCATGCGCAAGAAGAAGCACCGCAAGATGCTGAAGCGCACCCGCTTCCAGCGTCGCGCCGCCGGCAAGTAGCACCGAACGACCGATCCGCCGTCCGCGGACGGTGTCTCGTCGACCGCCCCGAGCACCGCTCCGGGCGGTCGGTTCGCGTCAGGAGTCGAACGCCGGCACGGTGCGGGCCACGACGCGGCCCGGCCCGGGGTGCGCACCGGGCACGAACCAGGTCGATCCGCTGCCGGCGAGCAGCGGAACCTCGCCGGTGTCCTCCCCGAACGCATCGCGGAACGCGGCCAGGCGCGGCTCGACGCGCAGCGCCGCGTGCTCGAGGTCGTTCGGTCCGTCGGCGCTGCGGCCGCCGAGGTCGTCCCAGGCGCGGTAGACCGCCGCCGTGTCACAGCCGAAGTCGGGGGTGGCGAGCGTGACGGTGCGCTCGACGAAGGGCAGCGGCTCCACCACCTCGCCGATCCCCCGCACCCGCGCCCGCCCGCCCCGGGTGCAGAACGGCACGTCGGCGCCGACGGTGGCCGCCAGGTCGAGGTCATCGACACCGGCCCAACGGAAGACGGCCCCGGCGTCGGCTGACCCACCGCCCAGCCCGCCCCCGTGGGGGATGCGCTTGTCGAGGGTCACGTGGGCCTCCCGGCCGACGGCGCGCAGGGCCCGGGCCACGAGGTTGTCGGGGCCGGCGGAGAGGCCGGCGGCCGCGGGACCGGTGAGGTCGATCGTGGTGCCCGCCCCGCCGGCGTCGCGGAAGGTGAGCTCGTCCGCGATGTCGAGGCTGACCATCTCGGCGTCGATGAGGTGGTAGCCGTCGGGGCGCAACCCCGTGACCCGCAGCGTGACCGTGAGCTTCGCCGGGGCGACGAGCCGCACCGCCCCGGTCATCGGCCTTCGACGAGGAGCGACTGGGTGGCCCGACCGATCGGGCCGTCCTGGTCGAAGAGGAGGCTCTCGGCCATGCCGATGCCCTCGGGGCCCAGCCGGGTCACCGCGTCGATGCACACCCACTCGCCGACGGGCAGCCGGTGGAGGTTCACGGTGAGGTCGGGGTTGACGAAGAGCACCTCTTCCATGTCGAACCACCCCGACACGCCGTTGCCGAAGTCCGCCGCCGCCATGACCCGCTCGAGCGGCGTGGGCTCCCGTCCGTCGACCATGGGGGCGGCCATCCGGATCCAGTCGGTGGCCGGACCGGGTTCCTCGAAGCGGCCGGCGACCAGGCGGTGCTCGACGCCTTCGCGGGCGAACATGACGTGCTCGCTGGCGGCGATGGCGATCGCCCAGCCGGTCGAGGGCGGCGGCGGGACCGTCAGCTCGTCGGAGCGGGGCTGGTCGAAGGGCTGGCGGCGGATCGTGGCGAGGGTGGCCGACAGGCACACCTTCCCGTCGGGGCCGGTGAGCGTGGCGTCGGCGATGCAGATCTTGCGGCCCTTCCGGCGCAGGGTCGTGTCCACCACCAGCTCGGCCAGCGGGACGGGGCGGAGCAGCTCGGCGGTGAACCGGGCCGGGAAGAAGTCCACGGTGGTGCCGTCGTCTCCGGTGAGCTCGTCGCGGGCGAACGTGGCGACGGCTTCCTGCATGGCGCCGGCGACCAGCGCGGCGGGTGGACCACCGTGGAGGGCGTCGGGATCCCACGGACCTCGGGACAGCTCCGTGGGCAGGAAGCGTCGATCGTCGAGCTGCTGGAACAGCGAGGTGGCGGCCACGGCGGGCGATCCTGCCAGGTCAGCCCCGGGCGAGGCGGACCCAGTCGTCGAGGGCCAGCTCCTCGGCGCGACGGGTCGGATCGATGCCGGCCGCCTCGAGCGCGCCGGAGGGGAGGTGGTCGGCGAGGCTGCGACGCAGCATCTTGCGACGCTGCCCGAACCCGGCGTCGACGAGGGCGAAGGCGCGGGCCCGCAGCGCCTCGTCGCCGGGTGGGTCGTGGCGCTCGAAGGTGACGAACGCGGAGTCGACCCGGGGCCGGGGGTGGAACACCGAGGCGGGGACCTTCCCGGCGACCTTGGCGTGGACCCACCACGCCGCCTTCACCGACGGGATGCCGTAGGCGTCGTCCCCCGCCCGGGCCGCCAGCCGCTCGGCCACCTCGCGCTGCACCAGCACCACGCCGCCGGAGACGGCCGGCGCCTCCTCGAGGATGCGCAGGAAGATGGTGGTGCCGACGTTGTACGGGAGGTTGGCGGCCAGCCGGCACCGGGTCCCGAGCGGCACCAGGTCGTCGAGGTCGACCTCGAGGGCATCGGCGTGCACCACCCGCACCGGCGGATCGGCATCGGCCACGACCTCGATCAGCACGGGGACGAGGTGGCGGTCGAGCTCCACCGCCGTCACCGAGGCACCCCGCTCCGACAACGCCAGGGTGAGCGATCCCAGCCCCGGGCCGATCTCGAGGACCCGGTCCCCGTCTCCCGCGCCGCTGGCGGCGGCGATGCGCCGCGCGGTGTTCGGGTCGATGAGGAAGTTCTGCCCGAGCGCACGCGACGGGGCGATGCCGTGGTCGTCGAGCAGGGCGCGGATGCGCCCGGCGCCGAGGGTCACGATGCGGACGTCGTGGTGGTGGTGGTGGTGGTCGGGGCGACCGTGATCGGGGTCGTCGAGGAGGTGGTCGACGACGTCACGACGGAGATCCCCTTGGGCGGACCGGTCTCGGGCCGGTCGAGGGGCACGACGACGGTCACCTCGGCGCGCTTGTCGGCCGTGCGCGTCCCGGCGGGATCGTCATCGGCGTCGGCGGTCAGGTTGTCGAGCAGCAGGAGCGGCACGGCGACCATCGTCGCCGCGACCGCGACCCACAGGCGCCGCCGATCGGGCGGTGCGGGGTTGTCGTCCTCCACGGCTCTCCTCCACGTCGGACGGAACGACGGTAGGGATCCCGGCCGCGTACAGCAACCTTGATGGGACGGAGCGTGCCATGCGCGGCCTCACCCGAGCCTGTAGCAGCGGGCCGCGTTGGTCCACGTCGCGGCGGCGATGTCGGCCACCGAGTGGCCGGTGGCCTCGGCCAGGCCGGCGCCCACGAGGGGCACCCACGCCGGTTCGTTGGCCCGGCCCCGGTTGGGGACGGGCGCCAGGAAGGGGCTGTCGGTCTCGACGAGCATGCGGTCGAGGGGGCAGCGGGCCGCCGCGGCGCGGACGTCGTCGGCCTTCGGGAACGTGACGATCCCGGAGAACGAGAGGTGGGCGCCGCGGGCCAGGCAGGCGTCGGCCTCGTCGGCCCCGCCCGTGAAGCAGTGGAACACGGTGCGGTCCGGGGTGCCCTCGGCGTCGAGGACCTCGAACGTCTCCTCCCACGCCTCTCGGGTGTGGATCACGAGCGCCTTGTCGTGGGCGTGGGCCAGCGCCACCTGGGCGGCGAAGACGTCGCGCTGGACGTCACGGGGTGAGTGGTCGTAGTGGAAGTCGAATCCGCACTCGCCGACCGCCACGCACCACGGGTCGGCCAACAGGTCCTCGAGGCCGTCGAGGCCGTGGCGGGCTTCGTGGGGGTGGACGCCGGCGGCGGCCCACACCCCGTCGTGGGCGGCGGCGAGGGCGAGGGCGACGGCCGACGAGGCCACGTCGGTGCCGACGTGCACGAGCCGCTCCACGCCGGCCGACCGAGCGGCGGCGAGCACGTCGCCGGCCGTGCCGTCGTCGGGCAGGTGGCAGTGGTCGTCGGTCCACCGCAGCTCGCTGGCGGCGACATCTCGCCCCGCGGGTGCGCTCACGTCAGGCCTTCATGCGGGGGAAGAGCGGGGCGCCCTTCTCCACGGCGAGCCCGCCCGGGTACTGGCCCCACGTGGCCGCGTCGGGCAGGCGCTGCTCCTCCGGCGTGCCGGGGAGGCCGATGCGCCGCCAGATCTCGCGGCACGACGCGGGCACGGCGGGCGAGGCCAGGACGGTGACGATGCGCAGCGCCTCCAGGGCGTCACCCATGATCCGCTCGACCTCGGCGCCGGGATCCATCTTCCAGGGCTCGTTCACCTCGAGGTGGGCGTTGGTCTCCCGGATGAGTCGCCACGTGGCGTCGAGCGCCACCGACGGCTGGACGCGGTCCCAGGCGGCGGCGGTCTCGGCGTAGGCCTCGGCGGCCACCGCGGCCAGCGGGCTGTCGGGGTCGGGAGCGGGACCGATGCCACCGCACTTCTTGTCGACCACGGTGGCGACGCGCGAGAGCAGGTTGCCGAGGTTGTTGGCCAGGTCGGCGTTGTACCGGGTGACCATGCCCTCGTAGCTGAAGTCGCCGTCGGGGCCGAAGGGCTGGTCGTGCAGGAAGTGGTGCCGGAACCCGTCGACGCCGAAGTCCTCGACCAGCTCGGCCGGGGTGATCTGGTTCAGCTTGGTCTTGGACATCTTCTCGCCCCCGACCAGCAGGAAGCCGTGGACGTGCACCGATCTCGGCGGCGCCAGGTCGGCGGCCATGAGCATCGCGGGCCAGTACACGCAGTGGAAGCGGATGATGTCCTTGCCGATGAGGTGGTGCACCTCGGGCCACCACCGCTCGAACGCGGCCTCGTCCGAGCCGAACCCGGCGGCGGTGGCGTAGTTGATGAGGGCGTCGTACCAGACGTAGAAGACGTGGTCGGGGTCCCACGGGACGGGCACGCCCCAATCGATCGACGAGCGGGAGATCGACACGTCCTCGAGCCCCTGGCGCACGATGCCGAGCGCCTCGTTGCGCTTGCCGTCGGGCTTCACCGGCGACGGGTCCTGCGACAACCACTCGGTGAGGCGCCCCTCGAAGGCGGAGAGCTTGAAGAACCAGTTCTCCTCCTCGAACCACTCGACCGGCCGGCCGTGGATGGGGCACAGGTTGCCCTCGTCCAGGTCGGATTCGGCGTAGTACGCCTCGCACCCCACGCAGTACCAGCCGGCGTAGGTGTCCTGGTAGATCCAGCCGTTGTCCTTGATGCGGATCAGCAGCTCCTGCACCGCCCGGTGGTGTCGGGGCTCGGTGGTGCGGATGTAGTCGTCGTTGGAGATGTCGAGCAGCTCCCACGCCTCGGCGAAGCGGGCCGTGGTCTGGTCGGCCCATGCCAGCGGCGTCTGCCCGTGCTCCTCGGCCGCCCGCTGCACCTTCAGGCCGTGCTCGTCGGTGCCGGTGAGGAACAGCGTGTCCTCGCCCAGCAGGCGGTGCCAGCGGGCGACGGCGTCAGCCGTGACCGTGGTGTACGCATGGCCGATGTGGGGGGCGTCGTTGACGTAGTAGATCGGCGTCGTGACGTAGAAGCGGCCGGGCATGGGGGTCGATCCTACGGGGACCGGTGCCGACCGCCGAGGCCGTTCACCGCCGCCCACGCCGGCGGCCGGGAGCGGTGCGTCACAGGTTCAGGACGATGAGCGCCACGCCGAACACGGCGAACAGGGCCGCGGAGCCGAGGCGGATGGTCCGCTGCGGCAGGCGGGCGCCGGTGGCCCGACCGACGAAGACGCCGACAGACCCGGACAGGATGATTCCGATGGTGGCGCCGATCCACACGAGGACCGGATTGCCCTGCGCCGCCAGCGTCGCCGTGGCGAGCATGGTCTTGTCCCCCAGCTCGGCCACGAACATCGCCAGCGCGACGGACACGACGACCCGGCCCTGGCCCGGGGTGACGTCGAGGTCGTCGTCCTCGTCGTCGTCGCCCCGCAGGGACCACAGCGCGAAGCCGACGAACAGCACGCCGCCGCCGAGCCCGAGCGCTCGGGTGGGCAGTGCGGCACCCAGCAGGCCACCCACCACCACGGACAACAGGTTGGTGGCGGCGTAGGCCAGCGCGACGCCGGCGAGGACCGGCCCGAGGCGGTGGCGGGCACCGAAGCCGAGCGCGACGAGCTGGGTCTTGTCGCCGAGCTCGGCGAGGAAGACGATGCCGAGGGCGGCGAGCAGCGATCCCACGATCCGACGGTAGGTGCTGACCGCGTGACGCCCCGGGCACCGGGCCTGGGGGCGTCACGACGGTCAGCGGTGCTCAGGGCTCGGGGTCGGGTTCGTCGTCGGTGTGGACGACTCGAGCCTGCTCGAGGGCGTCGGCTTCGGGGACCTCGAGGCTGTCACCGCCGAGCGCCTCGGTGGTGTCGCCGTCGGGCTCGTCGACCACATCCCGGCGCTGCTCGAGCGCATCGGCCTCGGGCACGTCATCGGGGATCTCGCCGTTCGCCACGATCACCCCTCCTCGATCGGCTCCCACCACTGGCACCACCAGTCGGCACCCACGAGGATGCGCAGGGTCGGGTGCCAGCAGTACGAGATCTCCTCGTCGACGTCGAGGTAGTAGAGGCAGTTGTCGCAGCGCTCGTCCTTGTAGGGGTGACCCTTGAGGGTCGCCCGTTCCATGACGTCCTTCCACTCGAGCCACTTCTTCGAGTCGATCTCCTTTGGCTCCGGCTTCGGGATCTCGTAGTCGGACATGAGGCAGGTCTTCTCCCGGTCTCGAGGGTGGTACGTCGGGGGTCGGTCCCCCGGGTCCACTCGTTCTAGAACATTGGAGCAGCCGGGTGGGGACGCCCGGGGTGCAGGGATCAGCCGGCCTCGGCCACGCCTCCTCGACCAGGGTCGTCGAGCGGCAGCGGCCGCACGTCGCCGGCCGCCTTCTGCGCGGCGAGGGCCTCACCGCCGGTGAGCGTGGGGCGCTCGGGCGCCTGCAGGCCCTCGATCTCGTCGAGCGCCCGCTGGAACACCCGGCGCCGCGTCCCGTTCAGCTCGTCGTGGAAGCTCTTGTGCGCGGTGTCGAGCTGGCGACCGACCTTGTCGATGGCGCCGATGAGCTTGTCCCACTCGGCGGAGAGGCCACCGAGGCAGCGGAGGATCTCGTCGCTGCGGCGCTCGAGCTGGAACTGCTCGACCGAACGGCGCACCACCGCCAGCACGGCGAAGAGCGTGCTGGGCGAGCACAGCACGACCTTCTGGCCGAGCGCCACGTCGACGATGTCCGGGTCGGACTCGTGGAGGAAGGCGTAGACCGCCTCGTTCGGGATGAACAGCAGGAGGCAGTCCACCGTGTCGCGGTGGTCCACGTAGCCGCGACCGGCGAGGCCCCGGACGTGGTTGCGGACGTCGGCGACGAAGGCCCTGGTGTGGCGGGAGCGGTCCGTGTCGGAGTCGCACTCGAGCACCCGCAGGTAGTTGTCGACAGGGAACTTCACGTCCATCCGCAGCTCGAGCTCGCGTGGGAGCAGGAAGCGGAAGTCGGGGATGGTGCCACCGTCGATGGCGGTCTGGCGCCGGTAGCTGACGCCCTCCCGCATGCCGGCGGCTCGCAGGACGTCCTCGGCCATCCGCTCGCCCCACTGACCCCGCTGCTTGGGGCTGGCGAGGGCCTGGCGGAGCTGGTCGGTGTGCTCGGCCAGGGACTGCTGGGTCCGGGTGACGTGCTCGAGCTGGGCCACCAGCGACCCGGTCTGCTCGGCCCGCTCCTTCTGGAGCGACTGCACCAGGCCACCGAGGGTGCCGAGGGCGTCGGCGATGTGGGTCACCTGCTGCTCGAACGAGCGGGACCGCAGGTCGAGCTCGCGGCTGCCGGCGGTCATGGAGTCCTGGAGCTTGGACGAGGCCACGGCAGTTGCGCTCTCGACCGCAGCCCGCAGCGTGTGCTCGCGCTCGGCCACGAACGCGTGGCCGGCCTGGGCCACGACGGCCTCGACGGCGGCGGCGACGGCTGCCTCGCGCTCCTCGGCGGCGAGGGCGGTGACCTGGGTGGCGGTGAGGCGGGCCACCACGAGCGCGGCCAGTCCGGCGGCCACGACGGCGGCGAGGAGGGCGATGAGGACGGCCATGGGTCCAGTATCCGCAGGTGGGGTGACGAGAACGCGGACCCGGCCCTGCGTACCGTTCGCCCATGGCCCGCATCACCGTCTCCACGACCATCGACGCGAGCCCGGCGGCCGTGTGGGCGGTGGTCGAGGACGTCGGCTCCCACGTCGATTGGATGGCCGACGCCGAGGCGATCCGGTTCACGTCCGCGAGCACCTCCGGTGTCGGCACGACGTTCGAGTGCGACACCAGGGTGGGGCCCCTCCGCCTCACGGATCTGATGGAGATCACCCGGTGGGAGCCGGGGCGGGCCATGGGCGTACGCCACGTCGGCCTCGTCACCGGGGACGGCGTCTTCACGCTGTCCCCCGCCGGGCGCCGGTTCCGCCGCCGGACCGCGACCCGGTTCCAGTGGTCCGAGCGGCTCGTGTTCCCGTGGTGGATGGGGGGCCCGGTCGGCGGCGTGGTCGGAGGTCGGATCATGCGCCTCATCTGGCAGGCCAACCTCCGTCGGCTCAAGGCGATCGTGGAGGGCGGGGGCCCGGCGGCGTGACGACGTTCCTGCTCCGGCTCGACCCGGGCTCCGGCGACGGGCCCACCGTGGCGGTGAAGGATCTCGTCGACGTGGCCGGAACCCCGACCACGTGCGCGTCCCGACCCGTGGCGGAGGCGGCCCGACCCGCCAGCGAGGACGCCGCCTGCGTGACGGCCCTGCGGGCTGCCGGCGGCCGCATCGTCGGCAAGGTCAACCTGCACGAGCTCGCCTTCGGGGGCAGCGGCATCAACCCCTACACCGGCACGCCGGTCAACCCGATCGACCCGACGCGCATCCCGGGGGGCTCGTCGTCGGGCTCGGCGGTCGCCGTCGCCGCCGGCGAGGCCGACATCGCCATCGGGACCGATACGGCTGGGTCGATCCGCACGCCGGCGGCGTGCTGCGGCATCGCCGGCCTCAAGACGACGTTCGGACGGATCTCCGTCGCGGGCGTCCGCTCCCTGGCCCCCAGCCTCGACACGGTCGGGCCCATGGCGGCCGACGTCGCCCGGCTCGAGGAGGGCATGCGGCTCCTGGACCCCACCTTCGGCGCACTCCCCGATCCCGCACCTGTCCTGGGCCGGGCGCGCCTCGGCGCCGCGCCGTGGGTGGAGGACGCCGTCGACAAGGTGCTGCGCGCCGCCGGCATGGCCGTCGTCGACGCACCGCTGCCCGGGTGGGACGCCGCCGAGCTGGCCGGCACGGCGGTGCTGTTCGGCGAGGGCGCCCGCACGAACCGGGCCCTGGCCGAGGCCCACGGCGACGCGCTGGGCGCCGAGACGCTGTTCCGTCTGGCGTGCGGTGCCGCCATCGGCGACGACGAGCTGGCCGCCGCGCTGGCGTCGGCCGGGCCGTGGCGCGACGAGCTCGCCCGGGCCTTCACCCGCTCGCCGGTGCTGGTGACCGCTGGCATCATGGACGAACCCGCACCGCTGGAGGAGCCGACCCGCCTGGACACCCGTCGGCTGAACGCGGCGGTGAACCTCGCCGGCATCCCGGCGCTGGTCCTCCCCGTGCCGTCCGGACGGCGCTTCCCCGCGGCGATCCAGCTGCTCGGGCCCCACGGCACCGAGGAGCTGCTCCTGTCCACCGCCGCGCTGCTCGAGGCCGCGGCGGCCGCCGTCACCTGAGGCCGGGCCGGCTTCGGCGGCGGGCGCTGGGCGGCGACTCGTGGGGTCCTCTCCGCTTCGGGTGCGACAGCCATGCTCGTCGCCGGGCACCGGGCCCGGAACCCCGGCGCCGGGGCCGGATCAGGCGCTCACGTACTCCTCGCGCAGGTCGCGCTTGACGAACTTGCCGTTGGCGTTGCGGGGCAGCGGCTCGGCGCGGAACCACACGTGGGCGGGGATCTTGAACTTGGCGACGCGCTCGGTCAGGAACGACCGCAGCCCCTCCTCGTCGAGCGAGGCGCCGGTGCGCAGGACGATGGCGGCGCCGACCTCCTCGCCGAGTCGCTCGTCGGGCACGCCGAAGACGGCGACCTCGGCCACGTCGTCGTGCTCGTAGATGGCCGACTCGACCTCGGAGCAGTAGATGTTCTCGCCGCCACGGAGGACCATGTCCTTGGCCCGGTCGACGATGTAGACGAAGCCGTCCTCGTCGATGCGGGCGATGTCGCCGGTGTTGAACCACCCGTCCCTGATCCCCTCCGCGGTGGCGTCGGGCCGGTTCAGGTAGCCCTTGATCACGACCGAGCCCCGCACGCAGAGCTGGCCGACGGTGTCGGGGCCCGGTGGCAGGTCGTTGCCGGCGTCGTCGACCAGCTTGGCCTCCAGGGTCGGCACCACGGGACCGCACGATGCGGGCTTGGCGACGAAGCTGGCCGCCGCGTTGGCGGTGACGATGCCGTGGGTCTCGGTGAGGCCGTAGCCCGTGGACGGCGCACCCTTGGACAGGGATCGGTCGATCTTCTCGACGAGGTCGGGCTGCAGCGCCGCTCCGCCGCCACCCATGCCCTGGAGGGTCGAGGTGTCGCGGGTGTCCCAGTCGGGGTGGGCCAGCAGCTCCCGGCTCATGGTGGGCACGCCGGAGAAGTTGGTGACGCCTTCGCGCTCGATCAGCTCGAGGGCCCGGGCCGGATCCCACTTGTAGGTGAGCACGATGCGGCCGCCGGCGAGCGTGCACGGGTGCAGCACGCAGTTGTTGGCCGTGACGTGGAACAGCGGGGTGGGGGCCATCATCACCGGCTGCGACGGGGCCGGCGCGCGGTCGGCGGCCGGCGCGGTCCCGGCCTTGGCGGCGGCGGCACCGGCCACCGTCGTCATGAACACCAGGTGGAGCAGGTTGTGCACGGACCCGCGGTGGGTGAGCTGGGCGCCCTTGGGAGCGCCGGTGGTGCCCGACGTGTAGAAGATGCAGGCGTCGTCGTCCGGGTCGATCGTGGCGTCGGGCAGGGCGTCGGGGGCCGACGAGGCGACCACGACGTCGGCCCAGCGGGCCGCGTCCTCGGGCAGCTCCCGGTCCGAGCGCACGGTGATGAGGTGCAGGGGCTGGCCGGCCCGGATGTCGTCGAGGTGGGGCAGGATCCGCTCGACGCGCTCGTCGTCGGCGATCAGCACCTTCGGTCGGGAGTCGGTGAGCCCGTACTCCATCTCGGGGCCGGTCCACCACGCGTTCATCCCGACGGCGGCGGCCCCGATCGACACGGTCGCCCAGTACGACACCACCCACTCGGGGTAGTTGCGCATGGCGATGGCGACCCGGTCGCCCTCGCGCACGCCATGGGTCTCACGCAGGAGGTGGGCGAGCGCCCGCACCTGGGCGTGGACCTCGGCGTAGGTGTACCGCTCGTCCTCGTAGACGATGTAGTCCTCGTCACCGTGGCCGGCCGACAGCTCCCACACCACCCGCATGTTCGGCGGCGCGCTCTTGAAGACCTTGATCGGCACGCCCCGGACCTCGATCGTGTCGATCTCGAACCCGGCTCCCGGCGCCGTGAGCTCGTCCCATGCTTCGCGGTAGTGATCGGTCACCGTCCGATCCTGTCCCACACCGGAGACGACGGTCACATCGGCGGCGGCACGCCCGGTCGCTCACCCAGTTGCCCCGGCGGTGTCGTTCCGGGCCGCGGTGCCCGCGCGGGACGCGGATCTCGCGGCCCAGAACGGAGTGGGGTCAGGCGACGACCACCGACGCCACCGCACACGCCACGCCGAAGGCGGCGACCAGTGCGATGCCCACCGCGGCCGGGGCGCCCAGCTTGCGGCGCACCACGTCGTGCAGGAACCCGGCGACCAGACCGCCGAGCAGCCCGCCGACGTGGCCGCCGATGCTGATGCCCGGGACCAGGAACGTGAACGCGAGGTTGATCAGGATCACGGCCCCGAGCCCGGTCTGGAGCGGGTTGATGCCCCGCACGAACTGGGCCACCACGGCGTAGCCGAAGAGCCCGAACACCGCACCGGACGCGCCCACGGTGAGGGCGTCGGGCTCGAGCACCATGACACCGAGCGACCCGGCGAGCATCGAGGCGAAGTAGACGGCGGCGAAGCCGACCCGGCCGAGCGACGGCTCCAGCTGCTTGCCGAGGATCCACAGCACGTACATGTTGAACCCGAGGTGCAGCAGGCTGCCGTGGAGGAACCCGCCGGTCACCAGGCGGTACCACTCCCCCTCCGCGACCCCGAGGAGCCCCTCGGCCGACAGGCCCCGGCCGATGAGGGCGTAGTCGAGCTGGACGGCGAACGACGGCTCGGCCAGCCCGGAACCCGCGCTGGACACGAGGTAGATGGCCACGTTCATGGCGACGAGGGCGGTGGTGACGACCGCGGTGGTCGACGCCGGCATGGTTCGGGCGGTGTACACCCGCTGGCCGGCGCCCTTGACGCACTCGGGGCAGTGGAAGCCCACCGAGGCCTGGTTCATGCACGCGGGGCAGATGGGCCGCTCGCAACGCTGGCAGCGCACGCCGGCGCGCCGGTCGCCGTGCCGGTAGCAGGTCTGGACCTCGGTCGTCACGGGGGTGGACGGTACCGGCGCCGCACCCGTTCCCGGACGCGCCACGGGCCCCCGGCCGGGGGCCCGTGTGCGGGACCGACGCTCGGAAGCTGCTCGGCCGTGCTCCGTGGCCACAGCGCCTCGGCGCTGTCGTGGGCGGGCGGAACCGCTGGCAATCCTCCGGGCGATCGTCCCCTCGACGTTCGCTCTGTGCTCAGATCGTGCGCCTCGGATCCGGGGCCCGTCAAGGGGTTCCGCGCCGATTTCGCGATGTCGATCGGCTCAGTCGGCCGGTGCGAACCAGGCCACCCCGAGGGGCGGCAGCGTGACCACGGCCGACTGCTCGCGACCCTGCCACGGGATGTCCTCGCTGACGACGGTGCCGTTCAGGATGCCGGCGCCGCCGAAGCGCTCGTCGTCGGAGTTGACGACCTCGCGCCAGGGGCCCGGGAGGGGCAGGCCGATCCGGTACCCGTGGCGGGGCACCGGCGTGAAGTTGGCGACGCACACCACCGGGGAGTCCTCGGGCCCGCCGTTGCGCTGGAAGGCCAGCACCGACTGGCTGGCGTCGGAGGCGTCGAGCCAGTCGAAGCCGGCCGGCTCGGTGTCGCGGCGCCACATGGCCGGGTGCTCGACGTGGGCCTGGTTGAGCGCGGCCACCAGCTGTTGCACGCCGGCGTGGCGGGGGTCGTCGAGCAGGTGCCAGTCGAGGCTGCGGGACTCCGACCACTCCCGCTCCTGGGCCATCTCGCAGCCCATGAAGAGGAGCTGCTTGCCGGGGTGGGCCCACATCCAGCCGTACAGCGTGCGGAGGTTGGCGAAGCGCTGCCAGTCGTCCCCCGGCATCTTCTGGATCAGCGATCCCTTGCCGTGCACGACCTCGTCGTGGCTGAGCGGCAGCACGAAGTTCTCGCTCCACGCGTAGACGAAGCCGAAGGTCAGCTGGCCGTGGTGGTGCGAGCGGTACACGGGGTCGGTCTTGAAGTACTCGAGCGTGTCGTGCATCCAGCCCATGTTCCACTTCTGGCCGAAGCCGAGGCCGCCGAGGTGAACCGGACGGCTGACGCCGCCCCACGCCGTGGACTCCTCGGCGATCATGCGCACGCCGGGGTAGCGGCCGTGGACCACGGTGTTGGTCTCCTGGAGGAAGGCGATGGCCTCGAGGTTCTCCCGTCCTCCGTGCTCGTTGGGGAGCCACTCGCCGTCGTTGCGGGAGTAGTCGAGGTACAGCATCGACGCCACGGCATCGACCCGGAGCCCGTCGATGTGGAACTCCTCGAGCCAGTAGAGGGCGTTGGCGACGAGGAAGTTCCGCACCTCGTTGCGGCCGAAGTTGAACACGTACGTGCCCCAGTCGGGGTGCTCGCCCTGACGGGGGTCGGCGTGCTCGTACAGGGCCGTGCCGTCGAAGCGGCCGAGGGACCAGTCGTCCTTCGGGAAGTGGGCCGGCACCCAGTCGACGATGACGCCGATGCCGCGCTGGTGCATGCGGTCGACGAAGGAGCGGAAGTCGTCGGGCGTGCCGAAGCGGGCGGTCGGCGCGAAGTAGCCCGAGACCTGGTAGCCCCAGCTGGGGGCGTAGGGGTGCTCGGCCACGGGGAGCAGCTCGATGTGCGTGAACCCGAGCCCGAGGACGTGGTCGGCCAGCTGCTCGGCCAGCTCGTCCCAGCGCAGCGGCCGGTCACCCTCCTCCGGCACGGTGCGCCACGAGCCGGCGTGGACCTCGTAGATCGACATGCGGTCGTTGACCGGGTCGATCTCGGCCCGCCGGCGCATCCAGTCGGCGTCGCTCCACGCGTGCTCGGTCCGGGTGATGACGCTCGCGTTGGCCGGCGGCATCTCCGTGGCCTGGGCCAGCGGGTCGGACTTGAGCCGCAGCCGGTCGTCGGCGCCGACGATCTCGTAGCGGTAGCGGTGGCCGACCTCGGCCTCGGGCACGAACAGCTCCCACACGCCGGACGCGCCGATGGCGCGCATCGGGTGGAGCCGGCCGTCCCAGGAGTTCCAGTCGCCCACGACGCGGACGGCCTTGGCCGCCGGGGCCCACACGGCGAACGCGACGCCGTCGGCACCCTCGTGGGTGGTGGCGCGGGCGCCGAGCACGGCCCAGAGCCGCTCGTGGCGGCCTTCGCCGATGAGGTGCAGGTCGACGTCTCCGAGCGTGGGCCAGAAGCGGTACGGGTCGATGACGTCGACGTCGACGGCCTCGTAGCTGACCCGGACCGGCTCGGACGGCTTGGGCTCGCGGGGCACGGGGATCTCGAAGACGCCGCCGACGAGGTGGCGCCCCTCGCAGCGGGTGCCGTCGATGTCCATCGACGCACCCGTGGCCTCGGGCCTCCGGATGCGCACGACCTTGCCGTCGGGACCGTCGTGCAGGCCGAGCACGGCGTGCGGGTCGTGGTGGAAGCCCTCCACGAGTCGTTGCAGGTCGGGATCGATGCTCATGCGAGCAACCTCCGGATGGCGCCGAGCGGGATGCCCACCCAGCTGGGTCGGTACGCGGTCTCGTAGCCCACCTCGTAGACGGCCTTGTCGAGCTCGAAGGCGCGCAGGAGCAGGTCGGTGGTGCCCTCGTCGGGGACCAGCTCATCGATGCCGGGCGTGGCGAAGTAGCCCTCGAGGAAGCGGGTGCGGGACCGCTCCTCCCAGTCGGCCACGAGGGCCGCGGCGTCGTCGTCGTCGCCTCGCTCGTGGTGCACGACGGCGGCCGCGTAGTGGAACGACCGGAGCATGCCGGCGACGTCGCGCAGCGGCGACGACGGCGCCATGCGCTCGGCGAGGGGTCGGGCCGGCTCGCCCTCGAAGTCGATCACGTACCAGCCGCTGTCGGCCCGCAGCATCTGGCCGAGGTGCAGGTCGCCGTGGATGCGGATGGCCGGACCGGCCGAGCGGATCTGCGACGCCTGGTCGTAGCGAGCCGAGATGTCGTGGGCGGGCACGTGCTCGCGGACCCGGTCGAGCTGGGCCCGGAAGTGGGCGACCCAGGCCGAGACGTCGGCGGTGGACGTCCCGAACGCGTCCGCCAGGCGGCGGTGGAGCTCACCGGTGATGGCCCCGAGGCGCTGGGCGTCGGGACCGAAGTCGCCACCGCTCGACGCGCTGTCCATGTGGTCGGCGATGACGACGCGCAGCGACGCCAGGGCCAGGTGCCACCCGTCGCTGGCGCCGGTGAGGAACTGGCGCGCCACGGCCAGGTGCTGGACGGCGCCGGCGTCGGCGAGCCCGTCGGCGACCGGGCGCTCGAGGACGCCGTACTGCTCGGGCACGTGGGTGAAGCCGCCCTCGGTCAGGCGGGTCACGGCATCGACGTCGGGGTTCTCGCCCGCGTGGATGCGGCGGAAGAGCTTCACGATGACGTGCTCGTCGTAGACGATGGAGGTGTTGGACTGCTCCACCGCGAGGGGACGCACGGACTGCGCCTCGATGCCCGGCGCGATCCGGTCGAGGATCTCGAGGGCCAGCGGCGGGTCGATGAAGGCGTCGTACACCGTCACCGGGCCGCCGTCGGTGTCGGCGATGCCGAGCAGCTCGCCGCTCTTGCCGTGCAGGAACGGGTGCTCCTCGTTGGCCGGTCGGGCGCCGAGCACGAGCTGGTACCGGCCGAGGTGTCGGTCGCCCTCGTGGGCGTCGACCAGCAGCCACCACAGCTCCTGGTCGCCGTCGAGCCAGCGCTCGCTGTCGGCGGCGGTGACCCGGGCGGGCGGGCCGTCGTGGTCGTACCAGCGCTGGGCGGCGAGGTGGTTGGGCACCAGCTCGAGCAGTTCGTCGACCGTGATCATGGCTCCACGCGTCCGTAGGGCTCCTCGCCCATCCCGTCGGTCGCCGGGTCCACGAGGGTGAACCAGTAGAAGCCGTAGGGCGGGAGCGTGATGAAGTAGGGCAGCTCACCGATCTCGGGGAACGGGATCCGTCCGGTGAGCTCGATGGGGATGCGTCCGGCGAGCTGACCGAGCATCAGCTCGCAGGGCTGGGGGAACCGCGACAGGTTGTGCACGCACAGGACGGTGATGTCGTCCTCGTCCCTGCTGCAGCGCAGGTAGGCCAGCACCGAGGGGTTCTCGGCGTGCTGCACCTCGAAGCTGCCGGTGCCGAACACGGGGAACTCGCGCCGGATCTCGAGCATGCGCCGGACCCAGTGCAGGAACGACGACTGGTCGTGCTGCTGGGCCTCGACGTTGACGCCGGCGTAGCCGTACACCGGGTCCATGATGGTGGGCAGGTAGAGCTTGGCGGGGTCGGACTTGGAGAAGCCGGCGTTGCGGTCCGGCGCCCACTGCATCGGGGTGCGCACGCCGTCACGGTCGCCGAGGTAGATGTTGTCGCCCATCCCGATCTCGTCGCCGTAGTACATGATCGGGCTGCCCGGCATGGAGTACAGCAGGGCGTGGAACAGCTCGGCCTTGCGGCGGTCGTTGTCGAGCAGCGGGAAGAGCCGCCGGCGGATGCCGACGTTGATCTTCATGCGGGGGTCGGCGGCGTACTCGGCGTACATGTAGTCCCGTTCCTCGTCGGTGACCATCTCGAGCGTGAGCTCGTCGTGGTTCCGCAGGAAGATGCCCCACTGGCAGTTGTCGGGGATCTCGGGGGTCTGGGCGAGGATCTCGGTGATGGGGAACCGCTGCTCCCGCCGCACCGCCATGAACATGCGGGGCATCAGGGGGAAGTGGAAGTTCATCTGGCACTCCTCCCCCTCCGGCCCGAAGTAGTCGACGACGTCGGCAGGCCACTGGTTGGCCTCGGCCAGCAGGAGCTTGCCGGGGAACTCCGCGTCGACGGTCTTGCGCAGCCGTCGCAGGAGCGCGTGGGTCTCGGGCAGGTTCTCGCCGTTGGTGCCGTCGCGCTCGTAGAGGTACGGCACGGCGTCGAGGCGGAAGCCGTCCAGGCCGAGCCCCATCCAGAACCGGACGACGTCGAAGAGGGCCTCCTCGACCTCGGGGTTGTCGAAGTTCAGGTCGGGCTGGTGGTGGAAGAACCGGTGCCAGTAGTACTGCTCGCGCACCGGGTCCCAGCTCCAGTTGGAGTCCTCGGAGTCGGTGAAGATGATGCGGGCCTCGGACCAGCGGTGGTCGTCGTCGGACCACACGTACCAGTCGGCCTTGGGGTTGGTGCGATCCTGACGGGACTCCTGGAACCACGGGTGCTGGTCGGAGGTGTGGTTCACGACCATGTCCGAGATCACCCGGATGCCCCGCCGGTGGGCCTGCTCGATCAGCTCGGCCGCGTCGTCGACGTCGCCGTACTCCGGCAGCACGGTGAGGAAGTCGGAGACGTCGTAGCCGCCGTCGCGCAACGGCGACTGGAAGAACGGGAGCAGCCACAGGCAGTCGACGCCGAGCCACTCGAGGTAGTCGAGCTTCTCGGTGAGGCCGCGGAGGTCGCCGGTGCCGTCGCCGTTGCTGTCGTAGAAGCCCCGGACGAGGACCTCGTAGAAGACGGCTCGCTGGAACCAGCTGTGATCGGTGGGGTCGATGGCCTTCCTCATGCGCGCAGGTCCAGGACGTGGCCGACCCGGTCGAGGGCGGGTTCGAAGCGGACGTAGTTGGCGCTCCCCTGCCACTGGTAGGTCTCGCCGGTCAGCTCGTCGTGGGCCCGGTACGGGTCCCAGTCGGGCAGGCCGACGGCGTGCAGGTCGAGGTGCACGGTGGCCTCCTGGGTGTGCACGGGGTCGAGGTTCACGACCACCAGGACCAGGTCACCCGAGGCCCGGGAGCCCTTGGTGAAGGCGAGGATGTTCGGGTTGTCGACGTGGTGGAAGTGGATCTCGCGCAGCTGCTGGAGCGCGGGGTGGGCCCGGCGCACGTGGTTCACCGTGGTCATGAACGGCGCCAGCGAGTCGGGGCGGTCCCAGTCGCGGTGCTTGACCTCGTACTTCTCGGAGAAGAGGTACTCCTCGTTGGTGTCGGCGGCCGGCTCGTTCTCTCGCAGCTCGTAGCCGGAGTACACGCCGAAGTTGGGGGTGAGGGTGGCGGCCAGCAGGTAGCGCAGCAGGAACGCCGCCCGGTTCCCGTGGCGCAGGACGCCGCCGAGGATGTCGGGCGTGTTGGGCCAGAAGTTGGGCCGCATGATGTCGGCGAGCGGGCCGTGGGCCAGCTCGGTGAGGTACTCGGTGAGCTCCTCCTTCTCGTGGCGCCACGTGAAGTAGGTGTAGCTCTGGCTGAAGCCGATCTCGGCCAGCTTCGACATCATCGCCGGGCGGGTGAACGCCTCGGCCAGGAACAGCACGTCGGGGTGCTGGGACTGGATGTCGGCGATGCACCACTCCCAGAACGCGACGGGCTTGGTGTGGGGGTTGTCGACCCGGAAGATGCGGATCCCGCGGTCGATCCAGTGCCGGAGGATGTCGCGGCACGCATCCCACAGGGCCACCCGGTCGGCCTCGTCCGCGGGCCAGAAGTTGATCGGGTAGATGTCCTGGTACTTCTTGGGCGGGTTCTCGGCGTACTTGATGGTGCCGTCGGGCCGGTGGTGGAACCACTCGGGGTGCTCGGTGACCCAGGGGTGGTCGGGCGAGCACTGGAGCGCGTAGTCGAGCGCGATCTCCATGCCCAGCTCCCTGGCCCGGTCCACGACGGCGAGGAAGTCCTCCTCGGTGCCGAGATCGGGATGGATGGCGGTGTGGCCGCCGTCGGGGCCGCCGATGGCCCAGGGGCTGCCCACGTCGTCGGGCCCGGGGTCGAGGGTGTTGTTCGGGCCCTTGCGGGCGGTGGTGCCGATGGGATGGATCGGCGGGAAGTACACGACGTCGAAGCCCATCTCGGCCACGGCGTCGAGCCGGTCGAGCGAGCCCTTGAAGCCCCCTTCGGAGCGGGGGAAGAACTCGTACCAGGCGCTGTGGCGGGCCCGCTCACGGTCGACCCAGAGCGAGACGGTGGGGGCGGCGGTGTGGTCTCCCTCGTGCGGGATGCCGGCCACGAGCGGCACGAGGGCGTCGTCGAGGGCGGCGTTGAGGCGGACCGACATCGACGCCGACGTGTCGCGGATGGTGGCGACGGCGTCCTCGACCCGACCCCGACCCTTGCCCGAGCAGTCGGGGACGAACGCCTCCAGGATGCGGGCGCCCTCCTCGAGCTCGGTGGTGACGTCCTGGTTGGCCCCGACCTTCAGCCGCAGCTCCTTGCGCCAGGTCGCGAAGACATCGGTCCAGGCCTCGACGACGACGTCGTGGAGCCCGATCTCGGTGCAGGTGAGCTCGCCCACCCAGATGTCGTTCACCGACTGGGCCAGCGGCGAGCGGCTCCAGGTGCGGGCGCCGGCCCGACGCCAGCTGACCCGGGCGGCCAGCAGATCGTGGCCGTCGCGGAAGATGCGGGCCTGCACCGGGGTGCGCTCGCCCACCGAGCTCTTGGGCCGGCCGCTGCCGCCCGGGGTCGCGGGCCGGACCTGGTCGATGACGATCGCGCCGAGAGAGGGAGTCCTGGGGGCCACGCGACCAGCCCTACCCCACCGTCGCCCTCGATACAACGGCCCGGGACGATTGCCGCGATCCGGAGGGAGGCGCTCTGCCCCCCCGGCACTTCGCGGACGGCGTGACACGGCGTTCACGGAGCACCGATACGGTCGGAGCCGATGAAGGCCCTCCGAAGCTTCACCGTCCGCCCCACGCTGCCCGCTGCGCTGGCACCGCTCGAGGCGCTGGCCATGAACCTGCGTTGGTCGTGGGACCTCCAGACCCGCGAGCTGTTCCGCTGGGTCGACCCCGAGAAGTGGCATGCCGTGGTCCACGACCCCGTGCGGCTCCTGGGCTCGGTGAGCAAGTCCCGGCTCAGCGAGCTCGTCGAGGACACCGGCTTCCTGCGCTTCCTCGAGACGGTCGGCTCGGACCTCGACAGGTACCTCACCCGCGACGCCTGGTTCCAGGGCCGGCGCGACAGCCCGCTGCGCTCGGTGGCCTACTTCTCCCCGGAGTTCGGCATCTCCGAGGCGGTGCCCCAGTACTCGGGCGGCCTCGGCGTGCTGGCCGGCGATCACCTCAAGGCGGCCAGCGACCTCGGCCTGCCCCTCATCGGGATCGGGCTCATGTATCGCAACGGGTACTTCCGCCAGGCGCTCAACGTGGAGGGCTGGCAGGAGCAGCGCTACCCCAACCTCGATCCCTACGGCATGGCCCTCACCCTGCAGGACGGCGTGCGGGTCACCGTCGACCTGGGCGGGCGCACCCTCACCGCACAGGTCTGGAAGGCCGAGGTCGGCCGCACCCTGCTGTACCTGCTCGACAGCGACGTGGACGACAACGACGACGACCTGCGAGCGGTCACCGACCGCCTGTACGGCGGCGACAGCGAGCACCGCCTGCGCCAGGAGATGCTGCTCGGCATCGGCGGCGTCCGGGCGCTGCGCGCCCTCGGCATCGAGACCCAGGTGTTCCACACCAACGAGGGTCACGCCGGCTTCCTCGGGCTCGAGCGCATCCGCGAGCTCATGGTCGAGGGGCTCTCCTTCGACGAGGCCGTCGAGGCCGTCCGGGCCGGGTCGGTCTTCACGACCCACACCCCCGTGCCGGCCGGCATCGACCGGTTCGGGCGCGAGCTCATCGAGAAGTACTTCACCGGCTTCGCCGCCGACGCCGGCATCCCCATGGACCGCCTGCTCGCGCTCGGCCACGAGCCCGACGACACCGAGGACCGCCGGTTCAACATGGCGGTGATGGGCTTCCGCCTGGCCGCCCGGGCCAACGGCGTGGCCCAGCTCCACGGCGCGGTCAGCCGCGAGATGTTCCAGCCCCTGTGGCCCGAGGTGCCCGTCGAGGAGGTGCCCATCGGCGCCATCACCAACGGCGTGCACGCCCGCACCTGGGTGTCGCCCGAGATGGATGACCTCCTCACCCGCCACGTGCACCCCACTGGGGCGAGGCCCCCAAGACCGAGTGGGCCCGCATCCACGACGCCACCGACGACGAGATCTGGCGCGTCAAGGAGCAGGGCAAGGACCGCCTCGTCTCGTTGGTGCGCGACAAGATCCGCTCCTCGGCCGTGGCCCGGGGTCAGGCGCCGTCGGACGTGGCCTGGGCCGACGAGGTGTTCGATCCCCGCGCCCTCACCGTCGGCTTCGCCCGCCGCTTCGCCACCTACAAGCGGGCCACCCTGCTGCTGTCCCAGCCGGAGCGGCTCGAGGCGATCCTGACCTCGACCGAGCGGCCGGTGCAGTTCGTGTTCGCCGGCAAGGCCCACCCGGCCGACGACCAGGGCAAGGAGATGATCCGAGAGATCGTCGCCTACTCGAGCGACCCGGCGATCCGGCATCGGTTCGTCTTCCTGGACGACTACGACATCGCCATCGCCCGCACGATGTACCACGGGTGCGACGTGTGGCTGAACACCCCCCGCCGGCCCCAGGAGGCGTGCGGGACCTCAGGCATGAAGGCGGCGCTGAACGGACAGCTCAACCTGTCGATCCTCGACGGCTGGTGGGACGAGTGCTACGACGGCGAGAACGGCTGGGCCATCTCGTCGGCGGAGAACATCACCGACACCGCCCGCCGCGACGAGATCGAGGCCAACTCGCTGTTCGACCTGCTCGAGCGGGAGGTGGTCCCGCTGTACTTCGACCGCTCCGCGGGGCGCCTGCCCCGTCGCTGGGTCCGGCGGATGAAGTCCACGCTCGCCAGCACCGGCCCGTTCGTGTCGGCCTCCCGGATGGTGAAGGACTACACCACCGACCTGTACGAGCCCGCCGCCGCCCACGACGACGACATGTCCGCCGACGGGCACCGGCGGTCACGGCAGATCGCGGCCTGGAAGGAGCGCATCACGTCGGGCTGGTCGGGCGTGCAGGTCGATGCGGTGGAGAGCGACGGCACCATGCCTGGCATCGGCGACGAGCGCTCCGTCGATGCGGTCGTGGCCCTCGGATCGCTGACGGGCGACGACGTCGAGGTCCAGCTGGTCCACGGCGTCGTCGGCCAGGGTGACGAGATCGAGCGCCCCCAGACCACGACCATGGCCGAGGTCGAGCGGGTGGACGACTCGCGTGTCCGCTACCGGGGCAGCTTCTCCTGCGATGCGGCGGGGCGCTACGGCTTCACCGTGCGGGTCGTGCCTGTCCACGAGGACCTGGCGGCCAGCGCCGAGATGGGCCGGGTGGCCTGGGCGTAGGTCACCTCCTCAACCCAGGCTCGATCCGGCCATGCCTCGGGCGCCGTGCCCGGCGGCGGCCTCGGGGGACACCACCAGCACCGGCACGGGTGATTGCCGTACGGTCCGGGCCGCGGTGTTGCCCATCACGTGCGGGCGACCCTCGCTGCGGCCGTGGGACCCGACCACGAGCACCACGTCGCGGTCGGCTCCGACGTGGTCGACGAGCGCCTTCGGCACGTCGTGGCCGTGGAGCACGTCCCAGGCCCGCACCGGCGGGTCCACCATGCCCGCGAGCCGGTGCAGCTCGGCGCTCTCGGACACGTCGCTCGTGTAGGCGACCTGATCGGCGACCTCGACCAGCTCCAGCGTGGCGCCGATGCGCTGCGAGAGGCGAGAAGCCACCTCGAGCGCGCCGAGCGAGTCGACCGACCCGTCCACCGCCACGGTCAGCTGCCGGAGCCCGGTGGGCACCGCACACGCCGGGCCGACCAGCATCGTGGGAGCCGGTGACGAGCGGACGAGGTCTGCGCTGACGCTGCCGAGGATCACCTCGCCGAGCGGGCCCCGACCGTGGCTGTCGAGCACGATCAGGTCGGGCCCGGAGCGGGCGATGTCCTCCAGCAGGGCATCGATCACGCCGCCCCGGTCGAGACGGCGGCACCGCACCGTGGCCGAGGGCAAGCGGTCGCACTCCACGCCGAGGAAGGCGTCCACGACGGCGGTCGGCAGCGCATCCGGGGTGACGCTGACCAGCTCGACGACGCCGCGGCGGCCGGCCAGGCCGACCGCCACGTCGACGGCGCGGCTGGCCAGCTTGGTCGGGTCGAGCGGGACGAGCACCCGGAGCGCGGTCATGTCCGCTCCTTCGGGACGACCACGACTGGGATCGACGCGTGCTCGCTGACCTGGCGGCTGACCGAGCCGAGGAGCATCCCGGCCAGACCGCCGTGGCCACGGGCGCCGACGACGAGCATGGAGGCATCGCGCCCGGCGTCCACGAGGACGGTGGAGGCGGGACCCTCGACCACCAGCCGACGGATCGGCTCGGCGAGAGCCGAGGCGTCGGCGGCGTCGACGACCTTGTCGAGCAGGGCGCTGGCGGAGGCCCGGAACTCCTCGGGGTCCAGCATGAGCGGCATCACCGACGCGGCGCCCACGTAGGGCACGTGGAAGGCGCTCACCGCCTCGACCACGGCGCCACGCAGGGCGGCCTCGGACACGGCCCACCGGAGCGCGGCGACGGAGCCCTCGGATCCGTCCACACCCACGACGATGCGTTCCATCGTTGCCTCCTGCGGCCGGCGGACGGTCGCCGTCCGGCCTCAGGACCCAGCATCCGCCCCGCCGGTCGGGCGGCACAGGGTCATCGGTCCCGGATGCCCGGGACGGACCGGTCAATTCACCGGTCAACGACCGGTGAAGGAGGCCTTCCCCGGTCCGTGCTCCCGGAAGGACGCCACACCGATCTGGCTGTCCTCGGTGCGGAACGACTCGGCGAAGAGCCGCTGCTCGAGGCGCAGTCCCGAGGCCAGCTCATCGTCGAGGCCCTCGTCGATGGCCCGCTTGGCCAGACCGACCACGGCACCGGGCCCCTGGGCGAGATCGGACGCCCAGGCCATGGCGGCGTACTCGAACTCGGCGGCCGGCACGACCCGGTCGACCAGACCGATGCGCAGCGCCTCCTCGGCGTCGACCTGGCGACCGGAGAAGATCATGTCCTTGGCCCGGGAAGGGCCCACGAGGCGCGCCAGGCGCTGCGTGCCGCCGCCACCGGGGATGATGCCGAGCAGGATCTCGGGCTGACCGAACCGGGCCCGGTCGCTGGCGATGCGCAGGTCGCAGGCGAGGGCCAGCTCGCACCCACCTCCGAGCGCGTAGCCGCCGATGGCGGCGATGGTCGCCCGCGGGATGGCCGCCACGGCCTCGAGGGCGTCGAGGAAGGCGGTGCCCACCGTCTCGGCCTCGCCCGGACCGCCGAACTCGCTGATGTCGGCTCCGGCGGCGAACACCTTCGGCCCGCCGGTGACCAGCACGGCGCGGGGTGGCTCGACGGTCAGGGCCCGGGCCGCATCCCGCAGCTGGTGGAGGAGGCCTGACGACAGCGCGTTGACCTTGGGGTTGTCGAGGGTGATGACGGCGACGCCGTCGTCGCGTCGTTCCAGGTGCACGAGGTCGGCCACGCCGGTGACCCTACGCGCCCTCGGCTGCTCCCTCGGGTGGGAGCGCTCGGTCGGGGCCGAGGAGCTCGTCGGCCGCGGCCCACGGGTCGGTGCCGCGGGCCTCGACCTCGTCGAGGAGCTGGTCGTAGCGGTCGCCGGCGGAGGCGGCACGGGCCCGGGCGAGCAGGCGCTCGGCCACGATGCGGGTGAGCTCGTCACGGGCCCGGCGGCCGCGTCGGCGGGCGAGCTCACCCGAGGTCTCGAGCTGCGACCGGTGGGCCATGACGTGGTCCCACAGCTCCTCGACGCCCGTCCCGTCCGTGGCGACGGCATCGACCACCGGCGGGCGCCAGTCGCCGTAGTCGGTCAGGTCGAGCATGCCGTCGAGGTCGCGGCGGGTTTCCTCGGCGCCCGGACGGTCGGACTTGTTGATCACGAAGATGTCGGCGATCTCCATGAGCCCGGCCTTGTTGGCCTGCACGGCGTCACCCCAGCCGGGGTTCACCACGACGACGGTCGTGTCGGCGGCGCCGACGATCTCGACCTCGACCTGGCCCACGCCGACGGTCTCGACCAGCACCCACGGGAAGCCGGCGGCGTCGAGCACCCGGACGGCCTGCGGGGTGGCGAGGGCGAGGCCGCCGAGGTGGCCCCGCGTCGCCATGGAGCGGATGAACACCCCCTCGTCCAGCGCGTGGTCCTGCATGCGGATGCGGTCCCCGAGGATGGCGCCGCCGGTGAACGGGGACGACGGGTCGATCGCCAGGACCGAAACCCGCTCGCCCCGCCGCCGCAGCGCGCCGACGAGCGCCGAGGTCAGCGTGGACTTGCCGGCCCCCGGCGCACCGGTGATGCCGACCGTGTACGCGCCACCGCTGCGGGCGTGGGCCAGGGCACCGGCGGCGCGGGCGTCGTCACCACCCCGCTCGACCATCGACAGCAGCCGGGCCACCGAACGGCGGTCGCCGCCCACGGCCGCGTCCATCAGCTCCTGGGCGTCCGCGGCGGTCATGCGGGCGAGGTCTACAGGCTGACGCTGCTCTCGATGAAGGTCTCACCGATGTTGCGCACCTCGGTGACACCCTCGACGCGGTCCTTCAGGATGCGCTCGACCCCGGCCTTGAGCGTGACCGTGGACGCCGGGCACGAGACGCAGGCGCCCACCAGCTCGACCTCGACGATGCCGGTCTCGGTGTCGACGCTGCGCAGGAAGATGTCACCGTTGTCGGCCTGGACCGCCGGACGGATCGCTTCGATGACCTTCTGGATCTGCTCTTCCACCGGAACGGCGCTCCTCGAGGGGGCTGGGGACCCTCAGTCTGGCGAGGGTCACCCGTCGTGAACAACGTGGCGCTCCGTGCTGTTCCCTTCGAGGTGGAACAGTGTCCCGGTGACCCGGACCGCCGACCACCTCCGTCCCGCGGCCGGATGACGACGGTCGAGGCCACCCGCACGGTCGACGACGAGGGGCTGGCGGCGCACCTGGCGCCCCGCGACGACATCGTCCGGGAGGCCGCACCGACCGGCCCCGAGGGCGCCCGGAGCTTCGGCCTGGACGAGGGACCGTTCCGCAGCTACGAGCGCCGCGTGCAGGTCCGCACCATCGCCCCCGGGCACCACGAGGTCACCCAGGTCACCGAGTTCGAGCTGGGCATCGGGTTCTGGTCGGCACTGTTCGCGATCCCCATCCGCCGGGTCGCCCGCCGACCCGGCGGGCGCAGCCCGTGGTGGGCGCCGCCGCAGGTGCTCGACACCCAGGCGGGTGCGTCGCTGGCGGCGCTGGCGTCGCTGTCGGTGATCGGCGGCTACCTCGGCACCCTCATCACCCAGACCCTCACCTACGCCGCCGACGAGTTCGGCGTGGGCGAGCGGGCCCAGAGCGACACCTTCGCCGCCGTGCGCATCGGCGTGTTCCTGGCCATGGCCATCGCCGCGTGGGCCGACCGCAACGGGCGACGCCGGGCGCTGCTGTGGAGCGCCGCGGCCGGCATCGTGGCCACCGCCGCCGGCGCCCTCGCCCCCAACATGGTCGCCCTCGGCGCCACCCAGCTGGTGGCGCGGGGGCTGTCCACCGCCCTCGCGCTGCTCATCGTGGTGGTGGTGGCCGAGGAGATGCCCGCCGGATCCCGGGCCTACGGGGTGAGCCTGCTGACCATGTCGGCCGGCCTCGGCGCGGGCTGCGCCCTGTGGCTGCTGCCGCTGGTGGAGCTCGACGACCGGGCCTGGCGGATCCTGTACGTCGTCCCGCTGCTCTTCCTGCCGCTGGTGCGGATCACCGCACCACTGCTGCCGGAGTCGCGCCGCTTCGTGCGCCGCCACGCGGCCGCCCGCTTCGCCGGGCACGGCGGCCGCCTCGCGCTGCTGGCCGGCTCCGCGCTGGCCCTGGCGGCCTTCAGCTCGCCGGCGTCGCAGCTCCAGAACGAGTACCTGCGGGACGAGTTCGGCTTCTCGGCCGCCCAGATCACGGCGTTCACGATCCTGACCATCACCCCCGGCGGCCTCGGAATCGTGCTCGGCGGCCGCCTGGCCGACGTGCGGGGCAAGCGCCTCGTCGGCGGCGCCGGCGTGGCCGGCGGCACCGTGTTCACCGCCCTCATGTACCTGACGGACTCGCCGCCCCTGCTGTGGGCGGCGTCGGCCATCGGGTCCGTCGTCGGCGGCCTCGCCGTCCCCGCCCTGTCGGTCTACGGCCCCGAGCTGTTCCCGACGTCGCTGCGCACGAAGGCGAACGTGGCCATCACGGCGCTCGGGGTCAGCGGCTCGGTGGTCGGGCTGCTGATCGCCGGGCGGTTGGCCGAGCGCTGGTCGCTCGGGCCCGGCGTGGCCGCCCTGTCGGTGGGGCCGGCGATCGTGGTCCTGCTGCTGCTCCCCCGCTACCCCGAGACCGCCCACCGCGAGCTCGAGGAGCTGAATCCCGAGGACGCGTTGGCGTCACCGCCGCTGGGTGGGATCCTGTGACCATGGGTGCACGCTCCTGGGTCGACATCGTGGCCGACAACCCGGACCACTCCAGCTGGTACATCGAGCGGTTCCGCGCGATGGCCGCCAACGGCGACGACCTCGACGGCGAGGCCCGGTTCGTCGATGCGCTGGTCCCCCGTGGGTCCCGGATCCTCGACGCCGGCTGCGGTCCCGGGCGGGTGGGCGGTGCGCTCTTCGAGCGGGGGCACGAGGTCGTGGGCGTCGACGTGGACCCGGTGCTCATCGCTGCCGCGGAGCAGGACCACCCGGGGCCGACGTGGCTGGTGGGCGACCTCGCCCGCCTCGACCTCCCCGCCGAAGACACCTTCGACGTGGTCGTGTGCGCCGGCAACGTCATCACCTTCGTGCCCGACGACGACCGGCGGGCCGCGCTCGGGGGCATGGGCCGGCACCTCGCCGACGACGGCCGCATCGCCATCGGGTTCGGTGACCACCGGGGCTACGGCTTCGACGAGTTCCGGGCCGACGTCGCCGCCGCCGGCCTGGAGATCGACCTGGAGCTGGCCGCATGGGACGTGCGGCCGTTCCGGCCCGGGTCGGACTTCCTCGTCGCCCTGCTCCGCCGAGCCGAGTAGGCGCGACCGGGCCGGGTCAACCGCCGAGCCAGGCCGCCACCGCGGCCACCACGGCGCCGTCGTCGCGGGGTGAGTGGGGCTCGCCGTCCAGCCACACGAACTCGACCGGACCGGCGATGGCGGCGGCGTGGTGCTCGAGCTCGTCGGGGCTGGCGAAGGGGTCGCTGGTGCCGGATACGAACAGGGTCGGCACCGAGATCTCGGCGAAGTGGTCGGTGCGCAGGTCGTCGGGCTTCCCCGGCGGGTGCAGCGGGTAGCTGAGCAGCACCAAGCCGGCAACGGGCTCGCCCGCGGCGGCCAGCATCGAGCACATCCGGCCCCCGAAGGAACGACCGCCGATCACCAGCTCGGCGGTGTCGACACCCAGCCGGTCGGCGAAGGCGCCCATGTCCTCGCGCAGCTGGTCGTGCACCTTGCGCGCGGCGCGTCCCCGGATCGTGATGCGCTCCACCGGCAGGTCGAGGCCCTCGTCGAGCGCGACGAGCGTCCGGTTGTCGCGGTCGGCGCTGGCGCCCGGCGTGACGAGCAGGCCGGCGGCGCTGGGCCGGGCGGGTTTCTTGCGTGGGCTCACGACAGCAGGATCCTTCGGGCCTCGGTCAGGTCGTTGATGCGCTTGGCGGCGTCGTCGCTGGCCCCGCCGTGGTCGGGGTGCGCGACGCGCAGGGCGTCCCGGAACCGTCGCTGCACCTGCGTGCGGTCCGGCAGGTCAGCGGCCTCCGCACCGCCGGTCGCAGCCTGCATCCCGAGGGTCTGCAGGGCCCAGCGGACCGGGTCCTCGTAGACGTCGGCGGACCACTCCTGGCCCCCGTCGAGGCCGGACAGGTGCGCGTAGAGGCGGCGGTCCAGGGCACCACCCCAGCGCATGCCCTTGCGGATGGCGTCGAGCACCGCGCGGCGCGGCCCCGGCGCCATGTGGCCCGCCGTGTACACCGCCCCGAGCATGAGCTGCAGCCCGGTCCCCTTGTTCTCGAACTCGACGGTGAGCCCGCCGTCGTCGCCGCGGCGCAGCCACGCCCGCGAGCGCGTCAGCCCGTGCTGGTCGTCCTGGAAGCGGTGGCGCATCCGGGGCTGGACGATCCGCTGGCCCTCCTGGAGCTGCATGGTGAGCTTGAGCAGGTTCTCGAACAGGTCCTCGTCGAGCTCGTCACGGTGGTGGGCGACGATGCCGCCGAGGAGCACGCCACCGGGTCCGGGCGCAGGGTCGACGGGGAGGCGGCTCGGACCGGGCGCGATCCGGCGGGTCGGAGCGAAGGGCCGGGAGTGGTAGACCGCCAGCTCGGCCAGGGCGTCCATGGATCGACGCTACCGGTCACACCAGGGGCCGCAGCCGTCGCCGCAGGCGGTACGCGGCCTCGGTGATCTCCTCGGCGGGCCCGGCGGCGTGGAACAGGTCGATGAGCTCGTCGACCTGACCGACGACCACGGCCCACTCCTTGTCGTCGATGCCGTACGGCGGTCGGTCGCCGATGCGCTCGGCGGCGTCGAGGAACCCGTTGACGGCATCGCCGGTGGCGCCTCCGTGGAGGCGGTCGGCGGCCACGAACAGGTCGCTCAGCACCTCGACGTCGGTGTCGTCGCCGTCGTCGGCCTCGGCCGGCAGCTCGTCGGGGAAGCGGATGGTCGGCAGCAGGCCGTCGACCTGGGCCTCGTCCTCCACGTGCACGACCACCTCGTAGCCGTCGGCCACCCACTCGTGGGGCAGGCCCAGCTCGTGCAGCACGTCGTCCAGCTCGTCGAGCTCGTTCGGGTCCCACTCGAACAGCTCGTAGCCGACCTGCTCCTTGGCGTCGTCCAACGGCGGGCAGTCGTCGGGATCGTCCGCCCCGTCGCCGCCGGCATGGGGGTCGGGGCCGTCGAGGGCGGTCAGGTCCAGCTCGAGATCGCCGTCGTGGTCGTCCTGGCCGGGGTCGTTCAGCACCCTGGCAGGCTAGGCCCGACCGGGTGCCGGGCCCCTACGACCCGACGATGCCGGTGAGGTCGCGGGCCTCCAGCTCGACCCGCCGGCGGAGCCCGTCGGCGCCAGCGACGTCGACCTCGAGGAGGTCGAGGGCGTGGTGACGGCCGAGCTCGGCGGAGATGAGCTCGTCGGCGGCGGCGACGACGACGGTGGTCGGGGCCGAGTCCCGGAACGGGTCGTGGTGGTCGGCCACCGCGTCGGCGATCACGTCGGGCACCCGCCAGTCGAGCAGGTGCTCGGCTCCGACGAGCGCGTGGTCGGTGCCGAAGGCCAGCTTCTCGGCCCGCAGCTGGCTGGCGTGGCCCTCGAAGGTGGCGTGCAGGTTCGCGTACTCGGTGGGGCGGTCCTGGAGGAGGAGCAGCTCGCCGACGTCGTGGAGCAGGCCGGCGGCGAAGGCGTCGTCGGGCTGCACGCCGGCCGCAGGTGCCAGCAGGCGGGCGGCGATGGCGACCCGGGCGGCGTGCTCGTGGGCGCCCTCCATGATCCCGCTCGTGTCGACGAGCGCGGCGGCGCTGGCGATGGCGAGGGTCTGGACCACGCCCGTCCCGACGATCGTGATGGCCTGCGACAGCTCGGTGACCCGGCGGGTCAGCCCGAACTGCGACGAGTTGGCGAGGGCCAGGACTCGGGCGGCGAGGCCGGCGTCGTGGCTCACCACCCCGGCGACCGTGGCTGTGGTCGAGCGGCCGTCGGCGATGACGTCCATGAGGACGGGAAGCGTGGCGGTGGACACCGGCGGCTGCCGCTTCGTGTTGATCATGCAGGGCCTCCTGTGGCGATGCAGGACCATCGGCAGGCGGTCAGGCGATCTTGAGCAACGGCGCGGGTGAGCCCGTCCGGGGCGCCGCGGGTACGGTGCGGCGCCATGCGCCAGCCCCAGGCCCCCGACCGCAACCTCGCCCTCGAGCTCGTCCGCGTCACCGAAGCCGCCGCGCTGGCCGCCAGCCGCTGGATGGGGCGGGGCGACAAGGAGGGCGCCGACGGGGCCGCCGTCGACGCCATGCGAGTCGTGCTCGGCTCGGTGCAGATGGACGGCGTGGTGATCATCGGTGAGGGCGAGAAGGACGAGGCGCCGATGCTCTACAACGGCGAGAAGATCGGTGACGGCACCCCGCCGAAGGTCGACATCGCCGTCGACCCCATCGACGGCACGACGCTCACCGCCCTCGGTCGCGGCGGCGCCATCTCCGTGATCGCCATGTCCGAGCAGGGCTCGATGTTCGATCCCGGCCCCTGCATGTACATGGAGAAGATCGCCACCGGACCCCAGGCCCGCGACGCCATCGACCTCAACCGGTCGCCGACGGAGAACCTGAAGGCGGTGGCGGCAGCCAAGGGCGAGTCGGTGCGCAACCTCACGGCCGTCATCCTGGACCGGCCCCGCCACGAGCAGCTGATCGCCGAGGTGCGCGAGGCCGGCGCCCGGGTGCGGCTCATCCCCGACGGTGACGTCGCCGGCGCCATCTCCACCTGCTGGCCTCAGTCGGGCGCCGACATCCTGTTCGGCATCGGCGGCACCCCGGAGGGCGTCATCACCGCCGCCGCCCTCAAGGCCATGGGTGGCTCCCACCTCGGCCGGCTCTGGCCCCGGAACGAGGACGAGCGCAAGGCGGCCCTCGACGCTGGCTACGACCTGGACCGGGTGCTCACCGAGGACGACCTGGTGCAGAGCGACAACTGCTTCTTCGCCGCCACCGGCATCACCGACGGCGAGCTCCTGAAGGGCGTGCACTACGACAGCCGCGGCGCCACCACCCAGTCGTTGGTCATGCGCTCGAAGTCGGGCACCGTCCGTCTCGTCGACGCCATCCACCGCATCGACAAGCTCGAGACGTACGCGAGCGTCGACTTCTAGGCCGTCGGGCCGCTCATCCCAGGCCGAAGCGGTAGGCGATGTAGGGGTCCCACCCGCGGTCGACGTTCTCGAGCACCGTCACCCGGTCGATCAGCACCTCCGCCCGATAGCCGGCCAGCAGCTCGATCGCCGGGTCCGGGCCGTCGGTCGGTCCCCCGTCGATGTCGACGGTGACGTGGGGGTGGAACGAGCGCTTCTCGGGCCGGTCGAGGGCCCCGGTCCAGCATGCTGCGTACAGGGCGGTCACCGGCCCCCATGGGTCGACGGCGAGGAAGCGCACCGGTGAGGCCTCGGCGAAGGTCTCGACCGGCCCGATCGTGACCGTCATCGGCTCGGCGGCCCGCGCCGCCGCCTGCACGACGGCGAGGGCGGCGCCGACGTCCTCCTCACGGAGGTTGATCGGCGGGATGATGGTGACGTGCGGGTCGATGCGGCCGAGCTGGCGGTCGCCGAGCGCCCGGCGGATGCCGTCGATCTCGGTCGACACGGGCGGCGGGATCAGGAGGGCGACGGCGAACCGGCGGCGGGGCACGTCGTGACGGTAGGGCGGCGCCGACCGGGGGGTGGACCTCGGCGCGCACCGGGCCGCGGCCCACGCCCTCGAGGCGTGGACCGCGGCCCGGAACAGCGATCAGTGGGCGCCTGCGGTCTGACCAGCGGCCTCGAGCCGGGCGTGGGCCCGGCGCAGCGCCGCCTCGGCCTCGGCGTCGTGCTCCTGGCGCAGCGCCGCCTCGGCCCGCTCCTTGGCGTCGCGGGCCCGCTGCACGTCGATCTGGCCCGACAGCTCGGCGACGTCGGACAGGATCGTCACGGTGGAGGACTCCGCCGAGCCCGACACCTCGACGAACCCACCGTGGCAGGCGACCTTCTCGTCGCTGCCGCCACCGCTCGGGCGGATGGTCAGCACGCCGATGCCGAGCGCACCGACGAACGGCGCGTGCCCGGGCAGGAACGCGATGTCGCCGCCACCGAGGGTACGGGCGATGACCATCTCCGCCGGACCGGACCAGAGGATGCGCTCGGGCGAGACCAGCTCGACCTGCATCGGCATCCCGATCACGCCCCGCCGGTGGACTTGCGCAGCTGATCGGCCTTGCGTCGGGCGTCGTCCGCGCCGCCGACGTTCAGGAAGGCCTGCTCGGGCAGGTCGTCCAGCTCGCCGTTGATGAGCTGCTCGAAGGAGTCGACGGTCTCCTCGGCGGGCGTGAACACCCCGGGGAGGCTGGTGAAGACCTCGGCCACGAACATCGGCTGGGACAGGAACCGCTGGATCTTGCGGGCCCGGGCCACGAGGATCTTGTCCTCCTCGGACAGCTCGTCGAGGCCGAGGATGGCGATGATGTCCTGCAGCTCCTTGTAGCGCTGGAGGATCTCCTGCACCCGGGTGGCCACGGCGTAGTGCCGGTCGCCGACGACCTCGGGCGACAGGATCGACGAGGTCGACGCGATCGGGTCCACGGCGGGGTAGATGCCGAGGGCGGCGATGTCGCGGGACAGCTCGGTGGTGGCGTCGAGGTGCGTGAAGGTGGTGAACGGCGCCGGGTCGGTGTAGTCGTCGGCGGGCACGTACACGGCCTGCAGCGACGTGATCGAGCGGCCCTTGGTCGAGGTGATGCGCTCCTGCAGGGTGCCCATCTCGTCGGCCAGCGTGGGCTGGTAGCCCACGGCGGACGGCATGCGGCCGAGGAGGGTGGAGACCTCGGAGCCGGCCTGCACGAAGCGGAAGATGTTGTCGACGAAGAGCAGCACGTCCTGGTTGCGCTCGTCGCGGAAGTACTCGGCGATGGTGAGGGCCGACAGGGCGACGCGCAGGCGCACGCCCGGGGGCTCGTCCATCTGGCCGAACACGAGGGCGGCCTTGTCGAGGACCGACGTGTTCTCGTCGATCTTGGTCTCACCCATCTCGATGAACAGGTCGGTGCCCTCACGGGTGCGCTCCCCCACGCCGGCGAAGGCGGAGACGCCACCGAACTGGGAGGCGACCCGGTTGATCATCTCGGTGATGAGCACGGTCTTGCCCACGCCGGCACCGCCGAACAGGCCGATCTTGCCGCCCCGCAGGTACGGGGTCAGGAGGTCGATGACCTTGATGCCGGTCTCGAACACCTCCTTCTTCGGGGCGAGGTCGGCGAAGTCGGGGGCCGGGCGGTGGATCGGGCGGTAGCCGTCGATCTTGGACATGTCGAGCGACTCGACGTCGAGGGGCTCGCCGAGGACGTTCAGCACGTGGCCGAGCACGCCGTCGCCGACCGGCATCTGGAGGGGGTGGCCGAGGTTGCGCACCTCGGTGCCACGGACCAGACCGTCGGTGGGCTTCATGCAGATGGCCCGCACGCGGCTGTTGCCGAGCTGCTGCGCCGTCTCGGCGACGACGGTGATGTCCTCGCCGCCGACGTTGATGGTCATCTCGAGCGCGAAGTTGATGTCGGGGAGCGCCCCGGTGGGGAACTCCACGTCGACCACGGGGCCGGCGATGGCCACGATGCGGCCCGACTTGAGCTGGCCGGCTTCTTGGCTGGTGGGCTCGGTGACGGTCACGGGTGCTCCTAGCGGTTGTAGTCGACGGTGTCGACGAGCAGGTCTCGGATGCCGAGGGCATCATCGGGGATCAGGTCCATGCCATCGCTCTTGCTCTGGCGGAGGGCTTCGGCACCACCGACGATCTCCATGATCTCGGTGGTGATGGAGTCCT
>JBKHVG010000014.1:0-91158 GCA_046570205.1 Acidimicrobiia bacterium
CGAGACCTCGGGCAGCTACCCCGACCCGGGGTTCGAGGCCTACAGCCGCGAGGCCGTCGGCCGCTGAGCCGCCGCCTCCCAGCGGGGGCGGAACATGATCGACAGGCGTGGACCGACTGAACGGTTGGTCTTCGGGATCCCGTGACGCCAGGTGCGCTGGATCGTGCCGCCCATGACGAGCAGGTCGCCGAGGCCGAAGTCGAACGACACGGACTCGCCGCCCGACACCGGTGACAGCAGGAACCGGCGCGGCGCCCCGCACGACACGATCGCCATCACCGAGCTGTGCATCTCCCGGGCGATGGTGTCGCCGTGGGGTGCCACCGAATCGCGACCGTCGCGGTAGAGGGCGACGCCGATGCGGTCCATGCGCTCGCCGAACCGGTCGGACAGCGCGGTGCGGATCTCCTTGAGCACCGGGTGGCCGGGTCCGCCCTTCGGGATCGACGACGTGAGCCGGGGGACGTCGACGATCCGGTCGTACATCGGGCGCCGCCCGGCGTGCCACGAGGTCGTCTCGGCGAGGTGGTCGAGCAGGGTTTGGTCGCCGCCCACCCATCCGGGGACCCGCACGATCCAGGCGTCGTGGGCGAGGTCGATGCGCTCAACAGGAATCGGCCCGGTGAGGTGCGGCTCGGCGACACCGAACAGCGACCGCTGGAGGGCGGCGCCGGGCAGGGCGGACATGGTGCGAGCCTACGAACGCACGTTCGGGCTCGTCAACCGCCGGATCTGTCGTCGCTGGGTGACCAGGGGTGTCCCCGATTGACGAAATTCCCGGCGTGCGGAGCTGCGGTCAGCGGAAGTCGCGGCTCTTGGGGGTGCCGCGCACCGGCAGCGGCGAGAGCCGCTCGGCCACGACGTTGATGACGCCCTCAGCCCGCTCGCACCTCCCCCGGATGAGCATCGCCGGCGCGCTGAGCGCGACCTTGCGGTGGGCGTTCCAGCAGCCCTTCGAGACCACGACGTTGATGAGGCCGGTCTCGTCCTCGAGGTTGAGGAACATGGTGCCGCCGGCGGTGGCCGGACGCTGGCGGTGGGTGACCACACCGCCGATGAGCACCTTCGAGCCGGGCTCCACGTGCCACAGCCCTGCCGACGTCACGACGCCCAGGCGATCGAGCTCGTCCCGGATGAAGCGGGTCGGGTGGCCGTCGGGGCTCATGCCAGTGGACCACAGGTCGGCTCGAGCCACCTCGAGGGCGTCCATGCCGGGCAGCGTCGGCGCCTCGGCACCGGTGACGGTCCCGGGCAGGCGGTCGACCCCGCCCTGGGCCACGGATCCGGCCTGCCACAGCGCCTCCCGCCGGGAGAGCGGCTCGCCGGTGCGGGGTGAGCGGAAGCAGCCGAACGCACCGGCGGTGGCGAGCGCCTCGAGCTGGGGCAGCGTGAGCGGCACCCGGCGGGCCAGGTCCTCCATCGACGTGAACGGGCCGCCGGCGGTGCGCGCCGCTTCGATCTGGCGGGCCACGTCGTCGCCGATGCCCCGCACCTCCCGCAGCCCGAGCTGCACGACGGGGCCGTCCTTCCCCCACACCTCGGCCGGCAACCCCCGGGTGGCATCCACCGGATCTGCCCCGAAGAAGTCCTCGGCTTCCGAGGGCTTCTCGCAGCGATTTTCCGTCGACCCGTCCCACACCAGGGTGGCCCGGGCGGCGGAGACGGAGATGTCGGGGGTGCGGACCTCGACGCCGTGGCGGCGGGCGTCCTGGATGAGCGAGTGGGGGGACCAGAAGCCCATGGGCTGGGCGTTGAGCAGGCCAGCGCAGAAGGCGGCGGGGTGGAACCGCTTCAGCCACGACGAGGCGTACACCAGGTAGGCGAAGGACACCGAGTGGCTCTCGGGGAAGCCGTAGTTGGCGAAGGCGGCCAGCTTCAGCCAGATCTGCTCGATGACGTCGTCGGGCACGCCACGCTCCCGGGCGCCGGCGGTGAAGCGGGCGTGGAGGCGCTCCATCCGCTCGGGTGAGCGCTTGGAGCCCATGGCCTGGCGGAGCTGGTCGGACTCGGCGGGGGTGAAGCCGCCGACGTCCATGGCCATCTGCATGAGCTGCTCCTGGAACAGCGGCACGCCCAAGGTCTTCTCCAGCGACGGTTCCAACAGCGGATGGAGGTACGTGACCTCCTCCTGTCCGTTGCGCCGGCGGATGTAGGGGTGCACCGAGCCGCCCTGGATGGGGCCGGGGCGGATGAGGGCGACCTCGACGACCAGGTCGTAGAACGTCCGGGGGCGCAGGCGGGGCAGCGTGGCCATCTGGGCCCGGGACTCGACCTGGAACACGCCCACCGAGTCGGCGGCGCAGAGCATGGCGTAGACCTCGTCGTCCTCGGGCATCTCGGCCAGGTCGAGCTCGACGCCGTAGGCGCCCTGCACGAGGTCGATGGTCTCGTGCAGGGCGGTGAGCATGCCGAGGCCGAGCAGGTCGAACTTCACGAGCCCGGCGGCGGCGCAGTCGTCCTTGTCCCACTGCAGCACGGAGCGGATGGGCACGTCGGCGCGCACCGTGGCACCCTCCCGCCCCTGGAAGCGGCCCCACTCGACGGGGCAGACCTCGACCACCGGCCGGTCGCACAGCACCATGCCACCGGAGTGGATGCCGAGGTGGCGGGGGAAGTGCTCGACCTCGGCGGCCAGCGCCACCACGTCGGCGGGGAGCTCCTCGGCCGCACCGGGCTGGGACATGGTGGAGGCGATGTTCCCCCAGGCGTCAGCCGCCTTGGCGAAGGCATCCTGCTGGCCGGTGGCGTAGCCGAGCGCCTTGGCCATGTCCCGGATCGACGACCGGGCCCGGTAGGTGATGACGTTGGCGACCTGGGCGGCGTGGCGGCGACCGTGGCGCTCGTAGACGTACTGGATGACCTCCTCGCGCCGGTTCGACTCGATGTCGATGTCGATGTCGGGCGGGCCGTCGCGCTCGGGCGAGAGGAACCGCTCGAACAGCAGGCCGAGCCGGACGGCGTCGGCCTTGGTGATGCCGAGGGCGAAGCACACCGCCGAGTTCGCCGCGCTCCCCCGCCCCTGGCAGTAGATCCCGGCCTGGCGGCAGAACTCGACCAGGTCCCAGACGATGAGGAAGTAGCCAGGGAAGCCGAGGGTCTCGATGAGGGCGAGCTCGTGGTCGATCTGGGCCCACGCCCCAGGCTGGCGCTCCGGCCCACCGGGATGTGACGGCCGGGGGCCGTAGCGGCGGGTGGCGCCCGCCTCGGTGAGGCGGCGGAGGTAGGTCATCTCGTCGAGGCCGTCGGGGCACGGGAACGGCGGCAGGTTCGGCGCCACCAGGTGCAGGTCGAACGCGCAGGCCCGGCCGAGCTCGGCTGCCAGCTCGACCGCACCCGGGTAGCGGGCGAAGCGGCGGGCCTGCTCGTCGCCGGAGCGGAGGTGGGCGGTGGCGGCCGGGGGGAGCCAGCCGTCGGCGTCGTCGAGGCTGCGACGGGCCCGCACGGCCGCGAGGGCGGTGGCCAGGCGGCGCCCGGCCGGCGTGGCGTAGTGGACGTTGTTGGTGGCCACGACCTCGACGCCGACCCGGTTGGCGATGGCGGCGAGCGCGTCGTTGCGGGCCGAGTCGAGCGGGTCGTGGTGGTCCCACAGCTCGACCACCACGTTGTCGGCGCCGAAGGTGTCGACCAACCGGCGCACCTCGCGCTCGGCGGCGGCCGGGCCGTGGGCGTGCAGCGCCCGGTTGACCGTCCCCTTGCGGCATCCGGTGAGCACCAGCCACTCACCGCCGTGGGCCCGGGACCAGTCGATGCCGTCGTACACCGGTTTGCCCTTCTCGGCCCCGGCCAGCTGGGCGGTGGAGATGGTGTCGGCCAGGCGGGCGTAGCCGGCCGGACCCCGGGCCAGCACCAGCAGGTGGGAGCCCTCGGGGTCGGCGATGCCGTTCTGGGGCTGGGTGAGCCCGAGGGACAGCTCGGCGCCGAACACGGTGGGCAGACCGTGCGCCCGGGCCGCCTCGGCGAAGCGGACGACGCCGTAGAAGCCGTCGTGGTCGGTGAGGGCCAAGGCCTCCAGGCCGAGGCGGATGGCCTCCTCGGCCAGGGCCTCGGGGTGAGAGGCGCCGTCG
Source organism: Acidimicrobiia bacterium (assembly GCA_046570205.1). GTDB lineage: Bacteria > Actinomycetota > Acidimicrobiia > Acidimicrobiales > Salinilacustritrichaceae > Salinilacustrithrix. The sequence goes on from JBKHVG010000014.1 coordinate 4,065, forward strand.
AGGAAGCTGAAGTTCGAGTGGCAGTGCAGCTCGGCGTAGGGCACGCCGGCGACCCGCCGCTGCAGGTCGGCCGGGGGAACGTAGGAGGGCCGGCGGTAGGACCACGCCGGGCTGTCCCCGCCGTCGCCCTCGGCGCGCGTGGGCTTGCGATGCCGGTCGGAGAGCGTCCGCTCGAGCTCGGTCCAGGACACACCCGGGTTGTTGAAGCCCACATCAGGAACGGTAGACGAACGCACGTTCGACTGTGAGAGGCTCAGGTTATGGGACCTATAGCGACGATCGCGGAGACAGACCCCCGAAGGGCTGGTAGTCCTGGGAGCACCACCGCGATCCAGGAGGACACAGGATGCCCGAGCCCGAGGACATGGTCGACAAGGCCGACACCGAGAGCAACAGCGAGAGCGAGAACCCGGCGATCGACTCGCCGGAGCCGAAGACCGGCGGTCGGCCCCGCCGCAACCAGGACTGGTGGCCGAACCAGCTCGACCTGAGCGTGCTGCACCAGCACCACCCGCGGGGCAACCCGCTCGGTGACGACTTCGACTACCGGGCCACCTTCGCCGACCTCGACGTCGAGGCGCTGAAGCAGGACCTCGTCGACGTCATGCACGACTCCCAGGACTGGTGGCCCGCGGACTGGGGCCACTACGGCCCGCTGTTCATCCGCATGACCTGGCACCAGGCCGGGACCTACCGCATCGAGGACGGTCGGGGCGGCGGCGGTGACGGTGGCCAGCGCTTCGCGCCGCTCAACAGCTGGCCCGACAACGCCAACCTCGACAAGGCCCGCCGCCTGCTCTGGCCGGTGAAGCAGAAGTACGGCAACAAGGTGTCGTGGGCCGACCTGCTCGTGCTCGCCGGCAACGTCGCCCTGGAGGACATGGGCTTCGAGACCTTCGGCTTCGCCTTCGGGCGAGAGGACATCTGGGAGCCCGAGGAGGTCTTCTGGGGCCCGGAGGACACCTGGCTCGGGGACGAGCGCTACGCCGACGAGTCGCCCCTCGACCTCGAGGACACGCCCTTCGGCAACGTCACGATGGGCCTCATCTACGTCAACCCGGAGGGCCCGAAGGGCAAGCCGGACCCGCTCGCCGCCGCCCACGACATCCGCGTCACCTTCGCCCGCATGGCGATGGACGACGAGGAGACCGTGGCGCTGATCGCCGGCGGCCACACGTTCGGCAAGACCCACGGCGCCGGCAACCCCGACCTCGTCGGACCGGAGCCCGAGGGCTGCCCGGTGCACTCCATGGGCCTGGGCTGGAAGAACCAGCTCGGCACCGGCAAGGGCGCGGACACCATCACCTCCGGCCTCGAGGGGGCGTGGACCCCCACGCCGATCCAGTGGGACAACAGCTTCTGGGAGACGTTGTTCGGCTTCGAGTGGGAGCTGGTCGAGAGCCCCGCCGGCGCCAAGCAGTGGCAGCCCAAGGACCCGGAGGGCCAGGAGCTGGTGCCCGACGCCCACATCGAGGGCAAGAAGAACCCCCCGATGATGGCGACCACCGACCTCGCGCTGATCACCGACCCGGCCTACCGGGAGATCTCCGAGCGCTTCCGCGACGACCCCCAGGCGTTCGCCGACGCGTTCGCCCGGGCCTGGTACAAGCTCATCCATCGCGACATGGGCCCAGTCTCCCGGATGCTGGGGCCCTGGGTGGCCGAGCCCCAGCTGTGGCAGGACCCCGTCCCCGACGTCGACCACGACCTCGTCGGCGACGGCGAGATCGCCGATCTCAAGCAGCGGGTGCTCGACTCCGGGCTCACCACGGCACAGCTGGTGAAGACGGCGTGGGCGTCGGCATCGACCTACCGCGACACCGACAAGCGCGGCGGCGCCAACGGCGCCCGGATCCGCCTCGCCCCCCAGAAGGACTGGGAGGTGAACGAGCCCGCCGAGCTGTCGTCGGTGCTCCAGCGGCTCGAGCAGATCCAGCACGACTTCAACGCGTCCCAGTCCGGCGGCGCGCGGATCTCGCTCGCCGATCTGATCGTCCTGGCCGGTTCGGCCGCGGTGGAGAAGGCGGCCAGGGACGCCGGCTTCGACGTCGCCGTGCCGTTCTCGCCCGGTCGCACCGACGCCACGGAGGAGATGACCGACGTGGACTCGTTCCGGGTGCTCGAGCCCCGTGGTGACGGGTTCCGCAACCACATCACCGCCGGCGACAAGCTGCCGCCGGAGCAGCGGCTGCTCGACAAGGCCAACCTCCTGCGGCTGAGCGCGCCGGAGATGACGGTGCTGGTCGGCGGCATGCGGGCCCTCGGCGCCAACGTCGGCGGCACGTCGCACGGCGTGCTCACCGACCGGCCCGGCACGCTGACCAACGACTTCTTCGTCAACCTCCTGGCGCCCGGCGTCGAGTGGGAGACGTCGAACGAGGAGCACGTCTACGAAGGCAAGGAGACCTCGACGGGCGAGGTCCGCTGGACGGCCACGGCGCAGGACCTGGTGTTCGGCTCCAACTCGCAGCTGCGGGCGATCGCCGAGGTCTACGGCCAGTCCGACGGCGACGAGCGGTTCGTCCGCGACTTCGTGGCGGCCTGGGACAAGGTCATGACCCTGGACCGGTTCGACCTGCGCTGAGCGCCACGCCGACCTGCGAGTGCTCCGGCGGCCGGCCCAGCCGGGCCGGCCGCCGGTGCGCGTGGAGTCAGGGGAAGATGCCCCGCGCCTCCAGGGCGGCAGCCACCCGTTCGATGGCCAGGCCGTACGCCGCTCGGCGCAGGCTGACGCCCCACCGCTGGCCGGCCTGCCACACGTCGTCGAAGGCATCCGACATCACCTGGTGGTGCCGGTCGGCGGTGATGCCCGGCTCCCACGGGTAGCCCTGCCGGGCCTGGGCCCACTCGAAGTAGGACGCCGTGACCCCACCGGCGTTGGCCAGCACGTCGGGCACCACGGTGATGCCGCGACGATCGAGCACGGCGTCGGCGGCGGTCACGGTCGGGCCGTTGGCGGCCTCGACGACGACCTGTGCCTGGATGCGCTCGGCCACGGGCGCGTCGATCACGCCGCCGAGGGCGGCCGGCACCAGCAGCTCGCAGGGCAGGGCGAACAGCTCGTCGGGCGCGACGGGGTCACCGAGCGCGAAGCCGGCCACCCCGCCGGACGCCTTCACGTGGTCGGCGAGGGCCGCCACGTCGAGGCCGCCCTCGTTGACCACGGCCCCGGTGATGTCGCTGACGCCGACCACTCGGAAGCCGGCCGAGTTCAGCAGGAACGCGAGTGGGCCGCCCACCTTGCCGAACCCCTGGATGACGGCACGTCGACCGGGCAGGTCCATGTCGAGCGCGGCGAACGCGGCGCGGGTGCAGACGACGACGCCGGCCGCGGTGCCGCCGGCGTGGGCCCGGGTCCCCCCGACCGAGAGCGGCTTGCCGGTGACGGCCGCCGGTAGGTGCACCCCGCCGTTGGTCATCTGCAGCGTGTCCAGCAACCAGGCCATGACCCGCCCGTCGGTGTTCACGTCGGGCGCGGGCACGTCCTTGTCGGGCCCGAGCAGCGGGGAGATCGCCGAGGTGTAGCGGCGCGTCAGCCGCTCGAGCTCGGTGACGCTCAAGCTGCGGGGGTCGCAGCGGACGCCGCCCTTCGCGCCCCCGAAGGGGATGCCGCACACGGCCGTCTTCAGGGTCATCTGCGCGGCGAGGGCGGTGACCTCCTCGGCATCGACGTCCTGATGGAAGCGGATCCCGCCCTTGCCCGGTCCGCGCACGGTGTTGTGGTGCACGCGCCAGCCGGTGAAGACCTCGAGGGAGCCGTCGTCCATGCGGACCGGGACCGACACCTCGAGGACACGCTCGGGCCGGCGGAGCCGGGCGTGCACCCCGGCGTCGACCCCGGCGATCGACGCGGCGTCGTCGATGCGGTCGAGGACGGCGGACCAGGCGCTGGAGGACACCGTCCGAGTGTGCCAGGCGACACCCGGGCGGTGGTCTGCCAGCGAGCCGGCGCCCTCAGGCCGCCGACGACACCGCTCGTGTGACCATCGGCGTCGCCGCGTGTGCGGCCACCGCCACGAGGAGCAGGCCGAGCGCCCGCTCCCGCACCGGACGCGGCGTGGAGCCGTCGGAGAGCACGTCGGCGAGGACAGGCCGGATGCCGAGGCGACGGGCGAGGCCGACGAGCTCGGCCACGGCGAGGGCGTGGACCTCGAAGCCGTCGAGGACGACGTCGTGGGCCAGCCGGTCGAGCTGGTCGGGGGTGGGGAGCTGGTCCATGCAGCGAACGTACGACCGTCTGGTCATCAGCACCAGCGGTTATCGCTGGTGTTGATGATCAGCTATACTAATGACCATGGCGTCGCTCCCGGACCTCGAGATCCGCCACCTCGCCGCGCTGGTCGCAGTGGCCGACGAGGGGTCCTTCGCCCGGGCCGCCACCGCGCTCGGCTTCACGCAGTCCGCCGTGAGCCAGCAGATCGCTTCGCTCGAGAAGGCCGTCGGCCTGCCCGTCCTCGACCGCCCCAAGGGCCCCCGCCCGGCCGAGCTCACCCCGGCCGGACGGCTCCTGCTGGCCCACGCCCGTGATGTCCTGGGTCGGATCGAGTCGGCCCACGCCGAGCTGGACCAGCTGCGCCGAGGCGTCACCGGTCGGCTGGTGGTCGGCACGTTCCAGTCGGTGTCGTCCGAGATCCTCCCGCCGATCGTGGGCCGCATGCGGGCCGAGGTGCCCCAGGTCGACATCGGGCTGTTCGAGACCGACGACCAGATGGCGCTGGTCGACCGCATCTGCTCCGAGGAGCTGGACCTCGCCTTCACGGTCGACGCCCGGGACGGCGAGCGACTGCAGAGCGAGCTGCTCGGCTACGACCCCTTCGTCGTGCTGGTCGCGGCCGACGATCCGATCGGTGCCATGGCCCGGCCCGAGGACATCAGCGACCACCCGCTCATCGGCCAGCCCGACACCAACGTGTGCCAAGTGCTGATCGACCAGCGCCTCTCCCACGCCGGAGTCCGGCCCAACTACGTGTTCCGCTCGCAGGACAACGGTGCCGTGCAGGGCATGGTGCGCTCCGGGATGGGGCGGGCGATCATGCCGCTGCTGGCCGTGGACCCGGAGGACCCCGGCATCCGGGTGCTGCCCCTCGATCCGCCCCTCGCGTCGCGAACCATCCAGCTGACCCGCCGCCTCGGGCGGACGCTGCCGCCGGCCGCCGACCGCTTCACCGCCATCGCCCGTGAGGTGTGCGCCCAGCGCCTCCAGTCCCAGCCGGCGATGGCGGTGTGATCCGTCCGGTCAGGACAGGCGGGCGAAGGCCTCGCACTCCCTGCTCGGGCCGGCGACCACCAAGACGTCGCCCTCCTCCAGCACCGTGTCGGCGGTGGCGTAGGTGAAGCCCTCGTCGCCCGGCTTCACGCACACGACGGTGACCCCGTAGTGCGCGCGCAGCTCCAGGTCGGCGAGCGTGCGACCCAGGGTCTCGGCCGGAGCATGGGTCTCCACCATGGCGAAGTTCGGGTCGAGCTGGAACCAGTCGAGGATGCTGCCGCCCACCAGGTGGGCCACCCGGCGGCCCATCTCGTGCTCGGGATAGACGACGGTGTCGGCACCCACCCGCTCGAGGATGCGCCCGTGGGCGGTGGTGACCGCCTTGGCGATGATGTTGGGGACGCCGAGGTCGGCCAGGGCGGCGGTGGTGAGGATGCTGGCCTCGATGTCGGAGCCGATGCCGACCACGGCGTTGTCGAAGTCGCGGGCGCCGATCTGGGCCAGCACCTCCGGATCGGTGGTGTCGGCCTCGAGGACGTGGGTCAGGTCGTCGGCCAGCTTCTGGACGCGACGGGCATCGGTGTCGACGCCGAGCACCTCGAAGCCGAGCTGGGACAGCTCCATGGCCACGGCGCTGCCGAAGCGGCCGAGGCCGACGACGAGGACCTGTGAGCTCTTGCTGCGCTGCGGGGACGACTGTCGCCCAGGCGGGCGGCGGGATTGATCAGCCAATGATCGGACGCTCCTCGGGATGGCGGTAGAGCCGGTCGTGCTCACGGAGCACGAGCGCGGCGAACAGGGTGATGGGACCGACGCGGCCGATGATCATCAACACGATGATCACCAGCTGCGAGGTCACCGAGAGCAGGGGTGTCAGGTTGGCCGACAAGCCCACCGTGGCGAGTGCGGAGATGACCTCGAACATCAGCTCGGCCCGGCCGAGCGGGGACGTGGCGAGCAGCAGCATGGTCGCCCCGATGACGACGCCGATGGCGAGCAGGGCCACGGTGAGAGCCTGGCGCTGCACGGCCTGGGGGATCCGGCGCTCGAAGACGACGACGTCGGGGTCGCCCCGGGCCTCGGCCCACATGATCCATCCGAGCACGGCGAAGGTCGTCACCTTGATGCCGCCCGCCGTCGACGCGCTCCCCCCGCCGATGAACATCAGCACCTCGGTGAGCAGGCGCGACGGTTCCCGCAGCTCGGCGATGTCCATGCTGTTGAAGCCCGCCGTGCGAGGCGTGATGCTGTGGAAGATCGAGTTGGTGACCGAGTCGAACCAGCCGAGGCCGCCCAGCGTGGCCGGGTTCGTCCACTCGAACCACGCGAACAGCAGGGCACCGCCGAGGATCAGCGCGCCCGTCGTGCTCAGCGTCAGCTTGGCGTGCAACGAGTACGCGTGGGCCCGCTGGCGGTTCCGGCCGATCTGGGACCACACCGGGAGGCCGAGGCCGCCGATGACGATGTTCGCCGCGATCACCAGGAGGATCACCGGGTCGGTGCGGTAGCTGATGAGGTTGTCGAAGAACAGGGCGAAGCCGGCGTTGTTGAACGACGAGACCGAGTGGAAGATGCCGAGGTAGGCGGCGCGCCCGATCGGCTCCCCGTGGGTCGTGGCCCAGCGGATCGTCAGGATCGCGGCGGCGGTGAGCTCGAAGACGGCGGTGAGCTTGGCCACGCTGAGCAGCAGGCGGCGCACATCGGACATGTCGATGGCACCGGTCTCGGCCACGGCGATCAGCCGGTGCCGGAGGCCGAGCCGGCGGGCGAGCAGGGCGACGAGCAGCGAGGAGAGGGCGATGATCCCGAAGCCGCCGATCTGGATCAGGGCCAGGATCACCAGCTCACCGAAGAGCGACCAGTGCGACTCGGGGTCGACGACGTTGAGGCCGGTCACGCACACGGCCGACGTCGCCGTGAACCAGGCGGTGACGAACGAGCTGGACTCGCCGGGCTCGGATGCCATGGGCAGGCGCAGCAGCAGGCCACCGATGAGGATGGCGCCGAGGAACGCCGCGACCACGTACTGGGCGGGGTGGCGGAAGGTCCGCCAGATCCGAGTCGATCCGGTGCGTGGCACGGCGCTGCACGCTACGGCGCCCGGCCCTCGCCGTCGGCACCCACGCCGCGCGGGACGCTACGAGACCGGTTCGGCGGCGAGGCCGGCGGCGTCGACGGGTGCGTCGGGGACCCGGCGAGCCACGGTGACGGTCGCCACCGTGCAGGCCGCGGCGATGGCGAAGCCGATGGAGAGCGGCAGGATCGTGCCGTCGAAGAACCGGTCGAGCAGGCCGCCGAGCAGCGCGCCGATGGTGAGCTGCGCGGCGCCGATCACCGACGAGGCCGTGCCGGCGACGGAGGCCATGGGAGCCATCGCCAGCGTGTTGAGGTTGGGGAGCAGCTGGGCGTGGCTGGCCAGCAACAGCGCCATCACGGGCAGGAACGTCCACAGCCCGGGCCGGCCGTCGGTGGCGACCGAGAGGCCGAGCAGCACGACCGTCGTGACGACGTAGACCGAGAGCGCGCCCCGCACCATCGACGCCGTCCCGAACCGGGACACGATGCGCCCATTGAGCAGCGCGGCGACGCCCATCGAGCCGGCCAGCGCACCGAAGATCAGGGGGAACTGGTCCTCACGGCCGAGGGCCTGGCCGACGATGGCCTCCGACGACCCCAGGTAGGACGTGAACACGCCGTAGAGGGCGACGGTGGCCGCGGTGTAGGCCACCGCGGTGCGGCTGGAGACCACGAGGCCCGCCGCGGCCTTCACCCGGTGGAAGCGCAGGTCGGGGATGCGGTGCTCGGTCGCCAGGGTCTCGGGCAGCCGCTGCGTCCACAGCGCCACGAGGATCGCGCTCGCCGCGCAGAGCACGAACAGCCACCGCCACGGCGCCACCTCGAGCAGGACGGCACCGAGCGTGGGCGCCACCACGGGCACGAGCAGGAAGACGGCCATGAGCGAGGACATCGTGCGGGACATGGCGTCGCCCTCGAAGCGGTCGCGGACGATGGCGAGGGCCACGACCCGCGGACCGGCGGCACCCATCCCCCACAGGAACCGGGCAACGAGGACCATGGGCAGCGTGGGCGCGACGGCGGCCAGGAGCGCGCCGGCCAGGTAAATGGCCAGGCCGAGGCGCATGGTCCAGCGCCGGCCCTTGTGGTCGGCGAGCGGGCCGTAGAAGACGGTGCCGACCCCGAGGCCGACGAAGTACGCCGTGACCAGGCCGGTGACCGCGGTGGAGCCGGCGCCGAGGTCGAAGTCCGCCCGGATCTCGTCGAACGCCGGCAGCATGAGGTCGATGCCGAGCGCGGTCAGCGCCGTGGCCATCGCCAGGAGCGCGATCAGCTCGCGGCCCTCGGCGGTGGAGGTGCGGTGGCGTCGGCTCACCGGACGAGTCTGCCGGGTGATCGACCGTTCCTTGCGGGCCGATCGACCGCTGATGGCCGATCGGCGCGAAGGGAACAGGCCCGATCAGTCGTAGGTGGCGGCGATCGACCAGGCGCCGCCCTCGAGCACGACCAGGTGGGCGGCGCCGTCGTCGGTGACGACCTGGAGGCGGACCCGGCGGGAGCGGCGCTCGGGGTCCCACCAGCGCTCGTCCACCGGCCACGGCCCGGCCCACGACACGATGCGGCGGGGCCGGCGGCCGGCGCGCAGGGTGGCCGGCTCGGCGGTGGGCTGGCAGCGACCGTCGACCACCACCGTGCGGCCGCGGGCGTCGACGACGTCCACGGGCACGGCGTCGGGGTGCAGCGTGGCCGGCGATGGGTTCGGGAGGCGGCCGGGCCAGGGGGCAACGACCCAGTCGGGGCGGGCCGCGGGGCGCTCGGCGGCGAGGTCGACGGCGGCGGCGGGCACCAGTCGGAGCTGCTCGCCCGGGTCGCGCCCACCGGCGTACTCGGGCACCAGGACGGCGTCGGCGCCGAGCAGTCCCTGGACGCGGGCGATGGCCCGCACCGCCCGGTCGGCTGCCCCGGTGTCGGCACCCCAGAACCCGAGCTGGCGGCCGTCGGCGGCGATGACCTCGTCGGGCTGGAGCCACAGCTGGGCGATGCCGGCGGTGGGGCGCTGGCGGACGTTGGCGTGGAGCCAGCCGTCCATCTGCCACCGCACCCGGTCGGCGATGGCGCCGGCGCTGAACGCACCCTCGTGGCGCCACACCCGCTCGGACCGCTCACCGTGCTCGGTCTCGGCGCTGATGACGATGCGGGTGCACACCGAGCCCCGGGCGTCGAGGCGGGCGTGGAGCTCGTCGGCCATGCCCCGGGCGACGAAGGCGATGGGCGCCACCTGCTCGGCCGGCGGGTCGAGCTCGGCCGTCACGACCAGGTCGGGGGGTGGCGGTCCGGTGGCCGGCGGTCGGGGGTCGAGGCCCCGGGCCAGGCGGTGGGCCTCGGCCCCCTCGGTGCCGAACCGGCCGAGCACGTCGGCGGCGGGCAGGGCGGCGAGGTCGCCGAGGGAGTGGAGGCCGAGGCGGGCGAGGACGTCGGCGAGCTCGGGGCGGTCGAGGGCGCCGAGGGACAGCGGTGCCAGGTACTCGGCCGACCGCCCCGGTGCCACCACCCACACCGGCGGCGGGCTGGACCCGTCGGTCGCGGCCCGGCTGGCCCGCACGAGCGCGGTGCGGGCGGCGTGGGAGGCGGCGAAGGGACCATCGGCCACACCGACCGCCACCGGGGCGTCGAGGACCTCGGCCACCACGGCGAGGGCCCGGTCGGCGAGGGTCTCGTCGCCCCCGAAGTACCGGGCCGGTCCCCGGGTGGGGAACGCGCACCGGCCCGGGCGGGTGACCTCGATGCGGGGCGTGAGCGCCTCGACGGCGTGCACGACCGGTTCGAAGGCCCGGGCATCTCGGTCGGGCGCGTGGTCGAGCACCAGCAGGGACGGGGCGCGGGACTGGGCTTCGCGCCGGCGCATGTGCCGGCGGACCCCGGCGGCGCGCGCCGCCGCGGTGCATGCCACGACCCGGTTGGCGACGAAGACCGCGGCCGGCACGTCGGGGTGGACGCCGGCGGCGACCAGGGGCCAGTCGGGCACCCAGATCGACATGGTGCGCACCGGACGATCGGACATGTACGGATCGATCACGTCCGGGACGACCTTGCGCGGCTGGAGGCGGGGGCTCATGCGATCTCGCTCTCCCGAGTCGGGCGCAGCGGCACCGGCTCGGGCAGGACCTCCTCGACCGTCCCGTCGGCGGAGGGCAGCCACAGCTCGGCCCGGCGGGTTCGGGCCGCCTCCCGGCGCCCACCGGCCTCGACGGTGACCCGACGGGCTCGGAGGTGGCCGTGCCCCTCCCCCAGGCCCTCCCACGTGGCGTCGATCACCCGCAGCGCCACATCGGCACCCTCGGGCCACAGCGCACCGGTGTCGCGGTGGCCGCCCACCTGGATGAGCACGGCGCCGCGCTCGCGGGTGCGGGCGACCAGGCGGCGCCCGTCGGCGGCGCGCACCGGGTGGCTGGCGTGCACGAGCACGACCTCGAAGGCGTCGACCAGCGCAGCGACCACCGACGGCCATGACGCGGCATCGGCCCGCTCGCCGGGTAGGAGCGGCTCGGGCTCGGCGACCAGCACCAGGCGCTCGAGGGCGATGCCCAGCTCGGCGGCGGCGAGCAGGCCGAGGGAGGGGAACCCCACGGCGGCCACCCATGCCCCGTCGCGGGACGAGCCGGCGGCGGCGGCGAGGGCGAGGGACGTGGCGGCCATGCCGTCGACCGACAGCGTCGACCCCCGCTGGAGCCCACCCCCCGGGACCAGGCGCTCGAGCGCGGGCAGCAGCGGCAGGCGCTGGGCCCGGGCCAGGACGGTGGGCTGCATCCGGGCCGCGACCTCGGCGAGGTCCTCGGCGCCGCCGGCCATGGCGGCGCGCATCGCTCCGACGTCTCGACCCACGTCTTCGAGTATCGAACACGCGTTCGGGTCTCGTCAACCGCCCTGGAAGGCGACGGTCTCGCTAGTCGCTAGTCAGCCGGTGTGGTCTCGTCGTCGGGACGGTCGGGGTCCGGGGCCTCGGCCGGCGCCTCCGACGGCGCATCGAACTCGCTCGACCCGGTGGCGGCGGCCGCCTCGGGGGCCTGCAGCAGCTCGTCCTCGTCGCCGGTGAGCGGGTCCTGGACGACGGGCGCGTCCTCGGGCACCACCTCGTCGACCGGCTCCTCGTCGGGCGTGCCCGGGTAGAAGCGGAAGAGGTTCTCGATGATCTCCTGCAGCCCCTCACCGACGCGGCCGCCGGCCAGGTCGACGGTGATGACCGAGGAGTTCACGTGCACGCCGTCGACGCCGCCGTGCTCGAACAGGCGCCGGGCGAGGCGGTCGACGGGCCGGTCGAGGATGACGTCGTCCAGCGAGCGGTAGCGCTCGTGCCCCATGCCGGTGAGGCTGCGGTTGATCTCGAACCGCAGGATCTCGGGGTTCGACGACGGCTTCGCCACGACGGTCACGCTCTGTCCCATGCGGCGCGGATCGTACCGCCCTCCCCGGCCCGCCGGGAAAGGCGGTGGGTGCGGCTGCGGAAGCGGGATGATGGTGCGATGGCGAACGAGACGATCGAGGTGCACGGCCACATCGTCGACACACTGATCCTGGCCCGGGTGCTCGACGCCGTGCTCGAGGCCGGCGCCGACTACGAGCTCGCTGACGTCGTCATCGGCAAGACGAACGACGACGAGTCCCATGCCACGATCGTCGTGCGCGCCGACGACCAGGCGCTGCTCGATGCGCTGATCGACGACCTGCAGGTCCACGGGGCGAACCGCATCGCCCAGTCCGAGGCCGTCACGGCCGTGGCCGACCAGGACGGCGTGCTCCCGGCCGACTTCCACTCCACGACGAACCTCGACACCGAGGTCCTCCTCGGCGGGACCTGGCACCTGGTGGAGAACCCCGAGATGGATTGTGGCCTCGTGGTGCACGACGCCGACGGTCAGGTCCGGGTCCGCACCGTGCCGATGCACCGCGTGCGCGTCGGCGACCGCATCGTCGTCGGCCGTGACGGTGTGCGGGTCCGGCCACCCGACCGTCCCCGCGTGGCCGGCACGTTCGAGTTCATGAACTCCGAGGTGTCCTCGGAGAAGCCCAAGGCGCTGATGATCCGCCACGTCGCCGAGCGCATCCGCACGGCACGGGAGGAGGGCGGCCGGGTCCTCCTGGTGGTCGGGCCCGCCGCCATCCACACCGGGGCCGGGCCCGACCTCGCCGCCCTGGTCGAGCAGGGGTGGATCAGCTGCCTGTTCACGGGCAACGGCTTCGCCACCCACGACCTCGAGTCCAACGTGCTCGGTACGTCGCTCGGCATCGGCGTGGCCGACGGGGTGCCGGTCGAGGGCGGGCACGCCAACCACGTGCGGGTCATCAACGAGATCCGCCGGCACGGCTCCATCGCCGCCGCCGTCGAGGCCGGCTTCGTCACCGGCGGGGTGATGCACGCCTGCGTCCGGGCCGGCGTGCCGTTCGTGCTGGCCGGGTCGGTGCGCGACGACGGGCCCCTGCCCGACACCATCACCGACGTGGCTGCGGCTGCCGACGCCATGCGGGCGCAGGTGCCGGGAGTGCGCGTGGCGCTCATGCTGGCCACCACGCTGCACGCGATCGCCACCGGCAACGTGTTGCCGGCCTCGGTCGAGACGTTCTGCGTCGACATCAACCAGGCGGTCGTCACCAAGCTCGCGGATCGGGGTTCGCACCAGGCCATCGGCATCGTCACCGACATCGGTGTCTTCGTCGGCCAGCTCACCGGGGAGCTCTGCGGGTGAGCGGGCTCTCCTGGGGGCGGCGCTTCCTGCTGTGCCCGCCCCGCCACTTCGGCGTGCTCTACGAGATCAACCCGTGGATGCGCCACGGCGTCGAGGTCGACGTCGATGTCGCGCTCCAGCAGTGGCAGAGCTTGCACGATGCACTGGTGGCCGCCGGCGCCGAGGTGGAGACCATCGACCAGCCCGAGGGTGTGCCCGACCTGGTGTTCACCGCCAACGCCGGCCTCGTCGACGCCGGGACCCGTCGCTTCGTGCCCGCCCACTTCCGCCACCCGGAGCGGGTGCCCGAGACCGAGGTCTTCGCGTCGTGGTTCGAGTCGCGGGGCTGGGAGGTCGCCCGGCTGCCGGCCGAGGTGGTGCACGAGGGCGCGGGGGACGCGCTGCCCTTCGCCGGCGAGCTGCTCTCGGGCCACCGGCTCCGCTCCGACCTGGCGGCCGCACCGCTGCTGGCCGGCCTGCTGGGGGTCCCCGTGCGCACGGTCGAGCTGGTGGACGACCGGCTGTACCACCTCGACCTCACGTTCTGCCCGCTGGACGACCGACGGGCGATGTGCGCGCCGCTCGGGTGGGACGCCGCCGGTCGCCGGGTCGTCGAGGACCTCGTCCCCGAGCCGCTGTGGCTCCACGACGACGAGGCGCTGGCGTTCTGCGCCAACTCCGTCGTGGTCGGCGACGTGATCCACATGCCCACCTGCCCGCCCCGCGTCGGTCGTCAGCTCGAGACCTGGGGCTTCCACGTCGTGGTCTGCCCCGTGGACGAGTTCCTCAAGTCGGGCGGCGGGTGCCGGTGCCTCACCTTCGCCCTCGACGTCGCGCTGTCGGAGGACGGCTCCTAACCGTCGTCGCCGACCTCGGATCGCAGGAACACGTCGGAGTCCACCGACACGACGTCGTCCCGGGCCACGATCGGCGCCAGCTCGAGCTCGGGACGCGTGGCCGACGGAGACTCGAGTGTGAGGTCGAGGACCGTGTCGCCGTCCCGCTTGCCCCAGCCGACCTCGAGCACCGAGACGCCATCGAGGGAGCGCAGTGCATCGAGGACGGGCTCGGCGGCGGCGACCCCGGTGACGCGGATCGACACGTGCGTGGTGGAGCGGGTCAGGCGGCGGCGGATGGCGTCACGGGGCATGCGCAGCAGCACGAGGGCGAAGAGGAGCCCGACGGTGGCGACGACGGCGATGCCGATGTCACCCACGCCGGCGGCAAGGCCGATGGCGGCGGTGACCCAGAGGCTGGCAGCCGTCGTGAGGTTCCTGATCTTGGAGCCCGACCGGAAGATCATCCCGGCGCCGAGGAAGCCGATGCCGACCACCACGTTGGAGGCGACGCGGGTGACGTCGAACTGGATGTTGACGTCTCGCTGGCCGGCCACGAACTCGGAGAATCCCAGTGTGGACACCATCCCGAAGGTGGCAGCACCCAGCGCGACGGTCAGGTGGGTCCGCAACCCGGCGGGCTGGTCGTTGGCCTCCCGCTCGATGCCGACGATCGCCCCGAGGCAGGCAGCGGCGATCAGGCGCCACACGGCCTCGGCGCTCGGGTACACGTCGTTGACCTCGCCGAAGGCCTCACCGATGGAGGCCAGGAGCAGCACCGCGCCCGTCATCGCGGCACCACTACCCGATCACCGCCGGACGAGAACTCGTGCCGTCCGCCACGCGACCCGGAGGTCACGCCGGTCCTACGCCGGCGTCGCGATGCCGTCGGGGGTGCGCACCACGCTCCGGGCGGCCCAGACCGCCAGGGCGGTGGACGCCACGGCCAGCGCGGTGTGCACGGCGACGAAGGCGGCACCGTGGCCGGCGGTGGCGATCTGCACGGCCCGCACGGCCCACACGCCGATGGTCCAGGCCGCGAACAGCCGCACCAGCAGCGAGGCGGCTCCGGGGATCCGCCCGATCGACCGACCCCGCGCCCACACGACCAGCACGGCCACCGCGAACGCGGTGAAGGTGAGCGAGAGCGCGGTGCGGCTCACCTGCCCCGCGGTGCTGAGGGAGTCGTCGGTCCAGATGTTGCGGATCCGGGTGGTCCAGACGAGGAGGCTGAAGGCCGCGAGCGCGACGGCGGGGCGCAACCGGACGGGCGTCATGCCGCGACGCTAACGAGCGCCGACGTGCCCGACGCCATCGCCCGTGCAGTCCCATCCGGCCGCGCGAGGGGCACAATGGAGCCATGCAGAACTACGCACCGACCCCACCGGTCGCCACGCTCGACGCCGAGGAGCGCGGCACGTTCGTGATGCGGGTCTACTCGCACCTGCTCCTCGCCGTCGGCGCGTTCGTCGCCTTCGAGACGGTGCTCTTCTCGATGGGCGCCGCCGAGGCGATGTACGACTTCCTCACGACGGCGAGCAGCGCGTGGCTGCTCATCCTCGGCGCGTTCATGGTCGTCAACTGGATGGCCACGTCGGCGGCGCACAACCTGGAGAACGAGGGTCTCCAGTACGCCGGCCTGTTCGGCATGGCCGCCGCCGAGGCGCTGATCTTCGCCCCGTTCCTCTACTACGTCTTCAACGACCCGGTGAACGGCTCGGGCACGGTGGCTGCCGCGGCCGCCATCACCGCCCTCGGCTTCGCCGGCCTCACGGTCGTCGCCTTCGTCACCCGCAAGGACCTGTCGTTCCTGCGCCCGATGCTGATGTGGGGCGGCATCGCGGCACTGGTGCTCATCGTCGCCGCCGTGATCTTCGGGCTCAGCCTGGGGATCTGGTTCTCCGTGGCCATGATCGCCCTCGCCGGCGGGTCCATCCTCTACCAGACCCAGCAGATCATGGCCCGCTACCCGTCCAACGCCCACGTGGGTGCCGCGGTGCAGCTGTTCGCCTCCGTGATGATGCTGTTCTGGTACGTGCTGCGCCTGCTGAGCCAGATGCGCCGCTGAGCCGACCTGCGCCGGCGCTCACCGCCCGGCGCCGTGCATGCGCCCGATCGCGTTGACGCGGAGGGCGACCTGGTCGGGGATCGGCACGGACTGCACAGCGTCCCCGTCGCCCTCCCCGCGAGGGCGGTGGGCGACGCGCGAACCGGCGAACGCGATGCCGAAGACGAAGACGCCCAACGCCACGATCCCCCACAGGATCGGGCCGCCACCCAACAGGGCGCCCACGGCGACGAGGAGACCGCCGCAGACGACGCCGACGATGGGCAGCACGGACGTCTGCTTCGTGGGGGCGACGCCGGCGCTCCCCCGGGGCCCGCTGAACCGGCCCCGGACCCGGGCCTCGAACACCGCCTGCGACAGCTGGTCGACCTGGGCGTGGTCGCCGGACTGGATGGCGGCCAGGTGGCCGTCCACGGTGTCCCAGTCGTCGGGCCGGAGCCGCAGCGACCGGACCTCGGAGAGGAGTCGGGCCAGCTCGGCAGTGCGCGGATCGCTCATGTGAAGAGCCTCCCCTGCGAATCGTCCGGACGCAGGTGGACGGGCACGGCCCGCACCGCGCCAATCCAGGGCAGGTGCTCCATGAACACCCAGCTGCGACGGTGGATCGCCGACGGCCCCACCCCGGCGAGCGCCGTCTTGTGTCGGGGGCATGGGTAGCCCTTGTTGGTGTCGAAGCTCCACCACGGGTGGGCCTCGCTCGACTCCCGCATCAGCCGATCACGGGTGACCTTGGCCACGATCGATGCGGCGGCGATGGAGAGGCAGGTGGCGTCGCCCTTGACGATCTTGGTGACGTTGCCGCCCCCGACGAAGTCCCAGTTCCCGTCGAGCAGCACCTGATCGGGGACGACGCCGAGGCCCTCGAGGGCCCGGCGGGCCGCCAGGCGCTGCGCCTCGGACATGCCGAGCTCGTCGCACTCCTCGGGCCAGGCGTGGCCCACGGACCAGGCGTCGGCCCAGTCGACGATGCGCTCGTACATGACCTCGCGCTCGCGCTCGGTCAGCATCTTGGAGTCGCGGACCTTGGTGAGGCGCTTGTCCTTGGGGATGACCACCGCGCCGAGGGTCAACGGCCCGGCCCACGCGCCCCGGCCGACCTCGTCGATGCCGACGACCACCTGGTGCCCGAGCTCCCACAGGTCGCGCTCCCGGCGGGTGCCCGGCGCCTTCCGCTTCAGGCTGGGTCGCAGCGTCGTGGCGGTGCCCGGGGCCATGCGGCGAACGCTAGTTCCCGGGCGGCGCACCCGAGGTGGTGGCGATCTGCGAGCGCGACGGGCGGGTCCGGCCCCGCCGGCACGGGTAGGAACGCCGGCATGGAGCACCTCCTGCGCGTCCCGCCCGGATCCGACCTCGACCTGGGGTCGATCGACACCCGCGCCACGCCCGGGTTCGACGGTGACAAGGAGGCGTCGAGGGCGGTCTTCGAAGCGCAGCGCACCCGCCTCGCCGAGCTCCAGCACCTCCTGTACGCCAG
Source organism: Acidimicrobiia bacterium (assembly GCA_046570205.1). Classification (GTDB taxonomy): domain Bacteria; phylum Actinomycetota; class Acidimicrobiia; order Acidimicrobiales; family Salinilacustritrichaceae; genus Salinilacustrithrix. The sequence continues at coordinate 21,388 of JBKHVG010000014.1, forward strand.
CAGCAGCGAGCGCCTGCTCCTCGTCCTGCAGGCCATGGACACCGGCGGCAAGGACGGCACGATCCGCCACGTCTTCAAGGACGTGAACCCGATGGGCCTGCGAACCCAGTCGTTCAAGAAGCCGTCCGGCGCCGAGCTGTCCCGCGACTACCTGTGGCGGGCCCACGCCCACGTTCCGGCCGACGGTGAGCTCGTGGTCTTCAACCGCAGCCACTACGAGGACGTGCTGGTGGTGCGGGTGCACGGGGCCGTGGACGACAATCACGCGAAGCGGCGCTTCTCCCACATCCGCGACTTCGAGCGGATGCTGGCCGAGGAGGGCACCACCATCGTCAAGGTGTTCCTCCACATCAGCAAAGAGGAGCAGGCCGAACGTCTGCGGTCGCGGCTCGACCGGCCGGACAAGCACTGGAAGTTCTCCTCGGCCGACGTCGACGAGCGCGCCTTCTGGGACGACTACCAGCGTGCGTACCGGGACGCCATCGCCGCCACCTCCACCGCGGACGCGCCCTGGTACGTCGTGCCGGCCGATCGCAAGTGGTACCGGAACCTCGCCGTCAGCTCGCTCCTGGTCCACAGACTCGAGTCGCTCGACATGTCCTTCCCGGAGCCCGAGGCGGGTCTCGAGGACATCGTCATCGAGTAGCGGCGTCCCGCCCCCGCGGGGCTACTCGACCGTGAGGGTCCCCTCCATGCCGGCGTTCCGGTGCCCTGGGACCGAGCAGTAGTACGTGTAGGTACCGGGTTCGACGGCGGCGACGCCGCCGGTCGCGGTGTCCCCGCGCTCGGCGACCACGTGGGCGTCCAGCTCATCGATCGTGAAGTCGTGGAGCATGTCCTCGCTGGTCAGGACGATGGCGAGGTCCTCGCCTGCCTCGGCCGTGATCTCGGCGGGCTCGAACGCGAAGTCGTTCGCCACCACCTCGATCTCGCGCGCCCCGTCCGCGACCGGCGTCCCCTCGTCGTCGTGGCCGTCGTCGCTGTGGCCCTCCTCCGCCGAGCTGGCCGCTCCGGACGTGGTGGTGGCGTCGTCGTCGCCGCAGGCGGCGAGCAGGAGACCGCCGGCGAGGAAGGCGGTGAGGGCGATGGTGCGTCGTGTGTCCATGGTGTCTCGTTCCTCCGGGGGGGGTACGGCGTGTCGTGGCGGCCGTCCACCCAGCATGCACCGGCGACACCTCGCGGCGGCCAACGCGCGCCAGCAGCTTCAGCCGAAGCTGGTGCCCTCGTCGGGGCCCGGCACCGCTGCCGGCGGCGGCGCATCCGGTGGTACGGCGAGCAGGGCCTCACCGCGGAGGTCGGTGCTCCGCCACGTCGGGTCGAGGCCGGGGCAGGTGAGGAGCACGGCGGTGCCCGGATCGTGGGGCTCGAGCTCCCACAGGATGGCGGGGCGCTCGCCGTGCCAGCGGATGGCGAAGGAGAGCGTGCCGAAGCGGGTGGGGGCGTCGTGCACCTCGACGCCCTGCCCGTACCAGGTGGCCGGGATCATCGAGGCCAGGGCCAGCCCGTCGGTCGTCTCGTGGACGAGCATCGTGCGCACGAAGCTCAACAGCTCCGCGGCGGCCCACCCGTGGTGGCCGTCGCCCATGCACCCGCCGGCCACCCGCGGGTGGATCGCTTCGGGCCACGTCCACGTCGGCGTCGCGCTCGACAGGAACCACTCGAGCCGGTCGAGTGCGCGGCGGTCGCCGGCGAGCAGCTCGACGAACGCGATCTGCAGGGTGAGGTACGTGCCGAGGCCGGTGTGGCTGATGCCCTGGTAGAAGGCGTGGTCGATGCAGAAGCGGTCGCGCACGACGTCGAGGGTCGCCTGCATGGCCTCGTCGTGGGCGCCGAGCAGGTGGAGCGGCCACACCGCCGACAGGGAACCGATGACGCCCGGATCGATGCGTCGACGAGGTCCGGCCGGGACGGCCTTGGTGCCGAGCCGCTCGGCCGTGAGGCCCATCGAGGCCCGCACGTCCGTCGTCATCGCCTCCAGGAAGGAGCGGGCCCGATCGGCGGCCTCGTCCTCACCGGCCGCGGCGAGCAGGCGGGCCCCGTCACGCAGGCCGGCCAGCGCCCAGAAGTCGTCCCAGTAGAAGTAGTCGTGGGGCCCGAGGTGCTCGGCCGAGATGCCGGCAGGCAGCAGCCCGCGCAGGGCCGGGTCGTCGCGCCGCTTGCCCCGGCGCTTGCGATCGATCCACTGGACGCCGCCGGCGACCGCCGGGGTGACCTCGTCCAGCAGGGACCGGTCGCGGGTCAGGTCCCAGTGGTGGGCCAGCGCCCACAACGCCGCACCGTTGGCGTCCCACTCGAGCCGCTGGGAGAAGAAGAAGCCGTCGGAGTGCTGCCGGCCGGGGAAGCTGGCCAGCACCTCGCGCGCCTCGGCATGGAAGCCGTAGCGGTCCAGGGCGGCGAGCAGGTACGCCGCGTCCCGGAACCAGAACCGGTTGTACGTGCGCGGCCCCGGCGTGACGTCGGCGCCGTCGTGGAACAGCAGCAGGAAGCGCCGGTTGGCATCGACGGCGGACTGGAGCCGGTCGTCGGGCAGCACCAGCCGCATGCCCCGGTCGGTGTGCACCTTCCAGCCGTTCGCCACCTGCTCGGCCGTCGGCACGGCCTGCGGGAAGCCGGGCGCGTTGCGCACCCGCTTGCGGGCCCGACCCTCGAGCCGGGTACGGGACTCCGGCGCCAGGGGCAGAGCGACCCGCAGGGCCTGGCGGTGCGGCAGCGGGTACACGAACGCGGCCTGGGCCATCCCGGCCTCGTCCCGCAGGTCCTTCGGGAACGACGTCTCGGTCTCGCCGGCGAACACCTTCGTGGCGCAGTCGCCGTCGTGGAACGTCGACGCCGCCACCGCGTTGGGCGGCTTCGGCAGCAGCATCGCCACGCGCCCGTCGACGGTGACGGTGGTGTCGTGCAGGCCGATGCGCTCGATGACGGCGAGGCCCTCGGCGTTGTACGGCCGCACCGCCAGCGCCACCGCCACCGGGACGGCCGAGTCGTTCTCGATCTCGACGATCACGAGCTCCTCGCCACCATCGGCTGCCGTGGCCTGGATGACGTAGGCCCGGTGCACGATGTCGCCGCCGGGGACCCGCATGCGGGTCTCCACGACGGGCGAGTCGCCCAGCAGGGACTGGCGTACGTTGGCCTCGGCGGCCGGCACGTGCCAGCGGTCCTCGGCGCCGATCCACCAGTCGAGGGACCAGGCGTCGTGCCAGGGCGACACCAGCCCCCGGGGGTCGACGACGGCGGCCCGTGCCGAGCCGCGGTTGCCCACCATCGTCCAGTTGCGGCTGGTGACGTTGGAGAGGAACGGCAGGTGGCCGCGAGGGACGAACGCCGGCGACGACGGGTCGATCTGGCGGCGCAGCCAGTACGGCCACACCCAGTCGGTGCCGGTCTGGCTGGCGGCCCGGGTGCGCAGGGCCCGGAAGACGGTGCGGGCGCCGATCGGGAGCATCTCCCCCGGCGCCTGGATCTCCAGGTGCTCGCCGAGCCGCTGGAAGGTCGACAGGTGGCGGATCGTGTCGTCGTCGATGCGGAGCCGTCCGAGCAGGCGCCGCACCATCCAGGTGCGGACGCTCACCGGTCTGCGATGCCGTGCAGCTCGCGGCGGCTGGCCCGGTGCAGCAGGCGGGCGTACACCTCACCGACGGTGGCGCCCTCGTGGCACACGGCCACCACCTGGTCGGTGATCGGGGCCTCGACCCCGGCCTCCTGCGCCATGGTCTGGACCACCTTGCAGCTCCTCACGCCCTCGGCCACCTGGTTCATGTCGGCGATGACCTCGTCGATGGTCATGCCCTCGCCCAGCTTCTGGCCGACCGTGCGGTTGCGCGACTGGGGCGAGATGCAGGTGGCGATCAGATCGCCCATGCCGGCCAGGCCGGCGAACGTCATGGGCGAGCCGCCGTAGGCGACGCCGATGCGGGTGATCTCGGCCAGGCCGCGGGTGATCAGCGCGGCGCGGGTGTTGTCACCGGTGCCCATGCCGTCGGCCATGCCGGCGGCGATGGCGATGACGTTCTTGAACACGCCGCCCAGCTCGCACCCGACGAGGTCGTCGTTCGTGTACACCCGGAACGCCTCGCTGGCGAACAGCTCCTGGAGCGCCATGGCCACGGCGTCGTCCTGCATGGCCAGCACCGACGCGGTGGCCGCCCCGTCCATGATCTCCTTGGCCAGGTTGGGCCCGGTGAGCACGCCCACGGGGTGCCCGGGGAGCTCGTCGTGCACGACCTCGGTCATCCGCAGGCCGGTGTCGAGCTCGAGTCCCTTGGTCAGGCTCACCACCGGCACCCACGGACGAATGTGGGGCCCGGCGTCGCGCAGTGTCTGGCGGAAGGCGTGGGACGGCGTGCCCATGACGACCAGGTCGGCCGAGCGGAGCGCCTCGCCCAGGTCGGCGGTGGCCACGAGCGACGGGTGCAGGTCGTGGTCGGGCAGGTAGCGCCGGTTGCGGTGCACCTCGTTGATGTCGGCGACCGTCTCCGGGGAGCGGGCCCACAGCGCGGTCGGCGCCTTCTGGGCGCAGAGGTGGGCGACCGTGGTCCCCCACGATCCGCCGCCGAGGACGGCGACGTTGATCGACGACATGGTCGGCACCCTAGTGACGACGTTCCCGGGCGACCCGAGCGACGACGGCCGTCCGTACACTGCGCCCTGCATGGCCGCACCTCGCATCGCCGTCGTCGTCCCGGTCAAGGACTTCACCCGGGCCAAGGTGCGCCTCGCCGAGCACCTCGACGCCACGGCCCGGGCCACCCTCGCCCGGGACATGGCCGACATCGTCCTCGCCGCCGCCGCCCCCCTGCCCGTCTCGGTGGTGTGCGACGACGTGCACGTCCGGGCGTGGGCGGAGTCGGTCGGCGCCGAGGTGATCTGGACGCCGGGCCTGGGGCTCAACGGTGCCGTCCAGGCCGGGGTCGCCGAGCTGGCCGACCGGGGCGTGGAGACGGTGGTGGTGGCCCACTCCGACCTGCCACTGGCCACCTCGCTGGCCTGGGTGGCCGCCACCGAGGGGGTCACGTTGGTCCCCGATCGCCGCCTCGACGGCACCAACGTGGTGGCCGTGCCGGCGGCCGCCGGGTTCCGCTTCTCCTACGGCGGCGGGTCCTTCGAGCGCCACCGGGCCGAGGGCCTGCGGCTCGGGCTGCCGGTCCGCATCGTGCGCGACGCGCGGCTGGGCTGGGACGTCGACCACCCGGCCGACCTCCTGCTGCCCGCCCACGACTGATGGGTGCGCCCGACCTCCCCACGCCGGCCCCGCCGGGGGCATCCACCGGTGTGAGCCGCGACGTCGACGTGCCCACCTCGGCGCTGGCCATCGGCGCCCACCCCGACGACGTGGAGTTCGGCGCCGGCGCCACGCTCGCCAAGTGGGCGGCGGCCGGCTGCATCGTGCACCACCTCGTCTGCACCGACGGCTCCAAGGGCACGTGGGACCCGAGCCAGGACCCGGCCGAGCTGGTCGCCATCCGCCAGGTCGAGCAGCGGGCGGCGGCGAGGGCACTCGGGGGCACGGGCGAGGTCGCCTTCCTCGGCTGGCCCGACGGCGAGCTCGATTCGTCACTGCGCCAGCGCTGGCAGGTCGCCTACTGGATCCGGCGGCTGCGGCCCGCCGTGGTGCTCGGCCACGACCCGTGGAAGCGCTATCGGTTGCACCCCGACCACCGCCACGCCGGCCTCCTCGCCGTCGAGGGCATCGTGGCGGCACGCGACCCGCTGTTCTTCCCCGAGCAGGAGCTCGAGCACCACCGGCCCGACCTGCTCTTGCTGTGGGAGGCCGACGAACCCGACCACGTCGAGTCCCTCGGCGAGCGCGACGTCGACGCCAAGCTCGCCGCGCTGCGGGCCCACGAGTCGCAGTTCCAGACGACCATGGGCGTCGCCCTCGACGACCCTGCGGCCGAGGAGCAGTGGGGCGCCTTCGCCGACCGGATCCGAGACCGGCTGGCCGAGTGGGGCCGCTTCGGCGGCTGCGAACTGGGCGAGGGCTTCAAGCGGATCGACCGCCTCTGAATCGCTGCCGCCACCCGTGACAACGACGGGGGTGGCGGCACATATTCCCTCGTCAGGGGTTGTTTCTGGCCCGTCGGAGGCGCACGATCGTCGACTCGTGGGCGGCCGACAAGGGGTGGCGATGACGGATCTGGATGCCGAGCTGCGCGAGGAGCGGCACCACATCGACCGTGCGTACGAACGGGTGGTGGCGCAGCGGGCTCGCGCCTCGCTCGTGGCCGAGCACGCCGGCGGGCGGGCTTCGGTGGACGAGCTGGAGCCGGATGCGCTGTTCGCCCGCGACGTCGCCGTGGCGCAGGCCGCCTACCGGGCCACGACGCTCGACGTCACGCCCGACCGTCTGTGCGTCGGCCGCATCGACGGCGACCTGGCCGGCGAGGAGGACTGCACGCTCTACATCGGCCGGCTGTCGGTGTCCGACGAGCACGGCGACCCGATGGTGGTGGACTGGCGGGCCCCCGCCGCCGCCGCCTTCTACCGGGCCCGCCCGGGCGACCCGGGCGGCGTCCACCGGCGTCGCCACTTCCGCTGGCGCTCGGGCGAGCTGGTCGGCCTCGACGACGAGCTGCTCGACCGGGCCGCGCTCGACCAGGACGACCTCCACCTCGTCGGCGAGGCCGCGCTCCTCGCCTCGCTGGAGGCGCCCCGCAGCGGCCGCATGACCGACATCGTCGGCACGATCCAGGGCGACCAGGACCGCATCATCCGCCGGCCCGCCCGGGGCCTGACCGTCGTGCAGGGCGGTCCCGGCACCGGGAAGACCGCCGTGGCGCTGCACCGGGCCGCCTACCTGCTGTACGAGCTGGCATCCCGGGGCGACCAGGCGTCCGTGCTGTTCGTCGGGCCCAACCGCACCTTCCTTCGCTATGTGGGCGAGGTGGTGCCCTCGCTGGGCGAGGACCACGTGGTCATGGCGACGGCGGCCGACATCGGCCCCGCCGTGCCGGTCACCGCGGTGGACGACGACGAGCTCGCCCGCATCAAGGGCGACGTGCGCATGGTCGACGTGCTGGCTCGGGCCGTGCTCGGGTTCGAGCGACCGATCAAGCAACGGGCCGAGGTGGGCTGCGGCCGCTACGTCCTCAAGATCGACCCCGACGACGTCCGCCGGCTCGTCACGCGCACCCGTCGGCAGCCCGGCACCCACAACGAGCGGGCGGCCATCGTGCGGGCCGGCATCGACGCGCTCCTCGCCGCCGACTTCGAGCGGCGGGTGCGGGGTGACGTGGACGCCGGCCGCATCAGCGTGGAGTCGGTCCCCCCGTTCCGGTCCGCCCTCGACGGCACCGCCGTGCGGGCGCTGTGCGACCGGATCTGGCCGCGGCTGTCCGCCGAGCAGGCCCTGCGACGGCTGGACGGGTCGGAGGCCCGCATCCGCCACGCCACGAAGGACCTCCTGTCCGAGGCCGAGGCCGCCCTGCTCCACCGGCCGCCGGGCCGCGGGTGGACCGAGGGCGACGTGGCACTGCTCGACGAGCTGGACCAGCTGCTCGGGCGGGACGAGGGCGACGACGACGGTGCGGTGGGAGCTCGGGCCCGTGACCTCGCCGCCGGGTCGTTCCAGCTCGTGGAGGCCGCCCTCGCCGAGGAGATGCAGGCCGCCCTCGAGAACCGAACGGCCGACTGCCCGGAGTGCGAGCTGGAGATGACCTACGGCCGGGCCGACGACGGCACGCTCACGCTGACGTGCACCAACTTCGGTTGCAGCCGCAACGACACACGGCCGGCGTACGAGATCATCGGCGACGACGCGGCCCAGTTCCTCGCCGCGATCATGGAGGAGCTGTCGGACCGCTTCGCCGACGTCGAGCAGGCCGTGCTGCGGGTCGCCGACCGCCGGTTCGCACACGTCGTCGTCGACGAGGCCCAGGACGTGTCGGCGATGCAGTGGCGAGCCATCAGCCGGCGCTGCCCGGCCCGGTCCATGACCGTCGTCGGCGACCTCGACCAGGCCAGCCAGCCGTGGTCGCTGCGCGACTGGTCCACGGTGATGGCCGCCGTCGGCACCGACGACAGCGAGCTGATCGAGCTGACGGTGAGCTACCGCACGCCGTCGGAGGTGATGGCCTTCGCCGCCGACCAGGTCGCCCGCCTCGGGCGGACGGTGTCGGCACCGGCGTCCGTCCGGTCGTCGGGCGTCGAGCCGGAGGTGCGCATCGGCTCCCTCGACGACGTCGACGACGTGTTGCGAGCGGCCCGTGACTCGATCGGCGCCGCCGGCACCGTCGTGGCCATCGTCCCCGAGGCGGCTGCCCGCCCCGACGACGACTCGGTGCTCACCGCGAGCGAGACCAAGGGGCTCGAGTTCGACGGCGTCGTGGTGTTCGACCCGGCCGCCATCGCCGCCGAATCCCCGCTCGGCACCACCCGCCTGTACGTGGCGCTCACCCGGACCACCCGGCTGCTCTGGGTCGTCGAGCCGACCCGCTGAGGGTGAGACGATGGCCCGCCTCCGGCGGGCATCCCACGGCGTGGAGCTCGTCGTCAGTTCACCGTCGGGTCGAGCGGGAAGTACGCCACGGAGCGCAGCGAGCCCGGCTGGCGGCGCAGGACGTCGCGCCACAACTGCTCCGGGCGGTCGGTGAAGACGTCGTCGTCCTCGGCGTCGACGACGTACCAGCCGCCGGCCTCGAGCTCCCGCTCGAGCTGGCCACCCGACCAGCCGGCGTACCCCGCGAAGATCCGCAGCGCCGTGATGCCGCTCGGCGCATCGGAGGGGTCGCCGTGGAGGTCGACCGCCCCGATCGTGGTGGTGATCGGCTTGAACAGGTGCGTGGGCTCGTGCTCCGGCGTGCCGGCGAAGAGGCTCTCCTGCGGGCCGGCGCTGCGGCAGCGGGCCAGGCAGATCGCACCCTCGGGCGTGACCGGACCGCCCACGAACACCAGGCCGACGCCATCGACGTAGGGCGCCCACGCCGGCACCGCCTCGTGCACGGGCACGTCACCCGGGCGGTTGAGGACCAGGCCGAGGGCCCCGCCCTCGGAGTGCTCGATCAGGTACACGACCGTGCGGCCGAAGTTGGGGTCGTCGAGCGTGGGCTCGGCGACGAGCAGCTGCCCTCGCAGGCTCATGGCGCCACGGTCAGACCCCGGCAGCCTGCTGGTCGTCGGCGCCGATGTCACCGGCGCGACCGGCGGCAGCCCGGTGGACGCTCGTCGCCCGGCCGATCCCCCAGCTCGCACCTGCGACGACGACGGCCATGGCGCCGAGTCTGGCACCGCGGCCGTACCCTCGGTCGCCGTGCTGGAGGACGGGACCTACGACGCCCTGGTGTTCGACGCCGACGAGGCCGAGGGCGGTGGCGTGGCGGTCGAGCTCACCATCCTGGCCGGCGACCACAAGGGCGACGTCGTCTCCGTCGTGTCCCACGACTGGACCGGCGACGCGCTCGACCTGCTCGGCATCCCGGCCACGCTCGTCGTCGCCGACGGCCGGCCGCAGGTCACCTTCGAGCCCTGACCGAACCCGGGAATTTCGTTCCTCGGTGACAGCTGGTGTCACGGAGGAACGAAATTCTCAGCTGGCGAGGGCGCTGCGGAGGCGCTCCGCGATGTCGGCGGCGTGCTCCTCGGAGTCGTAGCGGGTGCGAGGCCAGAAGAAGCCGCGCAGGCCGTCGCCCTTGGTGCGGGGCACGACGTGGACGTGGAGGTGCGGGACGCTCTGGCTGACGGTGTTGTTCATGGCCACGAAGCTGCCCTGGGCGCCGAGCACGTCGACCACCGCGGCGGCGACGCGCTGGGCGCGCTCGAACAGCGGCCCGACCTGGTCGGTCGGCAGGTCGGGCAGCACCTGGACGTGGGCCCGGGGTACGAGGAGCACGTGGCCGGGGAACAGCGGGCGGATGTCGAGGAAGCCGACGGCCACCTCGTCGTCGAGCACCACGTGGGCCGGCGCGTCGCCGGCGACGATGCGGCAGAACGGGCAGGTCGCCATGGCCGCATCCTGCCCGGTGCCGCCGGGTACGGGAACGTCGTGGCACAGGCACGCATCGGCTGCTCGGGGTGGTCGTACAAGGACTGGCGCGGCCCGGTGTACCCCGAGATGGCACCGGCACGGACCTGGTTCGGGCACTACGCGCAGCGCTTCGACACCGTCGAGCTCAACAACACCTTCTACCGCCTGCCGACGCCCGAGAAGGTCGACGGGTGGCGGGAACAGGCGCCGCCCGGCTTCACCTACGCGGCCAAGGTCGGCCAGTTCTGCACACACCGCAAGAAGCTGAAGGACCCCGACATCTGGCTGCCGCGGCACCTCGACCGCATCCGCCGCCTCGGCGACCACCTGGGCCCGAACCTCCTGCAGCTGCCGCCGAACTGGAAGCGCGACGTCGGTCGCCTCGAGGCGGTCCTGGAGATCCTCCCGGCCGACATCCGGTGGTCGGTGGAGCTGCGGGACCCGAGCTGGGTCCACCAGGACGTGTTCGACGCCCTGGCCCGCCACGGCGTCGCCCTGTGCATCCACGACCTGGTCGCCGACCACCCGGTGGTGCTCACCACCGACTGGGCCTACATCCGCTACCACGGCCCCGACGCGCTGCACCACCCCTACAACGGGCGGTACGGGCCCGAGCGCATGGCCGCCGACGCCGGGCGCTACGCCGCCTGGCTGGACGACGGCATCGACGTCTACGCGTACTTCAACAACGACTGGTACGGCCATGCCGTCACCGACGCGATGGACCTGCGGGCCCACCTCGCCGAGTGGGCGCCCACGATGACGACCGTGTGAACACGCGGGGAGCATCCGCGCCCCCCATCCGTCATCGGGTCATGATCGGGATCAGTGTTCGTCCGTTCCCTGGCACGACGACCCGGCCGTTCCTCGGCCTCGGCGATCAGCCGTGCCCTGCGCCCCCAGGAGGCCGCATGACCCCGGACCCCGCACTCGTCGTCGACGCGCCCGTGGAGCCGATGCTCCGCGACGCCGACGCGGGTACCCGCACCCAGGTCGTGCTCGACACGTCGGCGCTCGTCGCCGACCCCGAGGGGGTGCTGGCCGGATACCCGGGGTGCGACCTCGTCGTGCCGCTCACGGTCATCGAGGAGCTCGACGGGCTGAAGAAGCGCCTCGACCCGGTCGGCATGGCCGCTCGTGACGTGCTGCGTCGCATCGAGCGCATCCGGGTCGACGCCGGCGGCGACCTCGAGACGCCCCAGCCCGTCCCCGGCGGTGCCACGCTGCGCGTCGCGCTGAACGGGGTGCAGGTCAGCCTGCTGCGCGAGCACGGCCTCGACCCGGACAAGCCCGACAACCGCATCATCGGCACGGCGCTGGGCCAGCGCTTCGACGCCGGCCGGCCGGTCCGCCTGGTGTCCAACGACACCGGCATGCGGGTCAAGGCGGCCACGTTCGGCCTCGACTCCTGTGAGCACGACCCCCTCGACAGCGTCCGCCAGGGCGACGGCAACAACGGCTGGCGCGAGCTCGACGTGGAGCCGGCCGTGGTCGACGCCGTGTACGCCGGCCACCTCGACGACCCCCTCACGGAGCCCGTCGTGGCCGCACTCCAGGTGAACGAGTTCGGCGTCCTGCACGCCGGCAGCCAGTCGGCGCTCGTGCGCCGCCACGCCCACGGCTTGGAGCTGGTCGGCAACGACCACCACGCCTGGGACCTACGGCCCCGGAACAAGGAACAGCGCTTCGCGCTCGACCTCCTGCTCGACGACGACGTGAAGGTGGTCGCCCTCGACGGTCCCGCCGGCACCGGCAAGACGCTCACGGCGGTGGCGGCCGCCCTGCAGCAGGTCGTGGAGGAGCGCCGCTACTCCCGCATCTGCGTGTACCGACCCGTCGTGCCGGTCGGCAAGGCCGACGTCGGCTACCTCCCGGGCACGCTCGACGAGAAGCTCGACCCGTGGATGGCCGCCATCACCGATGCCGTGTACGCCCTCACCGGCCCGGACCACACCGGCCATCGCCAGCGAGAGGATGCCGCCGAGGTGCTCGACGAGATCCGAGCCCGGGGCCAGCTCACCATGGAGTCGGTCACCCACCTGCGGGGCCGCACGCTGCACTCGAGCTTCGTCATCATCGACGAGTCGATGAACCTGTCCCCCCAGGTCGGCAAGACGATCCTCACCCGCATCGCCGCCGACTCCAAGGTCGTGTTCACCGGCGACACCAGCCAGATCGACGCCGCCTTCCTGTCCGAGCAGACGAACGCCCTGACCGCGCTGGTCACCGCCTTCGCCGGTCAGGACTGCTTCGGACACGTGCGGCTCCTGCGCGGCGAGCGCTCGCCGCTCGCCGAGCTGGCGGCGCGCCTGCTCTGACCCGTCGGGGTCCAAACCGGCGCGATCCGGACTTTTACCGCATTCTCCGCACCCTCTGTACCTTCCGTAGCACCGGAAGTAGTTTGGTGGTCGCTCGACCACGCGCAGTACAGCCCACTGCCGTGGTCGGCATCGAGAGGGAACCACCGGGTCAACCGGTCCGGACAAGCATGGGGAGAGGGCTGTGGACGACGTCGTCGCACTGGGGAACTGGGCGGGCCAGGATTGGATGGCCATGGCGGCCTGCGGGGGCAAGACCCACCTGTTCTTCGCCCCCCTCGCCGAGCGCCCGCAGGCCCGGGCCCGACGGGAGGCCAAGGCGGCCGAGCTGTGCCGGGTCTGCCCGTCCCGCACGCCATGCCGCGACTTCGCCCGTGAGCGACGCGAGTTCGGCTACTGGGGCGGTGAGAACGAGGAGGAGCGCACCCGCGCCGGCTTCCCCGTGCCGAACCCGGTGGGTGCCCGGCGGCGCGCCGCCAGCTAGGCATCCCGAGCGGGGCCGACGGGTCCGTAGCATGCCCACCGTTGACCCACTCCGCTGCACCGCCCGGCCCTGAGCCCGCCGAGGACCGTCCGCGCATCCCCACGCCGGAGGAGGCGGCCACCTACCGGCCGGCGCACGACCTCTTCGTCGCCCTGCTCGACATCGTCTCCGAGGCCGCCCTCGGCCGGCCGCTGCGCCCTCAGCTGAAGGTCACGCCCGCCGGGCTCCTGCGGGGCGAGATCGACCTGCTCAAGCTGGAGCTGCCCGCCTACGCCGTGGCCGGTCTCGTGGTGGACCGGTTCGTGGTCCGGGCCGAGCGCCTCCGGGTCCAGCCCGGCCTGCCCCCCGTGCTGGTCGCGGGCCCGGTCGTGTTCAAGGCCATCGTCTCCCAGGGCAACGTCGACCGCTGGACCAAGGACCTGCGTCTCCCCCTGCGCCTGAAGCTCACGGAGCAGGGAGTGGTCACCACCACCGGCGTCCGCGGCATCCGCATGGGAGAGGTGGTCACCATGCCCACCGTGGTCGGGGGGTTCCTGCAGCTCCAGCCGACGAAGGCCTCGCTGCTCGGAGTGCCGACCACGCTGGTGCGGTTCCTGCGCGGTTACCTACCCCTGCCACCGCTGCCCCGCAGCGCCCGCCTCGACGGCGTCGAGGCCAGCGATGGGGAGCTCGCCCTCTCCTTCCGCATCGACCGCTTCGAGCAGCCGCTCACGCCCGACGTGTCCGAGCGCGTCCGCCAGCTGCTGAACCTGCCGCTGCCCGGCCTCCGCTGACGTTCCCCCGCCCGGGGATCCACCGCCACCGCGCGGCGCGTCCGTACGCTCGGCGCAGCACCAAGGGGGGTGGCGGTTGCGACGACTTCCGATCTACGGCCTCGACATCGAGACCGACACGTCCGTCGACGGGCTCGATCCCAACGTGTCCCGGATCGTGGCGGTGGCGCTGTCCACCGGCGGCGTCGACGAGCTCTTCGACGGCCCCGAGGACGAGCTGCTCACCGGACTCGACGAGCGCCTGGCCGAGCTGCCCCCGGGCGTGCTGGCGACGTGGAACGGGTCGGCCTTCGACCTGCCCTTCATCGCCGACCGGGCCGCCCGCTGGCGCCTGCGCCTCGGCCTCCAGCTGGTCGCCGACCCCCGCATCCGCCACCGCCACGACCCGCTCCCCGGCCACGACTGCTGCTACCGGGCCGCCTGGTACGGGCACGGCCACCTCGATGCCTACCGGGTGTACCGCGACGACGTCGGGGCCGCGCTGCGCATCTCCTGCTCGCTCAAGTCGATCGCCCGCTTCGTCGGCCTCGCCCCCATCGAGGTCGACCGCGAGCGCATCCACGACCTGTCGCGCGAGGCGCTCCACGCCTACGCCGCCTCCGACGCCCGCCTCGCCCGGGTCCTCGCCGAGCGGCGGTGGGCCACGGCGGCCCGTCGCGTCGACCAGGTGCCCCACGCCCTCGCCGGCTGATCCGCCGGGCGGAAGTCAGCCGAGCGGGTCCCGCCCCGGCCAGAACTCCGCGAGGTGCTTGGCGAACGACGCGCTGGCGGGGCCCTCGGCCTGCAGGGCGCCCAGCACCCCGTGGAGCAGCGCCAGGTAGAAGTCCTCGCCCTCGGGCGGCGCCACCCGGCCCCGCTCGGCCGCTCGCTGGGAGCGCATGTCGACCACCCGCTGGAATGCGTGCATGTCGTACTCGACCTGCTCCGGGGCGATGTCGGCCTCCCACACCAGCTCCGTGCCCACCGCAGCGGCACGCCACGACCTCAGGTAGCCACGGAAGACCTCGAGGACCTCGGAGGTGGTGAAGCACTCGCCCGGCGCCACGACGGCGAGCTCATCGATGACCTCGTCGGCGTGGTCGAGCCACGCCGTGGCGCTCGCCACGCTCACCGGACCGATCACCACCCGCATCTGCGCGACGTTTGCACACCCGACCGGCGGGCGCACCAGTCGTCACGGTTCGAGCGCGACCAGGACGTCCTCGACCAGCTCGGCCTCGGTCATGTCCAGCGCCATGGCCACCACCCGCAGGATGGTGAGCAGCCCGAGCCACAGCCCGAACATGGCGTCCTCGATGCCCTCGCCACCGATGAGGGCCTCCACCGACGGCCGGATGCCGCCCGCCGTTGCCGCCGCCATCGTCATGGTCGTCAGCAGCAGCTCGATGCGGTCCTCGGGGACGGCACCGTCGAGGGCCAAGCGCGTCATGAGCTCGGGGGCGACCATGGTCTCCTCGGTCTCGAGCACCATGCGGCGCAGCGCGACCGCGGCGGCATCGAGGAGGGCGTCGCCGACGGCGGTGCCGGTGTGCTCGAGGATCGCCGCCTGCAGGACCCGCGCCGCACCGGGACCGTCCGCCTCGATCGCCTGGAGCTCGAGGGCTTCGCGGATCTGCTCGTGGAGGTCCATGGGCCGACCCTACGAGCGCCGGCGCCGTACCACCTACGTCGGGACCGGCTCGCCGACGTCAGGGTCCTCGACGGGCGGACGCTCCCGCGGGACCTGGTCGATGACCGCCAGGGCGAAGACGGCGAAGGCCACCCCGAAGAACGCCATGCCGATGCCGTGGAGCGTGTAGCCGAGCAGCACGACGATCCAGACCACCGATGGTCCGACCTCGGTGCCCCAGCGGTCGACCCAGTGGCGGATGTGCAGCGCCTCCATGGCCTGGAGCACCATCGCCGCGGCCAGGATGGCGACGGCGGCCCGGCCGCTGTGCAGGCCGCCGGTGAGCGCCACGGTGGGCAGCACGCCGAGCAGGATGCCGACGTCGGGGAGCGTGGCGGCGACCCCGGCCACCAGCCCGAGCACGACCGGTGCCGGCAGCGAGAGTGCGGCCGCCACCAGCCCGACGGCCAGACCGACGACGATGCCTTGGCCGAGCATGGCGGCGAAGGTGCGCCGGGCCCGGAGCGTGGCCGACATCAGGACGCGCCTGGTGCGGGCCCGCCGCTCGTCGTCGTCGATGAGCCCCAGGCCGCCCTCCACGATGCCGGCCCCGTAGATCAACAAGAAGATGGTCAGGATGGCGTTGACGAAGAACACCGGGATGGTGAGCGCGTTCTCGGCCAGCGCATCGCTGCCGGTGCCGACCCGGTCGTCCAGGACCTCGAGGAAGTTCTCGACCCGGGCGGACAGCTCCAGGTCGCGCATGGCCGAGCCGATCTCGTCGTCCCGGCGCTCGAGCTCCTCGGTCGCGTCGGGGGCGGCGCGCTGGAGCGAGCGGACCTCCCGGTCGAGGTTGTCGAAGGTCCCGAACACGAGGGCACCGGCGGCGACGGCGACGACGACGAACGTGAGGATCACGGCGGCGACGCGCGGGATCCAGCGCCCGAGCCACGTCACGAGGGGCGCGACGAACACGGCGGTCACCGTGCACGCCGCCGCCCATCCGAGGATCCGCTGGCCGGCCACGAACGCGCCGCGCAGGGCGAGGAGGGCGAGGACGACGCCGACGGCCAGGACGATCGTCCGGGTGCTGATGCGGACGGTGCGGTGCCGGCGGGCGTTGCCGCTCATCCACGGTGTCGCCGGCATCGGGCCGTACGGTACCGAGGGTGACCACGGGCTCCAGTGATGCGCCCGCCGCTGCACCGCCCCCCGATGCGGTGGAGCCTGGTGAGCGCACGGTGATCGACGTCGACCTGCGCTCCATGGTGACGCTGCTGGTCGTCGCCCTCGCCGCGCTGGGTCTGCTCGAGCTGCTCCAGCAGACGCCCGGCATCCTCACCAAGATCGTCGTCGGCATCGTGATCGCGCTGGCACTCGACCCGGTGGTCGCCCGCATGCGCGACCGCCTCGGCGGTTCGAGCCGGGGCATCGCCGTCGCCATCGTCGGCACCGGTCTCGGCATGGCGCTGCTGGGCGTGCTGCTGGTGCTGGGGCCTGCCGCGATCGACCAGGCAGGCAGCCTCCGCTCCGACCTGCCGACCACCATCGAGGACGCCTACACCTGGCCCGTCGTCGGCGAGCGCATCGCCGAGGCCGACCTCTCCCGGCGGGTCGACGACGCCATCGACCGGCTCCCGGCCGAGCTCGACGACGAGCAGATCACCCGCTACGCCGAGGACCTCCTCGGCGGGCTCCTCACCACGGTGGTCGTCCTCGTCACCGCCGTCGCCGTGATGCTCGACGGCGAGGTGATGGTGCAGCGGATCCGCGACCTGTTCTCCGGCGAACGTCAGGAGCGCCTCGACTCGGTCGGGCGGGTCGTCTACCGCACCTTCGGCAACTACTTCGCCGGCTCGCTCTTCGTCGCCATCCTGAACGGGCTGGTGGTCCTCACCGTGGCCCTCCTGCTCGGCGTCCCGCTCGCGCCCCTGGCCGGGCTGTGGTCGATGCTCACCAACCTGATCCCCCAGATCGGCGGCTTCCTGGGCGGCTCGTTCCTCGTCACCCTCGCGCTCACGCAGGGGCCGGTCGCCGCGCTCATCGCGCTCGTGGTGTTCCTCGTGTACCAGAACCTCGAGAACAACATCATCCAACCGGCCGTGGTCGGCAAGGCCGTCGACCTCACGCCGCCCACCACGATGCTGGCCGCCCTGCTCGGCGGGGCCGTGGCCGGCGTGCCCGGTGCGCTCATCGCCACGCCCATCGTCGGCGCCGCCAAGGTGCTGTACCTTCGCGATGCCCGGGACGGCGCCGTCGACGGCCGCATGACGGTGGACGACGTGGGCCCCGCGCCGGCGGGCGCGTTCGGCCGGGTCCTCGACCGGGTCAGGAACCGGCGCGGTGGCAGCCGCTGAGGTGGTCGTCCACCATCCCGGCTGACTGCATGAACGCGTAGACGATCGTCGGCCCGACGAAGCGGGCGCCGCGCGCCTTGAGCGCCCGGCTGAGCGCATCGGACTCCGGCGTGTGCGCCGGGAGCTCGGCCCGCGGGTCGAGCGGCGCCGGCCGTGGCGGCGGGGCGTGGGACCAGACCAGCTCGCTCAGCGACGAGCCCTCGCCGCGCAGCTCCCGGCTCAGCCGGGCCAGCTCGACGGTGGCCTGGATCTTGCCCCGGTGCCGGACGATGCCGGCATCGCCCAACAGCCGCTCGACGTCGTCGTCGCCGTAGGCCGCGACCGCATCGATGTCGAACCCGTCGAATGCGGCTCGGAACGCCTCCCGCTTCCTCAGGATGGTGATCCAGGCCAGGCCGGCCTGGAAGCCCTCCAGCGCCAGGAGCTCGAACACCTCGCGCTCGTCACGGGTCGGGCGACCCCACTCGTGGTCGTGGTAGGCGACGTAGAGCGGGTCGTCGCCGCACCACCAGCAGCGCACGACCCCGTCGTCGCCGGTACGGAGTCGGTCGTCCATGGTCAAGAGATCGTGTACCCGCCGTCGACGACGATCCGGTCGCCGGTGTGCCAGTCGACGGACTTGTCGCACAGGTAGGCGGCGAGCGCCTCGTAGTCCTCACCGGTGGCCCAGCGCCGCACGGGCGTCCGCTTGGTGGTGACTTCCCGGAAGCGCTCGTCCTGGTAGCCGCCCTCGGCCACCGATGCCTCGTCGCCGCCGGTCACCACGGCGACCTGACCGTCCAGGTCGTTGATCGTCACGACGCCGCATCCTGCCACGGTGGCGCCGGCGGCATCCGGGGTTCAGGTCTCGAGCGCGTCCTGGAGCCGCTGCATCATCTCGGCGTCGAAGTTGGCGTAGACGAGCTCGGAACCGGCGAAGCGCTGGACCTCGGCCACCAGGTGGTCCTCGACGATCTCGCTGGCCAGTACGGCCACGGTGGCGGTGCCCGGCTTCACGGCCTCCCGGAACCACGACACCCACTCGTCGGAGATGCCGAGGTCGACGACCTTGGCCGTGAGCGCACCGGCGCCGGCGCCGATGGCCGCGCCCGCTGCCCACCCGACCGGACCGCCGAGGAGCAGGCCGAAGAGGCCGGTCCACATGCCGCCCGAGATCGCGGACCGACCGGGCTGGGGGTCGATCGTCTCGCGGACCACCGTCTTGCCGTCGTCGTCCTTGACGACCATGACGGCGTCCTCCAGCACCAGCGAGCCGTTGGCCTTCAGGCGCGTCACGGCCGTGAGGAACTCCTGGGCCCGGAAGACGTCGGGGAACGAGATGCCCACCAACGTCTGGGGGACGATGTTGGCGGATGCGGTGGCGTCGCTCTGGTCGGTCACGCTCCACACCTTTCCACGATCATGGGCAACGAGACCGGTCATGGCCCACGGTCTGCCTGACCCGGCGATCGGGTAGTGGCACGCCCGTGTCCACGACCGACGCGCCCGGCCCCCGCCTGGTCGGACTCGATCGCCTGCGCGGCGCAGCGCTGCTCCTCATGCTCGTCCACCACCTCACCGGCTGGTTCGGGCGCGACGGCCGGGCCGTCATCCCGGGCTGGGACGGACTCGCGGTCACCGACGTCGCCGCCGTGGCCTTCACCGTCGCCCTCGGCGCCTCCGTACCCCTGCTCCTCGCCAGCCGAGCCCGGCGAGGCCAGGGCGGCTGGCGGTTGGCCGGCACGGTGGTCCGCCGCTACGGCTTGCTGATCCCCATCGGCGTGGCCCTCCGCGCTGCCCTGGGCTTCGACCTCGACGACCTCGGCGTCCTCGAGACACTCGGCATCTGCGCGCTCGTGACCGCCGTCGTGGTCCGCGTGGCGCCGGCCACGCTGCCGGTGGTGGCGTCGGGAGCCTTGCTCGCCGCTCCCGCGGCCGAGCGGGCCGGCCAGGACGTCGACGTCTGGGTGGTCAAGGCCGGGCTCACCGGCATGTTCCCACTGGTCGCCTACCTGGGCTTCGCCCTCCTCGGCGCGGCCTGCGCGCCCCACCTCGGTCACGCTCGGGAGCGGGCGACGGCCCTGGCCGCCTCGGTGGGGGGCGTCGCGTGGACCGCGGGTCTGGTGCTGGCCGGCGATCTGCCCGACCGGTACCCGGGCGAGGCCAGCTACCTCGTGCCCGGCCTCACCGGCACGGCGCTGCTGTACCTCGCCGTCACCTCACCGCGGCTCGACGACGCCGGGCACCTCGGCGCCATCATCCGCCGCGCCGGGGCCCACACGTTCGGCATCTTCGTCGGGCACTACGGCGTGTACCTCGCGCTGCGGGAGACGGGCCGGCTCCACGACCTGTCCGACCGGACCGCCCTTGCCGTCGCGATCGTCACGGCCGTCGGGTTCGCCTTCGCCGCCGCCCGCATGCCCACGCTGCCGTGGTCGCCCCGCACCGGCTGGGCCCGGCCGAGGACGTCGCCCCGTAGGGCGCCGGACCGGACCGAGCCGGAACCGGTGGCCGCACGCTGACTACTGCTCGGTGTGGGTGACGGGCTCCTCGCCCATCCAGGTGCGCAGGGTGTTCTTCAGCTTGATCTGCTGGATGAAGATGTCGTGCTCGGGCAGCAGGTCGTCGTTGGCGACCATCGGCGCCTTGAAGTAGAAGCTCAGCCACTCCTGCACGCCGGACTCGCCAGCGCGAGCGGCCAGGTCGAAGAACAGGGCCAGGTCGAGCACGAGCGGGGCGGCGAGGATCGAGTCGCGGCACAGGAAGTTCACCTTGATCTGCATCGGGTACCCCATCCACCCGAAGATGTCGATGTTGTCCCAGCCCTCCTTGTTGTCGCCGCGGGGCGGGTAGTAGTTGATCCGCACGACGTGGTCGATGTTCCCGTAGAGGTCCGGGTAGGCGTCGGGCTCCAGGATCGTGTCGATCACGCCGAGCTTCGAGACCTCCTTGGACTTGAAGTTCTCGGGGTCGTCCAGGACCTCGCCGTCGCGGTTGCCGAGGATGTTGGTGGAGTACCAGCCCCGCAGGCCGAGCATCCGGGACTTGAAGCCGGGGGCCAGGATGGTCTTCATGAGGGTCTGGCCGGTCTTGAAGTCCTTGCCGCCGATCGGCACGCCCTCGCGCAGGGCGAGCTCGACCATGCAGGGCAGGTCGGTCGACAGGTTCGGCGCACCGTTGGCGAAGGGGAGGCCGGAGATCAGCGCGGCGTAGGCGTAGATCTGGCTCGGACTGATCATCGGATCGCTGTCGCGCAGGCCCTGCTCGAAGGCCTGGACGCTCTGGTGGACCTCGGTCACGTCGCGGTAGGCCTCGGTGGACGCGCACCACACGATGACGAGGCGGTCGCAGCCGTTCTCGGTGCGGAAGCGCTCGATGTCGGCGATCAGCTGCTCGGCCAGGTCCATCTTGGAGGTGCCGGTCTTCACACGCGTGCCCTCGAGCCGGGAGACCCAGCTCTGGTCGAACACCGCGTCCATGGCCACGATGCCCTCCATCTCGGCCGAGATCGGAGCCAGGTCGCGTTCCTCGAGCACGCCGGCCGTGCGGGCGGCCTCCAGGGCGTTGGGCGAGATCGGGTCCCAGCCGCCGAACACGATGTCGTCGAGGCTCGCCAGCGGCACGAAGTCCTTGATCAGCGGGTTGCGGCCCTCCTCGCGGTCACCGAGGCGGATGTGCGCCATCTGGCTCAGCGAGCCGATGGGTGCGACGGCGGAGTGGCGGGCCTGCAGCACGCCGGCGATGAAGGTGGATGCAACGGCGCCGAGCCCCGGGAGGAGCACGCCGAGCTTGCCCGTGGCGGGCGCGATGTCTCGTGCGGTCATGGGTTCAGTATGAACAACGGTGAACAGAAGGCAATGTCGGTTCAGGAACACTGAACTATCGTGCGGGGGTGCGCACCACGCCCACCGGCCTCCAGCTGACGACGCAGCAGCTCGAGTACCTGGTGGCCATCGACCGCCACCCCACGTGGGGCGATGCCGCCGCCGCCGTGGGCGTGTCGCCGTCCGCACTGTCGCAGGGCATCGCAGAGCTCGAGCGCCGGCTCGGGGTCGAGCTGTTCGAGCGGGACGGCCGGCGTCGCGTCCCCAGCCGCGATCACCCGCCCGTCCTGCGCTACGCCGAGTCCACCGTCGCCGCCACTCGGGACCTCGCCCGCTGGCTGGCGGCCCGACGGGGCGGCACCACCGGCGAGGTCCGGCTCGGCATGATCGATGCGGCGGCCACCCACCACTTCCGCGACGTGCTCCGCGCCCACCGCCGTCAGCGTCCCGAGGTCGACCTGCTCCTGGCCGTCGACCCCTCCCGGCCGCTCCTCGAGCGCCTGGCCCGGGCCGAGCTCGATCTCGTGGTGTGCGTCGAGACCGACGGGCTCCCCGAGGGCATCACCATGCATCCCCTGCTGGACGACCCGCTCAGCGTGCTGGCGCCGGGCGACGCGCTCGACGTCCCCCCGGCGGGGTGGGGTCCGTGGGTGACCTTCCCGGCCGGGTCGCACACCCGGGCCGTCATCGCCGACGCCCTGCGCCACGCCGGCGCCGGCTTCGAGGTGGTGGCCGAGTCGAACCAGCCCGAGGTCCTCCGCGAGATGGTGCTCCTGGGCGTGGGCTGGACCGTGCTGCCGTTGGCCGGCCTGGCAACGGTCGACGACCTGCGGGTCGTGCGGCGCGACCTGGTCGTCCGTCGGCTGGTCCTGGCCCGGCGGGCCGATGCCCGTCCGGACCCCGCCGTCGACGAGCTCGCCGGCACCCTGCTCTCGAGCGCTCGGTAGCGTCGCGGCCGTGCCGGCCCGACATCACTCCGCGCCCATGACCGCTGGCATCACCAGGAAGGGGGCGGCGCTGGCCATCGGCCTCGCCGCCGCCGGCTGGGTCGTCGGCCGCCAGGCGCTCGGCCGACGCCGCCCCGGCGACCAGGACACCTTCACGGTCCACAAGGGGTTCGCCCGCCGGCGGCAGCTGGCCACCATGGGGGGCAAGGCGAGCGGCGCCTTCGCCCTGCACAGGGCCCGGCGCACCTTCGCCAGCGCCGAACGCCGCCAGGTCCTCGACACCGAGTTCGAGATGAAGACCGCGGCCCAGATCACCGAGACCCTGGGCAACATGAAGGGCGCCATGATGAAGCTCGGCCAGATGGCGAGCTACCTCGATTCGGGGATGCCGTCCCACGTCCGCGAGGCGTTGGCCCAGCTGCAGGCCGATGCGCCGCCCATGAGCGGGGAGCTGGCCGCCGGCGTCATCGAGTCCGAGCTCGGCCACCACCCCGACCGCCTCTTCCTCGAGTGGGACCCGGTTCCGATCGCATCGGCGTCCATCGGCCAGGTGCACCGGGCCATCACCGCCGACGGTCGGGCCGTGGCCGTCAAGGTCCAGTACCCGGGCATCGACGAGGCGATCGAGTCCGACCTCGGCAGCGCCCACCTCGTCTTCGGCGGGCTGGGGGCGGTGTTCCCCGGGCTGGAGCCGGGGCCGATCGTGGACGAGATCCGGGCCCGCATCATCGAGGAGCTGGACTACGAGCTCGAGGCTCGCAACCAGCAGCTGTTCGTCGACCACTACGCCGGGCACCCGTACATCCACGTGCCCGAGGTGCTCCACGAGCTGAGCAGCCGCCGGGTGCTCACCACCGAGCTGGCCGAGGGGGTGCGCTTCGAGGAGGTCCTGACCTGGTCCCAGGACGAGAAGGACCTCGCCGCCGAGACGATCTTCCGCTTCGTGTTCCGCAGCCTCTACCGCTTCCGGGCCTTCAACGGCGACCCCCACCCGGGCAACTACCTGTTCCGCCCCGGCGGCCACGTGGTGTTCCTCGACTACGGGCTGGTCAAGCGGTTCACGCCCGACGAGGTCGACCAGTTCTCCTCGCTCGTCCAGTCGATGGTGCTGCACCGCGACGTGGCCTCGTTCCGGCGCACCATCGAGGAGATCGGCCTGCTGAAGCCGGACGAGCCGTTCTCCGACGAGCTCGTCGAGGACTACTTCAGCCACTTCTACGAATGGGTGCTCCACGACGAGGAGGCGACGATGACCGCCGAGTACGCATCCGAGTCGATCCGGCGCATCTTCGACGCCAGCGGGCCCTACGGCGAGATCATGAAGGCGGCGAACGTCCCGCCGTCGTTCGTCATCATCCAGCGCATCAACCTCGGGCTCGCCGCCCTCATGGGCGAGCTCGCTGCGACGGCGAACTGGCGCAAGATCGCCGAGGAGCTCTGGCCCTTCGTCGACGGCCCACCGTCGACGCCGATGGGCGAGGCCGAGCACCGCTGGGCGGCGTCCAAGGCCTGACCACGGGCGTTCTGGGCCGCCGGACACACGTGCACGGCGGGCCCCGCGTCCCGGTGCCGACCGGTACCGTCCGACCCATGTGCCGATCGATCACCACGTTGCGGGGGCTCGAGCCGGCGGCGACGCCCGAGGAGGTCGAGGCCGCGGCCCGGCAGTTCGTCCGCAAGCTCAGCGGCATCCGCCACCCGAGTGCGGCGACCCAGGACCCCTTCGACCGGGCCGTCGCCGACATCGCGGCGATCGCGGCCCGCATGCTGGAGGAGCTCCCGCCCCGCAAGCAACCTCCGACGACGGTCCCGCCCAACCGCCGAGGCCACCCCCTCTGAGATCTTCGTCGCTGGGTGACAGGGGCGGTCACCCCGCGACGACAGACCCGTTGTCAGCGGGCAGTGGACCCCCGGCCGGCGCCGGTGAAGCCGAACAGGTGGGCGGCCACGCGTCGGATCTGGATCTCCTCGGCGCCCTCGGTGATCCGGTACCGGCGGTGGTGGCGGTAGATGTGCTCGAAGGCCATGTGACGCGAGTACCCCATGCCGCCGCAGGTCTGCATGGCCCGGTCGGCGGCATCGCACACGAGGCGGTTGCCCCGGTAGTTGCACATGGCGACCTTGTCGGAGATCTCCATGCCGTGATCGACGCCGTCCATCTCCCAGGCGGTCTGGCGGATGAGCGCCCGCAGCATGGCGGCCTCGGTGTGCAGCTCGGCCAGGGGGAACTGGATGGCTTGGTTGGCAGCCAACGACTTGCCGAACACCCGTCGCTCCTTGGCGTACCGGGCCGCGGTGTCGATGCAGTACTGGGCTGCGCCGAGCGACGAGGCCGCCTGGCGGATCCGGTTCTCGTGGACGAACAGCTGGGCGACCTGGAGGCCGTTGTCGACGGGACCGAGCACGTCCTCAGCCCGCACCCGCACGTTGGTGAACGACACCCGGGCGTGGTCGGTCGGCATGTTGAAGGTCCAGTAGTACTCCTCGACCTTCACGCCATCGTTGGCCATCGGGACGATGAAGCACGAGATGCCGGCGGCCTCGCCGTCCTCGCCGCTGGTGCGGGCGAACACGAAGTCGTGGGTGGCCTTGTGGACGCCCGTGTTCCACATCTTCTCGCCGTTGATGACCCACTCGTCGCCGTCGCGCTCGGCCCGGGACTCCATCCAGGTGGCGTCGGAGCCGTGGTTGGGCTCGGTGAGGCCGAAGGCGATCCCCGCCTCCCCGGCCAACATCTTCGGGATCCACTCCGCCTGCTGGGCCTCCGAGCCGTACTTCTCCATCATGAGGACCGTGGGGAAGTTGCCCACGATGGAGCTCTCGTTCTGGAGGTCGTTGAACAGGCCGAGCCCCTTGGCGGCCAGGTGCTCCCGGATGACGGCCATGTCGAAGTTGGAGCCGTCCCGGCCGCCGAAGCGCTCGGGCAGGTGGTAGCGCAGGAAGCCGGCCTCGTCGGCGGTCCGACGCATCTCCCCCAGCAGCGCCTCCCACTCCTCGCTCGGGAGACCGCCTCGATCCCAGTCGGTGCGGGAATCCTCGCGCCGGTGGTCGAAGAACCTCTCGTTGTCATCGCGGGCCTGGATGGGGCTGATGACATCCTCGATGAAGGCGTCGAGCTCGGCGAGCAGGGAGACCAGATGATCGGGCAACCGGAAGTCCATGCGGCGAAGGTAACGCACGTTGCCAACTGCCGACGGCCACCGGCCGTGCGTCGGCTGCTGGCGCTCGTCGCTGCGGGAGCGCTGGTGGCGGCCTGCTCCTCCGGAGCGGACGAGGAGCGGGGCCTGGACGGCTTGGGGACCCCTCGGTTCGAGCCCGACACCACCGCCGAGGGCGCCACGAGCACGCAGCCCGTCGCCGTGGAGGGTGGTCCGGCCACGAGCAGCCCCACCACTGCCGCACCCGGCGAGGAGACAGCCGAGACCACCACCACCGTCGCCGGCGCGTCGCCGTCACCGCAGCGCGCAGCCGTCTCCTTCGACGA
This sequence comes from Acidimicrobiia bacterium, assembly GCA_046570205.1. GTDB lineage: Bacteria > Actinomycetota > Acidimicrobiia > Acidimicrobiales > Salinilacustritrichaceae > Salinilacustrithrix. The sequence continues at coordinate 47,124 of JBKHVG010000014.1, forward strand.
CCCGGTCGGCGACGCCGTGGGCGGTCTCGACCAGGACCCGCCGGCATGGGCCGACCTGGCCGGGGCGACCCTCGAGCGACAGAACAACGCCTACCGGCTCACGGTCCGCCTCGGCGACACCGCCCCCGAGGCCGCCCCGGGATCCCGGACGATGAACGTGGCCACGTTCTTCGACGTGGACGGTGACGGCGGCATCGACCACGAGCTGTGGGTCAACCTCGGTGACGCCGGCTGGGGCCCGACCTGGTGGACCGGCGACCGAGCCGCCCCGGGCGAGGCGTCCAACGTCACCGTCACGGTCGAGGGCGACGAGCTGCAGATGCTCTTCCCCGACGTCATGCTCGACCGGCCCGAGCGCCTGCGCTTCTCGGTGGCGTCGGGGTACGGCGAGCTCGACGTGATCGGGTCCGACTTCGCCCACCGGGATGATGCGCCCGACGGCGACCAGGCCGTGGCCTTTCCGAGCTGAGGTCGGGACGCGAGAGGGACCCGCCGAAGCGGGTCCCTCTCTCCGACACATTCCCCGTTACGGCGTGCCGTTGCCCTTCGGCTCCGCATTCGAGCAGGTGTAGTCGTCGTCGGTGCCGGCCGTGTCATCGGCGCCGTCAGCGTCGCAGACGTAGCGACCGTTCTCGTTCGGGTTGCCACCGATGATCACCCCGTCCCCTGCACCGTCGCCATCGGTGTCGGCTCCAGCCATGGTGGAGCACCACTGGAAGATCATGTCGGCCACCTCTTCAGGCGCCGTCTCGGCCACCACGCCCGCAGCTGCCTCGAGGCCTTGGAACGCGCGGGCGTTGTCGGTGCGGCCGTCGTCGTCCTTGTCGTGACCGGTCTTCTGACCGTTGAAGTAGGCGGTGCAGAGTCCCTTGTCGTTCTTGCCGTTCGGACCCGGCTCAGCGGTCGCCTGCGCCACACCGAACATGCCCATCATCATCAGCGCCGCGACCAGCGACGCGCCCAGCTTCGTCTTCATCGTGCTCCCCTTGGTACGTGATCGACCCGGTGTTCACCCACCCGGCTGGCTTGGAGTTCGCCACCCCGGGCGCCCGTTCCTCCCGGTAACTGCCCGATTCCGGGCGTTTGTCACAGGAGGTCGCAGACGATGGGCAGGTCGAGGCCGACCACGTTGCAGAGGGAGTCGCAGGCGTCGGATCGGAACGTGCCGAAGGGCAGGTCGGCGAGTGCGGTGCGGGCGATCAGATCGAGCAGGACGAGGGCGTCGGCGACCTCGCGACGGGGGTCGAGACAGGTCAGGCCGAAGCCGTCCAGCAGCCGGTCGTAGGCCTCCTGCGTGCGGGAACCCCAGATCCCGTCGACCGCCAGGCCCTCGTCGGCCAGCAGGTTGGCCGCCGACTGGACGAGCGAGGTGTCGCTGCGCAAGTCGGACCGGATCGGGGCCAGCTCGTGCAGGTCGTCGATGTGCAGGTGGTCGCGGTGAGCGGCGTTGTAGTGGACGGTGAGCACCGTGGAGAAGTAGCGGCGCAGCGAGGCGGTGAGGCCGAGGTACCGCCGTTGCGTCCGTCCGTCGCCGCCGTGGGCGGTGTTGGCGTCGATGCGGGAGCCGTCGGTCAGGCCGACCGCGCACAGGTCGAAGCCCCGGGCCCGGTTGTGCGCCGCCGTCGGCCGGTGGCACGCCATCGACCCGACCTCGCCCCACCAGGCGACGCCCGGCACACCGGAACCGCGGAGGCGCTCGTCGAGGTTCCGGGCCCAGGCATCGAGCTGGGTGAAGAACGGCCGGTTGAACGTCAGGTGGTGCACGCCCCCGTGGAACACGCTGGCCGCACCCCGGGCCGGAAGGCTCACGCGGTACCGGAACTCCCACTCGACCTGACCCAGGGCGCGCGACCGGTGCAGGTCGGTGGCGAGGCCGCTGCAGTAGCCGCTCATCGCAGCTCCCCCGCCCCGTCGACGAGGCGGATGCCGTCGGCGACCTCGACCAGGAAGGCCGGCTCGTGGCCGGCGATGGCCACGACGCGCCGGCAGCCGGTGGTGCTGGCCACGTCGCGCAGGACCTCCCAGCCCGACGACGACAGGCCGAGCAACGTGGCGCCGTCCGGTGAGGCCAGCAGCGCGACGGGGCGGCCGCCGGCGACGTGCATCGCCACCTCGTCGGGCGCCCCCGGCGCCACGACCTCTCGGGGCTCGGGGCCGAGCAGCCACCCCCGGACGGCACCGTCGCCGTCGGTGACGCTCACCAGCGGTTCGCCCACCGGACCGGTGAGCACGGCCGGGCCGGCCGAACCGAGGTCGTCGATCTCCAGCACGCGCCGGCCGTTCAGGAACAGGCTGAGGGTCGAGCAGTGGTCCCCCTCGGGGGACGGCGGGTGCTGCACCGCCGACCACACCGAACCACCACCGTGGAGGACCGAAGCAGCGACACCGCCGGGCACCCTCGGGACGGGGACGTCCGACGCCGAACCGTCCAGGCGGCGCACCACGGGGCTGCGGCCCAGGACGCGGTCGACGACCAGGTCGGCGACCGACAGGGGACCGTCGACCTCGGCGAGGAGGGCGGCGCGCATCGCCTCCGGCAGGTGGTCGGTGCGGAGCGACCGTCGGGCGGCGACCACCTCCTCGACGGCACCGAGCACGCCCACCTGTCCGCCAGCGGCCAGCGCGACGGCGCCGCCCGGCGGCGGCGCGGCGAGCACCCGCTCGACCCGGATCGGACCGCCATCCGACAGGCGCACCACCACCGGGCGACCGCCCATGGACCACAGGGCGAGCAGCCCCTCGTCGGATCGGGCAACGCCCCACAGGCCGGCCGGTGAAGAGGGATCGAGCACATCGGCGATCGTGCGGCGCGGACGCAGGGCCAGCGCCCCGACACCGACCGCACCCGCGGCGACGAACGAGCGCCGCGACAGACGTCCGGCCGTGCCCCCCATGGGCCGAGGAGGTTAGCGGAACGGGACGAAAGGGACAGAGGTGCCCGCCCAGCGGCGACCGGGCCCTCAGCAGGTCGTGCCCGCGGCACCCAGGCCGCCAGAATCGGACCGTGCGCCGCCGGCCCGCCCTCATCCGTGCCGCCTGGGCCATCGGTGCAGCGGCAGCCATCGTGCTCGCCGTCACGCCCGGCACCGCCCACGCGCATGCCGAGCTGCTGGAGTCCGAGCCCGGCGCCGGCGCCACCGTGCCCGAAGGCGTGGAGTCCGTCCGCCTCACCCTGGTGTCGTTCGACCCGGAGGGCGAGGTGTCGGTCGAGGTCACCGACGCCGCCGGGGACGATGTCACCGTCGGCGAGGCCGAGGTCGACGCACGGACCTCGACGGTCGAAGTCGCCGTCGAGCCACTCGGGCTCGGCGAGCACATCGTGCACTGGCACGCCCTGGCCGACGACGGCGACGGCCTGAGCGAGGGGAGCTTCACCTTCCGCGTGAAGAAGGCGCAGGGCGGCGGTTGGGGCATCTGGCTCGTGTGGCTGTTCGCCCTCGGCGTCCCGGCGGCCATCTTCCTGCGCCCTGGTGCCCGCAAGAAGCGAGAACCGTGACGGCTCCCCTGCGCGGCGTCACCCACCTCGGCATCGACGCCGACGACACGCTCTGGCACTCCGAGAACCGGTTCCAGGCGGTGCACCAGCGCTACCACGCCCTCCTGGCCGAGCACGTCGACGTCGATGTGGACGACCTCGAACGCCGGATGCTCGAGACGGAGCGACGGAACCTGCGCCTGTTCGGTTACGGCGCCAAGGGGTTCACGCTGTCGCTGATCGAGACGGCCATCGACATCACCGGCGGTGGCATCCCCACGTCGGCGATCGCCACGATCCTGGAGTTCGGCAAGGACCTGCTCGACCACCCGGTGGAGCTGCTCGACGGTGTGGCCGAGGCGATCGACGAGCTGCGGGCCCGCGGGCTGGGCCTGGTCCTCATCACCAAGGGCGACCTGTGGCACCAGGAGTCGAAGGTCGCGGCGTCGGGCATCGCCGACCGATTCGACGGCATCGAGATCGTCGCCGAGAAGGACGTCGCCACCTACGCGGCCATCCTCGCCCGGCACGGCATCGACCCGTCCACCTTCTGCATGGTCGGCAACAGCGTGCGCTCCGACGTGCTCCCCGTGCTCGAGCTCGGTGCCCGGGCCGTGCACGTCCCCTACACCTACCTCTGGGCCCACGAGGCGGTGGAGGACCCCGGCAGCGAGCTGCTGATGGCCGCCTCGCTGCGCGAGGTCGTGGACCTGCTGGGCTGATCCGATCGTCTCTGGCCGGCGGCCACCGCATCCGCCCGTGTGCCCCCGGGTAGAGGCCTGACATGACCGTCCAGCGTCTGCTCGACCCGACCCCCGTCCGCTCCCTCGACCAGCACCGAGCCGTGGGTGGCATGGCCGCCCTCGAAGAGGCGCTCCGGGTGGAGCCCGAGGTGTCCATCGGCGTCATCGCGGACGCCGGCCTGCGGGGGCGTGGAGGCGCCGGCTTCCCCACCGGCAAGAAGTGGTCCACCGTGGCGACGAACGCGGCCAGCAGCCCGTTCGCCCCGACCGTGGTGGTCAACGCAGCGGAGGGCGAACCCGGCACGTTCGGTGATCGCACCCTCATCCGCCGGAACCCGTACCGCATCCTCGAGGGCGCACTGATCGCGGCCCACGCCATCGGCGCCCGAGCCATCGCCGTGGTCACCAAGGACCGCTACACCACCGAGCTCGGCCTGCTCACCGACGCCGCGCAGGAGCTCGTCGCCGGTGGTGCCGCGGGTGACGTGGAGATCGAGGTGGTGGGTGGCGCCGGCCACTACCTGCTGGGCGAGGAGACCGCGCTGCTCGAGGCGGCCGCCGGTCGTCCGCCGTTCCCGCGCATCGCCCCGCCCTACCGGCACGGCACCGTGGAGGTGGGCGACCCGAGCGGCGGCGCCGGTCAGCTCGACCTCGCCGGCGAGGGCGGCACCGCGCCACCGACGCTGGTCAACAACGCCCAGACCTTCGCCCACGTGCCCCTCATCCTCCACCACGGACCCGACTGGTTCCGGGAGGTCGGCACGCCGGACTCCCCCGGCACCTCCATCTTCACGATCACCGGCGATGTCCGCCGCGGCGGCGTCGGCGAGTACCCCCTCGGCACCCCGCTGCGCCAGATCATCGAGGAGCTCGGCGGCGGCATCACCGACGCGGACGTGGCCTTCGTGATGAGCGGCGTCAGCGTCGGCGTCCTCCTGCCCGACCAGCTCGACATCCCCGCCACCTTCGAGGACCTGGCCGCCGCCGGCTCGGGCCTCGGCACCGGCGGGTTCACCGTCTACAGCACGAACACCGATCCGATCGCCGTCGCCCACGGCGTCTCGCGGTTCCTCGCCATCGAGTCGTGCGGCCAGTGCCGTCCGTGCAAGGAGGGCGGTCTCGAGGTGGCAGCGGCACTCGACCTGCTGCGCGAGGGGCAGGCCGCCGGCACCGCCGTGGAGGACCTTCGCCCGCTCGTGGCGAGCCTGTCCGACGGCGCCCGCTGCGACCTCGGCCGCCAGCACGAGCGGGTCATCACCAGCTTCCTCGAGCGGTTCCCCGACGCGGCCCGGGCCCACACGGTCGAGCGGACCAGCACGGAACCCGTCCTCATCGCGCCGATCGCCGACATCGACGAGGAGGGCCGCGTCACCCTCGACGAGGACCACCGCACGAAGCAGCCCGACTGGGACCACGGCGAGGGCTGGAACGGCCAGTCCCCCGCCGACCGCTACGACGTCGCCGTCACGATCGACTGACCGACGACGGGCGGGCGCGCCGTCGTCGCTAGGTTCCCCCGGATGTCACAGCCCGTGGCGATCCGGCTCACGCAGCTGTGCAAGCGCTACCCGGGGGCGGGCGGCCTGGCCGTCGACCACCTCGACCTCGAGATCCCGGCCGGGGAGATCGTCGCCCTCGTCGGCCCGTCCGGCTGCGGCAAGACGACGACGCTCAAGATGGTCAACCGGCTCATCGAACCGACGTCGGGCACGATCGAGATCCACGGGCGCCCAGCCGACCAGCTCCCCGTGCACGACCTCCGGCGGGGCATGGGCTACGTCATCCAGCAGACCGGGCTGTTCCCGCACAAGACCGTGGCCGGCAACATCGCCACGGTCCCGAAGTTGCTCGGCTGGGACAGGACGCGCACCCGCGAGCGGGTCGAGGAGCTGGTCGACCTGGTCGGCCTCGACCGCCACCTCCTCGACCGCTACCCCGGCGCCCTCTCCGGCGGCCAGCAGCAGCGCGTCGGCGTGGCCCGAGCCCTGGCCGCCGATCCGCCCATCCTCCTGATGGACGAGCCCTACAGCGCCGTGGACCCCATCGTCCGGGCCCGCCTGCAGGACGAGCTGCTCGGCCTGCAGCGCCGCCTGCACAAGACGATCGTCCTCGTGACCCACGACATCGACGAGGCCATCAAGCTCGGCGACCGGGTGGTGATCCTCAACGTCGGCGGCCGACTCGAGCAGGCGGCACCGCCCGCCGAGATCCTCGCCACCCCGGCGTCGCCGTTCGTGGCCGACTTCCTGGGCGAGGAGCGGGGCCTGAAGCGGCTGGCGCTGCTCCGCGTTCGCGACATCACCCACGGCCCCGGGCCGGTGGCCGACGTGGGTGCACCGGCCGACGCCGCCCGGGCGCTCATGGCCGAGCACCGGGTCGACTGGTTCGGCGTTCGGGAGCACGGCCGCCTCCTCGGCTGGCAGTGGGGCTCGTCGCTCGGCGGCACCGTGCGGGCCGAGGGCGCCCAGCCCTTTCGCGCCGTCGTCACGCCCGACTCCACGCTGCGCAGCGCCCTCGACGGCATCGTCGGGTCGCTCACCAACGTCGCCGTCGTCGTCGACGAGCACGGGGCGTACCAGGGCATGATCCGCATCGACGAGATCAGCGAGGGCGTCCGCTAGTCGTGCTCGCCAACGGACCGGACTCGTTCATCTGGTGGGAGTGGGTGGGCGACCACACCGACGACATCCGCGACCGCACCATCGAGCACCTGCAGCTCACCGGGTCCTCGGTGGCGATCGGTTTCGTCATCGCCATGGGCATGGCCCTCGTGTCGCTGCGCTGGCCCCGCACCTACGGACCGCTGGCCGCGCTCGCCGGTGGCCTCTACAGCATCCCCAGCCTGGCCCTCTTCGGCTTCCTCGTGCCCCTCACCGGGCTCGGCTTCCGGACGGCGCAGATCGCACTGGTCAGCTACACGCTCCTCATCCTGCTGCGGAACATCGTGGCCGGCATCGACGGCGTGCCGGCCTCGGTGATCGAGGCGGCCGACGGCATGGGCTACGAGCCGTGGCGTCGCTTCCTGATCGTCGACCTGCGCCTGGCGACGCCGGCCATCATCGGCGGGCTCCGGGTGGCCACCGTGACCGTGATCGGCCTGGTGACCGTCGCGGCCCTCGTCGGCAGCGGCGGGTACGGCACCTTCATCGAGGACGGGCTCAGCCGGGCCCGGGGGTTCTCCACGCCCATCGTCGTGGGCGGCGCGCTGTCGATCGCGATGGCGGTGGTGTTCGACCTGGCCTTCGTGGTGCTCCAGCGGGCCGTCACGCCGTGGGCCCGACGAGGTGTGGGCGGGGCGTCATGATCCAGGACGCGCTCGACTACCTCACCGACAGCGGCACCTGGTGGGGCGAGAACGGGCTCGCGAACCTGACGTGGAACCACGTCCGGCTCTCCGGCGCCGCCGTGCTGGCCGCCCTGGTCATCGCCATCCCTCCCGCCGTCTACCTCGGTCACCTCCGCCGCGGCGGTCTGGTCGCCATCACCCTCGTCAACCTGAGCCGGGCCCTGCCGACCTTCGCCGTGATCGCATTCGTGTTCCCGCTGTCGCTGCAGTACGGGTTCGGGCTGGGCTTCTGGCCGACCTTCGTCGCGCTGTTGCTGCTGGCACTGCCCCCGATCTTCGTCAACGCCTACCTCGGCGTGAGCGAGATCGGCCGGGACGTCGTCGAGGCGGCGCGGGCGATGGGCATGCGCGAGCGCGACGTGCTCCGCCGCGTCGAGCTGCCCGCCGCCATGCCACTGCTCGTCACCGGCGTCCGGGTCTCGGCGGTGCAGGTCGTGGCGACCACGACGCTCGGCGCGCTGGTCGGCTTCCGGTGCCTGGGCACCCCGATCCTGCAGGCGATCGCCACCCGCGACGACGGCCAGCTCGTCGTGGCTGCGGTGCTCGTGGCTGCGCTCTCGCTGCTGACCGAAGCGACGTTCGGCGCCCTCGGGTCCCGGCTCACACCGTGGGCGCGCGATCGCGCCGTCGAGTCCAAGACGAGCGTGCAGCACGCCACCTGAGCCAGGATCTCCCCATCGCCCCCGAAAGGAAGACCACCACCATGAAGATCTCCCGACTGCTCCTGGCACTGATCGCCGCGCTGGCGCTGCTCGCCGGCGCGTGCGGCGACGACGACGACTCCGACGTCGCGTCGTCCGGCGCCGGCGACGGCACCTCCCAGACCGAGGAGGAGACGGCTGCCGGCACCGGGGCCGCCGATGGCCCGCCCGTCCGGATCGGTGCGCAGGACTTCGGCGAGTCCGCCATCCTCGCCGAGATCTACGGCCAGGCCCTCGAGGCCAACGGCTACGAGGTCGAGATGGTCAGCGTCGGCGGCTTCCGCGAGGTGCTGCTCGCTGCCTTCGACAACGGCGAGGTGAACTTCTCGCCGGAGTACGCCGCCTCGATGCTCGAGTACCTGAACGACGGCGCCGGCGCGGCCACGGCCGATGCCGAAGAGACCGTGGGCCTCCTCCAGGCCGAGCTCGACGGCCTGGAGCTGGTCGCTCTCGAGCCCGCACCCGCGGTCGACACCAACGCGTTCGTCGTGACGAAGGAGACCGCGGACGAGCTCGGCCTGGCCGCCCTCTCCGACCTCCCGGCCGACGGCGGGGGCCTGAAGCTGGGTGCGCCGCAGGACTGTGAGACGAACCCGTTCTGCCTCCCCGGCCTCGAGCGGGTGTACGGCGTCGATCTCTCGGGCGACTTCGTTCCCCTCGAGTCCAGCCTGGTCGCCGAGTCCCTCGCCGGTGACGCCGTGCAGGTCGGCGTGCTGTTCTCCACGAGCGGCCGCATCGCCGACGAGGGCTGGGTGCTCCTCGAGGACGACAAGGGCATGTTGGCCGCTGACAACGTCACACCGGTGCTGTCCCAGGAGCTGGTCGACGCCTACGGCCAGGAGCTGCAGGACCTGGTCGACGAGATCAGCGCCGCCATCGACACCGCCACGCTGACCGAGCTGAACAAGCGCTTCGACATCGACCGCGAGGACGCCGACGACATCGCGGCGTCCTTCATCGAGGACGCGGGGCTGGTTGCCGAGGGCTGAGCCATCCCGTCAGCCGATCGGGGCCCGACACGGGGTCCCGGTCGGCTCGGCCCGCCCGACCAGCTCGAGGGCGTCCTCGATCGGCAGGGGCGGGCTCCACAGGTAGCCCTGCCCGATGTCGACGCCCAGTGCGGCCAGGCGGTCTCGCTGGGCCGTGGTCTCGACACCTTCGGCGACGGTCCGCAGATCGAGCGCCCGGGCGAGGCCGATGACGGCGGAGACGATGGCGGCATCGTCGGTGGCCTCGGCCATGCCGGCGACGAAGGCCCGGTCGATCTTCAGGTAGTCGACGTGGAAGCGCTGCAGGCGGCTGAGTGACGAGTAGCCGGTGCCGAAGTCGTCGATGGCGAGCTCGACGCCGATGGCGTTGAGCTGCTCGATGACCGCCACGGCGGCATCCTCGTCGGCGAGGGCGGACTCCACCACCTCGATGCACAGCAGGTGGGGCGGGAACCCGTGCTCCTCCACCAGACACCGGACCAGGTCGGGGAAGTCGGGCTGCACGAGCTGGAGCGCGGACACGTTCACGGCCACGGTGGGCGTGCCGGTCGGGCACATGGCCCAGATCTCCGCCAGCGCCTGGCAGGCCTCGCCCAGCACGATGCGGTCGATGCGATCGACCACACCGCTCTCCTCGGCCAACGAGATGAAGTCGGCGTCGGTGGAGACGACGCCGTCGCGTCGCCAGCGGGCCAGCGCCTCGAAGCCGACGAGCTCGCCGGTGTGCAGGCACGTCTGGGGCTGCAGGTGGGCGTGGATGTCGCCGTCGTCGATGGCGCGCTGCAGGGTCTCGGCCAGCTCACGGCGAGCCCGGGTGCGCTGCTGGAGATCATCGTCGAACAGCCACACCTTGTCCTTGCCGCTGTCCTTGGCCGCGTACATGGCGGCATCGGCGTTGCGCAGCATGCCGTCAGCGGGAAGACCGGGCTGGGACATGGCGACCCCGATGGTGGCGGAGACCTGCAGCTGGTGGTGCCCGATCCGGAACGGGGCCCGCACCGCTTCGAGCACCCGCTCCGAGACGGTCACTGCTTCGCCGGGTCCGCTCAGCTCGCCGAAGCCGATGACGAACTCGTCGCCCCCGATGCGGGCCACGACGTCGCCCGGTCGCAGCGACTGCTTGAGCCGGTCGGCGATGATCTGGAGGGCCACGTCGCCGCCGCTGTGCCCGATCCGGTCGTTGAGCGTCTTGAAGTCATCGAGGTCGATGAAGGTCACGGCGGCGACCCGGGCGCGACCGACCTGCCCGGCCAGCACGGCGTCGAGCCGCTCCACGAACAGCCGCCGGTTCGGCAGGGCGGTGAGCGGATCGTGGAACGCCTGGAACTCGAGCTCCGACTCGAGCCGCTCGCGCTCGACGTTGTCGAACGACGCGTACACGACGCCGTGGAAGTCGATCTCCTCGTCGTGGATGCGCTCGATCAGCACGTGCACCGCCACGGTGGAGCCATCCGCGCGCAGCCCCGTGGCGTCGCCCTCCCACATCCCGTGCTCGGCGACCGACTGGACGATCTCGCCGAACTTGGGGTCGTCCTGGTTCTGCATGCCCACGTCGGCGATGTTGCGGCCGAGGACCGCCTCGCCCGGGAATCCGTACAGCTCCTCGGCCCGCTCGTTCCAGTAGACGAGGATGCCGCTGTCATCGGTGAGGCCGATCGCCACCGGCAGCCGGGCCAGCAGGCGACTCTCCAGCCGGCGAGCGATCTGGTGGTTGCGGGTGTCGGTGACATCGCTGCCCGTGACGGCGATGGCAGCCACCCGAGGGTCATCGAGCAGGTTGACGACGGAGAGGTCGAGGTCCCGCCAGCGACCGGCGCCGTCGAGGGCCCGCACGGTGGCCCGCTTCCTGCTGCCGGGCACCGCCGCCACGCTGGCGAAGAGCTCCATGGCATAGGCCCGGTCGCTGGGCTCGATCAACTGGAAGGCGTCGACACCGATGCGCTCCCCCGGCGCGAGCGACAGGAGCTCGCGGGTGAGCGGGGAGACGTGCTGCACCGAGCCGTCCGCGTCGACGAGGGCAAAGATCGGTGAGGTGGCGTCCAGCGCGCCGAACAGGCGTGAGTCTCTCCCCCGCACCCCCTGCTCGGCCAGATGCAGGTCGGTGATGTCGAGGTGGATCAGGACCGCACCCCCACCCATCTCACCAGAGGGGTTCACCCGGAGGCTGAACCACTGGTTCTTGTCCGGCGTGTGGCAGGGGTAGTCGAGGGTGAACGAGCCCAGCTCCCCCGAGAGGACCCCCCGGATGCCGGCGGCGACGGCCCCGGCCTCCTCGGAGAACCGGCCTTCGGCGTGGTCGCAGACGGCCAGGTAGTTGACGCCCACCCCGGTGCGCGTCGGGTCGGCGCCCCCGAGCTCGGCCCGCGCGATCCAGGCCTTGTTGACGGCCACGATGCGGCCGCTGCCGTCGATGACGGCGATGGGTGCAGAGATCGACTCGAACACGGTGGCCGCCGAGGCCAGCGCGTGGCGGTGCCGGTCGGCGCCCCGGCGGCGCTGCGTGGCCCGGGCGATCACATCCCCGAGCAGCGCCACGTCGAGGTCGGCCTTGCAAAGGTACTCGTCGGCGCCCTCCGCCATGGCGGCGTAGACCACGGGTCCGGCCGGTTGGCCGGTGACCACGACGACCGGCGTGTCGGGCGCGGCAGCCGAGAGCATGGTGACGCCCTCGAGCCCGGTGGCGTCGGGCAGCGAAAGGTCGAGGAGCACGCAGCCGGCCGGGCGGTCGATCAGCGCCTGGCGGGCCTCGCGCAGGGTCGGGACGCAGACCACCCGATCCGCGCTCGCGCCGGCCTCGAGCAGCGCTTCGAGGATGAGGCGCCGGTCGGAGGGGCTGTCCTCCACCACGAGGAGGCCGAGCGTGTCGAGGGACTGGGCCGGCGGCGTGGCGCCGGTCCCGACGTCGAGCGCCTGCTGGAAGGCGTCGGTCACCTGCCGTCCGCCTTGGGCGGCAGCCGCACCATCCCGAGCCAGAACTCCTCGACGGCCTGCACGACCTTGAGGAACTGGTCGAGGTCGACGGGCTTGGTGAGGAAGCAGTTGGCCCCGAGGTCGTAGCTGTCCAGGACATCGGCCTCGGCCTCGGAGGTGGTGAGCACCGCGACGGGGATGGTCCGCAGCGCCGGGTCGCTCTTCAGCTCGGCCAGGACCTCCTTGCCGTCTTTGCGGGGCAGGTTCAGGTCGAGGATGACGATGTCAGGACGGGGGGCCTCCTCGTAGCCGGCCCGCTGCAGCAGGAAGTCCATCGCCTCGACGCCGTCACGGGCGACGTGGAGGTCGTTGAGGATCTTCGCGTCCTTGAGCGCCTCCTGGGTGAGGCGCACGTCGGCGGCGTTGTCCTCGACGAGCAGGATCTGCATCAGGTGGACGGTCATGCGGGCGACTCGATCCGGTCGGGGAGGGAGAACCAGAACGTGGACCCCCCCAGGTCGTTGGCCTCCGTACCCATCCGTCCACCGTGCTGCTCGATGATGCGCTCGGCGATCGACAGCCCGATGCCGGTGCCGGGGTGCTGGTCGGCGGTGTGGAGGCGCTGGAACATGCGGAAGATCCGCTCCCGGTACTGCTCCTCGATGCCGATCCCGTCGTCGGCGACCTCGATGCGCCAGCCGTCACCGTCCTCCAGCCGGCGCGCGGAGATCTCGATGCGCACCGGCGAGTCGGGACGCCCGAACTTCACGGCGTTGCTGAGCAGGTTCTGCACCACACGGGTCAGCTGGGCGCGATCGCCCCGGACCGACGGCAGCTCGCCGTGCACGATCTGGGCCCCGGCGTCTCCGATGGCCTCCCCCAGGCCGGCCACGGCGGCCTCCACCAGCTCGGTGAGCGGCACGTCGTCGACGGCGAGCTCGGACCGCCCGGCCCGGGAGTACACGAGCAGGTCGCTGATCATGCGCCGCATGCGCTCGCAGCCGTCGACCGCGAAGCCGATGAACTCGTCGGCGTCCTCGTCGAGCTGACCCTTGTACCGCCGGGACAGGAGCCCGACCATGCCGGCGACCGCGCGCAGGGGCTCGGACAGGTCGTGGGAAGCCACGTAGGCGAACTGCTCGAGGTCGCGGTTCGACCGCTCGAGGTGCTCGTTGCGCACGTCGATCTCGTGGCGGTAGCGCTCGAGCAGGGCCTCGGTCCGGTGGCGCTCGGTGACGTCGCGGGCGATCATCGCCGCACCCACCACCCGACCGCCCCGGTCACGGACCGGCGCCGTGGTCTCCGCGACCACGACGTGGCTCCCGTCGCTCCGGGCTCGTCGTGACTCCACGGCGGGGACGGGATCACCCGAGCGGATGCGGGCCAGCACCTCGACGACGGGCGAGTCCGGCGCCACGACGTCGTCGTAGGACAGGCCGAGGGCGTCGTCGGACCGCCAGCCGTAGAGCGCCTGGGCGCCGCGGTTCCAGCTCGTCACCCGCCCGTTCAGATCGACGGAGATGACGGCCTGCTCGGTCGCGTCCACGATGGCGGCGAGGAGCGCTCGGTCGTCGTCGAGGAGCGGACCATGGGCCTGGGGTCCTTGTGTCACTGATCCCATGATCCCCCATGTGACCCATCACCGACAGGGTCGAAAGAGGGCTCCGGCATGATTCATTCTAGTCTGTTGCGTTCCCCCCTCTTCCGCCCTCGGAGGCCCAGTGGCGCTACGCGCAGATCTCAGGAACGTGGCCATCGTGGCCCACGTCGACCACGGCAAGACGACGTTGGTCGACAAGATGCTCTGGCAGTCCGGTGCCTTCCGTGAGAACCAGGACGTCGCCGACCGGGTCATGGACTCCATGGACCTCGAGAAGGAGAAGGGCATCACGATCCTGGCCAAGAACACGGCCATCCCCTACCTGCCCGAGGGCGGCGAGCTCGTCAAGATCAACATCGTCGACACGCCGGGACACGCCGACTTCGGTGGCGAGGTCGAGCGAGCGCTGTCCATGGTCGATGGCATCCTCCTGCTGGTCGACGCCAGCGAGGGCCCGCTCCCCCAGACCCGGTTCGTGCTCCGCAAGGCGCTCCAGGCCCGCCTGCCGGTGATCCTCGTCGTGAACAAGGTCGACCGTCCCGACTCCCGCATCGACGAGGTCGTCCACGAGGTCGAGGAGCTCTTCTTGGACCTCGACGCCGACGAGGACCAGATCGACTTCCCCATCGTCTTCTGCGTCGCCCGCGACGGGCGGGCCACCATGGAGCGCCCGGGCGACGGCGAGGGCATCGCCGAGGGCGCAACGCTGCGCCCGCTGCTCGACCTGCTGGTCCAGCACATCCCCGCGCCGGAGTTCGACGAGGAGATGCCGCTGCAGGCGCTCGTCACCAACCTCGACTCCTCCCCCTACCTCGGACGCCTCGCCATGTGCCGCGTGCGCAACGGCCACATCCGCAAGGGCCAGACGGTCATGTGGTGCAAGGCCGACGGCACCCAGGAGCGGGTGAAGATCGGCGAGCTGTTCATCACCGAGAACCTGGAGCGGGTCCCGGCCGAGTCGGCGGGTCCCGGCGAGATCATCGCCATCGCCGGCATCGAGGAGATCACGATCGGCGAGACCCTCGCCGACGCCGAGGATCCCCACGCGCTCCCCGTCATCACCATCGACGAGCCCAGCCTGTCGATGACCGTGGGCGTGAACACGTCGCCGCTCGCCGGCAAGGACGGCAAGAAGATGACGGCCCGCCTGGTCAAGGCCCGCCTCGACGCCGAGCTCATCGGCAACGTGTCGATCCGGGTGCTGCCCACCGAGCGGCCCGACACGTGGGAGGTCCAGGGCCGGGGCGAGCTCCAGCTGGCCGTGCTGGTCGAGATGATGCGGCGCGAGGGCTTCGAGCTCACCGTCGGCAAGCCCCAGGTGCTCACCCGGGAGATCGACGGGAAGATCCACGAGCCGGTCGACCGGGTGACGGTGGACGTGCCGGAGGACTACCTCGGCGTCGTCCAGCAGCTCCTGGCCGTGCGAAAGGGGCGCCTGGAGCAGATCGTCAACCACGGCACCGGCTGGGTGCGCCTGGACTACCTCGTACCCGCCCGTGGCCTCATCGGGTTCCGCACGGAGCTGCTCACCGAGAGCCGCGGCACCGCGCTGCTCCACCACGTCTTCGAGCGCATGGAGCCGTGGGCCGGCGAGATCCGGGCCCGCCGCAACGGCTCCCTCGTCGCCGACCGCACCGGTGAGACCCGCAGCTACTCGCTGCTGTCCCTCCAGGAGCGGGGCCAGCTGTTCGTGGGCCCTGGCGTGGCCGTCTACGAGGGCATGGTCATCGGCGAGAACGCCCGCACCGAGGACATGGACGTGAACCCCACCAAGGAAAAGAAGCAGACCAACGTCCGCGCCTCCTCCTCGGACAACTTCGAGAAGCTGATCCCGGCCACGATCCTGTCCCTCGAGCAGGCCCTCGAGCACATCGCCGAGGACGAGTGCGTGGAGGTCACCCCGAACTTCGTGCGCATCCGCAAGGTGGAGCTCGACCAGAACCTGCGGGCCCGGTCCGCCAAGCGGGCCAAGACCGCCGCCGGCGGCTGACCACCAACCGCTCCGCTGGCAGGATCGAGGGCGTGCAGGTCTCGGCGAAGCTCGACTACGCAGTGCGCGCCATGCTGGAGCTGGCCGCGGCCGCTCCCGACCGCCGCACCCGAGACCAGGTGGCCGAGAGCCGCGCCATCCCGGGCAAGTACCTCGAGGCCATCCTCGGATCCCTGCGCCACGCCGGCCTGGTCCGCAGCCACCGGGGCCCCGACGGGGGCTACGCCCTGGCCGCCGACCCGGCGTCGGTCACGGTCGCGGCCATCGCACGGGCGGTCGAGGGGCCGCTGACCCTCGTGCAGGGGCACCGCCCGGAGTCGGTCGCCGACGGGCCCGAACCGCTGGCCGCGCTGTGGGTGGCGGTCCGGGCATCGCTGCGCTCGGTGCTCGAGTCGGTGACCCTCGCCGACCTGCTCGACGGTCAGCTGCCGGCCGACGTCGAGGCGCTGATCGCCGACGACGACGCCTGGCTGCCCCACTGACCACGGGTCGCCACCACGGCGACCAGGACCACCAGCACGATCCCGGGGTAGACGGCGGCGCCGTCGAGCTGGTGGATGCTGACCAGCGTGCGGGCGTTGGTCAGCAGGAGGATGCCGCCGACCCCCACGCCGAGCAGGGCGGTGGGCAGCATGCGGACGAGCCAGGCCGAGAAGGGGGCGGCGACCACGCCACCGGCCAGGAGGGCGACCACGACCGTGCCGTCGATGCCGGCCCGTCCGATGCCGAGCAGGAACCCGACGCTCGCCGCCACCGAGACGACGAACTCGGCAGTGTCGACGGAGCCGATCACGTGGCGGGGCGACATCCGGGTCGCGGTGAGCAGCGTGGGCGTGGCGATGGGACCCCAACCCCCGCCACCGACGGCGTCGACCACGCCCCCGACGAGGCCGACGCCGGCGCCGCCGGCCCGGCTCAGGTCCCGGCGCCGCACGTTGGCGCCGACGCCGAAGGCGAAGCGCAGGAGCACGACCACGCCGAGCCCGAAGAGGATCGCGGCGGTCCACGGCGCCATCACGCCGCCGTCGAAGGAGGACAGGAGCGTGGCCCCGGCGAAGGCGCCGATGCCGCCCGGCAGTGCGATGCGCCGGACGACCTGCCAGTCGACGTTCCCGAGCCGCCAGTGGGAGGCGCCGGACACGAGGGTGGTCCCGACCTCGGCCAGGTGGATGGAGGCCGACACGAGGACCGGCGTGTAGCCGGCGGCCACCAGCAGTGTCGCCGACGTGGCGCCGTAGGCCATGCCGAGGGAGCCGTCGATGGTCTGGGCGGCGAGGCCGACGATCGTGAAGGTGAGCAGGCGTCGCATTGCCGACTATCCCTAGCGGGTTCTAGGTGATTACGCAACCAGGCCGTCGGCCACCGCCCTGCGCCTATGGTGCGCGGGTGCTCGTCGGGACGCCTGCGGAGATCAAGAGCGCCGAGAAGCGCGTCGGCCTCACCCCGGCCAGCGTGCGCGAACTGGTCGCCCACGGCCACCAGGTCCTGATCGAGCGCACCGCCGGCAACGGCGTCGGGGCCCGGGACGAGGACTACGCCGCCGCCGGTGCCGAACTGGTCGGGGACGCCGCCGAGATCTTCTCGCGGGCCGAGATGGTGGTGAAGGTCAAGGAGCCCCAGGCCGCCGAGCGCGCCCAGCTGCGGAAGGGTCAGGTGCTGTTCACCTACCTCCACCTCGCTCCGGACGCCGACCAGACCGCCGACCTGGTCGCGTCCGGCGCCACGTGCATCGCCTACGAGACGGTCACCGACGCCTCCGGCCGTCTGCCGCTCCTCGCGCCGATGTCCCAGGTCGCCGGGCGCATGTCGGTGCAGGCCGGCGCGCACGCCCTCGAGAGCGCACAGGGCGGCGCCGGCGTCCTCCTCGGCGGGGTGCCCGGCGTGCACTCGGGTCGGGTGGTGGTGATCGGGGGCGGCGTCGTGGGCGAGAACGCCATCGAGATGGCGGTGGGCCTCGGCGCCGACGTCACGGTGCTGGACCGCGACCTCGACGTGCTCGCCCACCTCGAGCAGCGCTTCGGCGCCGGGCTCGAGACCGCCTACTCGACCCGGACGGCGCTGGACGACCTGGTCGTGGGCGCCGATCTCGTCATCGGCGCCGTCCTGCTCAAGGGGTCGCGCGCCCCGAAGCTGGTCACCGAGGACATGGTGCGACGCATGCGGGCCGGTTCCGTGCTCGTCGACGTCGCCATCGACCAGGGCGGCTGCTTCGAGACGTCCCGCCCCACCACGCACGCCGACCCGACCTTCCTCGTGCACGAGGTCGTCCACTACTGCGTGGCCAACATGCCCGGCGGCGTGCCCCGGACGTCGACCCATGCCCTCAACAACGCCACGCTCCCCTTCGTGTTGGCCCTCGCTGATCTCGGGGCCGCCGAGGCGATGCGACGGGACCCGCACCTGCGCAACGGGCTCAACGTCGCCCTCGGCTCGGTGACCGAGCCGGCCGTGGCCGAGTCCCTCGGCTACGAGCATCGCGACGCGGCCACCCTCCTCGACCAGCTGGCCTGACCGACGGAAAATCGCTGCGAGAAGCCCTCGGATTCCGAGGGCGTCGCGCAGCGATTTTCCAGGTGCGCGTGGCCCCCCGTACGGGATTCGAACCCGTGTTGCCGGCGTGAGAGGCCGGTGTCCTAGGCCGCTAGACGAACGGGGCAGGAACGGGCGATCATACCGGCGAGGGTGCGATCACCAAAGCCCGGGCACGCCGGGATGCGCCGCCGGGACGGGGGTCCGTCGGGCGCTTGGTTCGGGCGGGAGGACTTGAACCCCCAATGGCTGGACCAGAACCAGCTGTGTTGCCAATTACACCACGCCCGATCGGTGGGGCGGTCGACCTTAACCAACCGGCCCGAGCGAACGCACACTCGACAGCTGGTCGTCGAGGTTCACCAGCCGGCGGAACCCGATGACCCGCCCGACGGCCACGGCCACGGTCTCGCGCGACAGCCGCTGGACCTTGCCCCGCGGCGAGAGGCCGGGGTCGATGGGCGACACCTGGGCCTCGAGCCCGAGCTCGTGGGCGATGCGGTCCAGCCGGTAGGCGTGGTAGTCGTCGCTGACGAGGACCACGTCGTCGATCCCCCGGTCGGTGAGCAGCACGGTGGCGGCGGCGAGCTGGGACCACGTGTTGGCGCCCTGCTCCTCGCGCATGATGGCGTCCTCGGGCACCCCGCGATCTCGCAGGTAGCGGTAGCTGGCGCCGGCCTCGGTGAAGCGGTCGCCCGACCGCTTCCCGCCCGTGACCACGATCAGGGGGGCGACGCCGGTCTCGTACAGCTCGACGGCGTGAGCGAGTCGAGCCTCGAGCACGGGCGACGGACGACCGTCGTACTGGGCGGCGCCCAGAACGATGATCGCCTGGGCCGGTTCGTGGGAGTCGCCGCTCGTGGCCTGCCAGACCTGGAAGAATGTGACGCCCAGGTACACCAGCACCAGACCGACGACGAGGGCCGCCGCCCGGACACCGAGGCGGAGGGCGCGGCGGATGGGCACGGGGGCGAGCGTACCGACGGTCCCGATGGTCGATCGGGCACCGGTCCCCGGCCCGGAGGCCGGGGCATGCAACCCTGGAGCCGTGCCCGCCAGCCAGATCGACGACCAGCCGACCCGCGCCACGCCGGTGGTCGATCCGGGTGACGAGACCTCGGTGGTCACCACGGCCGCCGCGGCCGTCCCACCCGAGCAGGTGTGGCACGCGCTCGTGGCCCGCACCAGCGAGTGGTGGTCCGACCCCTACCTGGCGCCGGCTGCCGAGCCGATGCGCCTCGACGCCCGCCTGGGCGGACGGGTGTGGTCGGGACCCGACGTCACCGACGGCAGGCAGACCGGGTCGCTGCACGGCACGATCCGGGCCTTCGACCCGCCCGAGCGGCTCGAGATCGGCAGCGTGCTCGTGCCCGGGGCCTATGCCGGCTCGATCACCGTCACGATCGAGCGCACCGGGCTCGGCTCCGAGGTGCGGGTGGAGCAGATGGCCAGGGGTCGCGTCGACACGACCATCGAGGAGCTCATCTCCACGGGATGGACCCGGCTGCTCGCCCGGCTCACCGAGCTCGCCGAGCGCTGACCAGCCCGTGCCTCCCCAAACCGCTGGTGGAGGGCGGTGAGTCGCCCGACCGCTCGCCGATCAGGCGGCGGGGACGACCGTGGGACAGAAGTGCATGGCGGAGCTGGTCACCACGTCGAGCACGCGGCGCACGACGCCGGAGGCGCCGGACAGGGTGAGATGACCCTCCACCGGGTCGAGGCGGTGCTGCAGGTCGTCCCAGAGGTCGAGACCGTCGGAGGTGCACAGCAACAGCCCCTCGAGGTCGACACGGACGTCGGTGTAGCCCTGGTCGACCAGGTCGCCGAGCTGGCGGGCGTGGTCGGCGGCGGTGATGGCGCAGAGCGAGCCGCCGATGCGGACGGATGCGGTGCGGTTCGCCTCGTCGAGCGGGCCGACCGTGCTGCGCAGCATCGCCTCGGAGTCGCCACTGGTGGTGGTCGTCGGGATCGTCGTGGAGGCCATGATGGCGCCGTTCTTGTTGTCGATTGTTTCGGCACCTCCCCCAGTGCCTACGTGCGACCGTACGCCTTCGATGCCCGGGGCGCAACGCGTGTTCGACTCAGGAGCCCCGGAGGGTCTCCCCCGTCGGGGCCTGGTCCAGGTGGACGAGTGACCGCCACCCCTGGGCGTAGGCCTCGGTGACCTGCTGGGGCGTCTGGCGCAACACCTCGGCCGGCACCATGTCGACGAGGCGCCGGAGCTCCATGTAGTGGTGGAAGTGCGACACCTCCTCGAACAGGCGGTGGCGGAGGGCGACCAGCTCCCGGTCGGGCGACGGGTCGAGGAACCCGAAGATCGTGGCGGCGATGCGCAGGTCGTGGATCACCGGGGCCCGGCCGAGGACCGACGCCCGCTTCAGGCCGATGGCCACGATCCCGGCCAGCGCGTCCTTGGCGTGCTCGCCCTCGGCCAGCTGCAGCTCGGGCTCGAGCACCCGAGCGAGTCGGAGCGCGTAGCCCTGGTCGGGACCCGGGCTCCCCAGCAGATCGCCCGTGGGCTGGCGGTGGTCGTCGGCGAAGTCAGCCGGGCGTTCGGCGCGCCAGCTGTCGGCCCGCCGGGGCGGAGACCCGTACGTGCGGACATCCTCGAGGGGATCGATCGGGACGTGCTCGGGCGCTGCCACGGCCGTGATGCTACGCGGCGCCGCGCCGCAGGCCGTAGACGATGGCGTCGATCAGGGCCGTCCACGACGCCTCGATGATGTTCTCCGAGACCCCCACCGTGAACCACGACTGCTCGCCGTCGGAGGTCTCGATGAGCACCCGCGTGACCGCCTCGGTACCGACGCTCGTGTCGAGGACGCGGACCCGGAAGTCGACCAGGTGGATGTCGTCGATGCCGGGGAAGTGCCCGTTCAGCGCCCGGCGCAGCGCCTGGTCGAGGGCGTGGACGGGGCCGTTGCCCTCGCCGACGGCGATGCGGCGCTCGTCGCCCACCCAGATCTTCACCGTGGCCTCGGTGGAGAGGTCGACCACGCCCTCGGCGGCGGCCACGGCGAGCGCCAGCGCTTCGCCTTCGCGGTGGTACGAGGTGACCCGGTAGGACTCGGTGCGGAACGGGTCGAGCTGGCCGAGCGTGCGCCGCATGAGCAGCTCGAGCGAGGCGTCGGCCGCCTCGAACACGTAGCCACGGGCCTCGAGGTCGTTCACCGTCTTGGCCAGCTCGGCGGAGGCCTGGGCGTCGAGCTCGATGCCGAACTCCTCCGCCTTCATCCTCATGCCGGCCCGGCCGCCGAGGTCGGACACGAGCACGCGGGTGTGGTTCCCGATGGCGGCGGGGTCGACGTGCTCGTAGGACTTGGACCCGACCTTGCCCAGCGCCGAGGTGTGCAGGCCGCCCTTGTGGGCGAACGCGGACGCGCCGACGTAGGGGTCGGCCGCGTGCGGCGGGAGGTTCACCAGCTCGCTGACGTGGCGGGACACCGAGGTCAGCCGCTCGATGCGCCCCTCGGGCAGGCACCGCACGCCCATCTTCAGCTCGAGGTTGGGGATGCAGGTCATGAGGTTGGCGTTGCCGGTGCGCTCGCCGTAGCCGTTGACCGTGCCCTGCACGTGCGTGGCCCCGCCGACGACGGCGGCGATGGAGTTGGCCACCGCGCAGCCGGTGTCGTTCTGGGTGTGGATGCCGATCTGCACGTCGGCGCCGAAGTGGTCACGCACCTCGGCGGTGATCCGCTGCACCTCGTGGGGCAGCGAGCCGCCGTTGGTGTCGCACAGCACGAGGCACTCGGCGCCTTCGATGGCCGCGGCCTCGAGGACGCGGAACACGAACTCCGGGTTGGCCTTGTAGCCGTCGAAGCAGTGCTCGGCGTCGAAGAACACGCGCAGGCCGGCGGCGCGCAGGAACCGGACGGAGTCCTGCACCATGGCGACCCCCTCGTCGAGGGTGGTGCCCAGGGCATCGGTGACGTGGAAGTCCCACGACTTGCCCACGATGCAGGCGGTGGTGGTGCCGGCGTCGACGAGCGCGGCGAGCGTGGGGTCGCTGTCGCTCTTCCCGAGGGGCTTGCGCGTCGAGCCGAACGCGACGAGCTCTGCGGTGCGCAGGTCCAGCTCCTGCGGTGCCCGCTCGAAGAACTCCTGATCCTTCGGGTTGGCCTGCGGGTAGCCGCCCTCGATCCACCGGACGCCGAGGTGGTCGAGCTGCTCGGCGATGCGCAGCTTGTCATCGACCGACAGCGAGATGCCCTCGAACTGGGCGCCGTCCCGCAGCGTGGTGTCGAAGATGTCGACGTGGTCGGGCAGGCGCGGCTCGGCCATCACGCCAGCTCCACCCACTCCTTGTACTTCGGGATCTCGCCGCGGACGAGCTTGGAGTAGTCCTCGGCGATGGTCGCCGTCATCGGCCCGGGGCACGGGATGGGGCGGTCGTCGACGCTGTTGACCGCGGAGACCTCGGCGGCGGTGCCGCACACGAACATCTCGTCCGCGATGTAGAGGTCGGATCGGGCCAGCTCACCGATGACGACCTCGAAGCCGTGGTCCTCGGCGATGGCCATGACCGTCGACTGGGTGATGCCCTCCAGCGCGCCCGACGTGATGGGCGGCGTGATGAGCTTGCCGTGGCGCGACGCGAAGATGTTCTCGCCCGTGCACTCGGCGACCAGGCCCTGCGGGTTCAACATGATGGCCTCGTCGTACCCGGCCTTCAGCGCCTCGACCTTGGCCAGGCTGGAGTTCACGTAGTTGCCGGTGGTCTTGGACGCCGGCGGCATGGTGTTGTGCTCGTGGCGCGTCCAGGACGAGATCTTCATGCGCACGCCCTTGGTGGCGGCGTCGTCACCCAGGTACGCACCCCACGGCCAGCAGGCGATGGCCACGTCGACCGAGCACGGCAGGGTGTTCAGGCCCATCTCGCCGTAGCCGTAGTAGGCGATCGGTCGGATGTAGCACGACGGCAGGCCGGACTCGCGCACGACCAGCTTGGTCGCCTCGACCAGCTCCTCGACCGAGTACGGCATCTCCATCATCATGATGCGGGCCGAGTTGTGCAGCCGCTCGATGTGCTCGGTGAGGCGGAAGATGCCGGCCCCGGCCGAGGTCTCGTAGGCCCGGATGCCCTCGAACACGCCCATGCCGTAGTGCAGCGAGTGGGTGAGGATGTGGATGTTGGCGGCGTCCCAGTCGACGAGCTCGCCGTTCATCCAGATCTTGGAGGTGGGGGTGATGGGCATGGCGTTCCTTCGTTCGGGCGTGACTGGACGACTTTACGCCCGGACTCGCCGGGCGATCTCGTCCCCGATCTCGGTGGTCGACCCCTGCGGGGCGTCTTCACAGGCGGCGCGGATGCGGGCGGCGGCGTCGTCCTCGCCGAGGAACTCCAGCATGATCGCCGCGGACAGGATCGCAGCCGTCGGGTTGGCCTTGCCCTGCCCGGCGATGTCGGGCGCCGAGCCGTGGACGGGCTCGAACATCGACGGCGCCGTGCGGTCGGGGTTCATGTTGGCGCTGCTGGCCAGGCCGATGCCGCCGGAGATGGCGCCGCCGAGGTCGGTGAGGATGTCGCCGAACAGGTTGTCGGTGACGATCACCGAGTACTGCTGGGGGTCCTGCACGAAGTGGATGCACGCCGCGTCGATGTGCTGGTAGCCGGTCTCCACGTCGGGGTGCTCGGCGGCCACCTCGTCGAAGGTGCGCTGCCACAGGTCGCCGGCGAAGGTCAACACGTTGGTCTTGTGCACGAGGGTGAGCTTCTTGCGGTCACGGGTCTCGGCCAGGTCGAAGGCGTAGCGGATGCACCGCTCGACGCCGTGGCGGGTGTTGACCGAGCCCTGGGTGGCGATCTCGTGGGGGGTGCCCTTGCGCAGGAACCCGCCCTCGCCGGCGTAGGTGCCCTCGGTGTTCTCGCGGATGACCTGGAAGTCGATGCCCTGCTCGGTGAGCAGGAAGGGGCGCAGGTTGATGTACTGGTCGAACTCGAAGCGCATCTTGAGCAGGATCCCCCGCTCGATGAGCCCGCCGGGGATCTCGCCGGGCACGCCGCCGACGGCGCCCAGGTAGATGGCGTCGTAGCCCCGCAGCTCCTCCATCGTCTCGTCCGACAGCACCTCGCCGTCGCGCTGCCAGCGCTGGGCGCCGAGGTCGAAGTCGGTGGTCTCGAGGTCGACGCCGGCCGCCTCCATGACCTTCAGCCCCTCGGCGACGACCTCCGGGCCGATGTAGTCCCCACCGATGACGGCGATCCTGTGCTTCGACATGGCAAGAGGTTCTTCCGGTCGCCGAGCACGGCGCAAATACACTCGCCCGGATGGCTGACACGCACGAGCTGACGCAGGCGGCGTACGACCGGCTCAAGGCCGAGTACGACGACCTGACCACCCGCGGGCGCGTCGACATCGCCCGCAAGATCGAGGCGGCGCGCGAGCTGGGCGACCTGTCCGAGAACGGCGACTACCACGCCGCCAAGGAGGAGCAGGGGAAGATGGAGGGGCGGATCATGCACCTCAACGCCCTCATCGAGAACCACGTGATCGTCGACCCCACCGACAGCGACGAGATCCGGGTCGGGTCCGTGGTCGAGATCCGCTACGAGGGCGACGACGACACCGAGCGCTTCCTCATCGGGTCCATCGAGGAGCGGGGCAGCGACCTCGAGGTGATGAGCCCCGGTTCCCCGCTGGGTTCTGCGCTCCTGGGTAAGAAGGTCGGCGACAAGGCGACCTACACCACCCCCACCGGCGCCGAGCTCACGGTCGAGGTCGCCGGCATCTCGTGAGCACCACGCCGGCCGGGATCCGGCTGCCGCCGGGTCGCCCGATCGAGCTGCCGGGTCGGGGCACCACCTTCGTCCGCGAGCTGCCGGGCCCGCCCGGCGCACCGGTCATCGTGCTGCTCCACGGTTGGACCGTGTCGGCCGACCTCAACTGGTTCGCCTGCTACGAGGCGCTCGGCCGGCGCCACCGCGTCATCGCCATCGACCACCGCGGCCACGGTCGGGGCCTGCGGTCCCGTCGGCGCTTCCGGCTCGCCGACTGCGCCGACGACGTCGCCGCGCTGTGCGAGGTGCTCGGCATCGACCGGGTCACGCCGGTCGGCTACTCGATGGGTGGGCCGATCGCGCTGCTCACGTGGCACCGCCACCGCGAGCTGGTCGACGGCCTGGTCCTGTGCGCCACCGCGCCGTACTTCCGGGCACCGGGCGCCCAGGCGGCCGTCTTCTCCGTGCTGCCGGTCCTGGCCAACGGGGCCCGGTTCACGCCGGCGCCGGTCCGTCGAGCCGTGGCCGCCCGTCTGCTCGGCCGCCAGCTGGACCGCGAACCGTTCGGACGCTGGGCGCGCGAGGAGATCTCCCGGGGTGATCCGGCGGCCATCGCCGCCGCCGGCGCCTCGCTCGGCCGGTTCGACGCCCGGCCGTGGCTCGGCGACATCGACGTCCCCGTCGCGGTCGTGCGCACCACCCGGGACAACGTCGTGTCCCCCACCCGACAGCGCGAGCTCGCCGCCGGCATCCCCCACGCCCAGGTCATCGACATCGCGGCCGACCACGCCGCCTGCGTCACCGGAGCGTCCCGGTTCGTCCCGGCGGTGCTCGAGGCGCTGCGCCACACGACATCTTCGACGCCCGCCGTCTGACCCCCGCCCGCCGAACTGGCAGTGCTGGTGTTGCACCCACCTCAGCGGTGACGGACCACCACGATGGCGACGTCGTCCTCGCACTCGTCGAGGCGGAGCCCGCGCAGGATCGCGTCGCGCGCCTCGGTGGCCGTGCAGTCGTGGGGCAGCGCGTCGACGAGGGTGCGCAAGCGCTCGAGCCCGACGTCGATGTCCTCGGTGCGGCGTTCGACCAGCCCGTCGGTGTAGAGGACCAGGAGCGACCCGGGCGGGAAGGGCACCGGCTCCTGCTCGCGAGGCGAGGTCTCGGTGCCGATGGGCGGGTGGTGGACGCCGCTCAGCAGCGTCGTGCCGCCGGGCGTCCGGAGCACAGGCGGGACGTGGCCGGCGAGGCGCCACTCGAGCGTCTCCGCGGTCGTGTCGACCCAGGCGACGGCCGCGGTGGCGATGTAGCCGGAGTCGAAGTGGGCCAGCGACCGGTTGGTCGAGGGGATGACCTCGGCATGCGCCACGTTGAGCACGAGCGTGCGGATCGTGGCCTTCGCCTCCGTCATGCGGGCCGCGGCGGTGATGCCGTGCCCGGCGACGTCGCCGACCACCAAGGCGGTGCAGGAGTCGCCGACGTCGATGACGTCGTACCAGTCGCCGCCGAGGCCGATGTCGCCCCGGGCCGGTTCGTAGGCGAGCGCGACGTCCAACGTACGGGGGGTGTCGGGCGCAGCGAGGACCTCGTCCTGGAGCTCTTGCACCAGTCGGTCGCGCGCCTCGCTGCGCTGCGCCCGACGCATCGCATGGCCGCAGAGGTCGGCGAGCAGGTCGAGGCGCAGACGGAGCTCCTCGACGAACTCGATGGGCTGGACCCATCCGACGCCCAGCACGCCGAACACCGCCCCGGACTCGTCCACCAGGGGCAGGGCTGCCGTGCAGTCGAGCCTGATCCGGTCGGTGTCCCGCACCAGCTCCGGGTAGCGGCGGGCGCGTTCCTCACGATCGAGCAGGAGGCGACGCCCGGTGGCGAGGACGTCCTGCAGCGCGGTCCGGGGGCCGTCGACCGGCACCGTCCGCCACCGGGCCTCGGCCTCGGGGTCGGCGAGTGGTTCCACCAGCCGGAAGGCCTGGCGCTCGTCGTCGAGGACGGCCAACGCCACGTACTCGGCGTCGACCACACCATGGGCGTTGTGCACCACGACGCGGGAGACCTGCTCGGTGGTGAGTGCCCCGCTGAGGTGCCGGGACAGCGTGGCGAGCGCCTGCAGGCGGTCGCGCTCGACGATGCGGGCGGTGATGTCGATGCCGGACGGCACGAGCGCGGTGACGGTCCCGTGCTCGACGATCGGGACGAGCTGGAAATCGATGGTGACGGGGTTCTCGTCGTCCACGTGGACGACGATGTCGGCCCGCGAGGCATGCCCCTCCTGGGCGCGGGCCACCATCTCGCGGACCTGGTCCCGCACGGCGGCGTCGTCGCGCCACCACGATGCGTCCCAGAGCGGCCGGCCGATCAGCTCCCCGCGCGTCAGCTCCGTGGCGGCGAGGGTGGCCGCGTTCGCCTCGAGCATGATCCCTGCCGGCGTGCACATGCCGACGAAGGTGGGCAGCGCATCGAGCAGACGGGTGAGCCGGTCGTGGGCCCGTCGCACCTGGCTCGTCTCGACGTAGATCGCCGCGACGTAGTCCTCTTCGGCGGTCGACCGGATCGGCACGTAGCTGACCATCCAGAAGCGCCGTTCGTGGGGCGGGTGCGGTGACTCCCAGACCAGCTCCTGGCCCGGTAGCGGCTCCCCGTCGTCGAGCACCCGCGCGATGAGGGGATCGATCTGCACGGCGATCTGTGGGTAGAGCTCCGAGAGCCGCTTGCCGACGTGCGCGTCGGCGGGGTAGCCGCCGAAGCGCGCCGCCACCTGGTTGACGTAGGCCATCCGGAGCTCGGCGTCGAACACCATCACGCCGGTGGACGACTGGTCGAGGACGGTGTCGAACAGCGACGGGAGGGCGCTCGCGTCCACGGAGTGCAGGCCCCGCAGCCGCTTCCCTTCCCCACTCGTTCCCACGGGCCGCTCCGAACGGTCGTCGTCTGCACCCATTCGGCAGCCAGCGCGCCGCCGTCCCGCGACCGACAAGGTACCGGCCCGGTGCCCCACGATCATGACGGAGCCGATGCTGGTCAGAGCTGGTGCGCCAGCGCCGACTCGACCTCGCGTGCGGCGGCGGCGACGATGTCCCCGAAGCGCTCGCCAGGTGCCCGCGTCACCCGCTCGATGGGACCGGACACGCTGACCGCGGCCAGGATCCGCTCGTCGCCGCCGCACACCGGCGCGGACACCGAGGCCACGCCGGGCGCCCGCTCCCCGACCGACTCGACCCACCGCCCGGGGTCGACGTCGCCCCGCAACACCCGGCCGGCCGAGCCGACGTCGAGCGGGAGGCGCGCACCGACGGAGACGATGGTGCGCAGCTCGTGGCCGGAGTCGACCGCGGCCACGCAGAGCCGCTCGCCCTCCTCGACCACGAAGAGCTGGGCCGACTCGCCGGTCTCGTCGCGGAGCCGCCGCAGCACGGGTGTGGCGACGGTGGCGAGCGGGAAGGCCTCGAGCGCGGCCCGGCCGAGGCCGATGAGCGCGAGACCCGGCGTGTAGGCACCATCGTCCCCCCGGCGCAGGAGCCCGACGACCTCCATGCCCTGGGCCAGCCGGTGAGCGGTGGCCCGGCTGATCCCGGTGCGCTCGCAGAGCTGGCGGAAGGTCACGGGACCCTCACCGGCGACCCGCAGGATGGCCACCACCTTGTCGAGCACGCCGATCCCGCTTAGAGTGTCCATCAGACGGGAACCTTATCCCACTATGTGAGACAGTCAAGGGAGCAGCGATGGCAGGCAAGACGTTGAGCGAGAAGGTGTGGGACCGGCACCTCGTGCACTCCGGGGACGACGGTGACCTGCTCTACATCGACCTCCACCTGGTCCACGAGGTCACGTCTCCCCAGGCCTTCGACGGCCTGCGCCTGGCCGGTCGCACCGTGCGCCGCCCCGACCTGACGCTGGCCACGATGGACCACAACGTCCCGACGGCGAACATCGACCAGCCCGTGGCCGACCCCATCTCGAAGAAGCAGATGGACACGCTGGCCGCCAACTGCGCCGAGTTCGGCATCACCTGCCACGCCATGGGCGACCCCGGCCAGGGCATCGTGCACATCATCGGCCCCGAGATCGGCATGACGCAGCCCGGCATGACGATCGTGTGCGGCGACTCCCACACGTCGACCCACGGCGCGTTCGGCGCCATCGCCTTCGGCATCGGCACCTCCGAGGTCGAGCACGTGCTCGCCACCCAGACGCTGCCCCAGTCGCGCCCGCAGACGATGGCCGTGACGGTCGACGGCGAGCTGCAGCCCGGCGTCACCGCCAAGGATGTCGTGCTCGCCATCCTGGGCCGCATCGGCACCGGCGGCGGCATCGGCCACATGATCGAGTACCGCGGCTCGGCCATCCGCTCCCTCTCCATGGAGGGGCGCATGACCGTGTGCAACATGTCCATCGAGATGGGCGCCAAGGCCGGCCTCATCGCGCCGGACGAGACCACGTTCGAGTACCTGCAGGGCCGCCCCCACGCCCCGAAGGGCGCCGACTGGGACGCCGCGGTCGCCGACTGGCGGACCCTCGTCACCGACGACGACGCCACCTTCGACAAGGAGGTCGTGATCGACGCGGCGGAGATCACGCCGCACGTCTCGTGGGGCACCAACCCGGGTCAGGTCGTGCCGATCGACGGCGAGATCCCCGTGCCCGACGCCATGGTCGACCCGACCGAGCGCAACGCCGCCGAGCGGGCCCTCGACTACATGGGCCTGGCCGCCGGGACGCCAATGAAGCAGGTCCCGGTCGACACGGTCTTCATCGGATCCTGCACCAACGGCCGCATCGAGGACCTGCGGGCGGTGGCCGAGGTGGCCAAGGGCCGCAAGGTCTCGATCAACCGGGCGATGATCGTGCCCGGCTCGTTCAAGGTGAAGGAGCAGGCCGTCGCCGAGGGCCTCGACAAGATCTTCGTCGAGGCCGGCTTCGACTGGCGGGAGCCGGGCTGCTCGATGTGCCTGGCCATGAACCCCGACAAGCTCGCCCCCGGCGAGCGCTGCGCCAGCACGTCCAACCGCAACTTCGAGGGCCGCCAGGGCCGGGGCGGGCGCACCCACCTCGTCTCCCCCGCCGTCGCGGCCGCCACCGCCATCGCCGGCCACTTCGCCACCCCGGCCGACCTCGACTGACCACCCAGATCGCGAATTTCGTTCCTGGGTGACACCCCCTGTCCCTCAGGAACGAAATTCCTCCACGGAGGAACCTCACATGCGCGCTGTCCGCACCATCGAAGGCACGGCGGTCCCCCTCGACCGCTCCGACGTCGACACCGACCAGATCATCCCGTCCGACTGGCTCAAGCAGGTCGAGCGCACCGGGTTCGAGAAGGGCCTCTTCTCCGAGTGGCGTGACGATCCGGCGTTCGTCCTGAACCAGGAGCAGTTCCAGGGCGCCAACATCCTCATCGGCGGCCCCAACTTCGGCACCGGCTCCTCCCGGGAGCACGCGGTGTGGGCCATCCAGCAGTACGGCTTCGAGGCCGTGATCTCTCCCCGCTTCGGCGACATCTTCCGGAACAACTGCACCAAGAACGGGCTCGTGCCCGTACAGGTCGATGCCGAGACCGGCGAGCGGCTGCTGCGCATGGTCGAGGCCGATCCGACCCTGGTGTTCGAGATCGACATCGCGTCGCGCACCTTGCGCGCCGGCGACGTGGAGGTCACCTTCCCGCTCGACGACGGCACCCAGCACCGCTTCCTCGAGGGCCTCGACGACATCGGCCTGACACTGAAGCTCGCTGACGACATCACCGACTTCGAGGCGCACCGCCCGGCGTACCTGCCGGCCACCACCGCCTGAGCCGACCCGACGTCGGCCGCCGCCGCATGGGGCGCCGCGGCGCGGGCGGCCCGACGTAGGGTCGGCCCATGCCCATGCCTGCCCTGTCGTTGGTCGCCATGCCGGGACGACGGTTGAAGACCCTCGAGCTCGCGACGGAGATGGAGGCGCGCGGGTTCCAGGGGATCTTCGGACCGTCGTTCGGCGACGTGCTGTCGCTCTGCCTGTCCGTCGGCCACGTGACCGAGCGGATCCCGTTCGGCTCGGCGATCCAGCCGATCTACCTTCGCCCGGCGGCCGACCTGGCGGCCACGGCCTCGTACCTGGCCGAGGTGTCCGGTGGCCGGTTCCACCTCGGCCTCGGCGTCAGCCACGGACCCATGCACGACCGCCTCGGCGTCCAGGTCGGCAAGCCGCTGGCCGACACCCGCACCTACGTCGAGACGATCAAGGCCGTGATCGGCGACGCGCCCCGCCCGCCGATCGTGCTGGCCACGTTGCGGTCGAAGATGCTGCAGCTGGCGCTGGAGATCGCCGACGGCGCCGTGTGGGCGAACGGCTCCCGCCGCTATCTGCCCGAGCAGCTCCGGGCCGCCGGCGTCCCCGACGGCTTCTTCGTCGGGAACATGGTCCCCACCGTGATCGACGACGACCGCGCTGCGGCCCGGGCCGTGAACCGCAAGACGCTCACCGGCTACGTGGCGCTTCCCAACTACCGGAACTACTGGAAGGAAGCGGGCTACGTCGAGGAGATGGAGGGCATCGAGCGGGCGCTGGCGGCCGGGGACCGCGACGCCGTGGCCACGTACATGACCGACGAGTGGCTCGACGACTGCACGCTGTCGGGGTCGGCGACCGAGGTGCGTGACGGCGTCGAGGCGTGGTTCGACGCCGGCGCCACCATGCCCATCGTCGTGCCGTCGTCGACCTCCGGCGGGCAGCTGAAGGCGATCGAGGAGATCTTCGCCGCCTACGCCTGAACGCGACGAGGCCCCGGCATCCGCCGGGGCCTCGTCCGCAGATCCGGGTGGATCGGCTACTTCGGGGGCATCCGGATGCCGCCGTCGAGGCGGACGACGTGGGCGTTCATGTACGAGTTGGTGAGCAGCTCGGCCGCCATGGAGGCGAACTCCGAGGACTTGCCGAGCCGGCGGGGGAACAGCACGCTCTGGCCGAGGTGGGCCTTGAAGGCGTCGGACTCGGGGCCCGAACCGTAGATCGGCGTGTCGATGAGACCCGGGGCGATCGTGTTGACGCGGATGCCGACCGCCGACAGGTCGCGCGCGATCGGGAGCGTCATGCCGACGACCCCGCCCTTGGACGACGAGTAGGCGGCCTGGCCGATCTGGCCGTCGAAGGCGGCGACGGACGTGACGGTGACGATGGCGCCCTTGCCGCCGTCCTCGTCGGCCTCGTTGAGGCTCATGGCGGTGGCGGCGAGGCGGACGCAGTTGAACGTGCCGACCAGGTTGACCTCGATGATCTTGCGGTAGTTGTCGAGGTCGTACGCGGACTCGTACTGGCCGTCCTTGCCGATCGTGCGCTGGGCGGCGCCGATGCCGGCCGCGGTGACGAGGGTCTTCAGCGGGCCCATCTCCTTGGCGGCTTCCACCGCGGCGATGACCTGCTCGGTGTTGGCGACGTCGGCCTTGACGAAGACGCCGCCGATCTCCTTGGCGACCGCCTCGCCCTTCTCCGCGTTCATGTCGACGACGACGACGTGCTGGCCCTTCTCGGCCAGGAGGCGGGCGGTGGCTTCGCCGAGGCCGCTGGCCCCGCCGGTGATGACAGATGAAGAACCGGTGATGTCCATGGCTGCGGAGACTATTGACTGAGCGGTCAAGTCCTCCAAACCACACACCCAGGACGAATGCGAAGCGCCCGTCAGCGAACGGGAGGGGGCCCTGCCACCGACGGTTCACGCCAGGCGCTCGGGTGCGTGTGGCGGCGGCGCCAGCGGGACAGCCACAGCGGGAACGCTTCGACCGGCATGCCCTTGGCGAACAGGTAGCCCTGGGCGAAGTGGCAGCCGACCTCGGTGAGTCGCTCCCGCTGCTCCTCGGTCTCGATCCCCTCGGCGACGATCTGGATGTCGAGCACGTCGGCCAGGCGGCTGAGCATCGTCACGATGACGGTGTCGGAGTCGATGCGACCGAAGCCGGACACGATGGAGCGGTCGATCTTCACCAGACCGACCGGCAGCTCCCGCAGGTAGCGCAGCGAGGCGTACCCGACACCGAAGTCGTCGACGCAGATCGTGACGCCGGCATCACGCAGCTGCCCCAGCGTGGCGGCGGCCTCGTCGAGGTCCTTGAGCAGTGAGGTCTCGGTGATCTCGACGATGAGCTTGCTCGGCTCGATGCTCCAGCGTTCCCACAGCCCGGTGACGTCCTCGACGACACCGGGGTGGTCGACGTGGCGCCCTGACAGGTTGACGCTGAGGTGCAGGTCGGCCAGACCGCCGACGGTGCGGTCCTGGGCCCAGTCACCGAGCACGCGACCGGCGCGCTCGAGCATCCAGCGGCCGATCTCGACCACCAGCGTGGAGTCCTCGGCCACCTCGATGAAGGCCTCGGGCGGGACCTCGCGCCCGTCCTCGGTGGTCCACCGGCAGAGCAGCTCGCCGCCGACGATCTGGCCCGTCCGCAGGTCGAGGACCGGCTGGATGCAGGCGTCGAGCGCGCCGATGCCGACGGCCCGGCGGAGCTCGCGCTCGAGGTCGAAGCGGGTCTCGACCGCCAGGCGCATGTCGTCGTCGAACACCCGGATCTGGCCCGGACCGGCCGACTTGGCGTGGTACATCGCCACGTCGGCGTCGCGGAGCTGGTCGAGGGTGTGCACATCGCCCGGTTCGAGCCACGCCACGCCGATCGACGCCGACACCGGGATGGCGTCGTCCTCGAAGGGCACCGGGACGGACAGGGCGTCCTGGATCCGCTCGGCCAGCCGGGCCACGACGGTGACGTCACCGGCGTCCTCGGCCAGCACGACGAACTCGTCGCCGCCGTTGCGGGCGACGAGGTCGGTGTCGCGGGTGGCGTGCAGCAGCCGCTCGGCGACCCGCTGCAGCACGATGTCGCCGACGCGGTGGCCGAGCGTGTCGTTCACGGCCTTGAAGCGGTCGAGGTCGATGAACAGCAGACCGAACCCCTGCCCCGACCGCTCGCTCCTGGCGGCGGCCCGGTCGAGCTCGGCCACCAGGCTGGCTCGGTTGGCGAGCCCGGTGAGGTCGTCGTGGGTGGCCTGGTGGGCGAGCTGGTCCTCGAGGATCTTGCGGGCGCTGATGTCGCGGGCGAACACGGCGATGACCGGGTCGTCCTCGTCACCCGTCGCCCGGGTCGTGACCGAGACCGACCGGCGAGCGCTCGGGTGGTTGACCACGGTGTCGGCGTCGGTGATGCCGACCGGGAGATCGGCGAGCAGCGGGAACCGATCGACCAGGCTCGTCGCCGGCCGACCCACGACCGCGCTCGCCGCCAGGCCCAGCAACCGGGTGGCGGCGTGGTTCGCCGACCCGATCGTGCCGTCGGGCCGGATGGTCAGGATGGCCTCGTCGGTCGCCTCGACCAGGCTGCGGCTGAAGGCCTCGCCGGCGGCCAGCTGGTGGTGCAGGGCGTCGCTGTCACGGTCGGCTTGCCGCAGGCGCCGGCGGAACCGGCCGGCAACCGCGCCGGCGAGGAGGGCGCTCACCCACCCCACGACCAGAAGCCAACCCACCGATCCAGTGTGCTCCGGTTCGCGCGTCACGGCGGGGATGCCCGGGGCGGCTCAGCAGCCCAGCAGCGGAGCGCCGTATGCGTCGAAGGCCGGGTCGCGGGTGACGGTGGTGAGGTCGAGCACTTGTGCCTGGGCGATCAGCATGCGGTCGAACGGATCCCGGTGGTGCGGCGGCAGGCTCCCGGCGACCTCGCCGTGCTGCAGCGAGATCGCGAGCGGCTCGAAGCCGGCGTCACTGACGGCGCGCCGAGCAGGTCGGAGCCGGTACGCAGCTTGCCGAGCGACCGCTCGATCAGCTTCGACAGCTGCGTCTTCGCATCGTGGGTGTTGACCTGCATGGACCAAGCTTCGTCCAGTCCGCGGTGATCACGAGCGTGGACGCGACCGGAGCCGGGCCCGAGGCCCGGCTCCGGTCAGGGAAGCGGCATGTCGCAGCGGTGACCCGCTACGTCGTGGTCGCCTTCACCGGCGTGGTGCCGGCACTCTCGTCGCCGGCGTCCGTCGAGCCCTCGCGGTCGACGGCCACGACGACGTAGCAGGCGGTCGCGCTCGCCTGCGGAGTGCGGTCGGCGATGGTGTACGTCGGCGCCGGCGGCAGCGGCAGGGGCGTTGCGTTGCCGGTGTCCGCCGTCTCGCCTTGGTCGGGCTGACCCTCGACCGTGGACGCCTGCGCCGGCACCGCGGTGTAGGCGCTCCGTCCCGCAGCGGTGTTGAAGTCCGGGCACGTGGCGGCGCCCGCAGCCCGGTACAGGCGGTACAGGTCCACGGTGGGCGTGGCGGAGTCGGTGAAGCTCACCTCGACCGCCGTGCCCGACATCGCGGCGCTGGGCTCGGTGGGCGGGGCCGGAGCTGCGTCGGTCAGGTTGAACGTGCTCTGGCCAGCCGGATCCGAGTTGTAGGTCCCGCGGACGGAGTCACCCGGCGAGAGCCGGCTCTCGAACTGGGGGAGCGTGATGGTCACGCTGTCGAGCTGGAACACGTCGTTCGAGTCGTAGCGGAACGTCACGCACTCCTCCGGCGACAGCGGGGTGGCGCCGGGGGCGCAGGCCGTGAAGCGGTCCGAGCCCTTCTCGGTCGACTCCACCGTGTGCGCCTCGAACTGCCCGGCCGAAGCGCCGGTCGCGCTGAAGGTCGTGGCGCCGCCGGTACCGAACGTCTCGGCCGGCGCCGTCGGGTTGGCGGCCGTCCCGTTCATGGCGTTGTCGCCGTTGGTGTCGACGAAGACCACGGGGACCACGCAGACGGTCGCCGTCGAGCCCTCGGCGGGGCCCTCGACGACGAACCTGACCGTGCCGCTCACCGGGGCCACGTTGTTCGCGTAGTCGTCGTTCGCCTCGAGGGGCTGACGAGCCGTGCCGTTGACCGCGGAGATGCGGGCGTTCGCCACCGCGGCGAGGTCGGGAGCGGTCCCGGTCAGGGCGGTGCCGTCGGCGATGGTGTTGGTGTTCGCGTTGGCGAAGCGCGTCTCGCCGTTCGAGAGGCTGACGTTGCCGCACTCGACGAGCACGATGTCCACCGGCGTGGTGCCGAGGCCCGTCGCCGTGTACTCACGGGTGGTGCCGTTGGCCTGCTCCACACGGGTGATCGGATCCACCGCGATCGCCTCGTTGCCAGGGCGGGCGTCGGACTCGGCTGCCGTCTCCGCCGCCGTGGCGACCTGGTCGGACACCGCAGCCTTGCCACCGAGCACGGTGATGGTCTCCACGACGTCGCTCTCGGCCTCGAGGAAGGCGCGGGTCGCAGCGGGCAGCGTCGTGGCCTCGGCCAGGAGGATCGGGTCCTGACGGACGCCACCGAGCGGCCCACCGGCCAGGGCGTCGGCGAACTTGCGGCCGTTGGCCAGGAGGACATCTTCGACGGTGAAGCCGAAGCTCTGGACCGCGGCGTTGGCGATGGCCACGGCGGTCGCGTACCGGTCGCCGCCGGCGATGCGGACGGCGGCGCTGCCCGTGAGGGTCTCGAGGCGCGTCTCGACGCTGGTCGGGACGGCGTCGGAGCCACCGAGGATGACGACCTGGTCGATGTCGAGCTCGGTGATGGCTGCTTCCGTCGCCGCCGGCACGCCGGTGTTCACGAGGAGGATGGGGTGGACCCGGGTGCCGTCACCCGCGGCGGCGATCGGACCGCCGGCCAGGGCGTCGGCGAAGCCGAGGCCGGTGGCGACGATGGCGGTGCGCTTCCCGCCGAGGCTGGCGACGCGGTCCGCGCCGACCGTGCTGCCGATCTTCGCCGCGGTCTCGTAGCGATCGTCACCGGCGATGCGGATGACCTGCCGACCAGGGGCGGCGAGGCTGGCCTCGACCTCGGTGGAGACGCTGTCGGGGCCGCCGAGGATGTAGACGGTCGTCGGCAGCAGGTCACGGATGCCGTTGGACGTCGCCGTCGGCAGGGTGTCCCGCTCGGTCAGGAGGAGCGGGCCGTCGACCGCGCCGGCGAGTGCGGCACCGGCGAGGGCGTCGGGGAACTTGCGGCCGTTGGCCACCAGCACCCGTCGGGCGCCGGTCGGGTACGCCGCCTTGGCCGCGGCGACAGCCGTCTCGTAGCGGTCGTTGCCGGCGATGCGGCTGACCGTCACGTCAGCTGCCGCGCTCGCCGGCGGCGCCATGGCGAGGCCCACCGCCGCGACGACGGCCACGGTCAGCGCCGCCGCCCACGTCTGGATCCTGGTCTTGGTCATTGCAACCTTCTGTTCTCGAGCTGATGCGCGTTCGGTTCCGCCCGCGCCAGGGGGGACTTCGACCCCCGCCGGGCATCGTCCTGCCGGTGCCGTGGTGGCGTGGCGACAGGGCAGGAACATCGTGCCCGCCGCCGGCCCCTACGAGCCGCTGGGTGTGGACGAGATCGGGTCGACCACTCGTTCAGAGATCCCGCTCGATCTCCTCACGGAGCGCGTAGAGGATCGGGAGGACGGCTCGGTCCTTTGGGCGGTCCGCCGCTTCCTTGGACCGGATGATGTGGTGGAGGGCGGCGACCAGCACAGTCTGCCCCTCGATCTCGAACGTCACGGCCGCGTCGGCGAGCTCGGCGTAGTCCTGGATCCCGGCTGGCGCGAATGCAACGTCGAGGTCGCCGCACCGAGTGGTCAGGTTGGCGATCACCATCTGCGCGAGCAGAGCGGGATGCGGGTCGAAGGCGA
This sequence comes from Acidimicrobiia bacterium, assembly GCA_046570205.1. GTDB lineage: Bacteria > Actinomycetota > Acidimicrobiia > Acidimicrobiales > Salinilacustritrichaceae > Salinilacustrithrix. The sequence goes on from JBKHVG010000014.1 coordinate 84,744, forward strand.
TGCCCTCCGGATCGGTGTCGGCCCGCAGGCGAGCATCCAACGAACGCAGGGCACCGGAGAGCCGCGCCAGGTTCTCCTCGCCGTGCTCGGGGACGATGTCGGAGTCGTTGGTCATCGCCGGTGAACCGTGGAGCACCGCCGCGAGACCGCCGATGAGCACGTAGCGCACGTCGTGTTCGGCGAGCGTCCGGAAGACGCAGCCCGGATCGAGCGGGGCGGGCACTCAGGTCACCCGGCGCGCGGTCGCAAGCGCACGGCTGAGGTTGGTGACCGACGCCAGCCGTTCGGTCGGGGTGAGCGCGAGCTGCTGGCGGATCTGTGCTCGATCCACACCGTCGTCCACGAGCTGGACGCTGAGCCGTCGTCCGGTGGCCCGGGCGATCCCCGCCAACGTCGAGAGCCGGGGCTCATCGTGTCCTCGCTCCCACCGTGAGATGACCGACTGGGTCGTGCCGAGGCGCTCGGCGAGCTGCTGCTGCGTCAGGCCAGCGGTGCGCCGGGCGGCACGGACCATCTCCCCCGCGGCACGGGCATCGTCAGGCACGGGCCCAAGCTAGCGCGTTTCGGCAATGGCAATATCGCTTGTTCACCATAGAGCCTGTAGCGGATCTGGCCTGGATGCCCACCGGTGCGGTCCAGCTCCTGTTCGACACGTCGGCGTGGGTCGAGTGTCCCGACCGGAGACCCATGTCATCTCTGGCGACCGTCAGGTACGATAACGTTGCCCCTGGATGGCATTAGTCGAGGAAGTCCGTGATGCCCAGACCGATTCCCTTCCAAGTGCAGCAAGCCGGCATGGACGTCGGCGAGAACCTCGCTGCGTGGCGCAAGCTCCGCAAGCTCACCGCCCAGCAGGTCGCAGAACGAGCCGGAACGACCCGCCAGACCGTCGCTCGCCTCGAACGCGGCGATCTGTCAGTAGGACTCGGCATCTTCCTCAGCGTCGCCCGTGCCGTGGGCATCCTCGACGACCTGGTCCCGGCAACCGATCCGTACGAGACGACGTTCGGGCGGGCGCGCGCAGACCAGGCGCTGCCGAAGCGGGTGCGGCAGTGACGGCGATCCAGGTCCACATCGACACTCCAGACGGCACGGTGCGTGTCGGCACGGCACGTGTCACCCGTTCTCGAGGGATCGACACGACCGAGTTCTCCTACCACGAAGCGTTCCTCGCCGGACCGGGATGGGAGGTGAGCCCCGACCTCCCCGTCCGCACCGGATCATCCGTCGTGGAGGGCCTACCCGGCGCCCTCGACGACAGCGCTCCCGACAGCTGGGGACGGAACCTGATCACCCGGCGTCTCGCGGCGCGAGCACGCCAGACCGGCCACGTCACCCCGACGCCCACCGAGGTCGACTACCTCCTCGGCGCCAGCGACCTCACACGCCAAGGCGCGCTGCGCTACCGCCGCGACGATCGAGAGCCGTTTCTCGCTGCCTCCAACGGCGTGCCGCACATCGTGCAGCTCGGCGAGCTCCACGAGGCGACCCGCGCCGTCGCAGACGGGACCGATGCCGACGCCGCCGTCGCCACACTTCTCGACGCCGGTTCGGGCTCCCTCGGCGGCGCACGCCCGAAGGCGTCGGTGACCGACGGGAAGACGCTCTACCTGGCGAAGTTCCCGCAAGGCGACGACCCCTGGGACGTGATCCGCTGGGAGGCGGTCGCCCTCGACCTCGCCGAGAGCTGCGGTTTGCGCACCCCGCCCCACCGCCTCCATGACGTCGGCGGGTTTCCGGTCGTCCTCGTCGAGCGATTCGACCGCGACGGCGACCAGCGGATCCCGTTCGTGAGCGCCCGATCCCTCATCGGGGCCGGCGACGGAGCGGCCCGCGACTACCTCGAGCTCGTCGACGCTCTTACCGAGCACGGCAGCGACGTCCGAGCCGACTTGGACGAGCTCTGGCGGCGGGCCGCGTTCTCCATTGCGTTGAACAACGTCGACGACCACATGCGGAACCACGCCGCTCTCCGAGGGGCTGGCGGCTGGACCCTGTCACCCATCTTCGATGTGAATCCCGACCCCCGGCCGACCGCTTCGAGCGCATCGAGCATCGCGGGAGAGACCTCTCCGCTGGCCAGGCTCACCGCCCTGATGACCACTGCTGACCGGTTCGGGTTGGGCGAGAGTCAAGCGAAGGAGCGGTGGCACCAGATCCTCGAGGTGGTCTCGAGCTGGCGGGCGGTGGCATCCACGCACGACATCCCAACCGGCCAACAAGACGAGTTCGCAGGCGTCCTGGACCGGTGGACCAGCGAAAGCCGCTGACGGCCGAGGAGTGTTTGTGTGGTGTACGGTAGGTGTATGGCCCGCACCAACATCGACATCGACGACGACGCGTGTGAGGTGGTGATGGCCCGCTACCGGCTCGGGTCCAAACGAGAGGCCGTGAACTACGCCCTTCGCCTGGTGGCCGGGGAGGCGTTGGAGCTGGACGACGCCCGGGCGTTGCGCGGTTCCGGATGGGACGGGGATCTGGACCAGATGCGCAGCGGTCGATCGACGTGATCCTGGTCGACACGTCGGCCTGGGTCGAGTTCCTGCGTGACACGGGCTCTGGGGTCTGTGACGAAGTGGACCGCCTGCTCCGCGCCGACATCGCGGTATGCGACCCGGTGCGGATGGAGGTCCTCGCCGGTGCACGGGACGAGGGTCACCTCCGCCAGCTGCGGGGGCTGCTGGCGCGGGGAGCGGCCCTGCCGACCGGTCCCGCCGACTCCGAAGCCGCGGCGGCACTGTTCCGCACCTGCCGCCGCCGGGGCGAGTCCGTGCGCAAGCTCGTCGACTGCCTCATCGCCGCCATCGCCGTGCGTGACGGCGTGCCGATCCTGCATGCCGACACCGACTTCGACGTGCTCGCCCGGCACAGCTCGCTTCGGATCCACCGGCCCGCTTCGTGAGGACCGGCCCGGGCTTCGTGACGTTCGCGTCACCGGCGGCCTGGGGCCTGCCGACAGCGTGGCATGTGGACGGTGCCGGCAGCTACGGTGCCCACGCCGGTCGCCGGTGGCTTCCCCCGCCACATCCGAACGTGGAGGCAGCCGCGTGCCCGTCGTCGGTCCGTTCGAGGCCGTGCTCGACCGCTTCACCGAGCACCTGCGCGCCGTGCGCAACCGTGCCCCCAGCACCATCGCCAACTGCCGCCACTACGTCGCCTGCTTCCTGGGCTGGTGGGTCGCGGAGCACGGTGAGGTCACCCTCGACCGGGTCCGGGCCCGCCACCTGCACGACTTCCTCGCCGACGAGGCGGCCCGGGGGTTGGCGCCTGCTACCCGCTACGCGGAGATCAACGCGCTGCGACGCTTCTTCGCCTGGCTGGTGGCGGAGGAGGAGTTGGTCGCCGATCCAGCCGCCACGCTCGCTCCGCCACGGCGCCACCCCAACCGCGTCGACGTGTACTCGCCGGCCGACGCCGCAGCGATCCTCGCCCACACCGCGGCCCTCACCGACCTGCGGGGTCGGCAGCGCAACGCAATCATCTCGACGCTGCGTTATACGGGGGCCCGCGCCGGCGAGGTGTCGAACCTTCGTGTCGACCGGGTCGATCTGGATGGACGGCGCATGGAGGTCCTCGGCAAGGGCTCCCGGCACCGGCTGCTCGCCCTTCCCGCCCCGGTGGTCGAGGTGCTGGAGCGCTTCCTGACCGAGGTGCGGCCCTTGTTGCCGCCCACCCCGTACCTCTTCGTCAACACCCACCCGTTCGTGCCCGACCCCGACAAGCGGTGCTCGGTCTCGGCCCTGCAGCGCGAGTGCCGGCTCGCGGCGCAGGGTGCGGGCATCCCCGGGCGGCACTACCCGCACCGATGGCGCCACTCCTTCGCGACTGAGCTGATCCGTGCCGGCATGGGGGTCGCCCAGGTGCAGCGCCAGCTCGGCCACGCCAGCATCGTGTCGACCATGCTCTACACCCACCTCGACGTCGAGGACGTGCGGCGCGCGCTGGACGACGTGTTCGACGAAGGCTGAACTGACCTCTCCGGTGCTGGCCCCGTCCGACGGTCAGCTGAGCAGAGGGATGGCCGCGATCACCGCTCCCGCCGAGGCCACGACGGTGCCGCCCAGCCGGACGGTCTGGCGATGGAAGCGGTCCAGCGAAGGGGGAAGTGACCTCCACCGTACCGAGGACCACCGACACCGAGCGCGGCGGGCGGCGGGGGCGCTACGTCAGCAACGGAATGGCGGCGACGATCACCGTCGTCGCGGCGACGAGAGCACTGCCGAGCCAGACCGTCTGGCGGTAAAAGCGCTCCCCGATCTCACCACGCAGCTGGGCCATCTCGGCCCGCAGGAAGTGCTTGGTGACAAGCTCGTCGGCCTCCACCGACGGGAACTGCGACATCAACGCGTTGGCGTCCTCGTCGCCGAGGATCTCGGCGAACTTGCCATAGATCGAGGAACGAGTACGAGCATCGAGAGCCATGGTGCGACACATGCTCCCGGTACGCAACCCAAGGGGGAAGGTTCCGATCACACCTCGCCCAGCGTCTGGCACCGACCTGCAGGGTGACGCCGAAAGCACGATCTCTGCGTCCACCGGGACGACTGTGCTCGTCTCGTCCTCGAGGGCGTCACGGGCGGCGGCCGCATGCCAAGTGCGGCGTCGGGCGAGCTCACCCAAGCAGGCGGCCAGCCACGCTGGCCCGGGCCTGCCTACGCATCCACAGCCTGGGTGATATCCCGCACCGCGTGCGATATATTGCACACCGTGCGATAGTTCGCACGTTGGTCTGGAGGACAACTCATGGATGTCTCGGTTCCGATCACGACCGTGGTCCCGAGCCTCGACGGACCCGTTCTTGCTGCCCTTGCTTCGACAGGTTCGCCACTCGGACTGGCCGTGGTCCACACGCGCGCCGGTCGAGGCTCCAAGTCCGGGGTCCGGTCGGTGTTGCTCCGGATGGTCGACGAGGGCCTCGTGCTCGTGGTGCCCGGCGGGTACGTGCTCAACCGTGACCACATCGCCGCGCCGGCGGTCGAGATGCTGGCCAGCCTCCATGGCGAGCTGACCAGTCGTATCCGGGCTGCGGTGGAGGACTGGGCCACCAGTCCGGAGCTGGTCGGCATCTTCGGTTCGGTAGCCCGGCGGGACGGTGACGCCAGAAGCGACATAGACGTGCTGGTCGTATCCAACGACACCGACCTCGACGACCGAGTCGACGACCTGGCCGAGCGGATTCGCCGATGGACGGGGAACCGAGCCCAGGTCATCGGCCGGACACCCAAGGAGATCGCACGACTGCGTCGCGCCAAGGAGCCGATCCTGGCCGAGTGGACCCGAGAGCTCGTCGTGATCGCCGGTGATCGCGCCGCACTCGGCACGGTGGCGTGATGGCCCGGCCGAAGACGCGGAGCCAGTCGTGTGACCGTAGCGATGCGCTCCACCGCCTCGCGCAGGCCGAGTCGTTTCTCGTCGCCGCCGAGCTGATCGTCGACGACGACAGCGACGACGCGACTCCCAGCGTTGCCGCATCACTCGCGGTGCTCGCTGGTATCGCCGCCTCCGACGCTGCCTGCTGCGCGCGCCTTGGTGTCCGTGCTCGAGGTCAGTCCCATGCCGAGGCCGTCCAGCTCCTCGGCTCGGTCGAGCCCCGCCGTGCGGACATGGCCAAGGATCTGCAGCGGCTCCTGAACCGGAAGGACGACTCGCACTACGGCGTGGCCTTCGTCTCCGCCGGCGAAGCGAGTCGCATGGTCGGCTGGGCCAAGCGCCTCCTCGGCCTCGCTCGGCGCGCCGTCGAGGCGTGAGCGAAGCCGTAGCCGCCACGACGCCCAGCGATCCGCCGCCACCCACAACGCACCAGTTGAGCCGCAGACCGGAAGGGCCTGACGCACGTACGCGCACCCGCTGACAGGAACCTGCCCCGAAAAAGGCCGAAGCCCCGGCCCTCCGAAGAGGGCCGGGGCTCCGATTGAATTTGCCTGCCTAGCTCAGATCAGGCTGTCTACTCGTCGTCGACGACGACGTCGGAGCTCGCAGCCAGGTCGACCTGGTTGCCAGCGACATCGTCGAAGCCGCCCGAAAGCAGCGTGATCGTGACGGTGCCACCGGCGTAGTCAAGACCGTTGGCCGTGCCGCTAATCAGCGTCAGTGCCGGAACGGTCACGGTCAGCCGGTCGCTGAGGCCGGTCGAGCCGGGGCCGTCCGAGAGGGCGAAGTTCGCACCAGCAGCGCCGGAGGCGATCTGGTAGGTGCTGTCGCCGTCAGACAGACGGATGAAGTCGGAGGCCGACGTTTCCAGTGCGGCGGCCATCGCTTCGGAGAAGTCGATGACCAGCGTGTCACCGTCGTCAACCAAACCGAGGACGTCCGTATCAGCGGTGATCTCCGTGTTCACGATCGTCGGCCGCACCGTCTCACCCACGGCGAGCGTGTCAAGAGCCGCAGGACCGACGAAACCGGAGGTTTCCCCGCC
>JBKHVG010000015.1:0-85070 GCA_046570205.1 Acidimicrobiia bacterium
CGAGTCGGTGTAGCCCTTGCGGAAGATGGACCCCGGGCGGAAGATCGAGTTCCACGCCTGGGAGCCCTGCACCGTGTCGGGCAGGCCCTGCATGGACTTCTGGAGCCGCTCGCCGATCGACGGCTTGTCTTCGGTGGTGCTGGCCACGAAAGGTCTCTCCTTAACCGAGGCGCATCCCATAGCCGTAGCCATGGGTCGGGGTGCGTTGGTGGGGGTCGCCGGCGGCACTCGGAGCCCCGAGCTTGCCGAGGATGATGACGCCCGTGGGGCACCGGTCCACGCACAGGGCGCAGCGGGTGCAGACGTCGTCGTCGATGGTGAAGATGACGTGGTCGCTCGGGTCGAGGCCGGGCTGCTCGGTGCCCATGGCCGAGTCGATCGCCGACGGCGACACCATGTGGATGCACTTCCACGGGCAGATGTCGACGCAGCCCTCGCACATGATGCACTCGGACTGGTCGATGTGGATGAACTGCTTGGGCTTGACCGCGGCGGCCAGCCAGGAGGCGTCGACCTCCTGCAGGACGTAGTCGTCCCGGAACTCCGGGAGCGGCGGGTTGGCGTCGGTCTTGGCCACGGTCGATCAGCCCTTCTTCACCAGCGGGCGGCCGTAGCTCGAGGTCGGCACGACGGCTGCCTGGGCCTCGGCCCGCTTGGTGCGGTCGTTCCACCAGGCCCACAGCCAGATCTGGAGGCCGAGCCCGACCCCGTAGATGCCGACCACGACGATGTCGCGGACGATGCGCCAGTTGAGCGTGAGGGGCAGCCAGCCGCCCTCGGCCTCGGGCCGCAGGACGTTGCCGACGGCCCAGAGGGTGCGGTCGGGGCGCCAGTTGAGCTCGTTGTCGGCCCAGGTCAGCCACTGGTGGGGGATGACCCCGTACCACCAGAACATGAAGAAGAAGGTGAACGCCGCTGCGGCGTTGGCCTGCCCCCATGTGAGGGGCGCGCCGGGCGCGCGCCGGTTCTTGCCGTACCAGAGGGCCGCCGAGATGCCGGCGATCCCGATGAGGGTGGAGAGGGTGAAGGCGACCACGGCGTGACGGACCTCGTGAATTCGTTCACATTGGTGCGAGGAGGGCTCCGGAGCCGTCGGAACCCGCAGGCAAAGGGTCTACCACGACCCCCTCGGGCGAGACACATCGGACCCTTTCGGACGGCTTGGGTCCCGATCCCGCTCGCGGCCTACCCTGTCGCCGTCACTACAGCCCCACGCCTTTGTCTCCGGGAGGCCCGTTGACTGAGATCCCCGAACACCTCCTCAAGCGCTCGCGCGAACGTCGATCCGCCATGGGCGGCGACGGCGGCGCCGCGGATGGTGGCGGCACCTCGGACACGGGCGGGGCCACGTCGGCCGATGCCCCGGCCAAGACGACGGCCCCGGCGCCGGCCTCGATGCCGGCGCACCCGGCCCCGGCCACGGCCGAGGTCCCTCCTGCGCCGTCACCGATGGTGGAGGCGTACCGCAACCGACGCAAGATCCCGTTCTGGGCCATGCCCGTGCTGGCCGCCCTGCCGCTGTGGGCCTACGTCTACACCGGCACCCTCTCCCCGCCCCCGGCGGGCGAGGGCCCCGAGGTCCTGGGTGAGGAGCTCTACGCCGGCAGCGGTTGCGTCGGCTGCCACGGTGCCGGCGGCGGCGGCGGGGTGGGCCCGGCCTTCACCGGCGGCGCCATCTACGAGACGTTCCCCGACTTCCAGACGCACTTCGAGTGGGTCCGACTCGGCTCGGCCGGGTGGCTCGCCGAGCGGGGCGACACCTACGGCGCCCCGGGCAAGCCCGTCGGTGGGGGCATGCCGGGCTTCGGCGAGGACCAGCTGTCCGACGCCGACCTCATCTACATCATCCTCCACGAGCGCAACCTCGGCGGCGCCAACCCCGACACCGAGGACGCCGAGGCGCTCGAGGCCGTGGCGCTGCTCATGTCGGAGAACCCGGAGATGACCCTCGACGAGGCGCTGGCCGAGGTCGGCGTCGAGGCGCCCGAGGGCGGCGAGGGCGGCTCCGGCGCCGACCGGGGCGACCCGGCTCCCTCCGACTCGCCCGAGCAGGGCGACACCCCCGGCAGCGAGGGCGAGTCGGGGCCGGGCACCGACGCCGAGACGGGCTCCGGCGGCAGCGACGCCAACCAGACGGGCAGCGGCGGCGAGGACACCGAACCGCCGCAGTCCGCCGGCGGCGACAGCACCTCGCCCTAGGCGCACCCGCCCGGGTCGCCAGGTCAGGTCAGGTCAGGTCAGCGCCGCGGTGCGGGCCCGGGCCGCGTTGACCAGCTCGTCGAGGAGGAGGAGCAGGACCTCCTTGGCCGAGCTCGTGTCTCGGGCATCGCACTCCGCCATCGGGACGTGGGCGCTGACGCCGAGGGCCTCCCGGACGGCGCCGAGCTCGTGGCGCGTGCTGCCCTCGAAGCGGTTGACCGCCACGACGAAGGGGATGTCCTTGGCCTCGAAGTAGTCCACCGCCGGGAAGCTCTGGTCGAGCCGGTCGGTGTCGACCAGGACGACGGCGCCGAGGGCGTGGGAGCAGATGTCGTCCCACATGAACCCGAAGCGCTCCTGGCCGGGCGTGCCGAACAGGTACATCACGAGCATCTCGTCGACGGTGAGGCGCCCGAAGTCCATGGCCACCGTGGTGGTGGTCTTGGCCTCCGAGCCCCGGCGGTGGTCGACGCGTGCGCCCACGCTGGTCATCGCGGCCTCGGTCCGCAGCGGCGGGATCTCCGACAGGGCGCCGACGAAGGTGGTCTTGCCGGCGCCGAAGCCGCCGGCCACCACGAACTTCACGGCCCGGATGCGTGGCTTCCAGTGCGCCCCGGCGGAGCGGTCCTCGTGCTGGATCGTCATCGTGTCCTCACAGGGCTCGCACGGCGTCGATCATGCGCGACAAGACGTCGAGCTCGATCTCCACGGGATCGGTCTGGTGCACCTCGAGGCGCCCCTCGGAGACGAGGTCGGCGGCGAGGATGGTGGTGACGCCGAGGACGAGGCCGAGCTCGGCCGACGCCTCGGCGATGGAGATCGGCCGCTGGCACAGCTTGAGCAGCTTCACCTGCTCGGCCGACAGCCCCGACGTCGGCGCGCCGGCCACGGCGGTGAGCATCGTCTCGATGCGCAGGTCGCGCCGGTCCGCCCGCGTGCGCCCGCCCGTCATGACGAACGGGCGGACGACGTCGTGGCCGCCCGTGCGCGTCTGCCCGGTCATGAGATGAGCACCTCTTGCTGGAGCTCGAAGATGAGCTCCGGGGTGAGCACGGCGCGGGCCCGCTCCACGAGGAGGCTGGCCTGGTACCCGACCTGGCCGATGTCGCACCGCTTGGAGGCGATGACGCCGAGGCAGCTGCCGTCGGAGATCGACGACACGAACAGGTAGCCGCCCTTCATGGCGACGATGACCTGCTCGAGGGCCTCGAAGCCGAAGCAGGACGTGGTGCCGTGCCCGAGGCTGACGAGCCCCGAGACGATGGCTGCCAGCTGCTCGGCGCCGGCCCGGTCGAGCGACTTCGACATGGCCATCAGCAGACCGTCGGCGGAGACGGCGATGGCGTCGGTGACGCCTGGCGTCTGCTCGACGAAGGTGTCGATCATCCACGAGAACTGCCGGACCTCGTCCTGCACGGTCATCGCTCCTCCTCGGTGCGCCCGGGGACGGGCTCGGTGGTCGCTTCGGTGGTGGTGTCGCCGGACCGGCTCGCCCGGGAGGCGCCGTCCTCGAACGCGGCGAGGAAGCCGAACAGGCCGGCATCGGCTCGTTCGCCCACCGGCTCCTCGACCGGGGCGTCGGCGATGGCCGCCGCCGGGGCGAGCGTCTCGGCCGTCTCGGCCGCCCGGGGCCGGGCGGCCAGCGGCGAGACATCGGGGCGCTGGGCCCCGGGCACCCGGCGGGGCAGGCCGTTCAGGGTGGACGGTGCCCCCGCGGCAGGGGGTTGGGCGGCATCGCCGTCGAAGGCCCGCTGGAGGTCGGCGACGGTGTCGACCGACTCCAGGCGGCCGCCCCCGAGGGCTTCGGACAGGCTGGACGGCGCCTCGGACGAGCCGTGGGCGGCGGGGACCAGGTCGGGACGGGGCTCGAGGTCGGGTTCGTCCACCGGTGGCTCCTCCACGGTCTGCGGTGCGGGGTCGGGGGCGGCGGCCGCCGGCGTGCTGGTCGGCGCCGGCGTCGCCTCGTCGACCGGGACCTCCAGCAGGGTCGGGGGCACCACGATCGTGGCGACCAGGCCGCCGGCGGGGTTGTCCTGCAGGCGGACGGTGACGCCGAGGCGGGCGGCCAGCTGGCCAGCGACGTAGTGGCCGAGGTACCGGGACGGGGCCACGGTGTAGGACTCCTCGCCGGAGAGGCGGCGGTTGGACCGCTCGAGCTCCTCGGCGGTCATCCCGATCCCGTTGTCGGCGATGGCGATGACGTAGCCCTCGTGGGAGCGGCGCCCCTTGATCTCGACGTCCTCGTCAGGCGGCGAGAACTGGAGCGCGTTCTCGGCCAGCTCGGCGATGACGTGGGACACCCCTGCTGCGGCGCCACCCGCGATGGCGGCGTCCTCGAGGTTGCGGACCGTGACCCGCCGGTAGTCCTCGACCTCGCCCAGGCCGGCCCGTACGACGGCGTCCACCTCGACCGGCAGGCCCCACTGGCGGGGGCTCTCGGTACCGGCCAGCACCAGCAGCGACTCGGCGTTGCGGCGCATGCGGGTCGCCAGGTGATCGAGGCGGAAGAGGGCCTCGAGCTGGTCGGGCTCGGTCTCGAGCTGCTCCAGCTCGGTGATGAACTCGAGCTGGCGGTCGAGCAGGTTCTGGTTGCGGCGGCCGAGGTTCACGAAGGAGTCGGCGATGTTGCGGCGCAGCACGGCCTGGTCGGCGGCGAGGGCGAGTGTGCGGTCCTGGACCTTGTTCAGCGCGGCGACGACCTCGCCGACCTCGTCGCGCGTCTTGACCACGATGGGAGCGAGCTCGGGGATCTCGACGTCCTCGCCGAAGGGCGTGTCGAGGATCGACCGCACGGCCTCGGGGAGCCGGCGACCGGCCATGGCGTCGGCCTCGTCGCGGAGCCGGCGGAGCGGGCGGGTGATGGAGGTGGTGGCGACGTAGGTGACGACGATGGCCAGGGTGATGACGCCGGCAGCCACCATCACGAAGAACTGGAACTCGTCGAAGGCGTCGGCGGCGAGCGTGTTGGCCTCGCCGGCCAGCGCGTCGGTTGCGAGCTGGGCGATGGAGGCGACGCCGTCCTGGGTGCCCACCGCGGCGAGGAGCTCGGTGAAGTCCACCTCCGCGCCGTCCACGTAGCCCTGCAGGATCTCGAGCGCCCGCGCCGTCTCGGGGCGGGCGAAGGTCTCGGTGGCCACGTCGGCGTAGGCGCCGACCGACAGCTGCTCGATGCGGGCGTTCAGCGACTGGAGCCGCTCGATGAGGCCGATCGACTGGACCCGCAGCTCGATGGAGGTGCCACCGGTCAGGGTGTCGAGGATGACGTTGCGGGTGGCGGCGGCGATGGCCTCGCTGCGGCGGCTGGCCGCGTCGACCAGCTCCACGCCGTTGCGCAGGGACGCCTCGTCGACCTGGGTGGCGATGGTCGAGGTGGCGTCGAAGAAGGCGCCCACCATCTCGGTGTAGGCGGAGAACACCTGGTTGGCCAGCTCCTCGTTCTCCAGGTCCTTGTCGCCCTCGTAGCCGGTGAAGGCCCGCCGCACGGCGGGGAGCTCGGCGAGCACCTCGAAGGCGGGCGCGTAGGCGGCCTGCACCTCGGGCTCCATGCCGGACACCGAGCGCTCGAGCTCGGTGACGGCGGCGTCGGTGGCCTCGATGGCCTCGGGGGCGGAGGTCACCTCGAGGGTGGTGGCGCCGGCGAGGCCGATCAGGTCCAGCGACAGGTAGTTGCGCTCGTTCTGCAGCGCGGTGGTGACGCTGCCGGGACCGAGGGCCACGAAGGCCCGGTCGGCCTCGGCCTCGATGCGGTCGGACTCGTCCTGGGCCTGGACGGCCTGGAGGCCGGACATCGCCAAGAGGGCCACGAGCGGCACGGCCAGGGCGGCGGCCAGCTTCGAGCGGATGCGGAACTTCATCGTGGGTCTCCCGTGGACGAGGTGACGACCGCCGGTGTGGGGTCGGCTGCGCTGGTGGTTGGTGGTGCGAGCACGTCGACGACCGAGGGGCCGACGAGGGCGCCGCGCTCGGCGGGCAGGTCGATGGCCCAGCCGAGGACGGTGGGATCGGAGCTGAGGAGGACGAGCGGCGCATCTGGCTCGGCGTCCTCCAGGGCGCGGAGCAGGCCGCAGCCGCTGCCGGCGGCATCGGCCACGACGACGTCGTCGAGCACCACGACGCCTCCGGCCACGGCATCGAGGAGGTCCGTCAGCGCCTCGGCAGCGTCCTCGGGCGAGGTGCGGTCGAGGGTGGCGCGGATGGCGGCGACGTCGCTGCGGCGGTGCTCGCACTCGGCGCGGTGGCGGTCGAGGGCGGCGGTGAGGCCGGTCAGCTCGCCGGCGATGGTCTCGGCCAGGCCTCGCAGGCCCGCCGACACGCCGTGGACGTGGGCGAGCGGGTCCTCGTCGTGGGGCGGGCGGGCATCGCCGGGGAGGCACTCGACCAAGGCGGCGAGGCGGGCCTGGCGGTCCCGCTGGTCGCGGGTGAGGCGCTCGATCTCCCGCTCGGCCTCGGTCACGGCCCGCTTGGTCTGCTCCGAGCTGGACCGAGCGGAGCTCTCGGCTTCGGCGAGCCGGGCCTCCAGGCTCTCGGCCTGGGCGCTGAGGGCCGTCGCGGCGGTGGCCCGCTCGCCGGTGGGGTCGCCGTCGCCCCGGTCGAGGGAGTGGAGCTGGCGGCGGGCCTCGGTGATGGCGGCGTCGGCCTGGGCCCGCTGCTCGAGCACCCGGTCGAGGGCGCGTGACGCCTCGCGTGCCTGCCGGAGGGAATCGGCGAGGCGCACTTCGGCCGCGGCGAGGGCCGTGCGGTGCTCGGCCGCCAGGGCGGGGAGGGTCTCGCACCAGTCGGCGGCGGCGACGAACCCGTCGTGGTCGGCACGGCGCTGGTCCACGGCGGCCCGGGCCGCGGCGAGGCGCTCGAGCGCGTCCTCCAGGTGGCGGTTCCGCTCGGCCAGCGCCTCGAGGCGGACGCCGCGGCGCCGGTCGGCCACCACGCGGGTGGCGGCGTCGAGCTCGGCGCGACCGAAGACCGTGCGCCCGGGGGCGACACCGAGGGCGCGGCGGTCCGAGACGCCCACGGGCACCACCGTGAGGCGGGGGTGCAGCATGTCGGGCTCGCGTCGGATCACATCTCTCCCAAGGACGGCCGGCCCCGGCCAGCGGCTCGGCCGGGGCGGCTCCCAGCGTCATCGGCAGCGCGACCCGGAGACTTGAGCGACAGCGGCGGACGCGGGCGGTCAGCAGCAGTCCCACAGGAGGCGGTGGTAGGCGATGCGCTCGGCGTCGGGATCGATCCCGTACGCCTCGTACAGCAGGTGCTCCCAGCCCGGGCCGAAGTTCCAGCCCAGGCTCATCGTGGCCACGGCGAGGTCGGCCCACCGGTCGGCGGTGCCGAGGGAGCCGAGATCGACGTGGCCGACCCAGGCGCCGTCGCCGTCGACCACGGTGTTGGGTGCGCAGGCGTCGCCGTGGCAGACCACGAGCCGGTCAGGGTCGGGCGGGTCGGCGAGCTGGGCGCGCAGGTGCTCGAAGCGGGGCTGGAGGTACCCCAGGCGGCGCGCCGGGGACCAGTCGAACGGGCACTCCGCCACCGGCAGCGCGTCGTGGAGCGCCCGGAGACCGACACCGATGGCGCGCACCACCGGCGTGGGGTCGGTGCGCCAGCGGGCGTCCACCGCGCTGGTCCCGGGAAGGGCGGCGGTGACGAGCCAGGTCCCGTCGTCGTCGCCGCCGACCTCGAGGACCTCGGGCACGGGCGTGTGCCGGCCCGCCCAGCGCATGCGCTCCGCCTCGACCGAGAGGTCGGCGACCACCGGGTCGGCACCGGGCGGCATCCACTTCACGTAGCGCGAGGGCGGGTCGCCCACCGCGAAGGTGAGCCCACCGAGCCGGTTGGCCCAGACCCCCCGGAGGGCCGAGTCCCCGGCCAGCCGCCGGACCGCAGCCGGCGGCTCCACCTCCGGGCCGAGAGGGCCGTGGAGCTCGACCATGGGCGTCAGCCCGGCTGGTGCCAGCCGCCGATGTCGGCGGCGAGGCGGTCGGCGCTTGGCGGCCCCCAGGTGCCCTGGTGGTACAGCTCGACCGGCTCGTGGTGGTCGAGCACCGGATCGACGATCCGCCACTGCTGGTCGATGCCGTCCTCGCGGGCGAAGCGGCGGGCGTCGCCCTCGAGGGCGTCCTCGAGCAGCCGCTGGTAGGCGCTCCGCCGGCGGGGGTCCTGGCTGAACGACATGTCGAGGTCGGCCTCCTCGGAGACCAGCCCTTCGCCCGGCTGCTTCACCTGGAGGCCGAACGTGACCCCCGTGTCGCGGTTGAGGCGGAACAGCACGTGGTTGGGGTGCGGCACCGGCCCCTCGTCGGCGAACAGCAGGCTGGGCGGCCGCTTCAGCTCGACCACCGCCTCGGTCTGAGTCAGGGGGAGCCCCTTGCCGGTGCGTATCAGCCAGGGCACGCCGGCCCAGCGCCACGAGTCGATCTCGAAGCGGATGGCGGCGTAGGTCTCGGTGTCGCTGCCGCCCTGCACGCCGTCCTCGTCGACGTAGGCGCGGTACTGGCCCCGCACGAGCTGGTCGGGGCGGAACGACTCGACCTGGCGCAGGAGCTTGGCCTTCTCGTCGCGGAGCGAACGGGCGTCGGGGCCGGCGGGGGGCTCCATGGCGAGGAACGCCACGACCTGGAGGAGGTGGTTCTGCACCACGTCCTTCAGGGCGCCGACGGAGTCGTAGAACTTCCCCCGGCCCTCGACGCCGAACTCCTCGGCCATGGTGATCTGCACGGAGGAGACGAAGTTCCGGTTCCAGAACGGCTCGAGCAGCGTGTTGGCGAAGCGGAAGACCAGCAGGTTCTCGACCTCCTCCTTGCCGAGGAAGTGGTCGATGCGGAACACGCGGTCCTCGGGGAAGGCCTTGTGCAAGACGTCGTCGAGCTCGGTGGCCGAGGCGCGGTCGCGGCCGAACGGCTTCTCGACCACGACCCGGCCGTCCTCGTGCAGGCCCACGCGGGCGATGCCCTCGACGACGTCGTCGAACATCGCCGGCGGGATCGCCAGGTAGAAGAGCGGCGCCCGCGGGTCGCCGG
The DNA here is from genome assembly GCA_046570205.1 of Acidimicrobiia bacterium. GTDB lineage: Bacteria > Actinomycetota > Acidimicrobiia > Acidimicrobiales > Salinilacustritrichaceae > Salinilacustrithrix. Next base: position 9,207 of record JBKHVG010000015.1, read on the forward strand.
CTGCCCGCAGGGCGCGTGCCAGGTCGTCGAAGGTCGATCCCTCCCGGTAGTCGCCGCTCACGTAGCAGGCCCGCTCGGCCAGCGAGGCCAGCGCGGCCTCGTCGACGTCGTCGACCTGCTCGGACACCGACTCGCGGATCCGGTCGCGCAGGTCCTCGTCGGACCACTCCGACGAGCTCACGCCGATCACCGGCACGCCCTCGGCCAACGACCCGTCGACCACCATCTGGTACAGCGCCGGGTACAGCTTCTTCTTCGCCAGGTCGCCGGTGGCTCCGAAGAGCACGACGGCGTCGGACCGCTCGGACGTGGCCACCTCAGCCTCCCTCCCCCGCCGGCGCCGCCCTCGGGTCGGCCCGCACCACGGCGTGGCCGCCGAACTGCTCGCGCAGGGCGGCGATCGCCTTCATGGCCAGCGACTGCTCGGTCTGGGACTCGAAGCGGGCGAAGAGGGCGGCGGCGATGGCGGGCACGGGCACCCCGGTGGCGACGGCGGTCTCCACCGTCCACCGGCCCTCGCCGGAGTCGGGAGCGACGTCGTCGAGGTCCTCGAAGCCGGGATGCGCCTCCAGGCCGCGCACCAGCAGGTCGAGCAGCCAGGACTGGATGACCGAGCCCTCCTGCCAGGCGGTGAGCGTGGCCGGGACGTCGATGCCGAGCGGGTGGCGGGCCAGCAGCTCGTAGCCCTCGGCGAAGGCCTGCATCACGGCGTACTCCACGCCGTTGTGGACCATCTTGGTGAAGTGGCCCGAGCCGGGCGGGCCGACGTGAGCCAGGCCCCGTCCGGTGTCGGCCGCGCCCTCGGGGGCGAGATCGACGAGCAGCGGCCAGACGTGGCCCACGTGCTCGTCCTCACCACCCACCATGAGCGCGTAGCCACGCTCGAGGCCCCAGATGCCGCCCGACACGCCGGCGTCGACGAACCCGAGCCCGGCCTCGGCGTAGCGGCCGGCCCGGATGACGGAGTCGCTGAAGCGGGAGTTGCCGCCCTCGACCAGCACGTCACCGGGCTCGAGGAGCTCGGCGACCTCTCGCACCGTCTGCGCGGTCGGAGCGCCGGCGGGCACCATCGACCACAGCGTGCGGGGCGGGGTGAGCGCGGCGACCAGCTCCTCGAGGGAGCCCACGTCGCTGTCGTCGCTGAAGGGATCGAAGCCCACCACGTGGTGCCCGGCGTGGCGCAGGCGGGTCGCCATGTTCGCCCCCATCCGTCCGAGTCCGATCATCCCGAGCTGCATGTGGGCGTCTCCTGGCGGGGTCGTGGGCGTGACGCGTGCGGGGCCCTTCCTACCCGCGGATGTTGGATTTCGCCGATCGAGCCGCCATGGTGGGCGATGGGCATGTTCTGCCCGAGCCACGCCAGAGGAGCCCACCGTGTCGCCAGCGACCACTTCCGCCGTCGAATCGCCCTTCAAGAAGGGCGACGCCGTCATCTACCCCCAGCACGGGGCCGGCCGGGTGGTGGCGGTCGAGAAGCGGACGGTCGGCGAGGTCGAGCGCGAGTACCTGGTCATCGAGCTCGAGCTGCAGGACCTGCGCGTCTGGGTGCCCTGTGACGAGGCCGAGCAGGTCGGCGTCCGTGAGCCCACCCCCAAAGACGAGCTCGACGACCTGTTCGAGCTGCTGTCCGACCACGACGTGCGCATCCCCACCAACTTCTCCCGGCGCATGAAGAACAACCAGAGCCGGATGAACGACGGCGACGTGTGGCAGCTGGCCGAGGTGGTGCGGAACCTGGCGATCCGCCGGTCCAAGAAGCACCTCTCCCCCTCGGAGAAGACGCTGTACGCCCACGCCCGCAACCTGCTCGTCGCCGAGCTGGCCCTGTCGATGGGCCAGTCGCACGAGAAGGCCGAGGCCGCCATCGACGAGCATCTGCCCACCCCGGGCGACGACTCCTAGCCCGCTCCCAGCCCGAGCCGCCTGATGGGTCAGGCGACCTCGGCGGCGGCCTCCGTCGCCCGGGCGACGATCTCGTCGATGACCTCGTCAGTGTGGGCCAGGCCGGGGAACAGGACCTCGTAGGCGCCCGGCGCCATCGCCACGCCGCGGCGCAGCATGGCGTGGAAGAAGCGTCGGTAGCGGTCGACGTCGGTGGTCTTGGCGTCGTCGTAGGTGCGCGGGGCGGTGCCGCCCAGGTGCAGGCCGACGAGCGAGCTCACCCGGGGGATCACGACGTCGATGCCGGCGTCGGCGAAGGCCTTCGCCAACCCGTCGGCCAGCCGGGCGGCGCCGCGGTGCAGGCGCGCGTAGGCCGCGTCGTCGAGCAGGTCGAGGGCGGCCAGGCCGGCGGCGGTGGCGAGCGGGTTGCCGGACAGCGTGCCGGCCTGGAACACGGGGCCGTCCGGCGCCATCGAGTCCATGATCTGGGCCCGACCGCCGAAGGCGCCGATGTTGAGCCCACCGCCGATGACCTTGCCGAAGCACGTGAGGTCGGCGCGCACGCCGAACAGCTCCTGGGCACCGCCGCGGGCCACCCGGAAGCCGGTGATGACCTCGTCGAAGACGAGCAGGGCGCCGACCCGGTCGCACTCGTCGCGCAACGCCTGCAGGAAACCGTCGTCGGGGGCGATCAGGCCCATGTTGGCGGCGACCGGTTCCAGGATGACGGCGGCGACCGCTTCGTCGAGCGCAGGCACCTCGTTGAAGGGAACGACCATCGTGTCGGCCACCGTGGCCGCGGTGACGCCGACGCTCTCGGGCAGCGAGAACACCGCCAGGGCCGAGCCGGACTGGGCCAGCAGGGCATCGCCGTGGCCGTGGTAGTTGCCGGCGAACTTCACCAGCTTCGTGCGCCCGGTGTGGCCACGGGCCAGGCGGATCGCCGACATGGTCGCCTCGGTGCCCGAGCTGACGAGGCGCACCTTCTCGACGCTCGGCACGCGAGCGCAGATCTCCTCGGCGATGCGGACCTCGCCCTCCGTCGGCGCCCCGTACGAGGTGCCCTTGGTGGCGGCCTCCTGGACGGCCGACACGATGGCGGGGTGGGCGTGCCCGGCGATGACGGCGCCGTAGCTCTGGACCAGGTCGAGGTACTCGGTGCCCTCGACGTCCCACACCCGCGGCCCCTCGGCCCGGGCGACGAAGTAGGGCGTGCCGCCGACGGCGCGGAAGGCGCGGATCGGCGAGTTCACGCCGCCGGGGATGTGGGCCTCGGCCCGGGCGTAGAGCTCCTCGTTCGTGGTCATCGGGCGTGCTCCTCGGCGATCTGGCGGGCGGCGTAGGTGAGGATGAGGTCGGCGCCGGCCCGCTTGATGCCGAGCAGGTGCTCGCGCATGACGGCGTCGGCGTCGATCCAGCCCCGCTCGCCGGCGGCCTTGACCATGGCGTACTCGCCGGACACGTGGTAGGCGGCGATCGGCACGTCGAAGCGGGACCGGGCCCGGCTGATGACGTCGAGGTAGGCGAGGGCGGGCTTGACCATCAGCATGTCGGCGCCCTCGGCCAGGTCGGCCTCCATCTCCTCCATGGACTCGCGCACGTTGGCCGGGTCCTGCTGGTAGCCCTTGCGGTCGCCGCCACCGGCGATCGTGACGTCCACGGCGTCGCGGAACGGGCCGTACAGCGCGGAGGCGTACTTGGCGGCGTAGGCCAGGATCGGGACGTTCTCATGGTCGTCCTGGTCGAGCGCGTAGCGGATGGCCGCCACCTGGCCGTCCATCATCCCCGACGGGGCCACGACGTCGGCACCGGCCCGGGCCTGGGCGACGGCGGCCATCGCGTAGAGCTCGAGGGTGGCGTCGTTGTCGACGGTGCCGTCGTCGCGGACGACGCCGCAGTGGCCGTGGTCGGTGTACTCGTCGACGCAGAGGTCGGCGACGAGGACCAGGTCGTCACCGAGGTCGGCCTTCAGCGCCCGGAGCGCGACCTGGACGATGCCGTCGGGGTCGCAGGCCTGGCTGCCGGTGGCGTCCTTGGTGGACGGGACGCCGAAGAGGATGACGGCGGGCACGCCGAGGGCGGCCAGCTCGGCGGCCTCGCGGCGGGCGCTGTCGACGGTGTGCTGCACGACGCCGGGGAGCGAGGCGATCGGCTGGGGCTGGTCGATCCCCTCCCGCACGAACAGCGGTGCGATCAGGTCGTCGGGGACCACCCGGCTCTCGGCGACCATGCGCCGCAGCGCCGGCGTGCGTCGGAGGCGGCGGAGTCGTCGCTCGGGGAAGGCCATCGCGGTGGAGCCTAAGGCGTCACCCGAAGAGCCCGGCCAGGCGCTCCAGGCTCAGCTCGGCGACCGACGCCACCACGAGGTCGGCATGCGCGAAGGCGAGGTGCGCGGTCATGCCGGCGGGCACGCCGACCGTGACGCACCCGGCCGCGTTGGCCGCCGTCACGCCCGGCTCGCTGTCCTCCAGGACGACGCAGCGCTCCGGGTCCACGCCGAGCCGCTCGGCCGCGAGCAGGAACAGGTCGGGGTGGGGCTTGGTGCGCTCCTTGCCGACGTCGTCACGAGTGGCCTTCACGGGGAACAGGTGGTCGACCTCGAAGCGCTGGAGGTGCCCCGTCACCCACTCGAGCGGGCTCGAGCTGGCGATCGCCACGCCGACGCCGGACTCGGTGGCGGCGGTGGCGAGCTCGACGACGCCGGGACGCAGCGGTTCCCGGCTGATGCGGGCGTGGTGGCGTGCCCGCCGGGTCTCGAGGATCGCCTCGAGGTCGTCGAGCGGGCGGCCGAGCGCGACCTCCAGCATCTCGGTCCAGTGCGGGTGGTCGGCCGTGCCAATGATCGCCACCCAGTCGTCCCGCGACAGCTCGAGGCCGTGGTCGGCGAAGCTCTCGGCGACGGTCAGGAACTCGGAGGTCTCCGTGTCGAGCACCAGACCGTCGAAGTCGAACAGGATCGCGTCCGGGGGTCGCCGCAGGTGGTCACGCACCCCCGCATTCTCGACGAGATGGTGCCCATCATCGGGGCACGATCTCGTCGAGCTCGCCCGGTCCGTCGTTCTCGACGGACCAGCGCCCACCGCTCGGGCGGTCGCTCGTCGGGCTCAGGCGGCGCCGTCGAGCAGCGCGGCGCGGGCGGCGTAGACGTCGAGCAGCTCGCGGACGGTCTCGTCGGGTGCACCGACGATGTGCTCGTGGAGCAGGCGCACGACCAGCCAGCCCGCCGCCGCGGCCTGGATGTCCCGATCCCGATCGCGTCGCATGTCGGCCAGCCGCTGGTGCCAACGCCGGCCGTCGACCTCCACGATCAGCTTCACCTCCGGCCATGCGGCATCGACGAGGCCGTGCACGCCGTCCCGCCGCGGCAGCGGGTGCTGCCGACGGGGCTCGGGCAGGGCGGAACGACGGACGAGGTCGAAGAAGTCCCGCTCGAGCTGCGACGCCGGCGGCGAGGTGCCAGGACCACGGTCGTCGAGCACGGCGGTGAGGTTCCGGACGCCGGGCTTCCCACGACGGGCAACCGACCGGAGGCACCGGCCGATGTCCGCATCGGTCGTCTGCCGTGCGGCGACGGCGTCCTCGACGGCCATCCGCAACCGCCCCCGGCGCCAGATCGCCGCCAGGTCGACGATGGTCCTCGGCAGCGAGGTGACGGGCAGGCCGTCGTGGTCGACGACGTCGGTCGGGTCGAGGTCGTTGAGCTGGTGGACCACGACGTCGGGCAGGCGCTGCCACCCGCTGTGCCGGACGGTCAGCACGGTCGGACCGTCGGCCGGGACGGTCGAGACGCCGTGGATGCGGGCGGCCGACTCGAACGAGAGGACGGCCTCGGGACCCGTGGCCAGCAGCGCGATCCACCACCGCTGCACGTCGCTCGACGGGGAGCCGGCGACCACGTACACGCCCGGCAGGGCGAGGCGGAGACGCCCCTCGGTCAGGCGTCGGGTGATCGTCGAGCTGGTGCCACCGAGTCCGAGCATCTGCCCTCGGCTGACGACGCCCGCTTGCACCGCCGCCACCTCCAACCACCGCCGTTCCGCATCGAGCACGGGAACAGAACAACACGAGATGCACTGAGGTGCAACCCAAGAGCTCAGCTGGACGAGATCGCAGCCGCCCGGTGGGCGCTATTTCGTCGGGTTCGAGAAGTGGGCGGTGAGGGCGGCCAGGAGGCCGTCGACGGTGTGGACGTCGGCCTCGACGTGGACGGTGAGGCCGTGCTCGCGGGCGGTGTCGGCCGTGACCGGCCCGATGCAGGCCACCACCGGCGGGACGGCGTCGCACACGGCGAGGAAGTTCCGGACGGTGGACGACGAGGTGAACGTCACGACGTCGGCCCCGGCGGCCGCCGCGAGGTCGTCGGGGGACGGGGTGCCCTGGACGGTGCGGTAGGCCTCGACGACGTCGACGTCCCAGCCCCGCGCTCGCAGACCCTCGGGCAGGACATCGCGCGCCTCGGCCGCCCGGGCGATCAGGATGCGACCGCCGGCGGGCGGCGGGCCGGGGAAGACCGCGAGGAGGCCTTCGGCGACGAAGCGCTCGGGGACGAGGTCGGCCTCGACGTTGCCGTCACGCAAGGCATCGGCCGTGCCCGGGCCGATGGCGGCGACCCGGGCGGTGCCGAACGCACGGGCGTCGCGGCACTCGGCCAGCAGCCGGCGGGCGCCGTTGGGCGACGTCACCACGACCCAGTGGAACGACCCCAGGTCGGCGACCGCGGCGCGCAGCGCCATGCCGCCGTCGGCGGGATCGTCGATGCGGATGGCCGGGATCTCGACCGTGTCGGCACCGAGGTCGTGCAGGCGGGCGACGAGCGACGAGGCCTGGGCGCGGGCCCGGGTGACGACGACCGTGCGCCCGAACAGCGGCCGACGCTCGAACCAGGCCAGGTCCAGGCCGGCCACGGCCCCGATGACGATGGTCGCCGGCGACTCGAGGTCCTGGTCGGCGAGGGTCCCGAGGGTGGCCCGCACCGTGCGCTGGTTCGACCGGGTGCCCCAGATGACGGCGGCGGCCGGCGTGTCGGGCGAGCGCCCGGCCGCCAGCAGGCGGTCGCAGATCCTGGCGATGCGGCCCACGCCCATGAGCACGACGATGGTGCCGCCGACGCGGGCGACGGCGTCCCAGTCGACCGAGCCCTCGTCGCCGATCGAGGGATCCTCGTGACCGGTGACCACCGTGAAGCTGGTGGAGGAGAAGCGTTGGGTCACCGGGATGCCGGCGTAGGCGGGGACGGCGATGGCGGAGGTGATGCCGGGCACGAACTCGAAGGGGATGCCGGCGTCGGCCAGCGCCATGGCCTCCTCGCCACCCCGGGCGAACACCGTCGGGTCGCCTCCCTTCAGGCGCACGACGGTGGCGCCGGTGCGGCCGTGCTCGACGAGCAGGTCGTTGATCCCCTCCTGGGACACGCGCGCGTTGCCGGGTGACTTGCCCACGTCGATGCGCAGCGCGCCCGCCGGGGCCAGCTCCAGCAGTTCCTCGGCCGAGAGCCGGTCGTGCACGACGACGTCGGCCCGCCGCAGCAGCTCCGCGCCCCGTACGGTGAGCAGGCCGGGGTCTCCGGGCCCGGCGCCGACGAGGTACACGGTCATGGCGGCACCCTAGGACGGCGGGCGCGCACCCCTACCCTGGCCCCGTGGAACGCGACGAGCGCTTCGAGGAGGTGGTCGATCCGGTGGACGGCACCCGGTGGCGGGTCGACGTCGGCTTCCTCCGGTCGAGCTGGACGTGCCTGTGGGGCAATGGGTGTCAGGGCATCCTCGACGAGCCGGCCGAGTCGCTCATGCAGGGTTGCTGCTCGGTCGGCGCCGAGATGCTCGACGAGGAGGAGGCCATGCTCGTGGCCGCCCTCGGCCTGTCCCTCGACCCCGCCCGCTTCCAGCACCACGCCGAGGCGGCCGAGAGCGGGGTGTTCTCCGACCGCACCCGCACCAACACCCGCGTGGTGGACGGGGCGTGCATCTTCTTCAACCGCCCCGGTTTCGACGGAGGCACCGGCTGCGCCCTGCACCTCGCCGGCGAGGACGCCGGCGAGTCGGTGCTCGACTGGAAGCCCGAGGTGTGCTGGCAGCTGCCGCTGCGCATCGACCGCGACGGGGCGACGGCCAGCCTGCGGCGCTGGAGCCGGGCCGACTGGGGGTCCGACGGCGAGACGATGCACTGGTGCTGCACCGAGCGGCCGACCCAGCCGGGCCAGGCCGACGCCTACGTCGGCCACCGACCGGTCATCGAGTCGCTGGCGGAGGAGATCGAGGCGCTGGTCGGCCCGGACGTCTTCGTCGAGATCACCCGGCGGGCCGCGCGTGACACCGACGTGTTCCGCGGCGGGACGTCAGCGACGGTCGAGCAGCTCGTCGACGGGCAGCAGGGCGATGCCGTCGCGACCGATCCGCTCGGCGTCAGCTCCCCGAATGACGGCACGCTCGAGGCGTGAGCCGTCGTCGGCGCCGACCACCATGCGCAGGGTGATCTCGCTGTCGGCGGCGTCGTCGGCCAGGGTGGCGTGCGCGCCCGCCGGCAGGTCGCAGTCACCGCCGAGGGCGACCAGGAACGACCGCTCGGCGTCGACCCGGCGCCGGCTGGGCGCGTGTTCGATCGCGGCCAGCAGCGACCGGGTGGCGTCGTCGTCGGCCCGACACTCGACGGCCAGCGCGCCCTGGCCGACCTGCGGGGTCATGACGTAGGGCGGCAACCAGTCGGAGATGGCCGCCTCCATGTCCTGGCGGAGCATGGCAGCACCGGCGGCGATGATGGCCGTGATGCGCTGGCCGGCCAGCTCGCCGTCGGGCACGGCCGTGCCGGCGGTGGCCACCCGCCGCTGGATGTTGCCCCGCAGCTCGACGAAGCGCAGGTCGGGGCGGAGGTCCTGGAGCTGCACCCGACGGCGGTTGGAGCCGGTGGCCACCACGGCACCCACGGGCAGGTCCACCAGCGCAGCGCCGACGAGGACGTCACGGGGATCGCCTCGCTCGGGCACGGCGGCCAGCACCAGGCCGGGCACCGGCTCCGAGGGCAGGTCCTTGGCCGAGTGCACGGCGAGGTCGGCGCGGCCGTCGAGCACCGCCTCCTGCACCTCCTTGGCGAACAGCCCCTTGCCGCCCAGCTCCGAGATCGGGGTGGACAGGTCCTTGTCCGGCGCCGAGGTCAGCAGGACCGGCTCCACCTCCAGGCCCGGGTGCGCGGCCTGGAGCAGCGCGATGACGTGGTCGGTCTGCCAGCGGGCCAGCGGCGACGACCGGGTGGCGGCCCGCAGCTTCATGAGATCACCACCGTGGCGCGAGCTGTGAGGCCGTGCCGGGCAACTCGGTGGCGAGGCGGCCCGTCAGGGCCAACGACCGGCGTCGATGTCGAACAGGTCGCGCAGCGCCTGGACGAGGCGGTCGCCCTTGGGCGTGCCGGCGGCCTCGCGGAGGGCGACGGTGGGCTGGTGCAGCAGCTTGGCGACCAGGCCCTGGCTGAGCTTCTCGACGGCGGCCATCTGGGCGTCGTCCAGGCCGGCGAGGCGGCTGCGGACCTTGTCCAGCTCCGCGGCCCGGGCCGCCTCGGCGGCCTCGCGCAGGGCGATGATGACGGGGGCGACCTCGCGGGCGGAGGTGGCCGCCTGGAACCGCTCGAGCTCCTCGTCCAGGATCGTGCGCACGGCGTCGATCTCCCGGCGCCGCTCGGCCAGGCCCCGGTCGGCGAAAGCGCCGAGGTCGTCCATGTCGAGCACGGTGACGCCCGGGACCTCGGCCACGGAGGGCTCGATGTCGCGGGGGACGGCGATGTCGACGAGCACGAGGGGCTGGCCGCCACGGGCCGCCATGGCGGCCTCGACGTCGGCCCGGGTGAGCAGCACGGAGGACGCGCCGGTGGAGGTGAGGACGACGTCGGCGTCGACGAGCTCGTCGGTGAGCTCCGCGAACCGGATGGCCCGGCCGCCGACCGAGGCGGCGAGGGCCTTGGCCTTGTCGTGGGTGCGGTTGGCCACGACGAGCTCGGCCACGCCGGCGGCGGCGAGCGACTCGGCCATGGAGGAGCCCATCTCGCCGGCCCCGAGCACGATGGCCCGGCGACCCTCGAGGGTGTCGAGGTGCTGCGCGGCGAGGGCGACGGCGGCGTAGGACACCGACGCGGTGCCCTGGCCGATGCCTGTCTCGCTCCGGGCCCGCTTGCCGGCCTCGAGCGCGTGGCGGAACAGCAGGTTCAGCGTGGTGCCGGCGGCGTCCTCGCGGCGGGCCCGCTCCCAGGCCGTCTTCACCTGACCCTGGATCTCGTGCTCGCCGAGGACGGCGGAGTCCAGGCCCGACACGACGTCGAACAGGTGGGCGACCGCGGCGGAGTCGTGGTGCACGTAGAGGTGGTCGGCGAAGTCCTCGGGGTCGAGGAACGCCAGCTCGGCGAGCACGGCCCGGACGTCGGCGTAGCCGCCGTGGAACTTCTCGGCGACCGCGTACACCTCGGTGCGGTTGCACGTGGACAGCACCACGGCCTCGGACACGTGCTCCTTGGTGAGCAGCGCGTGCAGCGTCTTGCCGAGGGAGGCGTCGCCGACGGTCATCGCCTCGAGCACCCCGAGGGGGGCCGTGCGGTGGTTCACCCCGATGACGACGACAGGCATGATCTCAGCAGTTCCAGCGCTTCGGTTCGGCGGTCGGCACGCAGCAGATCCAGAAGCCCCGCATCGAGGGCCTCCTGCCACTTGAGTCCCTCGGTTGAACGACCCTGGGCCTTGATGTGTTCCCTCTCGGCGGAGAGGAGCTCCACCAGCGCATCGTATTCGGGTCCGAACTCGGCTTCGAATCGCCTCCGCAACCAGGTGGCCAGCGCGGGGCTGTGACCGCCGGTGGCGACGGTGACGAGCAGGGTCCCGCGGCGCACCCGCGCCGGCAGGGTGAAGGTGCAGTTGGCCGGGTCGTCGGCCGAGTTCACCCACACGCCGGCGGCGTCGGCGTCGGCGAAGACCTGGCGGTTCACGGCGCGGTCGCTGGTCGCCGTGACCACGAGGCGGTGCTCACGGGCCTCCGGGCTCGCGTAGGGCCGCCGCTCCACGCGCACGAAGCCCTCCCCGCCGAGGGTGGCGAGGTCCTCGGTGACGTCGGGTGCCACCACCGTGATCCGGTCGGCACCGCCGTCGAGGAGACCTTCGACCTTCGACGTGGCGACGGGCCCACCGCCCACCACGAGCACCGAGCGGCCCGCCAGCACCAGGTTGACCGGGTATTGGGGACCGTCGACGGGCATGCGCTACTCGGCGTCGGCCGCAGCGGGGCCGTGCTGCTGGTAGAAGCTGAGGATCTGCATCTCGACCGCGAGGTCGACCTTGCGCAGCGAGACCCCAGGGGGCACGTTGAGCACGGTGGGGGCGAAGTTCAGGATCGACCGGACGCCCGCGGCGATGAGCTCGTCGGCCACGGCCTGGGCGGCGGGCGCCGGTGTGGCGATGACACCGATGGCGATGCCCTCCTCGGCGACCACCTGGGCGATCTCGTCGGCGTGGCGCACGACGAGGTCGCCGAACCGGCGGCCCACGACGTCGGGGCTGGCGTCGACGAGCGCGGCCACCGGGTAGCCCCGGTTTCCGAAGCCGCCGTAGTTGGCGAGGGCGGCGCCGAGGTTGCCGATGCCGACGATGACGACGGGCCAGTCCTGGGTCATGCCGAGCGCCCGGCGCATGTGGGCCTGGAGGTACTCGACGTCGTAGCCGACGCCACGCGTGCCGTAGCTGCCGAGGTACGAGAGGTCCTTGCGGACCTTCGCGGCGTTGACGCCGGCGGACTCGGCCAGCTGCTCGCTGCTCACCGTCAGGGTCTGGGGGCCGAGCTCGAGGAGGCTGCGGAGGTAGATCGGCAGGCGCGCCACGGTGGCGTCAGGGATGCGCCTGCCACCACGCTCGACCACGTCAGAAGGGTACGGCTCGTTCACACGTTCACAAAGTTCTCGGTCCCCGCTCAGACCGGGCGCACGCCCCCCAGCTCGCGCTTGCGGACCTTGCCTCCGAGCCCGCTCGGCAGCTCCTCGACGAACCACACCTTCTGCGGGCACTTGTACCGGGCCAGGCGCTGCTCACAGAACATGATGAGCTCGTCCTCCTCGACCGACGCGCCCTCGCCGGCCACGACGTAGGCCTTGACCGCCTCGCCGGAGTGGGGGTGCTGCACGCCCACCACGGCCGCCGCCGCGACCCCCGGGTGCTCGACCAGGACGCTCTCCACCTCTGCTGGGTACACGTTGAAGCCCGACACGATGATGAGGTCCTTCAGCCGGTCGACCACGAACAGGAACCCGTCGTCGTCGACCACGGCGAGGTCGCCGGTCTTCAGCCAGCCGTCGGGCGTCATGGCGTGGGCGGTGGCCTGGTCGTCGCCCCAGTAGCCGTGGAACACGTTGGGGCCCTGCACCCGGATCTCGCCGACATCGCCCACGAGGACGTCGTGCTCGTCTGGATCGATGAGGCGCACCCGCACGCCGGGGAGCGGGGCACCGATGCTCCCGGGGGGCGCCGGGATGCCGGTGGCGGTGGTGACGACCGGCGATGCCTCGGTGAGCCCGTAGCCCTCGTCGATCCGGAGGCCGAAGCGCTCCCGGATGGTGGCCTGAACCGCGGGATCGAGCTTCGCGGCGCCCGAGCTGGCGATGCGCACGGTGCGGAAGGCATCGGCGTCGGCGCCGGGCAGGTGGGCCCACGCCGACCACATCGCCGGCGCCCCCACGATGATCGTGACCTCGTGCTTGGCCACCGATTCGAGCGCCGACTCCGGGTCGAACCGCTCGACGGCGAGTACGGCCCCGCCGGTCCGGAGCGCCATGTCGAGCACGACGTTGAGGCCGAAGATGTGGAAGAACGGCAGCACACCGAACGTGACGTCGGCCGGGCCCTGCTGGCGGTGGGGGTTGGCCTGCATCTGGTCCATGTTGGCGAGCAGGTTGCCGTGGCTGAGCTTGGCGGCCCGGGGGAAGCCGGCGGTGCCGGAGGTGAACATCAGCACGGCGAGGTCGTCCTCGTTCCGGGGCACGATGGGCGTGGGCTCGGCGGCCATGAGCTCGTCGAGGCGGATGGCGTCGTCCACCACCAGCTCGCCGGCATCGGCCTGGACCACCAGGCGCAGGTCGGGGACGGCTCCGCGGTCGATGTCGGGCAGCACCCGCTTGCCGGTGGGCCCGACGATGACGGCGACAGCGCCGACGTCGGCCAGCTCGTTGCTGACCTCGGGCCCCGGGCTCGACGGGTTGATCGGCACGGCCACCGCACCCACGCCGAGGATGGCGAGCCAGCTGACGACGAAGTACCAGTTGTTCGCGGCGATGACGGCCACCCGGTCGCCGGGCTGGATGCCGGCGGCCACCAGCCCGCCCCGCAGGCGGCCGACCTGCTCGCGCAGCTCGCCGTAGGTGGTCTGCTTGCCGCGGGAGATCAGCGCGACGTCCGTCGCGGTGTGGTCAGCGCAGATCTCGGCGAGGTTCACGGTCGGGCAGTTCAGCACGTCGCGCTCGTCCGATGCCCGTGGCCCGTCCCCCGGTAGACATGCACCGTGCACGACGGGATCGTCACCGACGGCCTGACCCGCCTCTTCCCCGGCGGCGTCGGGCTGGCCGACCTGTCCCTCGAGGTCGCGCCCGGTGAGGTGCTGGCGCTGCTCGGACCGAACGGCGCCGGCAAGACCACCACCGTGCGGCTCCTGAACGGCGTGCTCCGCCCCGACCGCGGGCACGCCTCGGTGCTCGGGCTGGACCCGGCCGTCGATGGCGAGGCCCTGCGGCGACGCACCGGCGTGCTGACCGAGCACGCCGGCCTCGACGACCGCCTCACCGCCCGGGAGAACCTCCACTACGCGGCCCGCATCCGTGGCGACCGCGGCCCGGCCGTGGAGGCCCGCATCGACGAGCTCCTCGCCCGCTTCGGCATGGCGGAGCGGGCCGACCAGCCGGTGCGGGGCGCCTCCACCGGCCAGCGCAAGCGGCTCGGCCTGGCCCGCTCGCTGCTCCACGACCCCGAGGTGCTGTTCCTCGACGAGCCCACGTCGGGTCTCGACCCCACCGCCACGCGCGACGTCGTCGAGCTCATCGGCACGCTCGCCACCGAGCACGGGCGCACGATCGTGCTCGCCACCCACTTCCTCGGCGAGGCCGGGCGGCTGGCCGACCGCATGGCCGTGCTGGATCGGGGCGAGCTCGTGGCCTACGGACGTCCCGGGGACCTGGCCGACCAGCTGTGGGACGGCCTCGAGGCCGACGTCGACCTCGGCGCCCGCGCCACCACCGACCAGCTGGACGCGATCGGCTCGGTCGCCGGCGTGTTGACCGTCGCCCCGTCCCCCACGGGAGCGGTGCTGCGGGTCGCGGACCGGGGCGTGCTCCCCCACGTGCTGGCCACCCTCGTCGGCTCCGGCGCTGCGGTGTATGCCGCCGTCCCCCGTCCGCCCACCCTCGAGGACGTGTACTTCGAGATCGAGGCCCGGCGGGCAGCGTCGGCCGGGCTCCCACCCGACGCCGACCAGGCCGGGGTGCCGGCATGACCGGCACCGACTGGACCGCGGTGTGGGGCGTGGTGGCCAAGGACCTGCGGGCGGTGGTGCGGTCGAAGTCGGTGATCATCCCGATGCTGGCGGTGCCGGTCCTGCTCATGGTCCTGCTGCCGGCCGCCATCGGCTTCGCGGCCCGGGCGACGCCCGGCGTCCAGGTCGAGCGCCTGCTCGGCGACGTGCCCGGCGACCTGGCCCGGCCCATCCTCGACCTACCGGTGGAGGAGCAGCTGATCGTGCTCGTCAACGGCTACCTGCTGGCGCCGCTGTTCCTCATCGTCCCCCTCATGGTGTCGGCCGTGCTGGCCGCCGACGCCTTCGCCGGCGAGAAGGAGCGCAAGACGCTCGAGTCGCTGCTGCACTCCTCGATCCGCGACCGCGACCTGTTCCTGGCCAAGTTCCTGTCGGCGTTCCTGCCCGCCCTCGCCGTCTCCTGGCTCGGGTTCCTGGCCTTCGTCGTCGTCGCCAACAGCGTGGCATGGCCGGTGATGGGGCGGATCTTCGTGCCCACGCAGCTGTGGGGGGTGATGATCCTGTGGGTCGCGCCCGCGGTGGCCACGCTCGGTCTGGCCGTGATGGTGCGGGTCTCGGCCCGCACCCACACGGCCCAGGAGGCCAACCAGCTCGGCGGTGCGGTGATCCTGCCACTGATCTTCCTCGCCGTCGGCCAGTCCACCGGGCTCCTGCTCGTCACCCTGCCGATCGCCGTGGGCATCGGGGCCGTGATCTGGACTGCCGCGCTGCTCCTGCTGCGCGGTGGCGTGAAGCGGTTCACCCGCGACGCCCTCGTCGCCCAGGTGTGAGCCGGCCGTCGGGGAACTGGCGCAATCCGGACAGGAGCGGCACGCCGAAGACCTCTCGTGAGCTTCGACCTGTCCACCTACAAGCGCACCGCGGACCGCCTCGACATCGAGGACATCGATCTCGACGCCTTCCGGGTCCGACCCCTCGCCCCCGAGCACCTGCGATGCCTGCGCTACATGCACGACGTGGAGAACCACACCTCGTGCTACCTGCGGAACCTCCTGAACACCCGGGCGCACCACGATCCCGAGATCACCGCGTTCCTCACCCTCTGGAACCACGAGGAGTTCTGGCACGGCGAGGCCCTGGCCCAGGTGCTGGCCGCCCACGACGAGCCGGGCGGCACGCCCCGCGTGGCATCCATGCGCCGTCGGCTCGGCTGGCGCATCGACACGAGCCCCGTCGTCTGGATGGCCTTCTCGGCCATGACCCGGCACTTCCTCGCCGTGCACATGACCTTCGGCGTGGTGAACGAATGGACCACGCAGGCCGGCTACGTGCGCCTCGCCGCCGCGGCCCAGCACCCGGTGCTCGACGAGCTGTTGAAGCGGATCATGCGCCAGGAAGGCGCCCACATCGCGTTCTACCGCTCGCACGCGGTCGAGCGCCTCGAGGCGAGTGCCGCCGCGCAGCGCACGACCCGACGGATGGTGCGGGCCCTGTGGAGCCCGGTCGGGGCCTCGGTCATGCCGGAGGCCGAGACCCAGCACCTCGTGCGCACGCTGTTCTCGGGCCCCGAGGGCGTGGCCGTGGCCGAGCGGATCGACCGCCGGGTCGACGCGCTGCCGGGCCTCGCCGGCCTCGACCTCATGGCCGGCGCCCTCGCCCGCTACGGCTGACCGCTCGTTCTGGCCGACCGATCCCCCGTCGGGCGAGGGTGGATGTAGGCCAGAACGGATCAGGTGAGGAAGACCAGCTGGAGAGTGGCTGCGCCGATGATGAGCAACAGCAGGATCCCCATCACGATCGTGGTGCCGGGCCTCATCGCGGTCCTCCCTGTGGGCGTGGTCCCAGGCTGACCTGGGTGGTGTGTCCGGTCGGCCGGTCGGCGTCGTCGTCGAGGCGTTCGAGGCGCACCTCCTGGCCGGTGCCGAGGGCGAGCTCGACGTGGGCCGAGCGGCGGTCGAGCGCGACGGCGAGCAGCCCGTAGGAGTCCACGACGAGGCCGACCTCGCCCTCCTTGATGTGGGCGTAGGCGTCGACCCGGCGGGCGACCCGGAGCTGACCGCCGATGCGCAGGCCGACGCGGTCGCCCCAGCCGTCGAGGTCGTCGGGGTCGACGTTGAGCTGGCAGTTGCCGAACCGGTCGATCCACAACACGTCGCAGACGAGGGCACCGTCCTCCTCCCGCATGACCGGGATGAGGCCGGGCACCAGCGACGCGGGCTCGACGATGTCGCCGAGCTCGGCCAGGTCGGTGCCGGTGCACAGGGCGGCGGCGACCGGCGCGAACACGTCACGACCGTCGAAGGTGGGTCCGGGCGCCGGCAGGTGGAAGTCGGTGTTGGTGAGCGACACGGCGCGGGTGGCGCCGCCGACCATCGAGACCGCCGGGGCCAACACCCCGTTGTCGGGGCCGACGAGCACCGACTGCCCGTCGCCGACCTCGATGGCGATGCCGCGGCGCTCCGTCCCGACACCGGGATCGACCACGGCCAGCACCACGCCCGGGCAGAGGTACTGGGCGCTGCGGGCCAGCGCGAGGCCCCCGGCGCGCACGTCGTGGGGGGCGATGTCGTGGGTGATGTCGATGACCGACACGCCCGGCGCCGTCGAGCGCAGGATCGAGTGCACGATGCCCACGAACTCGTCGCCACGCCCGTAGTCGGAGAGGAACGAGACGGTGTCGTAGGTCAGCGGCGCCATGCGCCACCAACGCTACGTGCGGTCACCCCGCTTCCGTGAACCGGTCGGCCAGGTAGGCGTCGAAGTCCTCTTCGCTGATCCGGAACGACTTGCCGATGCGCAGGGCGCGCAGCTCCCCGGACTTGATCAGCCGGTACACGGTCATGTCGGACACTCGCAGCGCCTCGGCCACCTCACGTGGGGTCAGGAAGCCAGGTCGCACGGAACCACTGCCACGGGTCATGGAACACCCCTTCTCTCCGCACCGAAGGGTAGGCGACCGTGGCTCCTGTGGCCACTAGCAGGTCGCGGGGCTCCAGTGGTGGATGGTGCTGCTGTGGTCAGCGGGCGGCGGGCTCGCCGAGGTTGTCGGCCTTGACCGCGCCGCGGGTGCCCATGGGCTCGGGGTGCCCGACCGTGGAGTCGTGGGCCGTCTGGGCCTCGAGCTCGCTGTTCACCTCGGCGCCGAGGATGACGGCGAAGGCGGTGACGGCCAGCCACAGCATGAGGACGATGACGGCGCCGATGCTGCCGTAGGTCTCCCCGTAGCTGCCGAAGTTCGACACGTAGACCGAGAAGGCGACGCTGCCGAGCAGCCAGACGACCGTGGCCATGGCGGCACCCCACGACACCCAGCGCCTGCGCGGCGCATCCCGGTCGGGAGCGAAGCGGTAGAGCACGGCGAGACCGACGGCGAAGCCGAGGGCGAGGCCGACGTAGGAGCCGATCTGCACCACCGCCTGGCCGACCGAGCCGAACGGGAGCTCCTCGGCCACGGCAGGCAGGACGGCGATCACGCCGAGGGCGACGGCGGCGAACGCCACGGCGCCCACGGTGAGCGCCAGCGAGAGGCCCCGCAGCTTCAGGAACTTCCGGGTCTCCCTCTCGTCGTACGCGGCGTTCACCGCGCCGATCAGGTGCTTGACGCCCGAGGATGCGGCCCACAGGGCGGCGACGATGCTGACCGCCAGGGTGACGCCGATGCCCTGCTCCTCCTCGGTGATCTTCTCGAGCTGATCGGTGATGAGGCTCTGTGCCTCCTGGGGCAGCGTCCCGGTGAGGTCGCTGACCTGCTGGGAGACCTGGGCCGGATCTGCGAACAGCCCGTAGAGCGACACCAGGGCGGCCAGGGCGGGGAACAGCGCCAGCAGCAGGTAGAAGGCGACCCCGGCCGAGAGCAGGGGGACCTGGTCGTCCTTGACCTCCCCCTTCACCCGCATCGCCACGTCCTTCCAGCCGGCAGCGGGCAGGTCGCCCGGGCCGTCGGCGGCGCGGCCCCGGTCGTCGCCGGCACCGTGGTCGCTGCGCAGGCGGACCTCGTGGCGGTCGCGGTCCTGCGTGATGTCGATCAGCTCATCGGTGCGGGCAGCCACGCCACGTCCTCCTGGATCTCCCCCGGTCTCGTGCGGCACGGGGTCGGGTCGTCGCCCGTCGCTACCCGGTGTCGGGCCGAGGGCAGAACCGGCCCGGCGACCGCGGGCGGGGCTACTCGGACCCGAGCGCGACCGAGCGGTCGCGCGCCGCCAGCACGGCGTCGATGAGGGCGGCCCGGACGGCCCGCTGCTCCAGGACCCGGAGCCCCTCGGCGGTCGTGCCCCCGGGGCTGGTGACAGCGGCGCGCAGCTCGCCCGGGGAGGCGTCGCCCTGGAGGAACAGGGTGGCGGCGCCGAGCAGGGTCTGCCCGGCCAGGGCCTCGGCCACGTCTCGGGGCAGTCCGGCGGCGACCCCGCCCTCGATGAGCGCGTCGAGCACGAGGAAGACGTACGCCGGGCCCGAGCCAGACAGCCCGGTGACGGCGTCGAGGAGGTGCTCGGGCACGCGGACCACGGTGCCGACCGCCCCCAGCACGGACTCGGCCCACGCCAGGTCGTCGTCGCCTGCGGCGCGGCCGGCGGCGATCGCCGCCGCGCCGGCGCCGACCAGGGCGGGCGTGTTCGGCATGGCCCGGACCACCGGCGTGCCGGGCGGGAGCGCCGCCTCGAGCGAGGCGAGGGTGACACCCGCAGCGATGGACAGCACGCGCCCACCGCCGGCGGCCCCCACCGCGCCCGCGACCTCGCCGACCAGGTGGGGCTTCACCGCGATGAGGGTGCCGTCCGCCGGGCCCGGCTCGGCCGCCACCTCGACGCCGGCGTGGGCGGCACGGAGCTCGGCGGCCCGCGCCGGATGGGTCTCGACGACGCGCACGGACAACCCGGGGTCGGCGCGACGCAGGCCGGCGAGGAGCGCTTCGCCCATCTTGCCGCCGCCGACGATCTGCAGTGCTGCCCGGTCCATGGCCGGACGTTACCGAGGCGCCCTGGTCAGCTGGCTCAGGTCGTGTTCTGGCGGGTCGGCGCCACGTCCGGCTTCCCCGACCGGTCCGGGCACCGACCCGCAGGCGCCACTCTGGCACAGGAGTGCATGAGATGCAACGAGAGCCCTCAGCCGGGGAAGCGGCTGGCGAACCCGATCCGCAGCGCGGGGCGGAAGAACTGCTCGGTCCAGGCGTAGAGCGAGCCGAGGATCCGGTCCAGCTCGTCGTGGTCGATGGCGTGGTTCGGGATCGAGCCGGCCAGGAACACGGCATCCTCCTCGCCGATGCAGAAGGCCGCCCCCATCAGGCGGGTGTTGCGCCGCAGCAGGTGCTCGTAGAAGCGGGCGTGGTCCTCCTCCGGCGCCGGCATCACGTAGGTCTCGTAGTGCAGGGTGCGCTGGCGGAGCTCGAACCAGATGGAGAAGACGTCCTTCTCCTCACCGTTGACCCGGACGAACCAGCGCAGGATGGCGGGGTCCTCGTCCCGCTCGACGGCGGCGACCACGGGGTTCTCCTCGCGCTGGACCTCGAGCCACTCCTCGATGGCAGAGGCGAGGGCGGCGAGCTCGGCGGGGCTGGAGGCGTGCTGCACGGGTCGAGTGTGGCCTAGGCCGCGGCGCACTCCACCAGCGCCCGGACCGCGAGGTCGGCGTACACCCGTCGCAGCCGCCCGGCCGTGGTGGACCACCTGAACCCGCGGGCGATGCCCACGCCGCCGAGGGCGAGGCGCTCGGCCAGCACCGGATCGCCGAGGACGCGGTCGGTGACGGCCGCCCACTCCGCCGGCTCGCGGCCGTCGACGAGGAGGCCCGACCGCCCGTGCTGGACCAGCACCTGGAGCCCGCCCACGGCGGCAGCCACGACGGGGGTGCCACAGGCGGCAGCCTCCAGGGCGACGAGGCCGAAGCTCTCGGACCGGCTGGGCACGTGGACCACGTCGGCGGCCCGGTAGAAGGTGGAGAGCAGGTGGTGGGGCTGGGCCTCCACGAAGCGCATGCGGTCGAGCACCCCGAGGTCGCGGGCCTCGTCCACCACGTCGTCCAGGTGGGCCTGGCCGACCGGGCCGCTGGTGCCGCCGACGGCCAGCAGGACGGCGTCGTCGTGCTCGAGCCGGGCCAGGGCCCGCACCGACACGTCCAGGCCCTTCAGCGGCTGGATGCGACCGACGAAGAGCAGGACGGGGTGGTCGGCGGCGAGGCCGAGCGCGGCCCGGGCACCGCCGCGGTCGCCGGGGCTGAAGAAGGCGTGATCGACGCCGGGCGGCACGATCTCGATGCGGGTCGGGTCGGCCCCGTAGTGGTGCACGAGCTCGTCGGCCTCGGCGGCGGTGTTGGCGAGGATGGCGTCGGCGCAGCCGATGACCGAGGCCTCGGCCTCGATCCGATGGGCGGGCTCGGGGTCACCGCCGGCGGACTTGACCCGGCCCAGCGTGTGGAAGGTGACGACGAGCGGCAGGCCCAGGGTGTGCTTGATCCGGTGGCCGACCACACCGGACATCCAGTAGTTGGCGTGCACGGCGTCGACCGGGTGCTCGGCGAGGTGGGCGAGGACGCCGTCGGTGAACGCGTCGAGCACCTCGGGCAGGTCGTCCTTGGCCAGGTCGTACCCCCCGGCCTCCACGTGGACGACCCGGAAGCCGGGCTCGATGTCGACCACCTCGGGCAGGTCCGGGGCCCACGCCCGCGTGTACACGGTGCAGTCGATGCCGGCCTGGGCGAGGGAGGCGACCAGCTCCCGGACGTAGACGTTCATGCCGCCGCTGTCGCCCATGCCCGGCTGGACCAGGGGCGAGGTGTGGAGGGAGAGCACCGCGAGACGCTGCACGGTGGCGGTCAACGCCCCTCGCCTCCCGATGATTCCTGACCGCCCGGATCAGGTACCTCGGCCTTCGCGCCGGCCGTCTCGGCGCGGAAGGACCGGTACACCCGGATCAGCGCCTGGCGCTGGTCGGCGGTGATGGAGCCGTCCCGGAGGATCTCGCCGATCACGTCCACATCCCCGCGGTCCCCGTCGAGGATGCCGGCCCGGACGTAGAGCGTCTCAGCCGAGATCGAGAGGGCCCGGGCCAGCTGCTGGAGGATGTCGGCCGACGGCTTGCGCAGGCCCCGCTCGATCTGGCTGAGGTAGGGGTTGGAGACCCCGGCCGCCTCGGCCAGCTTGCGCATCGAGAGGCTGGCGTCGCGGCGCTGCTCGCGGATGAACGCCCCCAGGGCCCCCAGCCCACCCTCGTCCTGGTCCCCCGTGCCGGTGCGACCCGACCCGGGCGCACCGGAGCCGGCCCCGGGTCCGCTCACGACGTCAGGCGTCGTCGGCGAGCAGCTCTCGCACCGCGTCGAGGAGCTCGACCGCGGAGAACGGCTTGGTGAGGTACCGGTCGGCGCCGGCCTCCTCGGCCGCCGAGCGGGTCTCGGCGTCGTCGCGGGCGGTGAGCATGACCACCTTGGAACGACCGTGGTCGATCTGACGGCAGACCTCGATGCCGTCGATGCCGGGCATCATCACGTCGAGGACCACCAGGTGGGGACCGCGGGGGCCGTTGATGCTGTTGAGCAGCAGGAGGGCGGCGGGACCGTCAGCCGCCTCGGTGACCGTGTACCCGTCGGCCTCGAGCACCGAGCGCACCACCTTGCGCACCTGGGGCTCGTCGTCGACCACCAGGATTGACGGAGACGTGCTCATGGCGGCAGTCAAGCAGAGCGCTCAGGACAGCAGGCTGTCGACCGAGGCCTCCCCGGTGCGGTAGCGGCGGGTCAGCTCGGCCTCGATGGCGTCGATGCGGTCGAACAGCGCCCGGCGCAGGTCGGAGACCCGGCGCTCGAAGGCCTCGAGCGCGGTGACCACGGCGGCCAGCTCGTCGTCGTCGAGCTGGTCCGGTTCGGACAGGCGGCCGGTGGTGGCGATCTCGTCCAGCTCGTCGGCGAGGTCCTCGTCGATGTCACCGGTGCCCATCGCCGACGGGAGCCGGCCGTTGCCGGGGGACCGGGTGCTGTGGGCCAGCAGCTCGGGCAGGCGGGCGATGAGGTCCTCGAGGTCGTCGTCGCCGGAGGGGATGCGGTCGGCTCGCCGGGCCCGCTCCGCCTCGGCCACGTCGAGGCGCCCCTGCACCATGCGCCGCAGGTAGGACAGGCCGGTTTCGACGTCCTGGCACGTGGCCCGCCGCGCCCGCAGCTCGCGCATGTCGAGTGCGGTGAGGTCGCCGAGGTAGTCGTCGGCGGTGATGGTTCGGAGGGTCTCGCGCACGTCTGCTCCCGGTGGTGCGGTCCGGTCCAGGACCGGGTCCGAGGCTACTCCAGGCCCGGGCCGACGGCGGCCGTCAGACGACCAGCGCGTCGATGCCCAGGTACCAGAGCGGGGCGACGAGCAGGAGGCTGTCGATCCGCCGCAGGGCGGGGGCGAAGGCCCGGGCGTGGGGCAGCATCGCCGAGGCCAGCATCTGGCCGGCGAAGGCGCCGGGCGCCACGAGGAGCCCGAAGGCGAAGGCCTCCCCGACACCGAACGGCGGGAACCCCAGCGCCGCCACGACCAGCGTCACGACCAGGACGGCCACCCCGCCGGCGAGCGGGCCCTCGAACGCGTTGACCGAGCCGGACCCGATGAGGAAGTCGCCCGTCTCGTAGGCCGACACGAGCAGCAGCAGGGAGAGGGCCGCCCAGATCTCGAGGTCGGCGAGCAGCACGAAGCAGCCGCCGGCCACGGCGACGGGCAGCGCGCACTGGAGGACGACGCCGGCCCGGGCCACGGCCTGGCCCATCCCGTCGCCCTCGCCGAGCTGGCGGGCGGCGAGCCCCACCGCGGCGGCGGCGAGCGCCAGCACGGCCACACCCATGGCGCGGGGGTGCACGGCGGCGGCGACCACGGTCAGCGCCACGGCGAGCAGGGCGACTCGGGGGTCCGCCGGCGCACCCCGAGCCCGCCACGTGCGCAGCGTGTGCGAACCGGCCGCCGCGAAGGCGACGCCGAACCAGAGGCCGGTGGCCACGGGGCCGAGGACGATGGCGGCGACCGAACCCACGAACCACAGCAGGCCGAGCCGGACGCGAGGGCCCTCGATGTCGTAGTGGACGAGGTACCGATGGCCGGACCGGGCCTTGAGCTTGCGGATCTGCTCGCGTCGGCGGGCCTCGGCCCGCTGCTCGCGGGTCGGCTTGCCGGCGGCCTTCCCGGCCGCGTCCTTCTTCGGCGGCTTCCCGGCGCGCGCCGCCGCCTTCTTGGCGGGCGCGCCCGCCTTCGCGGTCGTGGTGCTGCGGGCCACGTCAGCCGCCCGAGACCGGGGGCAGCACGGCGACCTCGTCGGCGTCGGCCACCGCATCGGCGCGCTCGGCCGGCTCACCGTTGACCCACACGCGGCACGAGGGGAGGATGGCGTCGAAGCCGGCGCCGTAGCGGGCCACGGCCGCATCGAGCACGTCGCCGACGGTGGTGCCGTCGAGGTGGTCCCGGTCGGTGCCGGCGGCCTCCCGTGCCCCGGCGAACAGGCGGATCGTCGGCATCGGCCCGGAGGCTACCGGGCTACCGTCGCCCGGATGCCCGAACCGTCCCGGTTGCTCGTCGTCCGCCACGGGCAGTCGACCTGGAACGCCGACGGTCGCTGGCAGGGCACGGAGGACCCACCCCTGTCCACCCTCGGCGTGCGCCAGGCCCGTCATGCCGCCGAGCACCTCGGCACCTTCGACGCGGTGGCGTCGTCCGACCTGGAGCGGGCGTTCGTGACGGCGACGATCCTCGCCGACGAGCTCGGCATCGGGCCGGTGCAGACCGACCCCGACCTGCGCGAGCGCTGCGCCGGGGAGTTCCAGGGACTCACCCGGGCCGAGATCGACGAGCGCTTCCCCGGCTACCTCGCCGAGCACCGGCGCCCGCCGGGGTGGGAGGACGACGACTCCGTCCTGCCCCGCGCCGCCGGCGCACTCGGCCGCATCGCGGCCAGCGTCGGCCCGGGCGGGACCGCCCTGGTGGTGACCCACGGGGGCGTGATCCACACCCTGGAACGGGCGCTCGACGTCGAGCGGACCCAGCGGCTCCCCAACCTGGGAGGGCGCTGGTTCACGGTCGGTCCCGGCCACCTCGGCGCCGGTGACGACGTGCTGCTGGTCGACGAGGGCGAGATGACGGTGCCCGGCCAGCTCTGAGCCGGCCGAGGTCAGCAGCCGATCCCGAGCCAGACCGGCAGGTCCCGGGAGGTGCCGGCCACCACGGCCCGGCCGCCGACGTTCAGCTCGGTCGAGGCGCCGCCGTCGAACTTCACCAGGTCCTCCCAGCCGTTGCGCTGCGCCCACGCCACCAGGTCGCGGGCATCGAGGTTCGTGGTGGCACCGAAGAGCAGCCAGCCCCGGTCCTCGTCGAAGGCGACGAAGGAGTGGCGCAGCGTCTGCATCGTGTACGGGTCGTTGACGTAGTCCCGATCGAAGTTCTTGTTCTTCTGGCCACCGATGATCAGCGGCGCCCCTGCTGCCGCCCACACCCACTGGTCGTTGTTCGGCTCGTGCTCGGGGTGCATCTCGTCGAGGTACGGCGAGTTCTCCGCGGCGGAGAGCCACGACTCGAGTACGGCCACGCCCCGGTGGCGCATGACGTTGGACAGGCGCTGGTCGTCGGCGCTGAGCGTGTCGCCCGGCCACACCTCGACGACGTCATGTGGGGTGGCGTCGAAGCGCAGGCCGAGGATGCCGCGGTCGAGGCGGTCGGCCGAGCCCTTCACGTGGCGACCGTCGACGACGCCGAGGCCGACCGAGCTCGGGTTCGGGCGGTCCTTCTCGGACTCGAGCACCCAGTTGGCGTTGATGGACGCTACCGAGCACCGGTCGGCGCCGGCAGAGAAGACGCCACGGTCGAAGTCGACCATCACGCCCCGGAACCCGCCGGAACCGCCGCCGACCCGGGGCACGGCCACGTGCTGGTCCTGGTAGCCGTCGGTGGTCAGGTCCGCCTCGGCGAGCGGCCGCAAGGGCGGGCGCCGGCAGGCCGGGACGGCAGCGGTCTCGGCCGGGTGGATGCTGTGGCAGGTGCCGGTCGTGGTGAGGTACTCGCGCAGCTCGGTGAACCCAATCACCATGTCCCAGCGGGTGAGCCGGCCGGACGTGAGCATCTGGATCCAGTAGGCGCGGCCCTCCGGCTCCGCCGGCCGGCACAGGACGTTCCGGTACACCAGGTCGACGAACTGGTCGTGCCCGAGGTTGCCGTAGCGCTGCTGGAACTCCTGGCTGACCGAGAACGAGTAGGCGATGTCGCTCAGGCCGGCGCCACGGGCCCGGACGGCGAACCAGTGGTCGAAGCCACCCTGCTCGGGCTGGCGCAAGAAGAACGCCTGGTACAGCCGCCAGATCCGGGCGTGCCCGGCCGACATCTCCACCGGCTGCGCGTATGCAGCGCTCGGCGCGGTGATCTCGCAGTCGCCGTCGGCAGCCTGCGCGGCCGGCGTGCCACCCCCGAGCACGAGGCACCCCGCGAACAGGGCCACCGCCAACGTCGTCCGTACCGCGCTCATCGCCGCTCCCACCTGTCCCATGCTGCTCCACGACACCCGCCGCTGGCGGGAGGGTCCCCTCCCGTGCCCCCGGTGGGACTCGAACCCACGATCTTCGGATTAAAAGTCCGCTGCCTTGACCAGCTTGGCTACGAGGGCGCGGCCACCGTACCGGACCCACCTCCGGCGTCTCCGGCTGCTACCTCCTCCTCCTCGACCTCCATCGGGTCGGCGACGTCGTCGCGCAGGTAGCCGACGGTGCGGGCGACGCTGGCCGTCACCGGCACGGCGAGGAAGGCGCCGAGGATCCCGAACGTCAGGCCGCCGGCGGTGACCGCGGTGATGACGGCGAGCGGGTGGAGCTCGGTGGCCCGGCCCATGACCAGCGGCTCCAAGACGTTGCCCTCGATCTGCTGGACGGCCACGTTGACGCCGAGGACGGCCAGTCCGAGGCCGAGGCCACCGTCGGCCAGGGCGACCAGGACGGCGACGCCGCCGGCGATGAACGCACCCACGATGGGGAACAGGCCGCCGATGAACACCAGCAGCGCGAGGGGCAGGGCGAGCGGGACGCCGAGGATGAGGAGGCCGATGCCGATGAACACGGCGTCTGCGGCGGCGATGACGATCTGGCCCCGGAAGTAGGCGCCGAGGGTGCGCCAGACCCGCCGCTCGATCGCGGCGACGTCGGACCGGACCGACGCCGGGAACAGCGACGTGACCCAGGCCGCGATGCGCTCGCCGTCCTTGAGGTAGAAGAACAGCGCGAGCAGCCCGAACAGGATGCCGCTCGCCACCTCCAGCGTGCCCGCCGCCGCCGAGGTCGCTCGGGACTGGAGGCCCTCCTTGCCGCTCGCCCACCGGCCGGCGCCCGCACGGAGCTCGTCGAGGGCCGGCAGGGTGGCGTCGAAGGTGTCGCGGGCCCAGGTGCGCAGGTCGTCGTACGACGTCTGGAGGGTGTCGAGGACCTGGCCCAGCTCGCCGGCGATCAGCCAGCCGATGGCACCGAGCATGCCGAGGAGCCCCAGGAGGAACACGAGGAGCACGACCAGGGCGGCGATCGCCGAGGGGACGCCCCGGCTCCGGAGCCGGTCGACCAGCGGGGTCAGGAGCGCGGTGGGGAACAGTGCGATCACGAGCGGCACGACGACCAGGCGGAGCTGGCCGATGAGCAGGCCGGCCAGGACGGCGAGCACGACGATGCCGAGGGCCGCCCAGGCGAACACGCCGGCGCGCACGGCGCGGTTGTCGGTCAGGGGTGGGGTCACGCCGCCGTCTGTGCCCGGTCGGCGAGGCCGGAGAACCGTCCGCTCCGGGTGGCGCGCACCCCGTAGGTCACGGGCCGATGACCTCCACGCTGGTGGCGAACACGGCGTGCCGTCCGCCGAAGCTGTCGTAGTCCTCGTCGTAGGGGACCCCGAGCTCCCGCTCGAAGGTCGACGGTGCGACCTCGCGGACGGTGCCCGTCACGCGGACGACGTCGTCGCTGTCGAGCCGGTCGACGATGGGCTCGTCGCTCACGACCAGCAGCCCCGCCCTTCCCGGCTCACCCGCGATGTGGAAGACCCGGTCGTCCACCTGCGCCGACACCTCGCCGCTGACCGTGACCTCCTCGCCGAGGTGCTCGTCGGCGTCGGGCTGGCCGTCACCGTCGAAGTCGTAGTCGAGGCCGGGCTCCTCCATGACGTCCTCCACCGTGACGCCCTCCTCGGGGCCGGCGCTGTCGCCGTCGTCGCCGCACCCGGTGAGCACCACCGCCCCCAGTGCGATGGCGGCGATCGCGGCGATGGAGCGGACGGCGGACGGGGAAGCCATGGGGGTCACCTCTCGGTCGTGGCCACCTCGGGTGGCGGCCGGCACCGTGGCCCGTACCTGGGTCGGGGGCTCGGCAGACGGGATCGTCGGGTCCGTCACCGGATCGTCACGCGTCTGGTCGATACGGTCGGCCCGTGCGCATCGGCATCCACCTCCCCCAGTACGGCCGGGTCGCCTCCGGTGCGGCCATCACCGCGGCGGCCCGCCGAGCCGAGGAGCTGGGCTTCGCCGACGTGTGGGTGAGCGACCACATCGTCCACCCGGCCGAGCAGAGCTACCCGTCGCCGTTCCTGTTCGATCCGATCGTCGCCCTCACGTGGGCGGCCGCCGCCACGGAGGCGATCGGCCTCGGCACCAGCGTGCTGGTGCTGCCCAGCCACGTGCCGCTCGAGCTGGCCAACCAGCTGGCCTCCATCGACAACCTCAGCGGTGGGCGGCTCACGGTCGCCGGCGGCGTGGGCTGGTCCGAGCGGGAGTTCGACGCCCTCGGCCACGGCTTCGCCGACCGCGGCGCACGTACCGACGAGATCATCGACATGCTGCGAGTCGTGTGGTCGCAGGATCCGGCCACGTTCGAGGGCGAGCACATCTCCTTCCGCGACATCCGTGTGCTGCCCCAGCCGGCGCACCGCATCCCCATCTGGGTCGGCGGCTCGAGCGCGCCTGCCCACCGCCGTGCCGTCGAGCGGGGTGACGGCTACCAGTTCGTCGGCATCAAGCCGCCGGAGGCGCCGGCCGTGGTCGAGCGGCTCCGCCGGGACCGTCCCGGGGACGACTTCACGATCTCGTTGCGCACCGGCTGGGACCCGCAGGGCATGGAACCAGACGAGATCCGGGCCGAGGCCCGGGCGTTCGCCGAGGCCGGCATCCAGCACGTCGTCGCCGCCCCGTGGCAGAAGGACCTCGACGCCTGGCTGCGGTCGATGGAGCTGCTCGCGGGGTTGGTGGTCGAAGCGTGAGCGGCGGGCTCGAGATCGTCAAGGCCGCGGTCGACGTCGGCATCCAGACCAACCAGCTCGCCGCCCACGAGGCGTTCTGGGGGGAGGAGCTGGGCCTGCGCCTCGACCACGTCCTCGCCGTCGGCGGTGGTGTGCACCAGCACCGCTACGACCTGCACGGCGCGGTGCTCAAGCTCAACGCGCACCGCGACCCGCTCCCGACCGACGCCGTCACCGGTTACAGGGCCATCGCCATCGTCGACCCGGTCCGCGCCGCCGACGGGATCCAGGGACGCCAGGGCCCGGACGGCCTGCGGGTCGCGCTGACGCCGCCCACGCAGGACGGCACCCGGGTGAACGTGATGGTGGAGGCCTCCGACGTGGGCCGCACGCTCGACGCGCTGCAGTCGACCTTCGGGGGTGACCGCGCCGACGGCACGCTGCGCCTCGGTGAGACGAAGCTCAGCGTCAAGCTCCGCCGGGACCGCGCCCCCACCACCACCCACGACGGGCTCGGCATCCGCTACCTCACGGTGCAGGTGCGCGACGTGAAGGCCGCCCACGCCCATGCCCTCGCGTCCGGCTTGGCCGAGGGCATGGCGCCGCTGCGACTCGGCGACGTGGCCCACATCTCCTTCGTCCGCCTCCCGGACGGCGACTGGATCGAGCTGTCCCAGCGCGCGTCGCTCACGGGTCCGCTCGGCTGACGCCCGAGGAACCCCGCGGGTTCCGCCACCGCCAGGCGTCGCCGTCGTGCTCGCGCACGACCGTCGCCGGGTTTCCGGCCACGACCGTGAAGTCGGCGACGTCCTCGGTCACGACCGTGTTCGCGCCCACGACAGCACCCTCGCCGACGCGCACGCCGCCCACGACCACGGCGCCGATGCCGATCCACGCGCCCCGTGCGATCTCCACCCGCCGGCCGTCGCGCAGTCCCTGGCGCTTGATGGGCTGGGTGACGTCCTCGTAGACGTGGTTGGTGTCGGAGACGTAGACCCGGTCGGCGAGCATCGCCTCCTCACCGATCACCACCTCACCCACGCCGGTGATGCGGGCGAAGTTGCCGATGTAGGCACCGTCGCCGATGCGAACCACTGCCCCCTGCGCCGGGTCCAGCGCCTCGATGACGGCAAAGGCTCCGATCCGCACGAAGGCACCGATGTGGATGCCCTCCGGGTTGACGATGGAGAGCGTGGGGTGGGCGAGCTCGCTGTAGGGACCGAAGGACGCGAAGTCCGGCAGATCCCTCGGCGGCGTCCACGGCGGCAGCTGGTCGAGGCCATCGGTGCGCTGGTCGTCCACCGGCACAGTGTCACCGAACGGGCCACCGCTCGGGCGCCACCTCGCGAACCGGACATTCCGGGCCGACACGACCGGTAGCATCCGGTCACGCGACCTCCCAGAACCCGAGGTGTCCGAGTGCAGCTGATCCCGAGAGAGCTGAGTCGCTCGATCGTGCGGCTCGGACAGGCGGCGCAGAACGCGCTCGAGGTGGCCCGCTTCGGAGGGCTCGAGACCGGCGAGGAGTCCACCCCCTACGAGGTCGTGACGGCTCGCCGCATGTACCGCCTGCGCCGCTACGGCGGCGACCACGAGGGCAGGCGCCGGCCACCGGTCCTCCTCGTGCCACCGCTGATGCTGTCGGCCGAGATCTACGACGTCTCCCCGGCGTCGAGTGCCGTCGCCACGCTCGCCGCCGCCGGCCTGGACCCGTGGGTCATCGACTTCGGAGCGCCCGAGCACGAAGAGGGCGGCCTGGAGCGCACCCTGACCGACCACGTCCTCGCCCTCTCCGAGGCGATCGACGACCTGGTCGAGCGCACCGGCGGCCCCATCCACCTGTCGGGCTACAGCCAGGGCGGGATGTTCTGCTACCAGGCGGCGGCGTACCGGCGGTCGGCCGGGATCGCCAGCCTCATCACCTACGGCAGCCCGGTGGACACCCACGGCGTGCTGGCCCTCGGGCTCGACGACGACCTGACCATCGAGGCGGTCGCCTTCCTGGCCGACAAGGTCCTGCCCAACCTCACCGTGCCGGCGTGGATGAGCCGGGCCGGCTTCCGCCTGCTCGACCCGCTCGCCACCATGCGGAACCAGCTCCAGTTCGCGCTCCAGCTGCACGACCGGGAGTCGCTGCTGCCCCGCGAGGGCCAGCGCCGGTTCCTCATGGACGAGGGCTGGGTGGCCTGGCCCGGCCCGGCCATCGCCGAGCTGGCCAAGCAGTTCCTGGTGTCCAACCGCATGCTCTCGGGTGGGTTCGTGATCGACGAGCAGCCGGTGACGCTGGCCGACATCGAGTGCCCGATCCTGTGCTTCGTCGGCACCTCCGACGACATCGCACCGCCCGAGGTCGTCCGGGCCGTCGCCCAGGCCGCGCCGGGCGCCGAGGTCCACGAGGCCGCCATCGACGCCGGCCACTTCGGGCTGGTCGTCGGGTCCCGGGCCGCGGCCACGACCTGGCCCACGGTCATCGCGTGGGCACGCTGGATCGACGACGGCGGCCCCGAGCCCGCCGGCACGACCCGGCTCTCCCCAGACGACCCGCCCGTCCGCCGGCCCAAGACCGACCTGGTCCGGGCGGTCAACCTGGCCGCCAACATCACCACCGGGGTCGGTCGAACGCTCGGCACCGGCGCGAAGATCGGGCTGCGCGGCGTGCGCTCGCTCGCCTTCGAGGGGATCGGCTCGCTCGGCCGTCTCAACCGCATCGAGGAGGTGCGGCCGACCAGCCAGGTGTCGATGGGACGGATCTTCGCGGAGCAGGCCGCGCTCGCACCGGACGACACCGCCTTCCTCTTCGAGGGCCGGGGCCACACCTACGCCGCCGCCAACGAACGGATCGACAACGTCGTGCGCGGCCTCATCAGCATCGGCGTCCGCCGCGGCTCCCACGTCGGCGTGCTCATGGACACGCGGCCGAGCGCCCTCGGCATCGTCGCCGCGCTGAACCGCCTCGGAGCGGTGGCCGTGCTGCTCCGCCCGGACGGTCCCCTCGAGCGAGAGGTGGAGCTCGGCCGCGTCGGCCGGATCATCGCCGACCCCGAGCACGGCGAGCAGGCCGCCGGGATCAAGGGCGTGGCGAAGGTGCACGTGCTGGGTGGCGGCGGCGGGCCCCGGGACCTCGGATCCGCCGTGGACGACATGGAGGCCATCGACCCCGGATCGGTGGCGCTTCCCGGGTGGTACGAGCCGAACCCGGGCCGGGCCCACGACCTCGCCTTCATCATGTTCACCGGCAGCGGCGAGCGCACGCGCGTCAACCGCATCACCAACGGTCGGTGGGCGCTGTCCGCCTTCGGCACCGCAGCGTCGGCGTCGCTGAACCGGTCCGACACCGTGCTCAGCCTCACGCCGATCCACCACCCCTCGGCGCTGCTCACCGGCATCGGCGGCGCGCTCGCTTCACGGGCCCGCCTCGCCATGACGCGGGGCTTCGACCCGGAGACGTTCTGGGAGGAGGTCCGCCGCTACGGCGCCACCGCCGTCACCTACACCTGGACGATGGCGGCCGACATGCTCGACGCCCCCACCGGCGGGCGCGACAGGCACCACCCGGTCCGCCTCTTCATCGGCTCCGGCATGCCGTCGGGCCTCTGGCATCGGGTCGAGCAGCACTTCGCCCCGGCCAAGGTGCTCGAGTTCTACGCGTCCACCGAGGGCGCCGCCGTGCTCGTCAACGTCAAGGGTGAGAAGGTCGGTTCGGTCGGGCGGCGCCTGCCGGGAAGCGCCCCGCTGAAGATCGCCCGCTACGACGTGGACACCAGCCGGCTGGTCGAGGGCGACGACGGGTTCGCCCAGGAGTGCGCCGTCGGCGAGGTCGGCATGCTGCTGGCCAAGCTCAGCCACAGCGACGGCGCCTACCCCGACCGTTCGCTGCGCGCCCTGTTCGAGGGCGGCGACGCGTGGCTGCCCACCGGCGACCTGTTCCGGGTCGACGCCGACGGCGACCACTGGCTCATCGGCAGCGTCCAGTCGCTCATCCGCACGCCGCAGGGCGCCACGCCCCCCATCCCCGTGCAGGACGTGCTCGACCGCCTCGACGAGGTCCATCTCAGCGTGGCGTACCCCGTGGTGCAGGACGACGGGACCACCGCGGTCGCCGTGGCCGTCTCCCTGCGCCCGGGGATCGGCGCCGACCCGGCCGACCTGGCGCCGAGCTTCGATCAGGCCGTGCAGGTCCTGGCGCCGCGGGACCGGCCCCGCTACGTCCGCGTGGTCGAGGAGATCCCCCGAACCACCTGGTACCGCGTCCGCACCGGGCCGCTGCGCAGCGAGGGCGTCCCGGCCGACGGGTCGGTGCTGGTGCTCGACGACGACACGGGCACCTACCGCCCGCTCACCGGGTGAGCTAGGGCCGCACCTCGTAGTACACGTTCGACGGCTCCCCCGGGTCGTGGCGCACGACGCTGCCGAAGCCGGCCTGCGTGGCCAGCTCCCGGAGCTTGCTCTCCGGCAGACCGACCGTGCCGAGGCCCATCCCGCCCGGTTCGCTGGTGGCCGACGACATGCACGACATGACCGAGAAGCCGAGCATCATCGCCAGCATCGGGTTGGCCCGGTTCTGCTCCAGGGTGTCGGCGCACTTGATCTCCTTGACGAGGAGCGTGCCGTCGTCGCGCAGCGCACCACGGATCGCGGCGAGGGCGTCGTCGGGACGGGTCATGTCGTGCAGGCAGTCGAACGTCAGCACCAGGTCGAAGGTGGGTGCGGCCGGGAGGTCCTCGGCCCGGGCGTGCACGATCTGCACGTTGTCGAGACCGGACGACGCCATCTTGGCCGTGGCCCGCTCGACGGCGTGGCGGGACGGGTCGTAGCCGGTGAAGCGCGACTTCGGGTACTGGCGGGCCATGGCCTCCAGCGCCACGCCGGAGCCACAGCCCACGTCGCACACGTCGGCGCCGGCCTCCAGCGCGGCGACGACGCCGTCGAGCAGGGGCAGGATCACCGGCACCAGCGCGAGGCGGGCCCAGGGCCCGAGCATGCGCTCCGTTCGGTGGGCGCCGCTCGGACCCAACCGGTCGTAGGGCAGGCCGATGCCGGTGCGGAAGCAGTCGGCCAGGTCGGCCACCAGGTCGGGGGCCGGCGGCTCGCTGAACGCACCGGCGGCGAAGAACAGCGAGCCCTCCTCGTCCACCAGCACCGCCCGGCCCGCCGGGGTCAGCTCGAACCGGTCGGCCTCGCCCGGCGTGTGCTCGACCAGCTCCGCCGCGGCCATGGCCCACAGCCACTCCCTCACCCACCGCTCGGCGAGACCGGTGCGGTCGGCCAGGTCGGCGTCGGTGAGCGCCCCGGCGCCGGCCATCGCCCGGAAGAGCCCCAGCCGGTCGCCGAGGTGGATGAGCAAGGACACCTGCTCGCCCTGCTTGTAGCCCCACACCCGGAAGGCCATGAGGCGGATGGCGTCGTCGTCGAGCTCGTGCAGCGCTGCCGTGGGGGTCGTCGTGTCGTGGGCCATCGCCGGAGCGTGGCACACGACGGACGTCACGTCACCCGCTGGCGGCCGGCAGCCGCACCTCGAACCGGTGGCTCCCGCCGACGCCCGGTACGTACGAGGCATCGCCGCCGTGGGCCCTCGCGAGCTCGCGCACGATGTACAGGCCGAGGCCGTTGCCGCCCCTGCCACGCGCCAGCGGCGAGAAGCGCTGGAACAGCTGACCGACGCCGTGGTCGGGGACCCCGTCGCCCTGGTCGCCGACGGCCAGCACGACCCAGGGGCCGTCGGCGGTCACGGTGATCGTCACCGGCGGCGAGCCGTGGTCCTTGGCGTTGGACACGAGGTTGTTCAAGATCTGGGCGACGCGCTCGGGGTCGGCGACGACCACGACCCCCTCCGGGCACGAGACGACCACGTCGTCGGCCTGGGCCGAGGACAGGTC
Source organism: Acidimicrobiia bacterium (assembly GCA_046570205.1). Classification (GTDB taxonomy): domain Bacteria; phylum Actinomycetota; class Acidimicrobiia; order Acidimicrobiales; family Salinilacustritrichaceae; genus Salinilacustrithrix. The sequence continues at coordinate 43,628 of JBKHVG010000015.1, forward strand.
TGCGAGGAGCCCGGCCAGCTCGATCGGGCGGGCGGACAGGTGCAGCTGCCCACCGGCGACCCTGGCCACGGTGAGGAGGTCGTCGATGAGCCGCGCCATGAGCGCCGTCTGCCGGCGCTGCACCTCCAGCAAGGTGCGCACCTTGGCATCCTGGGTCACGCACTCGTCAGCGGCGAGCAGATCGGCGACGGCGACGAGGCTGGTGAGCGGCGACCGCAGGTCGTGGACGACCATGGCGACGAAGTCGGCGTCCGAGCCGCTGGGCACCGCCCTGACCACGGGGGGCGCCGGACGTTGGGTGACGGCTCGCAGCACCGAGACGAGCTCCGTCAACGGACGGCCCTTGTAGACGTACTCGGCTGCACCCAGGGCGAAGGCCTCCGCTCCGAGGGCGCTGCGCTCGAACCCCGACATCACCACGACCTGGGTCGCAGGTGACTCCTCCCGGATCCTCGGCAGCGCCTGGAGGCCGTCCATCTCCGGCATGGCGAGGTCGAGGACGATCACATCGGGCATGAGCTCCCGGGCCAGCGCGACCGCCTGCAGCCCGGTCGACGCCTCCCCGACCACCTCGAAGCCGCCGTCCAGGTCGAGCACCGTGCGGGTCAGCAACCGGATGTCGTCGGTGTCGTCGGCCAGCACGACTCGAACCGGCGCTTCTGTCATGTCGTGCCGTGCGCCTGTGCGGGGCGCTCCCGCACCAGGTCGCCGGCGCCGAGGCGAGCATCGGTGTCGGCCTTCCCGAGCAGGTCCGAGATGATCCGGGAGGCCGACTCCATCGAGCGCTCGATCGCGTCGGCCGCCTTGTCCCGCTGGCCGAGGTCGAGGGCCATCCGGGCGACGGCGAGACCCTGGACGACGTCGTCGTTCAGCTCGAGCGCCTGGCGCTGGCGCTCCTTCATGTCCTCGAACAGCGCCGCTCCCCGCATGAGCGGGCCGTAGGTCTTGCGCAGGCTCCAGTAGTAGACGCCGACGCCGGCGGACAGCACGTCCCACGTCGTGACGTGCCAGCTGAACGCCTCGCGGAGCGCGAGGCCGGCCTGCTCGTCCCAGCCGAACGAGGGCACCAGGAGGTGGATCGAGTGGGTCCCGTGGTGGACACCGCACGAGAAGAAGATCATGGCGGTGGCCAGACCGAGCTTGTTGGAGCGGGCCTGGCCCTCGCTGACGAGGGGCCGCAGGATCGCCCAGCTGATGAGGAAGTAGGCGACGCCCACCACGAAGTTCGCCGCCGCACCGAGCTGCCAGGCTTCCATGGCTGTGCCCCCGTTCCAGGCCCGCACCGCTCCCGCGTCGGGCACCCTCGTTCCGAGGGCGAACGGTACGCCGCCACCGCCATCCGGCCACGCTCGGACGACGACCGACGCCGCCCCGATGCGGCACGCTTTCTGCTCATGGGTGCGGATGCGCAGGCGGTGCTGGGCGTGGACGGCGCACGAGGCGGCTGGGTCGGCGTGCGCTGGGACGGCCGGTCGCTCACCTGCGCCTTCGCGACGACGCTCGCCGGGCTGGTGGAGGACGCCAGCCCGGTCGCCGTCGTCGCCGTCGACATGCCCATCCAGCTCGAGGCGTCTGCGACCCGCGCCTGTGAGGACCTGGCCCGTCCGTTGCTCGGCGCCCGCCGCTCCAGCCTGTTCCAGTCACCCTCGCTCGGCGCCCTCGACTTCGCCGACGACGACTACCCCGGCGCGAACGCGTGGTCGAAGACGACGACCGGGCGCGGGATCTCGAAGCAGGCCTGGTTCCTCGTGCCCAAGATCCGGGAGGTGCGGGCGCTGGCGGCGGCCGCCGCGGTCCCGGTCCGCGAGTGCATGCCGGAGCTGTCGTTCCGTGCCATGCACGGCGAGCCGTTGGCCCACCCGAAGACGACCTGGTCCGGCCAGGCCCTACGGGTCCGCCTGCTGCGCGAGCAGGGCATCGACCTGCCCGACGACCCCGGTCCGGCCGGCCGCGTCGCGCCCGACGACCTCATCGACGCCGCCGCCGTGGCGTGGTCGGCCCACCGGATCGCCACCGGCGGGGCCGAGCGCATCCCACCCGACGGCGACCCCCGTGCCGCCATCTGGTGGTGACCGCCGACCCGACGAGAGGTGACGACGCGGCCCACGTCGCGCCGGCGCACGCAGGGGCGCCGGCGTGCTGGTCAGCCGGCCACCTCGCGGGTAGGAACGCCTCGTGCCCCAGATCCCCCTTCCCATGAAGGCCACCGCCGGCGGCCTCCCCGAGGGCGACGGGTGGATCTACGAGGTGAAGTGGGACGGCATGCGGGCGGTGGTGGCCGTCGACGACGGGCACCTGCGCCTCCAGACGGCCAGCGGCAAGGACGCCACCGTCTCGTTCCCCGAGCTGCAGGGCCTGGCCGGGGCGCTCGGCGTGGGCTCCGCGGTGCTCGACGGGGAGGTCGTCGCCTTCGACGAGCGGGGGCGACCCTCCTTCGGGCGGCTGCAGCAGCGCATGCACGTCGGCGACCGCCGGGCGGCGGCGGCGAGGGCCGAGGCCGTGCCCTGCGTGCTGGTGCTCTTCGACCTGCTGGCCCTCGACGGGCGCGCCGTCGTCGGCCTCCCGTGGTCGGATCGCCGCCGGCTGCTCGAGGAGCTCGTCCAGATCGGGCCCCACTGGCAGGTTCCCGCGGTGCACCAGGACGGACGGGCACTGCTCGACGCCGCCACCGCGAACGACCTCGAGGGCATCGTGGCCAAGCGGGTGGATTCCCTGTACCGACCCGGCGCCCGCACCCGCGAGTGGGTGAAGGTCAAGGTCCGCCGCCGCCAGGAGTTCGTGGTCGGGGGATGGGCGCCTGGCAAGGGCAACCGCGGCGGGCGCATCGGGGGCCTCCTCGTCGGCTACCACGACGCACCGGGCAGCCCGCCGCTGCGCTACGCCGGCCGGGTCGGGAGCGGCCTCGGACAGGCGGAGCTGGCCGAGCTCGAGGAGCGCTTCGCCGAGATGGTCGTCGCCGACTGCCCCTTCGACCCACCGCCGCCGCGCGCCCACGCCGTCGACGCCGTGTGGCTCCAGCCGGAGCTGGTCGTCGAGGTCGAGTACGCCGAGTGGACCTCCGACGGGCGGCTGCGGCACCCCACCTACGCCGGGCGCCGCACCGACAAGGACGCCGACCAGGTCACGGCCGATCCGTGATTCGGGTGGTCCGCGGCGACGTGCGCGAGGATCGGCACCGATGGACGCCGTGACGAGCCGGGACAGGATCCGCATGACGATCCCGGCCCTGCTCGCGTACGTCCGCCTCCCCCGGGTGGCCATCGCCGGCCTCGCCACCCGCAGCGGCTTCTCCTACGACGAGGTCGAGGACCTGCGCCTGGCCGTCGGCGAGGTGTGCCAGGTGCTGCTCGACGGAGGCGATCGCGAGGGCACGCTCACGATCGACTTCACCCTCGCCCGCGGCACGGTTCGGGTGCAGGTGGCCATCGACGCGCCGCCCCCCGACCACGACAGCCTGGTCGAACGGCTGGCCGAGCAGATCCTGGCTGCGACCGTCGGCAAGCTCGAGGTCCACGACGACGGTCGCTGCATCGCCTTCGCGATGACCGCCGCCGAGGACGACGACTGACCGGCCCTCACCTGCCGGTGGAGCCGAAGCCGCCGGTGTCGCGGTGGCTCACGGGCAGCGCGTCCACGGGTGCGAAGACCGCCGACGCCACCGGCCGCAGCACGAGCTGGGCGATGCGGTCGCCACGGTGCACGTGGTAGTCGTCGGTCGGGTCGGTGTTGACCAGCACCACCTTGAGCTCGTCGCGGTAGCCGCTGTCGATCAGGCCCGGGCTGTTGAGCACGGTGACGCCGTGGCGCAGGGCGAGGCCGGACCGGGGCTGCACGAAGCCGGCCCAGCCCGCCGGGATCGCGATGGCGATGCCCGTGGGCACGAGCGCCCGTCCGCCACCGGCGACCAACAGCACGTCCTCCCGGGCGACGAGGTCGGCGCCGGCGTCGCCGGGGTGGGCATAGCCGGGTAGTGGCAGATCGGGGTCCAGCCGGCGGACCGGGATGGTGAGGGCGTCCACCCCGCCACGGTACGGCGGTAGCGTCGCCCCGATGTTGGCGTGGATGGACCTGGAGATGACCGGCCTCGAGCCGGACCGGCACGTGATCGTCGAGATCGCCACCATCATCACCGACGACGACCTCGAGATCGTGGCCGAGGGGCCGGACCTCATCGTCCACGCCACCGAGGACGAGCTGTCCCGCATGGACGACGTCGTGGTGCGCATGCACACGCACTCAGGTCTGCTCGACGCCGTCCGCTCGTCGGAGCTGTCGCTGGCCGACGCCGGCGCCCAGACGCTCGCCTTCCTGCGCCAGCACGTGCCCGAAGCCGGCACCGTCCCCCTGTGCGGAAACTCCATCGGCACCGACCGGCGCTTCCTGGCCCGGTACCTGCCCGAGGTCGAGGACCACCTGCACTACCGCAGCGTCGACGTCTCCACCATCAAGGAGCTGGCCAAGCGCTGGATGCCCGAGCTGTTGGAGGCGGCGCCGGCGAAGGTCGGCTCCCACCGGGCCCTCGACGACATCCGTGAGTCCATCGAGGAGCTGCGCTTCTACCGCGAGGCGCTGTTCAGGGACGGCGGCCGAACCGCGTCGGCAGCCGGCGCCCCCGCCAGCTGACCGATCCCCTCGCCGTGGCGACCACCGATCGGGCGAACACGGCGAGGAACACCACGAGCTGGAGCGGGAACGACAGGCCGGTGAGCGGTCCGAAGCGGCCCACCTTCCTCGCCATCCACCAGACCTGGGCGGCGACGACCCCGTAGAGGGCGGCCGCGGTCCACGGGTCGGCCGCGCCGAGCACGGCACGCACCGGAGCCACCGTCGCCTGCACCAGCAGCGTGAGCCACGCCACGACGAGCACGGCGGTGAGGGCCCGGATGCGCGCCGCGCCGGCGGCCAGGTTCTTGGTGAAGCCCTCGACCAGCTGGCCGAGGCCCAGCGGGTACATGCGGAACGTCACGTCGTCCCCGCCGGCCAGCACGCGCACCGGCAGGTCGTGGGCTCCGAACGCGTCGGCCAGCGCGACGTCGTCGATCACCGAGGCCCTGGCGGCGGCGTGGCCGCCCACCCGCTCGTGGTCGATCCGCCGGCAGGCCAGCACGGGGCCGAACGCACCGCGGGTGCCGTGGCGCCGGCCCAGCGGGCTGGCCACGTCGGTGGCGGCGACGGCCACCACGTTGAAGAGGGCGGCGAGGTGCTCCACCGGCGAATCCGGCACGTGGAAGGGCTGCACGCTGACCAGGCCACCGCCCTCGTCCAGCGTGGCCACCACCCGGCCGAGCGCGCCCGGCGCGAACCGCACGTCGGCATCGACGAACACGAGCACGTCACCCGATGACGCCCGGGCGCCGACCTCGCACGCCCATGCCTTGCCGCCCCACCCGTCGGGGAGCGGACCGGCCGGCACCACCGTGGCGCCATGGGTGGTGGCGACGCTCGCCGTGCCGTCGGTGGATCCGTCATCGACCACCACCACCTCGGCCGGCGTGCCCGACAGCGAGCGGAGCAACCGGGGCAGCTGGGCGGCCTCGTTGCGGGCGGGCACGACCACCGAGACCCGGTCGAGGTCGAACGACCCGAGCCGACCGAGCCGGGGCAGGGACCACAGCAGCCAGACCCCGATCCCGAGGCGGACCACGACCAGCGCCACGTCGAGCCCGCTCACCCCACCGCCCACTGACCGTGGGCGGGCGCACTTGACCGGACGGTCAAGTAGGTTGGTCGGCCATGGGGACGCCCACCGTGGAGCGCCAGGAACGCCAGCCCGCATCGACCGAGGTCACCGAGGTGGCGCCCGACATCCTGCGCATGCAGCTGCCCATCCAGCTGCCCGGACTCGGCCACGTCAACACCTATGCCCTCTGCGACGACCGTGGCGTGGCCGTCGTCGACCCGGGCCTCCCCGGAAAGGCGTCGTGGGACGCGCTGTCCCACCGCCTCCGCCAGGCCGGCTATGCGATGAAGGACGTCCACACCGTCATCGTGACCCACAGCCACCCCGACCACTTCGGTGGCGCCGGCGTCCTGCGCCACCGGGTCGGCGCCGAGGTCGTCACCCACCGCGCCTTCCGGACCTGGCTCGACCCCGACGAGGGCGACGACGCCGGCCCCGACGAGACCGCCGCGTCCGACGACGTCGAGGAGCAGCGGGGTGCCTCACCCTGGCAGCGCGACATGCCGTGGCGGGCCGGGCAGTTCCGCCCGCCCGTCAAGAGCCGACTGGTCTACGGCCTCGGCCGGACGTTCGGGAAGCGCTGGATGCGCGCCCCCGAGCCCAGCCGGCGGGTCGACGACGGCAACGTCCTCACCTTCGCCGGGCGTGAGTGGCGAGCCGTGCACACGCCGGGCCACACCGAAGACCACCTCTGCCTCTGGTCCGCCGACGACGGCGTGGTGCTCACGGGCGACCACGTCCTGCCCACCATCACGCCGCACATCTCGGGCCTGCACGCCGGCCACGACCCCCTCGACGAGTTCTTCTCGAGCCTCGACCGCATGTCCCAGCTCGAGGGGGCGACGCTGGCGCTGCCGGCGCACGGCCATCCCTTCACCGACCTGTCGGGACGCTGCATCGAGATCCGCGACCACCACCACGAGCGCCTCGACACGCTGCGCCAGGCCGCCATGGCGTTGGGCGAGGCCAGCGTGGTCGAGCTGTCCAAGCACCTGTTCAAGGAGCGGTCGTGGGGTCCGATGGCGGAGTCGGAGACCTACGCCCACCTCGAGCACCTGCGCTTGGCCGGCGAGATGGTCAGCCGCCGCGTCGACGAGGACCTCCACTTCCAGCTGGTCGAGCCGCCCGCCTGACCGGCGTCAGCCGGCGGTGCGCACCTGCGCCGTCGAGCACGCCACCCCGTCCACGAGGATCCACAGGTCGAAGCCGCCCCCCACGTCGGCCACCGCGACCTCGGGGCGGCTGCCGATGTCGATCGGCGCCGGGTGCTCCACCGACACCCGGAGCGGGGCTCGCAGGTGCGCTCGATCGGCCAGCGCCTGCTCGACCGGCTCCCAGGAGACGGCGTTGTTGACGTGCTCCATCATGTCGAAGTCGGTGAACCGGAGCGGGAAGGGCGACGTGGGCGTGCCCTCCGGCGGCCGGGCGTCGTGCTGGAGCCGGGCCCGGACCTTCCGACCGCGGGCGGCGGTGGCGTAGAGCGACTCGAAGCTGTCGGGCAGGCGGGACGGACGCCCCTGGGCCCCGAGGTGCACCCACAGGGCCGCCGCCTCCACGAGGCCGGGGCCGTCCACCGCCTGGATGCGCACCCGGCGCTCGGCCCACCGGGCGCCGATGCCCGAGCACCAGGTGGTGACGTCCACGTCCTGGCGGAACACGGGGAACTCGGTGACCAGCATCTCGACCCGGCGCACGACCCACGGCTCGCTCAGCGGGAAGCCGGCGTCGGTGGTGTCCTCGTCGCTCACGTCCTGCATCATCCGGGCGGCCGCATCGAGCCGCAGCCGCCCCTTCGGCGATCCGTCACCCAGCTGGACCCGCCGGCGGTGGCCGGTGATCCGGCCCTCCGGAGGGACGTCGATGACGAGGGGATCGTCGGTTCTGTCGGCAGCCACAGGCGCATGTTGTCGGAAACGTCCCGCCGTCTCCGATAAATCGATTGACCGACGCCTGGCACCCGTGGTGCCATGACCGGCACGGCTGCGACGGGGGGTCCTCCCCGCCCGGCCTCGAACCTGCCGAACGAGCGACGGAGCGAGGTGAAAACGGTGACGACGACCGACCTGCAGATGCTGCAGCCCGCCGAGCTCGCCGTGGCACCGCGCCGGAAGGCCGCCATCGCCGCCGACGTCGTGGCACCCGTCTGCCCGGTCACGCCCGCTGCGTATGGCAAGACCACCGGCACGGGGAACGGCAACGGCATCGCCGGCACCTGGCTCGCGACCTCCCGCCTCTCCATGACCGTGCCGGCGTTCCACGATCGAAGGCCTCTGTGTTCCACCTGACCACTGGTCAGGCTCCAAGGACCGCAGAGGCCGTCGGGAACATCCCGACGGCCTTTCGCTTTCTCGGGCCACGTTCCGGCCACACCTCTCCACACCTGCACCCATCCCACCGACCACATCCACCCAGCAAGAGAAGGGAGCGGGCGATGCTCGCTCAGCCCGAACAACTCGTCGAGACCAGCACCCGGGACAACGTCCTCGACGTCGCCACCCAGGTCGACACCTCGTTCTGGTCCGAGGCCGCATGTGCGGTCCACGGTGGGACCCAGGCCCATCTGTTCTTCTCCGAGGAGCTGATGGACATCGCGGCTGCCAAGCGCATCTGCGCCCGCTGCCCCGTGCTGGAGCGCTGCCTCGAGGGCGCACTCGCCCGCAAGGAGCCGCTCGGGGTCTGGGGTGGCCAGCTGTTCAGCAACGGCAAGGTCCTGGCGTCCAAGCGGCGCCGGGGCCGGCCGCCCAAGAACCCTCGCCCCGAGGACGAGTTCGTCCACGTCGAGGTCCCAGTGGCCCTGCAGCGGCTGGTGGAGCTGCGCACCGCGTAGCCCACCGCTGCTGACCACGAACCCCCCGACGCCGCAGGGGTGGGCGGGCCGGAGCGACGACCATCGAGCTCCGGCCCGCCCGCGGCCCAACCCCACCGCGTCGGCCGCTGTGACCGGTGACGGGGGCCGCAGTACCGTCGTGGCCTGCCCGCCATGACCCCGCTCTCCCGCTCCCGCCTCCCGTGGCAGGCCGTGGTGGCCGCCACGGTCCTCGCCGCCCTCGCCGCCCTGCTGGTGATCGCCGTGATGGGCGGGGACGACGGAGCGGACCCGGGTCCCATCACCGACGCCAGCATCGAGCTGACCCCGCTCGACGAGCTCGGAGACGGCGAGCCGCTCCTGGTGCCGGTCAGCCGCCCCGACGGCGGCGAGGCCACCACCCTCGCCGAGGAGCTGGACGGTCCAGCCGTGGTGAACTTCTTCGCCGAGTGGTGTGCTCCGTGCGTCGCGGAGATGCCCGACTTCCAGGAGGTCTCCGAGGAGGTCGCCGGACAGGTCGAGTTCGTCGGCGTGGCGGTCGATCGCACCGACAACGCCGCCCGGATTGTCGAGCAGACCGGCGTCACCTACCCGTGGTTCGGTGACGGGAAGGGCGACGTCGCCAACGCCGCCGGGGTCACGAACATGCCGGCGACCCTGTTCGTCGGAGCGGACGGCGAGGTGGTGTCGCTCCACGTCGGGGCCCTCGATGCCGGAGAGCTGCGGGAGATGCTCGAGTCCGAGCTCGGGGTGACGGTGGGGTGATCGACGCCCCGCTCGCCCTCGCCCTGGCCTCGGGGATGGTGGCGGCGGTGAACCCGTGCGGGTTCGCCATGCTCCCGGCCTACGTCACCTTCTTCCTCGGCCACGAGGGCGACCGGGTCCCGACCCGTGGCGAGTCGGTCGCCCGCGCCATCCCGGTGGCGCTCGCCGTGTCGCTCGGCTTCGTCGTCGTCTTCGGTGTGGTGGGCATCGCGCTGCGGCCGATCAGCTCCACCATCCAGGAGTACGCCCCGTGGGCCACGATCGTCATCGGCATCGGCCTCGCGGTCCTGGGCGCGGCCATGGTGGCCGGCAAGGAGCTGAAGGTGCGGGTGCCGGTCCTGGACCGGGGCGGGCGCAGCGGGGGGCTCGGCTCGATGTTCCTCTACGGCGTGTCGTACGCCGTCGCGTCGTTGACGTGCACCATTGGCATCTTCATCGCCGTCATCGTCAACGCCTTCACCCGGACCGACTTCATCTCCGGGGTGGCGGTGCTGGTGACCTACGCCGCCGGCATGGGGCTGGTCATCACCGCCCTCACCGTCGCCATCGCGCTCGCCCGTGACTCCGTCGTCCGGGTGCTGCGGTCGGGCATGCGCCACGCCAACCGGGTCGCCGCCGTGCTGATGATCGTCATGGGGCTCTACGTCGCCTGGTACGGGGTCTTCTCGCTGCGGGTGCGCAACGATCCCCGCGCCAGCGCCGGCCCGGTCGACCGCGTCGAGCGCTGGTCGTCCGATGCCACCCAGTTCGTCTCCGACGTCGGAGCCACCAGGCTGGGGGTCTACCTGCTGGGCGCCATCGCCGCCATGGTGTCGATCTCGGTGCTCGTCGCCAGCATGCGGCGGGAGCCCTGAACGACCCCGGTCGCTGCTGGCGCCGCACGCTCAGGGGGCCAGCCGCTCCCTGAGCCAGGAGCCGCTGTCGCGGCGGTACCGCACCCGGTCGTGCAGGCGGCTGGGCCGGCCCTGCCAGAACTCCCACTCGTCCGGCACGACCCGGTAGCCACCCCAGTGCGGCGGCCGCGGCACCTCGTCGGTGAAGCGCTCCTCGGCGGCGGCCAGGTACCGGTCGAGGTCCTCCCGTCCGGCGACGACCTGTGATTGCGGCGACGCCCACGCGCCCAGCTGGGACCCGCGGGGACGGGAGGCGAAGTACTCGTCGGACTCCTCCACCGACACCTTGCCGGCACGGCCGCGGACCCGCACCTGGCGGTGCACGGGCAGCCACAGGAACAGGCACTCGACCACCGGTTGGGCCTCGATGGCCGCCGCCTTCGCGCTCTCGTAGTTGGTGAAGAAGGTGAGACCCCGCTCGTCGATGCCTCGCAGCAGCACCGTCCGGAGCGAGGGCGTGCCGTCGGGTCGCACGGTGGACAGCACCATGGCGTGGGGTTCGTCCATGGGCTCGTCGACGGCGTCGAACCAGCGGCCGAACTGCACGAGCGGATCCGGGTCCGCCTCGGCCACGTCGAAGCCCTGGGCCTCGTACTCACGACGGCGACGGGCGAGCAGCTCGGGGTCCACCGGCTCTGTCTAGCGGCGGCGCGCGACCGAACCGGACGCGGTCGGTCAGGTGCCGGTGACGGCGTCGCGCACGGCCCACAGCACGTCGGGGTCGACCAGGGCCTCGGTGTTGCGCACCTCACGACCGTTCACCGCATCGGCGACGGCCAGCTCCACCAGCTTTCCGGAGCGCGTGCGCGGCAGGTCGTCCACGGCGACGATGCGGCGCGGCACGTGGCGGGGCGAGCACCGGGTGCGCACGGTGTCGGCGATCCGGGCCCGGAGGTCGTCGTCGAGCGCCCCGCCCTCGTCCAGCACGACGAGCAGCACGATGCGCACGTCGGTGCTGCCATCGTCGTCGACCACCTCCTCCCCGAAGACGAGGGATTCGGCGATGCCGGGCAGGTCCTCCACGGCGCGGTAGATCTCGGCGGTGCCGATGCGGATGCCGCCCGGGTTGAGCGTGGTGTCGCTGCGGCCGTGGATGACGACGCCGCCGTGCTCGGTCCAGCTGGCGAAGTCGCCGTGGTGCCAGACCCCGTACCCGCCGGCGGCGGGGAAGCGCTCGTAGTACGCCGACCGGTAGCGACTGCCGTCGGGGTCGTCCCAGAACCCGAGGGGTTGGCTGGGGAACGGGCGGGTGCAGACCAGCTCGCCCCGGTCGCCCGGGCCGAGGGGGTCGCCGGCCTCGGACCACACGTCGACGGCCATGCCCAGGCCCGGGCGCTGGATCTCGCCGGCGTGGACCGGCGACGTCGGGTCGCCGAGGACGAAGCAGCCGCACAGGTCGGTGCCGCCGCTGATCGATGCGAGGTGGACGTCGGACTTCACGTGCTCGTACACCCAGGCGAAGCGCTCGGGGCTGAGCGGCGATCCGGTGGAGGCGAGGGTGCGCACCGACGACAGGTCGTGGTGGTCGGCCGGGTGGTAGCCGTGGTGCGCGAGCGCATCGAGGTACTTGGCGCCCACGCCCACCACGTCCACGCCGTGGCGGTCGGCCAGCTCCCAGAGACGGCCGGGCGTCGGGTGGACGACGTTGCCGTCGACGGCCACGACGGTGACGCCCCACGCCAGCGCGGACACCAACCAGTTCCACATCATCCAGCCGCACGTGGTGACGTACAGCAGGCGGTCGCCGGCGGACAGGTCGGTGTGGAGCTGGTGCTCCTTGGCGTGCTGCAGGAGCACTCGGCCGGTGGCGTGCACGATGCACTTGGGCGTGCCGGTGGTGCCGCTCGAGTACAGCACGTACCAGGGGTGGTGGAAGCTGCGCCGGTCGAGCGGGGCGGGGGTTCCGCGGTGGGGACCGAGGAAGGCCTCCCAGTCGTCACCGATCACCACCGTGCGGCGCAGCGACGGGAGCCCGGCGACGATCTGGCGTCGCACGTCACGGCGGTCGAAGTGCCGGCCGCCGTAGTCGTAGCCGTCCACCGCGAACAGCACCGCCGGCTCGATCTGGCCGAAGCGGTCGAGGACGCCGGGTGCACCGAAGTCCGGGCTCGTCGAGGAGAAGACGGCGCCGAGCGCCGCAGCGCCGAGCATGGCGACCACGGCCTCGATGCCGTTCGGCAGCCAGGCCGCGACGCGGTCACCCTCGCCCACGCCCTTGGCGGCGAGGGCAGCGGCCATGGCGCCCACCTCGGTGGCCAGCTCGTCCCAGGAGATGGTCCGGGTGCCGGCCTCGGACTCGGCGATGACGGCCGGACCGCTGCCGGTGTGGCGCAGGACGTGCTCGACGACGCTCACCTCGGCGTCGGGGAAGAAGCGGGCGTCGGGCATCGAGGCGCCAGGATCGAGCACGGTGGTGCCCCGGTCCCCGACCAGGCCGCACTCGTCCCACACCGCCGGCCAGAACGCATCGGGATCAGACACCGAGCGCCGGTGGAGCTCCTCGTAGCCGTCCAAGCCCAGCCGAACCGCGAACCGCGCCATGCGGGTGGCGGCCCGCTCCGGCGACGGCGTCCAAAGCAGCGCCCCGAGCTCGGTCACGGCCCCGGAACGTACCCCCCGTTCGAAAATCCCTGCGAGAAGCCTCCGGTTTCCGAGGGCTCCCGGCAGCGATTTTCCATCCTCCCGGGGGGTCAGCGGGCGGCGACCGCCAACATCCGGCAGTCCGGGACCGCCCGGGACACACGGGCAACGCCGGCGCCGAGGCCGTCCAGCGCCCGCGGGATGCCGAGCACGAGCAGGTCGGACGGACTGACCACGTCGGGCACGGACAGGTGCAGCGGCCGGGTGTCGACGACGATCTCGGGCTGCAGGCCGAGCTCTTCGACCTCGGCGATGATGGGTGCGTCGGCGGGCGTCAGCACCAGCCAGTCCACCTTGTAGGCCGTCGCCAGGCGGTTGGCGATGAGCAGGTTGAGGTCGAGCGTGCGCCGGCCCGACGGGCTGAGATCGCCCTGGTCGACGGCCAGCACCACGCGTCGGATGTCCGACTCCGCTCCCGGGCGGTGCACCAGCACCGGGACCGGTGACAGGGCGAGGAGCACGTCGAGCTGCTCACCGAGCACCGCGTCGCGCCGGTTGGTGTAGCCCCGCCAGCCGAGGACCAGCGCGGTGGCCGACTGCTCCACGGCGGCGTGCAGCAGTCCGGTGTTGGGCGTGAGGTCGAGGCGGATGATCGGGGTGACCTCGGCACCGGTGCCGAGGATCTTGGGCTCCAGGGTCTCGACCATGGCCGCCCGCTTGGCCTGGACGTCGGCCGGCAGCGACTCGAGGTCCAGGATCCGGGCCGGGAGCACCGACCCGCTCTCCGGGGCGGCGAGGCGTGAGGCCAGGTCGATGACGTCGGCCGGGTCGCCGTGCTCGGGGAGACCGACCAGGATCCGCTGGCCGAGCGTGAGCTCCTTCACCGGCGGGGCCGGCAGCTGCGAGCCGAACCGGGCGGCGCCGAGCGAGGACAGCAGGCTCGTGACGAGGATGACGACGACGACGGCGTTGACGGCCCGGCTGTCGATGATCTCCGCCTCGAGGCCGACGAACACGGCGGCCAGCGTGGCGGCCGCCTGGGCCACCGACAGCGAGAACATCGAACCGACCTCGGCCCGACCGAAGTGCAGGATCCGGCCGGCCAGGGCGGCGGCGGCCAGCTTGGCCAGCACCACGACCGCGCAGAAGCCGGCGGCCCAGCCCAGCGTCTCGGTGTCGGTGAGGGCGCCGAGGTCGACGAGCATGCCGACCGAGATCAAGAAGATCGGGACGAGGAAGGTGCCCCCGAAGAAGTCGATCCGCTCCATGAGCAGACCGCCGTGGGGGATGAGCCGGTTCAGCGCCAAACCGGCGAGGAACGCCCCGATGATCGCTTCGGTGCCGGCGATCTCGGCCACGGCGGCCGAGCCGTAGAGGGCGACGCAGATGAAGAGGAAGCGGCTGATGCGGTCCCGCCCCGCCCGCTTGAAGAACCACTGCGCCAGGCGGGGGACGACGAGGAGGATGAAGGCGACGGCGGCGGCCAGCGACGGCACCAGACCGAGGAAGAAGGCGACGTCGAGGTCACCGCCGTCCGCGCCGACGACCACGACCAGGACGAGCAGGGCGGCGATGTCGGTGATGATCGTGGCGCCCACCGCGGTGGACACCGCCCGGTTGGTCACGACGCCGAGTCGCTGGAACGTCGGGTACGACAGCAGCGTGTGCGACGCCCAGCACGAGGCGAGCAGCACGGCGGCCATCACATCGAACCCGAGCAGCAGGTGCCCCACCGTGCCGAGCACCATCGGGATCAGGAACGTGGCGGCCCCGAAGACCAGGGCGCCGTTGCGGTGGGCGACGAAGTCGTCGAGGTCGAGCTCGATGCCGGCCTGGAACATGAGGAAGAGCAGCCCGGCGCCGCCGAGCAGCTCGATGGTGCCGACCCGCTCGACCAGCTCGAGGCCGTTGGGTCCCACGAGGATGCCGCCCGCGATCAGGCCGATGATCGGCGGGATGCGCAGCAGACCGGCGAGCACCGGGGCGAAGAGGACGACGCCGAAGACGGTGACCAGCACCAGGGCCGGGTCCTCGAAGGGCATCGAGACCCCGAGCAGGTTGTGCATGGGGGCGAGCCCTACCCGCTCCCCGGGGCCGGGATGTGTGACATACCGCCCAACCGCGGCCGGAGCACCTCGGGGATGGCGATGCTGCCGTCCGGCTGGCGGTGGGTCTCGAGCAGCGCGGCCACGGTCCGGGGCCAGCCCATGGCCGACCCGTTCACCGTGTGGCAGACGTGGGTGCCCTTCTCGCCCGCCTTCTTCCAGCGCACGTTGGCCCGCCGGGCCTGGTAGTCGGAGAACCAGGAGACGGAGGACACCTCGAGCCACTCGCCGACGCCAGGGGCGTAAGCCTCGATGTCCCAGGTGCGCGCCGCCGACCCGCCGAGGTCACCGGCGCACAGGTCGAGGATCCGGTAGCTGAGGCCGAAGTCCTGGAGGATCTGCTCGCTGCGGGCGAGGATCTCCTCCTGCAGCGCGACGGCCTGCTCGGCGCCGTCGGCGTAGGCCATGAGCTCGACCTTGTCGAACTCGTGGCTGCGCAGCAGGCCTCGGGTGTCGCGGCCGGCGGCTCCGGCCTCCCGGCGGAAGCATGACGTGTAGGCGGTGAACCGGACGGGCAGCGACTCCCAGTCGAGGACCTCGTCGGCGGCCATGGAGGTGAGCGGCACCTCGGCGGTGGGGATCGTCCACAGGTCGTCGCGCTCGACGTGGTACGCCTCGTCCTCGAACTTGGGGAGGTGGCCGGTGCCGATCATGGTGTCGGTCTTGACCAGCGTCGGGGGGCGGATCTCCTCCCACACGGCGCCGTTGGCCGGGTCGGCGCTGGCGTCGAGGCTGTGGCCGATCATGGCCCGGAGCAGGCGAGCCCCCCAGCCCCGGTACATCGTGAACATGGAGCCGCTGATCTTCACGGCCCGCTCGCCGTCGATGATGCCGAGCTCGGTGCCGATGTCCCAGTGCGGCACCCGTTGGTGGTCGGCGAAGGACTCCGGTCCCGGCCCGTGGGTTCGTAGCACGACGTTGTCGGCCTCGCTGGCCCCGTCCGGGGCGTCGTCGCTCGGCAGGTTGGGGATGCGGAGCAGGACGTCGCGGATCTCGGCCTGGAGGGCGTCGGCCGTGGCGGCCAGCTCGCGCTCGTGGTCGCCGAGCCGCTTGGACTCGACCTTGCGGGCCTCGGCCTCGTCACGCCGGCCGGCCTTGAACAGCTCGCCGATCTCCTTGGACACCACCTTCACCTGGTTGCGCAGCTCGTCGACCTCGGCGCCCACCGCGCGGGCCCGCTCGTCGAGGTCGAGGAGCCGGTCCAACAGGGACAGATCGGTGCCGCGCCGGGACAGGCCAGCGCGGATCGCGTCGGCTTCGGACCGGATGCGGCGCAGGTCGAGCACGGCAGCGACGGTAGTGGAGGCCGATCGCGGCCCGGCACGCCGTTCCCTGATCGGCAGGGCACCGGGACCCGGCCAGGTCCTGACCATGGTCCCGGCGCAAATCGCTCGTTCGTCATCATTCCGTAACATGACTTTCGTACGGTCTGATCCCGGCACCGCTGAACGGCGAGGCCCCGAACTGACGAGGAGTGCCATGTCCAACCGTCATCGTTCGCACAAGGAGACCGCCCCGGGTGCCACGCACCCGGCTCCCCCGAAGGAGGAGCGCAGGGCGGCCAACCGCAAGGCCCGACACCGGACCCACGAGCTGCTCGCCCACACCGACCTCGAGCTCGGTGAGGAGATCGTGGCCCCCCGCCCGGTGCACACCCGCCTCGACATCGAGCGGGGCGACGGCACGGGCGGCTCCTCCGGCAGTGCGGCGCGACGGGAGTACCGGCACTGGAAGCAGAAGTTCTGGAAGCGGCGCACCAACGTGCGAGCCCAGAAGGCGATGCTCGCCAGCCAGGAGATGCCGGTCCCCGAGATCGGCTGACATCGGCTGACGTCGAGTGCGACACGGCCCGGGGCACGTGCCCCGGGCCGTGGCGCGTGGTCACGTGCCGGCGAGCAGGTCTCCGAGGACCGACGTGTCGAGGTCGCGGCAGAGGGTCCCGACGTCCTCGTGGACCTCCACCGCGCCGGCGGCGACCAGCTCCTCGCTGCTCCACCCGCCGGTGCGCACGGCGAGCGCGGCGACACCTGCGGCCCGGGCCGCCTCGAAATCCCACGGGGTGTCGCCGATGACGAGGGCGCGTGACGCATCGCCGTCGACCGAGCGGAGCGCGGCGAGGAAGACGTCGGGCGCCGGCTTGGCCTGCTCCACATCGCTGTCGGTGGTGATCCCGGACAGGTCCGACGCGGCCAGGCCGAGCGCCCGCAGGTGGTGCTCGACCAGGTCCTCCGGCGACGAGGTGGCCAGCACGGCCCGACCGCCGCGGTGCTGCACGGCGCGGACGAGGTCGGTGGCGCCGGGGAAGGGCAGGATCTCCCCGGCCAGGTCCTCGAAGTGCGCCCGCCACGCCGCCTTCACGTCGTCGTCGGCCGTCCCGATGCAGTCCTCCATCAGCTTCGCACCGGAGGCGCCGATGAGGCGGTGGATCCGCCACGACGCCACGTCGTGGCCCTGGTCGAGGAAGGCTCGGCGCCACGCCAACGTGTGCAGGTAGTTGGTGTCGGTGAGGGTGCCGTCGACGTCGAACAGCACCACGCGATCCGCCTGGGGGGAGGGCATGGCCGCCTCCCTACCCGGGTAGGTCGGCAGCCGTGGTCCTGGACACCGGCTTGTTGGTCGTGGGCGCCCTCGGCGTCGCCGTCGTCTTCGGGTCCCGGGTGCTGCGCAGCCTGCCCCTGACCGCACCGTTGGTCGCCCTCGCCGTCGGCGTCGCCCTCGGGCCCGAGGGGCTCGACGTCGCCCACTTCGACCACGGCATGACGATCCTGCACGGCGTCAGCGAGATCGCCGTGGCCGTGGCGCTGATGGCCGTGGCGCTCCGGTTCCGGTGGCCGACGGTCGCCCGCCTCGCCCGTCCGGTCGGGCTGATGGTGACGCTCGGGATGGCGGGGATGGCCGCCATCGTCGCCGTGCTGGCGTGGTGGCTGCTCGATGTGGAGCCGGCCGTCGCGCTCCTCATCGGCGGCGTGCTCGCCCCGACGGACCCGGTGCTGTCGTCGGGCGTCGTGACCGGAGATCCGGCCACCCGCACGCTGCCCGAGCGCGTGCGCGCCCTCCTGTCGATGGAGTCAGGCCTCAACGACGGCCTCGCCCTGCCCATCGTCGTCGCCGGCACGGTCCTCGTGCTGGACGAGGGTGCGGGGACCTTCGCCGTCGAGGGCCTGGCCTCGTTGCTGATCGCCGTCGTCCTCGGCATCGCTGCCGGCATGGCGGCCGGCGAGGTGTTCCGCCGGCTCGACGAGGCCCACGACGTGGAGGACTCGTCGTTCTTCGTGTTCACGCTGGTGCTGGCCGTCGCCGTGCTCGGTGGCGTGAACATGGTGCACGGCGACGGGATCCTGGCTGTCCTCGTCGCCGGGCTGGCGTACAACCGACAGGTCGGCTCCAGCATCTACGACAAGGAGCGCGAGATCGACGAGGGCATCAACCGGGTCCTGGTCCTGCCGCTCTTCGTCCTGTTCGGCACCCTGCTGCCGTGGGCGGAGTGGGATCGGATGGGTACGGCACTGCTCGTCTTCGCCGTCCTGGTGCTGCTGCTCCGGCGCCTCCCCGTGGTCTTCGCTCTGCAGCGGCCGCTGCGGCTGGACCGGGCCGACGCCGCGTTCTACGGCTGGTTCGGCCCCATCGGCGCCGCCGCCATCTTCTACGCCACGCGAGCCCACGAGCAGCACGCCGCCGCCGACGTCGTGTGGCCGGCCGCGGCCCTGGTGGTCACCGCCAGCACCGTCGTGCACGGGATGACCGGCACCCCGGCGCGGGCGCTCTACCAGCGCACGATCGGCGAGCGCGGCGAGCCGGACGCCGACGACGAGCAGGAGTCCGAGGAAGCCACCGCCGGCGCCAATCACGACGGGTGAGGCCGATCGCCGAGGGGTAGGACAGGGCCATGGCCTCCTACATCGAGTCCGACGGCTACGAGCGCGACACCGCCTACATCTCGACCCGGATCACGGCCGACGGCCGCGACGGCTACCCGGTGGAGCCCGGTCGATACCGGCTCGTCGTGGCTCGGGCCTGCCCGTGGGCGAACCGGGCGATCATCGTGCGCCGGCTCCTCGGTCTGGAGGACGTGCTGTCGATGGGCGTGTGCGGCCCGACCCACGACGAGCGCAGCTGGACCTTCGATCTCGACCCCGGAGGGAAGGACCCGGTGCTCGGCATCGAGCGGCTCCGGGATGCCTACCTTGCCCGTGACCCCGACTACGGCAAGGGCATCACCGTGCCGGCCATGGTCGAGATCGAGACCGGGCAGGTGGTCACCAACGACTACCCCCAGATCACCCTCGACCTGTCGACGGAGTGGCGCGAGCACCACCGTCCCGGCGCTCCGGACCTGTACCCGGAGCCGCTGCGGGAGGAGATGGACGAGCTCATGGAGGACGTGTACCGGGACGTGAACAACGGCGTGTACGAGTGCGGCTTCGCCGGCAACCAGCAGAGCTACGAGGCCGCGTACCACCGCCTGTTCGACCGGCTCGACCGGCTCAGCGAGCGGCTGGAGTCCCAGCGCTACCTCATGGGCGACGCCATCACCGAGGCCGACGTGCGCCTGTTCACCACGCTCGCCCGCTTCGACGCGGTGTACCACACCCACTTCAAGTGCAACCGCCAGAAGCTCAGCGAGATGCCGGTGCTGTGGGCCTACGCCCGGGACCTGTTCCAGACGCCCGGCTTCGGGGACACGATCGACTTCGACCACATCAAGCGCCACTACTACGAGGTCCACACCGACGTGAACCCCACCGGCATCGTCCCCGTCGGCCCCGACCTCTCCGGCTGGACCACCGCGCACGGGCGCGAGTCCCTCGGCGGGCGGCCCTTCGGCGACGGCACCCCGCCCGGGCCGCCGGCGCCCTGAGGTCCCCCTCCGGGCGGACCACGCCTCCACCCGGGGGCTGACGTCGGCCGGCGCAGCTGTCGATACGGTTCGGTCGTGCGGCGACATCCCGTCCGGTGGCTGCGCGACCACGCCCGCGTGTGGGACGCGCTGCTCGCCCTCGTGCTGGGCGCCATCAGCCTGGTCGGGCTCATCACGATCGACCCCGAGACGGTGGGCCAGTCCAACCGGGACCCCGACCTGGTCGGCATCGCCCTGACCATCGCCATCTGGGTCGCCGCCGCGTTCCGCCGCCGCAATCCGGAGGCCGTGACGACGATCGTGGCGGCGGGGATCATCCCGTACTGGGTGCTCGACTACGTCGACGCCGGCGTCACCATCGCCGTGCTGCTCGCCACCTACACGCTGGCCGCCCACGTCGAACGTCCCCGATCCCTGCGCGTCGGGCTCGCCGTCGGGTTCGTGCTGGTGGCGGTGATGGTGGCCGGGGTGGTGGCCGAGGAAGAAGACCTGCCGGCGGTCGCCGTCGTCGGCAACGCCATCATCTTCGCCACCGCGTGGACCATCGGTGACAGCGTCCGGCACCGCAGCGCCTACCTCGCCGAGGTGGAGGCCCGGGCCGAGCGGGCCGAGCAGGACCGGGAACGCGCCGCGGAGCGGGCCGTGCACGAGGAGCGGGCGCGCATCGCTCGCGAGCTGCACGACGTCGTGGCCCACAGCGTCTCGGTGATGGTCGTCCAGGCCTCGGCGGCGCACCGGGTGCTCGAGCGCCAGCCCGATCAGGCCGCCGAGGCGCTCGGCGTCATCGAGGCGACCGGGCGCAACGCGCTCGACGAGCTCCGCCGGCTGCTCGGCGTGCTGCGCCACGAGGAGGCCGCGGCCACCGTCGACCCCCAGCCCACGGCCGGTGACATCCATGCCCTCGTCGAGCAGTGGCGGGAGGCCGGCATGGACGTGAGCCTCGAGGTGGAAGGCGACGCGCCCGACCTGCCGGCCGGGGTCGGGCTCACCGTCTACCGCATCGTGCAGGAGGCCCTGACCAACGTGATGAGGCACGCCGGGCCGGCCCGCGCCCGCGTGGCGGTGCGTTACGACGACGCCGTGCGGATCGAGGTCACCGACGACGGGCGCGGGAGCCGACCCGACGACGTGCCGTCCTCGGGCCACGGCCACATCGGCATGCGGGAGCGGGTCGAGCTGTTCGGCGGCACGCTCGCGGTCGGTCCCCGCCCCGGGGGCGGCTACCGGGTCCGGGCCGCCATCCCCCTCACCCGCTCGGCCGTGGCATGAACCGGATCCGCGTCGTCGTCATCGACGACCAGGAGCTGGTCCGCACGGGCTTCCGCATGATCCTCGACAGCGAGGACGACATCGAGGTGGTCGGCGCCGCCGGCGACGGCGACGAGGCCGTCGACCTGTGCGGCGCCGCACGGGCCGACGTCGCGCTCATGGACGTGCGCATGCCCCGCGTGGACGGCATCGAGGCGACGCGCCGTCTCCGCGACGCCGGCGTGGGCACCCGGGTGCTCGTGCTGACCACTTTCGACCTCGACGAGTACGTCTTCGACGCCCTCCGCGCCGGCGCCAGCGGCTTCCTGCTCAAGGACGCGCCGCCGGACGACCTGATCCATGCCGTGCGGGTCGTCGCGGCGGGCGACGCGCTCCTGGCACCGAGTGTCACCCGCCGGCTCATCGAGGAGTTCGGACGTGGCGGTCCCGTGCCCAGCCCCACCGGTGACGAGCGCCTCGGCCGCCTCACGGACCGGGAGCACGAGGTGCTGGTCCTGATGGCCCGGGGCCTCTCCAACGCCGAGATCGCCGAGCGACTGTTCCTCGGGGAGGCAACGATCAAGACCCACGTCGGACGGGTGCTCATGAAGCTCGAGGTGCGCGACCGCGTCCAGGCCGTCGTGCTCGCCTACGAGACCGGGGTGGTCACCCCCGGCGCCTGATGGGGTCCGCCGAAAGGACGAGGCCGCATCAACCGCCAGCGGGACGACGGGACCGCGGTCCATCCGTACCGTCCGGCACATGGAGAACCTCAACGCAGCAGCGGCGGGCATCGCCGCTCGCACCGTCGACGCCGTCAAGGTGTACGGCTCGGGCACCACCGAGGTGGTCGCCCTCGACCACGTCGACGTGGAGCTGGAGGGCGGGCGCTTCACCGCCATCATGGGCCCGTCGGGCTCGGGCAAGTCCACCCTGATGCACTGCCTCGCCGGGCTCGACACCTTGACCTCGGGCCAGGTCATCGTCGACGGGACGGACCTCTCGACGCTGTCGGAGAAGCAGCTCACCGAGCTGCGGCGCGATCGCATCGGCTTCGTGTTCCAGGCGTTCAACCTCGTGCCGACGCTGACGGCGAAGGAGAACATCGTGCTGCCGACCCGCCTCGCCGGCCGGTCCCCCGACGAGGCCCGCCTGGCCGAGGTGATCGGCGCCGTCGGGCTCGGCGATCGCCTCGACCACCGACCGTCCGAGCTCTCGGGCGGTCAGCAGCAGCGCGTCGCCGTGGCGCGGGCACTGGCCTCGGACCCGGCGATCGTCTTCGCCGACGAGCCCACCGGCAACCTCGACTCCTCGACCTCGGGCGAGATCCTGTCCTTCATGCGCAACGCCACGCGCGAGATGGGCCAGACCATCGTCATGGTCACCCACGACCCGAGCGCGGCGGCCTACGCCAACCGCGTGCTGTTCCTGGCCGATGGTCGCATCGTCGACGACATGGCGGACCCCACCGCCGACCGCGTCCTCGACCGCATGAAGCGGTTCGGCGACGACCTGGCCGAGGTGAGCTGAGATGCTCCGCCTGAGCGTGCGCCAGCTGCTGGCGCACAAGATCCGCTTCTTCATGACCAGCTTCGCCGTGGTCCTCGGCGTGAGCTTCGTGGTCGGCAGCCTCGTCGTGACCGACACGGTGCGGCGCAGCTTCGACACCCTCATGACCGAGGTCACCGCCGGCGTGGACCTGCAGGTCCGATCCGAGGCGCCCTTCGACGAGCAGTCCTTCACCGGCAACCGCGAGCCGCTGCCGGCAGCGCTCGTCGACGTGATCAGCGACGTCGACGGCGTGGAGGTCGCCGAAGGCAGCGTGGCCGGCACCGCCCAGCCCGTCGGTCCCGACGGCGAACCCGTGTCCACCACCGGCGCGCCGCTCATCGGCACGTCATGGGGGGACAACGACCGGCTCTACCCGGTGACCCTCAACCTCGGTGAGAAGCCCGACGAGGCGGGCGAGGTCGCCCTCGACCAGGGGACGTTCGAGGACCAGGGCTTCGAGCTCGGCTCCACCATCGACGTCCTGGTCCCCGACGGTCGGGAGTCGTTCACGCTCGTCGGCACGGCCACCTTCGGGACCAGCAACTCCCTCGCCGGCGCCGTGCTGACCATGTTCTCGCCGGAGGAGGCCCAACGGGTCTTCGCCAGCGACGGCAGGTACGACGAGATCGTCATCGGGCTCGAGCCGGGCGCCGACCGTGCCGGGGTGCAAGCCGCCCTCGCCGACGTGCTCCCCGACGGCGTGGAGATCGTCACCGGCGAAGAGGTCGGCCAGGAGGGCGCGGACGCCTTCGGGGAGATCACCGACATCTTCGGCAACGTCCTCCTCGGCTTCGCCGCCGTGGCCTTGTTCGTCTCCGCGTTCTACATCTACAACACCTTCTCGATCATCCTCGGCCAGCGCATCAGGGAGCTCGCCCTCCTCCGAGCCGTCGGCGCGACCGCGGCCCAGATCCGCCGGACGGTGATCCTGGAGGCGCTGCTGGTGGGTGTCGTCTCCTCGGTGATCGGCATCGGCACGGGCGTGCTCACCGCCATGGGCCTGCGGGGTCTGCTGAACGCCGGCGGCTTCGGTCTGCCCGCCGACGCCATGGTCCTCGAGCCCGCCACCGTCGTCGTCGCCCTCGTCGTCGGTGTGGGCGTCACGCTGGCGGCATCGATCATCCCGGCCCGCACGGCGGCCAAGGTCTCGCCCATCGCCGCGCTGCGCGACGGCGTGGAGTCTGGTCCCCGGTCCCGCCGGCTGCGGCTGGCCGTCGGCGCCGCCATGACCGGCGTGGGCGCGGTGCTCGTGCTGCTCGGTCTCACCGCCACGGACGGCACCGCGCCGACGCTCACCGCGCTCGGCTTCGGCGCGATCCTCGTGTTCCTCGGCGTGGCGAACCTGTCCCCCCTCGTCGCCGGCCCCGTCGCCCGCCTGCTCGGCGCGCCGATCGCCAAGCTGTTCGGCGAGCCCGGCGTGCTGGCCCGGGAGAACGCCGCCCGGAACCCGTACCGCACGGCGTCCACCGCCTCGGCGCTGGTGATCGGCCTGGCCCTCGTGACCATGGCATCGGTCGTGGGCACCTCGGTCAAGGAGACGTTCGCGGCCAAGATCGACCAGTCGGTGATGGCGGACTACGTGATCAGCGAGTCGTCCTTCGCCGGCTTCTCCCCCCGCCTCGCCGAGGAGCTGTCCCAGGCGCCCGAGCTGGACGCCGTGTCGGGCATCCGCTTTGCCCGGTTCCAGTTCGAGGGCGAGACCCGCGACGTCGTGGCCGTCAACGAGGACGGCGGCGACCTGGTCGACATCGGCATCCGGTCGGGGGGCACGCTCGCCGACATGGGCACCGACGGGATCTTCGTCCACGAGGATCCGGCCGGGGACCTCGGGCTCGAGCCGGGCGACGAGGTCACGGTCGCCTTCAGCGCCACCGGTGAGCAGACCTTCACGGTCACGGGCATCCACGCCGATGCCACGTTCGCCGGGAACTACGTCATCTCCCAGGAGGCCTACGACGCCAACTTCACCGACGTGACCGACGGCGTGGTGATGGCCCGTGCTGCCGAGGGCGTCACCCCCGAGGCGGCTCGCACCGCCGTCGAGGCTGCGCTGGTGGAGTTCCCGCAGGCGGAGGTCGACGACCGCCAGGAGTTCCTCGACGCCCAGGAGGCCCAGATCGACCAGATCCTCGTCACCGTCAATGTGCTGCTCCTCCTCGCCGTGGTCATCGCCGTGCTCGGCATCGCCAACACCCTGGCGCTGTCGGTGTTCGAGCGGACCCGCGAGCTGGGGCTCCTGCGGGCTGTCGGCATGTCACGCCGCCAGACCCGCCGGATGGTGCGCTGGGAGGCGGCGATCGTGTCGCTGTTCGGTGCGGTGCTCGGCGTGGCCGTCGGCGTGCTCTTCGGCATCGCGGCCTCGTCGGCCATGCCGAAGTCGTTCCTCGACCGCATCGCCATCCCCACCGGCACGCTGGTCGGGCTGCTCGTCCTGGCCGTGGTCGCCGGCCTGCTCGCCGCCATCGCCCCGGCCCGGCGTGCCGGGCGCCTCGACGTGCTGCGGGCCATCACCGCCGAGTAGTCCCGGCCGGACCGTCAGCTTCGGCCGCCGCCGTGCGCCCCACGAGATGGAACAGGCGGCTGAGCTGGCGGTACGGGTCTCGGCGACTGGCCTCGAGCTCGACCGCAAGCACCACGTCCTCCGGGTCGCTCGGCGGACGGTCGGGTGCCCACCCGTCGGTGAAGAGCCGCACGCCGTACCAGGCCACGGGTTCGACGCCGTGCCGGGCGAGCACCGCCGACAGCTCATCGATCCGGTCGGCCCTCGTGTCGATGCCGAGGCCGTTCACCTGCCGGCGGGCGTCGAACGCGGCGAGGGCGTCGGCCCAGCGACCCTCCTGGGCGGGGCGGGCGGCAAGCACGTCCGCGTTCTTCGCCACGATCGACACGACGCCGCCCGGCGCGGCCAGGGCGGCGAGCGCAGCGACGAAGGGGTCGACGTCCTCGACGTACATGACGACGCCATGGCAGAGCACGCCGTCGAAGGCCTCGCCGAGCGTCACCGGTGCGTGTCGATCACATGGGTGCGGACCCGACCCCGCAGCTGGCGGTAGTGGTCGTCGACGAAGGTCGCCACGTGCGCAGCCCACTCGTCGGCGTCGTCGCGTGCAGCTCCCTCCGGCACGTCGCCATCCTGGCCCCATGCGGTCCCGGCTCGCAGCACCAGCGCGCGCGGGACAGCTGAGGCGCTCCCGGCGTACGGTCGGGCCCATGACACGCCCCGATCACCACGAGGTCGTGGACGCGACCGTCGCCACCGAGGACACCATGACCCCGCAGCGCGTGCCGGTGCGCATGTACGAGGCGCCCGAGGCGCTGGTGGTCATTGCCCCGATGTGCGCGGTGCAGCGCAGCGACGTGCACATCGAGAAGCGCGGTACGCACCTGCGGTTCTGGGCCCACCTGCGCAGCGCCGCGCCCCGCGAGTACCTGCTCGACGAGTGGGACTTCGGCGGCTACGAGCGAGAGCTCGACGTGCCGGAGGGCTACGGCGCCGGCATCGAGGCGACGCTCACCAACGGCCAGCTGGTGATCCGGCTGCTGAAGGGCGCCGACGTCGGGGACATGCGGGCCCAGCCCGAAGGCGCCGAGGTCTGAGCCGCCACCATCGAGGAGACCGTGGCCCCGGCGTGTTCGGCCCGGAGATCCCGGGTCCCGACCACGCCTCCGGGCAGGACCGATTCCTCGGCTTCATCGGCCGCCAGTCCTGACGCCGGCCTCGCCGCCGTCGTGACAGGCTCGCCGGATGGCGAACTTCGGGGACTTCCAGATCGGCATCTACCTCGACGGGATGATGAACGGCACCACGCCGGACCTCACCACCAACCTCGTCCGGCTCGAGGACCAGGCCCGTGAGGTCCTGTCGCCGGAGGCGATGGGATACATCGTCCCGAGCGCCGGCGACGGTGCCACGACGCGGGCCAACCGGGAGGCGTTCGACCGCTGGCGGATCGTCCCCCGGATGCTGCGGGGCGCGAACGATCGGGACCACTCCACCACCGTGCTCGGCACGAAGATGGCGGCGCCGGTGATGATCGCCCCGGTCGGCGTGCAGACGCTCGCCCACCCCGACGGTGAGCTGGCCACCGCCCGGGCCGCGGCCGAGGTGGGCGTCACCTACATCCACTCGACCGCGGCGTCGCACGACTTCGAGCAGGTGGCGGCGGCCAGCGGTGAAGGATCGCGGTGGTACCAGCTGTACTACCCCACCGACCCGGACGTGACCGAGAGCTTCCTGGAGCGGGCCAAGGCGGGCGGTTACGACACCCTCGTCGTCACGCTCGACACCACGCTGCTGGGCTGGCGGCCGGCCGACCTCGACCGGGGCTTCCTGCCGTTCCTCTCCAACGTCGGCGTCGCCAACTACCTGTCGGATCCGGCGTTCCGATCGAAGCTCGACCGCACGCCGGAGGAGGACCCCGGCTCGGCCACCTTCCTGTGGGCGGGCATGTTCCCCAACCCGGGGCTCAGCCTGGACGACCTCCCGTTCCTGCGCGAGCGATGGGACGGACCCATCGTGCTCAAGGGCATCGTGCACCCCGACGACGCTCGGGCCGCGGTCGACGCCGGCGTCGACGGCATCGTCGTGTCGAACCACGGCGGTCGCCAGGTCGACGGCTCGATCGGTGCGCTGGATGCGCTGGCGGTCGTCGCGCAAGCCGTCGGTGACCGGACCACGCTGCTGTTCGACTCCGGGATCCGCACCGGCACCGACGTCATCAAGGCCCTCGCCCTCGGCGCCGACGCCGTGCTGCTCGGCCGCCCGTTCCTCTACGGCCTGGCGCTGGCCGGCCAGGCCGGCGTCGAGCACGTGCTCCGCTGCCTGCTCGCCGAGGTCGACCTCGCCCTCACGCTGGCCGGGTACCCGGACATCGCCGACCTGTCCCCGGAGGTCCTGCAGCGCTGGTGAGCTGCCGGCCCTGTGCCGCTGACGCGGGTCAGGCCGGGTCGAGCACCACCACTGGGATCATGCGGTCCGTCTTCTGCTCGTAGTCGGCGAAGCCGGGGTAGTCCGACTTCTGCCGCGACCAGATGCGCTCCCGCTCGTCGCCCTCGGCGACCCGGGCCGTGCAACGCCGAACCTCGGCACCGATCTCCACCTCCACGGTAGGGTTGGCCGAGACGTTGTGGAACCAGTCCGGGTTGTCCGGCGCTCCGGCCTTGGAGGCGAACACCGCCACGGAGCCGTCGCCCAGGTCCTGGTACATCATCGGGTGCACCCGCTCCTTGCCGGACCGGGCGCCCGTCGAGTGCAGCAGCAGCAGCGGTGCGCCGTCGAACTGGCCGCCCACCTTCCCGCCGTTGGCTCGGAACTCCTCGATGATCCGCGTGTTCCAGTCGTTGCTGTCCGACATGTGGTCCTCTCCTCCGTGGCCGCCGGGCTGGCAGGCAGCGCCCACGGTCGCACCATTCCGGGCCCCGCCGCCAGCGGGCTCCGTCCGGCTCTGGCACGCTGCCGACCATGCCGTTCGAGACCGTCACCGGGTACTGCTGGCCTCCGAGCGTCGCGCCGGGTGAGGGCGTTGCGCTCCACCTCTCCTCCGCCGGCGGCCGACCGGTCCGGGTCGAGGTGGCCCGCGTCGGGGGCGCCCGCGAGGTCATGTGGTCCGACACCGTCCCGGCCGAGTTCCACCCGACCCCCGAGGGCGCCGATGCCAACGGCTGCGGGTGGCCGACGGCGGTGACCGTCGACGTCGGCGACGACTGGCGGTCCGGCTACCACGAGGTCGCCCTCACCATCGACGTCGACGGCAAGCGGCGCACCAGCCACGCCTTCTTCGTGGTCCGGCCCAGCGAGCGCAGCCCGAACACGATCCTGCTGCAGCTGGCCTCCAACACCCTCCACGCCTACAACGACTTCGGTGGGCGCAACCTCTACACGGGCGGCACCACGGTCTCGCTGCAGCGACCCATGTCGCCCGGCTACCTGCACAAGCCGCCGGGGCCGGGTCGGCGGGTCACCAACGTCGTCCCCGACGACCGCCAGATGACCGCGCACATCGGCTACCTCCGGCTGAACCACCTCTCCCCCTACGCCGGCTCCGCCGGGTGGCCCGACTGGGAGCAGCCCTTCGTCCAGTGGGCGGAGCGGGAGGGCTACGGCATCGACGTGGTGCTCAACAGCGACCTGGAGGAGTTCCCCGACCTGGTCGAGGGCTACCGGCTCATCCTCTCCGTCGGCCACGACGAGTACTGGTCCGGTCCGATGCGCGACACCGTGGAGGCGCACATCGCCCGGGGCGGCAACGTCGCCTTCTTCTCCGGCAACACCTCCCTGTGGCAGGTCCGTCTCGAGGGGCACGACGGCGATGGCCGAGCCACCCAGATGGTCGGCTGGAAGGGCCGGTTCCGCGACGACCCGCTGCACGGCACCGACCGCCAGGCCGAGGTCACCACGTTGTGGTCCGACGTCATCCTCGAGCGGCCCGAGAACCACATGACCGGCGTGAGCTTCACCCGGGGCGGCTACCACCGCATCGGCAAGAACGTCACCAACGGCGCCGGCGGCTACACCGTCCACCGGCCCGACCACTGGCTGTTCGAGGGCACCGGCATCGGCTACGGGGACGTGCTCGGCGGCGAGGCGAAGGTGGTGGGCTACGAGTGCGACGGCTGCGCCTTCACCTACCGGGACGGCCTGCCGCACCCGACCGGCGAGGACGGCACGCCCGAGGGATTCGAGATCCTCGGCACGGTCCCGGTCGCCCACTTCACCCACGCCTCCGCGCCCCGCCCGCCGGCACCGGGCACGCCCTCCGAGCTCGACTACATCTCCTCGCGCGTGTTCGGCGAGCGGGGCCACGAGCACCGCATCGCGCACGGCCACGCCGTGCTCGGCACCTACACCGCGGCGGGCGGCGGCACCGTCGTCACGTCCGGGTCGACCGACTGGGCCCACGGCCTCGCCGCCCACGACCGCAACATCGAGCGGATCACGGCCAACGTGCTGGACCGCCTCGGCGTCTGACCCCTCACCGGTTGGCGGCGCCGTCGCGCGCCGGTCGGCCGTTCCAGAGCAGAGCGCCGAGGGCGATCATCCCGACGCCGAGGACGAAGTGCAGCCAGTCGTCGGCGGTGTTGAGCGGCACGAAGTTGGCGTCGCTCTCCTTGTCGATCACCAGGCCGTACAGCCACAGGGCCAGGTGGCGTCGGCGTGACCACGGGGTCGCTGGCCGGAGAGCTCGGCGTAGGGTCCGGGCCGTGAGCAACGGGGACCGCGTCGTCGAGCTGCTCCGGGCCGTCGTCCCGGCCGACCGGGTGCTCCTCGGCACGGACGCCGGCGACGGCTGGCACCACGACGAGGCGCTGGGCGCCGAGCCGGTGGTCCCGGCGGCCGTGGTCACGCCGGTCACCGAGGAGGAGGTGGTCTCCGTCCTGCGCACGTGCGACGAGCACGACATCCCGGTCACGGCCCGAGGGAGCGGCACCGGCCTGTCGGGCGCGGCGATCCCTCGCCCCGACGGCATCGTGCTGTCGTTCGCCGGCATGGCCGCGATCCTGGACGTCGACGAGGACAACATGGTGGCCGTCGTGCAGCCCGGCGTGACGCTCGACCAACTGGACCAGGTGCTCGCACCGCGGGGTCTCGTCTACCCGGTGTTCCCCGGCGAATACAGCGCCAGCCTCGGCGGCAACGTCGCCACCAACGCCGGCGGCATGCGGGCCGTCAAGTACGGGGTGACCCGGCACCACGTGCTCGGGGTGCGGGCCGTCCTGCCATCGGGCGAGGTGGTCACCACCGGCGGCCGCTACGTGAAGGGCTCCACCGGCTACGACTTGACCCAGCTGGTCATCGGCTCCGAGGGGACGCTCGCCGTCGTGACGGAGGTGATCCTGAAGGTCCACCCCCGTCCGGAGCACCGGGCCACCGTGCTGGCCCCGTTCACCACGCTCGACCAGGTCACCCGGGCGGTCCCGGCCATCGTGCGGAGCGGCGTCGGGCCGATGGTCCTCGAGTACATCGACATGCTGACGATGTCGGGCATCCAGAACACTCTCGGCGTCGACGTCGGCGTGCCCGAGGACATCAAGCAGCAGGCGCTCGCCTACCTCGTCGTCCAGCTCGAGAGCACCCACGAGGATCGCCTCGACGCCGACACCCAGACGCTGGCCGAGTTGGTCCACGAGCTCGGCGCGATGGACGTCTACGTGCTGCCGTCCACGCAGGCGACCCAGCTCATCGAGGCGCGCGAGAAAGCCTTCTGGCTGGCCAAGGGCGCCGGCGCCGACGACATCGTCGACGTGGTGGTGCCCCGGGCATCGATCGATCCGTTCCTCGCCGCCGTGTCCCACCTGGCCGCCGAGCGGGAGACGTTCATCGCCGGGTGCGGCCATGCCGGCGACGGCAACGTGCACCTGTCGGTGTTCCAGCCCGACGCCACCAAGCGCAAGGCGATGATGCTGGAGCTCTTCCGCCTCGGCATGGACCACGGCGGCGCCATCTCCGGTGAGCACGGGCTCGGCCGCACCAAGAGCGACTACTGGCTGGCGCTCGAGGACCCGGCGAAGGTCGCGCTGATGCGGCGCATCAAGGCGGCGTTCGACCCCAACGGGATCCTCAACCCGGGGGCCGTGTTCGGCGACGGGCGAACACCGCATCTGCCGACGTGATCGACGGGCCGCTCGAGAACCCCGACGCCCACCTCCGGGAGATCTGGCTGCGACACCCCGACGGCTACGTCGTCGTGATCTCCGGGCCCTGACCGCGGCGCGTCACACCGCCGACGTACGGCTCATCCGGTCGGGCGGCCGAGCTCCGGCGGAGGAGCCGAGCCGCCCGTCCACGATCGCCTGCCACCGGCTGGTGTCAGCCGGCCAGCACCTCACGGAGCTTCTCGGCGAACGCCTCCGGCTGGCCGGCGTACCCGTGCTCGGCACCCATGAAGCCGCCGTGGTGGCTGGGGAAGACGGTCGCCTCCTGACCCAGCAGCCGAGCGACATGGACCGACGTCCGCCCGGTGAAGGTGTCGATCGACTCCTCCCCGACGGCGATCACGACCCGTGTCGAGGCGGCCGCGAGGGCGTCCACGTCGACCCGGTGCTGCACGACCGCCTCGGCGACGCCCGACAGCAGCGGGTCATCACGGGAGCCGTCGTCCTCCGCCGGCATGCCGAACATGGCCGGGTCCGGGGCCGGCTGGTCGAAGTACGCATCGGTGAACTCGCCGGTCCAGCTGGTCATCTGGATGAAGCCCGCCATGCCCGCACCGAAGCCCTTCGCGGCGTAGGCCTCCTGCACGCCGAGCCACGCTCGGCGGGCCTGGTCGGCATCCGGGAGCACGTCGATGAGGGGCGGCTCGTGGGCGACGAGGGTGGCGACGCTCTCGGGATGGGCCGCCACCAGGGCGAGTGCGGTCACGGCACCGCCGCTGCTGGCGAACAGGTCGACCGGCCCGGCACCCAGCTCCTCGACGAGCGCATGGACGTCGGCCGCCTGGACCGCCGGGTCCTGGACCTGCGTCCCGTCGGACCGCGTGCTGCGTCCCAACCCGCGGGGGTCGTAGCGGACCACCGTGCGCTCGGGCAGCAGTGAGGTGAGCGTGGTGAAACCGCTCGCGTCCATGGGCTGGCCGATCATGAGCAGCGGTCGAGCGCCGTTCGAAGGCGGCAGCGGCCCGTCGACGTCGTAGGTGAGCTCTGCGTCCGGGCGTTGGAGGATCTTCGTCTCGGTCATGCCTCTCTGAGGGTGCATTGGCGGCCTGACCATGGACAAGACGGAAGCGCCACATTGCTGCGACAACCCGATGACGCCCATCGTCTACGGCATGCCCGGGCCCGACCTCATAAACGCGTCGATGGGGGGCGAGGTCGAGTTGGGTGGCTGCCTGATCTCCGACGACGCCCCGATGTTCCGCTGCTCGCAGTGCGGCCGGACGGAGGGTCGACTCGGTGACGTGATGGAGGAGCACTTCGCCGACGACACCTGGCGCTGACGCGGCTCCGGGCGCGGCAATGCGCAGCCGAGCGCAGTAGCCCGGCGGCACGATCGTCAGTTGTCGAACCCAGCCGATCGGGGAGCGAACGGCTCGTGCCACTTCCAGTCGGCTCGCTCACCGGTGGGCCCGGCGTAGGGCGTGACGGCAGGTGGGGGAGCTGTCGGCGGCCGGGCCACCGCGGATCCGTCGAGCGCCCACCCCGCCACGTCGGTGACCGTCACTGCGTGGCCGGGACCGGAGATGGTGATGAGCCCACAGTGGTGGAACGGGCAGACGAGAGGACGGGCACGGCCCGGAGCACCCGTAGCCGAGCGGACGGTGCAGGAGCGGCCCTTTTCGGAGTGCGAGCAGCGCCGGTGAAGAAACTCGGCTACCGGTCGTCAAGCAGACCCGTCAGGAGCTCCGTCAGCGGAGCGAGCCGCTCAGTGGCGACCTCCCAGACGATTCGGTCATCGATCGTTGCGTACCCGTGGATCAGCACGTTCCGGAAGGCGACGATGCGCGGCAGATCATCGATCTGCTCGGCGACCGAGGGGTCGAGCCGAGCCAGGCGATTGAGAGACTCACCGATGATCTCGAACTGCCGCTCGACGGCCGATCGCAGCATCGGATCCTCGAGATAGTCGGACCAGGACCGACCTTCGACAAAGTCACGGATCAGTCCCGCAGCCCGCCGAGCGTCCCAGAGCACTGCACCGGACTCAGGCCGCATACACGTCCCGGCGACTCCGCTCGACGGAGGCAGCGAAGTACGGGTTCTCGAGGGCCTTCGGCATCACGAGGTCGACTGGTCGGCCGAGGAGACGCTCGAGCTCCTCCTTCAACCCGAAGTACGCATCGAAGTGGCTCTCGATGGCGTCTTCGAACTCCACGAAGAAGTCAACGTCACTTCGCTCCGGGTCGAAGGCATCAGTCCCGGCCGAGCCGAAGAGCGACAGGCGACGCACGCCGAAGCGACGGCACGCCTCCGCGATCAGCTGCTCGTCGAGCTCGGGTCTCACGCTGATGAGCCACCTCCTTCGCTGGCAAGTGTTCCACAGGCCTGCCGACATCGAGTGACGGAACCGCCCGCTGTCCGGATCGGCGGAGCTGGGTCAACCCAGACGCGCGGCGGCCAGCACCAAGCCGACGAGGGTGGCGTTGCTCGCCACAATCCCGAAGAACAGCTTGACCAGCAGCGCCGAGTGGGCAGCGTGCACCTCGGCGAACCCCGCGTTCATCTCCGCCCGGAGCTCGGCGAAGCCGGCCTGCATCTCACTGCGCAGACCGCCGACCTCTGCGTGGAGGTCTCGCGTCGTGACGATGTCGCCCCATCCGACTGGCGGCAGCAGGTCCATCATGATCGCAGCCCTCTCCGGTTCCATCTTCTCCTCGAGCCACTTGAACACCTCGTGGCGCTGGAACTCGCTGACCGACATGGTCGCACCTCGCACGGACGAACGGAAGGGCGCACAGGCACCGAGCTCGCGCTGACAGCACCGAGAGCCTCGACCGCACGCCGCGCCACCGACAGCGAGATCAGGCACGGCGGTAGCGCCGCGCCGGCCGACCCACCGACCCCGAGTCCGTCGACCGGGTCGCCACCAGGTGCGGGAGCATCGCCCGGCGGAACGTGTCCTTCTGCAGGTCCTCGCCGAGCACGGCCTCGTGCAGGTGGCGCAGCTCCCGCACGGTGAACGGCTCCTCGAGCAACCGGTACGGGTCGGGCACATCGACGTGGTCGGCCCGGAAGCGCTCGACCGCATGGGTGACTGTCGCGTCGTGGTCGAAGGGAAGCCGCCGCTGACCGGGCACGACGACACGACCTTCGACGATCGGCGCCCACCGCAGGTCCGGCCGAGAGAACAGCGACTGCGCATCGGCCACCGGCACGACGTCGAGGTGCGCGACCGACAGCATCCACCCCCGGTCGTCCCGGCCGGGATCGTCGGGCACCAGGAGCTGGCGAGGCGTCAGACCGGAGATGTCGCACTTGTCGAGCAAGGTCCGCTGCACGGCCTCGGCGAGCCGTTCACGCTCACGGAGGAACGACCCGGGCGCCCGCTCCTCGGCCAGCGCGGTGTCCTCGTCGGCGTGGCCGGCCACCCCGCACTCGTCGAGGTCTTCGAGCACCCCGACTCCCTCGTCCAGCAGTGGGACGCGCTCATCGACGGGCTCCTGGCCTCGACGCTCCACGTCAGGCGGAAGACCACGTCGACCCGCCGGGCCCGGGCGTTCCTCGACCGCCTCACCCACCGCTCCCTGACCGACCTCACCGCGGCCGGCGACGGCGTGCTGGGCGAGGCGGCCGATGACCTCGTGTCGGTGCGGGCGCTCGACATCGGCGGCGGGCGCACCATCCACGCCACCGCGCTGAACGTCCGCCACGAGCTGGTGCTCGCCGCATGAGCCGGTCCCTACGCGGTGGCGAGTGGCTCGATCTGGTCCAGGGTCTCCGCCAGCCGGTCCCGCTCGACCTCGATCTCGTAGCGGCTCTGCAGGTTGAGCCAGAAGCGCTCGCTCGTCCCGAAGTACCGGGCGAGTCGCAGCGCGGTGTCGGCGGTGATCCCGCGCTTGCCGTGGACGATCTCGTTGATCCGACGCGGCGGCACGCCGATCGCGACGGCGACACGGTGCTGGGTCACACCCAACGGCTCGATGTACTCGAGCATCAGGATCTCCCCGGGGTGGATCGGAGCCATGGTCGGTGCGGTGGTCATCTCGTCTCCTCAGTGGTAGTCCACGATCTCGACGTCTTTCGGTCCTGCCGCGGTCCATCGAAAGCAGATCCGCCACTGATCGTTGAC
The DNA here is from genome assembly GCA_046570205.1 of Acidimicrobiia bacterium. Classification (GTDB taxonomy): domain Bacteria; phylum Actinomycetota; class Acidimicrobiia; order Acidimicrobiales; family Salinilacustritrichaceae; genus Salinilacustrithrix. The sequence goes on from JBKHVG010000015.1 coordinate 78,835, forward strand.
ACGGATGCTGTAGCTGTTGGTGCGGTCACCTTTGAGCTTCTCCAGCCGATTCCCGGGAGGGACTCGGAGGTCTCCGAGTTGGTCGGCGGCGTCGAGGACGAGCAGCTTTCGCAGGGCGGCTCGTTGAGTCTGTTGGTCGAGGCGCTTCGATCGTTGCCGCAGCCACACCCGTTCGGTGTCTTTGTCCCGGAACGACTGGAGCACGCCCCCAGCGTAACGGACGTCGTTAAGAACGGCCAGCGTTAAGAGAGGCGAGCGACCCAGTGACCACGCCCATCTACGGTGAGGGGGCGGCTACGTTTCGGACATCCTTCGCACCGAACACTTCGGGGCGCAGCGTGGACTCGGAGGTAGGGGATGAGCGAGCAGCAGGTGAGCGTCGAGGATTTCGAGGCCGAGGTCAGGGCCTTCCTGGAGGCCAACACGACCCGCACGAAGCAGACCGAGGATCGCGGCTTCGCGTGGGGCGAGGGCGACGACTCGGTGGCCATGTTCGAGGAGGTGGACCCCGAGGAGGAGCGCCGCGGCCTGGCCGAGGCCAAGGCCTGGCGGGCGAAGCGCTTCGACGCCGGGCTCGGCTGGATCACCGGCCCCGAGGAGTACGGCGGTCGGGGCCTGACCATGGCCCACGAGCGGGCCTACGCCCGGCTCGAGGCGCAGTACGAGACGCCGGACATGGGGTTCTTCGGCATCGGCCTGGGCATGGTGGCTCCGACGATCCTCGCCCACGGCACCGACACGGCCAAGGACGCCTACCTGCGGGCGATGTACCGGGGAGACATCGTCGGCTGCCAGCTGTTCTCGGAGCCGGGCGCCGGCTCCGACCTGGCCAGCCTGCAGATGAAGGCGGTCCGTGACGGCGACGAGTGGCTGCTCACCGGCCAGAAGGTGTGGACCTCGGGCGCCCAGTACTCCGACATCGGCGAGGTCATCTGCCGCTCCGACCCGGACCAGCCCAAGCACAGGGGCCTCACCGGCTTCGTCGTCGACATGCAGGCGCCCGGCGTGGAGATCCGCCCGCTGCGCCAGATGACCGGAGGCGCCAGCTTCAACGAGGTGTTCTTCAACGAGGTCCGGGTGCCCGACGACCACCGCCTGGGCGACGTGAACGACGGCTGGCGGGTGGCGCTCACCACGCTGATGAACGAGCGGGCCTCGATCGGCTCGGGCAGCGGCGGCTCCGGTGGGGGTGTCGCCTCCATCGACCGGCTCGCCGGCATGCTCCACCACTTCGACAAGAGCGACGACACCGTGCTGCGGGACCGGCTCATGCAGGTGTGGATCGGCTTCCAGGTGGCCAAGTACACCGGTCAGCGGGCCAGCGACAAGATGAAGGCCGGCCAGGTGCCGGGCCCCGAGATGTCGATCGGCAAGCTGGCCCTCACCCAGAACCTCACCAACCTGAGCGCGTGGGTGTCCGACGTGCTCGGTCCTCGGATGACCGCCGACACCGGCGAGTGGGGCACCTACGCCTGGACGAAGTTCGTCCTCGGGACGCCGGCCATGCGCATCGCCGGCGGGTCGGACGAGGTCATGCGCAACATCGTGGGCGAACGGGTCCTCGGCCTCCCCAAGGAGCCGGGGATCGACACGACCAGCCCGTTCAAGGACCTCAAGGTCGGCACCCAGTCCTGACGCCGGGGGCGACGGTGGCCGAAGCCGACCGGCCGGCGCCGGACCGGATGCGGACCCGCTTCGGCGACCTGGTCGGGTGCCGGTTCCCGATCATGCAGGGCGGCATGTCCAGCGTCGCCACCGCGCCGCTCGTGGCCGCGGTCAGCGGCGCCGGTGCGCTCGGCACGCTCGGCGCCGCCGTGTTCGCGGGCGACGAAGCCGGGCTCGCCGCCCAGATCGACCAGGTGCGCAGCACCACCGACGCCCCCTTCGCCGTCAACATCCCGCTGTTCGTGCCCGACATGGCGACCTGGCTCATCGACCAGGTCGCCCGGCGCGGCGTGCCGGTGGTGGAGACCGCCGGCCGCAGCCCCACCCCCTTCGTCGGCCGCCTCCACGACGCCGGCATCCGGGTGGTGCACAAGGCCACCCGCGTCCGCGACGTCCTCTCGGCCGCCCGGGCCGGCGCCGACGCCGTGTGCCTGCTCGGCGCGGAGGCGGCCGGCCACACCGGTCCCGACCAGCTGTCCACCCTGGTCCAGGCCCGGCTGGCCGCCGATCGCCTGGCCGGCGAGGCCCCCGACGTGCCGTGGCTCCTCGGTGGCGGGTTCGGGGACGGCGCCGGGCTGGCCGCGGCCCTGGCCCTCGGGGCCGACGGCGTGCTGCTCGGCACCCGGTTCCTCGCCACCAGCGAAGCCGCGGCGCACCCGGCGCTGGGGCAGCGCCTCGTGGACACGCCCGCCTCGGGAACGATGGTCGTGATGGCCTCCATCGAGGACCACGCCCGGGTGCTGACCACCGACCGGGCCCGGTCCGTGGCCGACGCAGAGGGGAACGGCGCCGGGGCCCGCGCCCTGTTCGAGCTCTACGGCGATCCCGTGTTCCGCACCGTGGCCGCCACCGGCGACCTCGACGCCGGCGTCGTCGCGTGCGGCCAGGCGGTCGGCCTGGTCACCGACCTGCGCTCCGCCGCCCAGGTGGTGGCCGACCTCGTGACCGGCGCCCGTCACGCCGCCTCGCGCGTGTCCGCCATCGTCGAACCCTGAGCCGCGACCGGTAGTGGGCCAGCTATCCGACGGTCAGCGACGCGCCGAGGAAGAGTGCATACCCGCCGAGGAGCACGGCCGCGTCTCGGCGGGTCAGGCGTCCGAACCTGGAGCTCAGGCCGAGGACCAGCACGAGCGCGGCGATCATTCCCAGCATGGGGACGCGCAGCAGCGTGGCGTCCGAGACCCCGAGTGGCGTGATCACCGCGGCGGCGCCGAGGGTCATGGTCGCGTTGTAGGCGTAGCTCCCGATGACGGCGGCGACGACGGCGTCGGAGATCCCGCGGCGTGCCGACGACCACGCCAGCACGACCAGCTCGAAGGCGGTCGCGAACCCGACGACGGTGAGCGACAGGCGTGTCTGGTCGGACTCGACGTCGGTGAAGCGGCGTACCGCCTCGACCAGCATCGTGGCCCCGACCACGATGGCGACGGTCCCCACCAGGACGAGTCCGAGGTCGCGACCGATGCGGCCGGACGACGCCCCGGGGGCTGCCGCTTCCTCGAGCTCACTCGTCTCACCGAGCGACGGTGGCCGCCGTTCCCGAACCCAGATCAGAGCGACGTAGGAGACGTAGGCGATGACGAGCACCGCACCTTCGACTCGTCCGACCTCGCCGTCCCAGGCGAACGCCACCGCGCATGCGCCCGCCGGAAGGGCGAGCGCGGCATAGAGGCGAGTCATCGGCGAGAACGGCAGCGGCGCGACGAGGGCGCCGACTGCCAGCGCGACGAGGCAGATGGCGGCATTGGCACCGACCACATCCCCGAACGCCACCGCTGGCACGTCACGAACGCCGGCCGTCACCGCCGTGGCCAGCTCCTCCGGCTCAGCCCCTGCCAGCAGGAGCGCCAGTGCGAACGTCGTGACCCCGAGGCGCGCCGAAGCCGCTGCGAGGTGCTCGGCGAACTGCTCGGCCCCCCAGACGATGAGTGCGACACCGAGAGCCAGAACGAGGAGCTCGACCACGCCACATGGTGCCGGATGCGAACCGAGTGCCGCCGCGCTGTCCGCCTGCACCGGGGGCCGCCGAACCGCCCGTTCGACCGGAGCCGAAATGGCTCGATCGGGCCATGGTGTCGGCGTTCCACTCTGCCGAAGGTGTTTCAACGCCCACGAACGTAAGGGACATCGTGATGCAAAGCCCGACGACCGCTCCGCTCCGCGCCCTGGCCATCGCCACCGCCCTCGTCGCCGGCACTGGTGTCGCGGCGGCCGCGATGGTGCCGTCCGCAGACGACACCAAGGCCCAGACCGTCCACACCGAGATGGCGAGCAACGGCACGGATCTGACGCCGCCGACACCGGTGGCGGCACCCGCACCGGCACCGGCTGGGCCGGACGGCGCAGCCCAGATGGCGACGCCCGCCCCGGCCGAAGAGGTCCCGCCGGCCGCAGGGTCGGCCTCGCAGAGCGACGTCGAGGGGTACGCCATCGACACGGTTGACGAGCTCACCGGCCGACTTCCTGTCCCGATCTCCAGGTCGACCCTGGTGAACGACCAGACGGCGGCCGTTGCCGCCGACGTGGTCGCCCTGCTGCCCGATCGTGAGGCGCTCACCGCCGCGGTCACGGCGTGCATCGACGAGCTCCGCACGCTGGTTCCGGAGCTCCCGTCGGAGATCGATCCCGACGCCGGGCTGCGCGGGCTCGTCGGGGGCATGTTCGACCGAATGCGGGACAGCGCTCCGCTTCCGCAGCCCGACTCGGCCGCGATCGCCGAGTCGATCGACGTCTGCGTGACGTCGCTGCAAGGCGTCCTGCCCGCACCCGAGGAGCTCATGACGCTGATCGAGTCGCTGGCTGCACAGGCTGATCTGCCGCCCGAGCTGACCGCACTGGTGGAGCAGCTGCAGCCGCTGTTCGATCAGATGCAGCAGTCCGGTGGGCTCGCCACCATCGATCCGTCGGCCACCCTCGACGCGCTCCGCTCGCTGATGGCTGATGACGGCAGCGCCGACTCCCCCACCATCGGCATCCTGGAAGCGCTCCTCGGAGGCATCGCACGAGCCGGCTGACGGGATCCGGCGACGGGTCGGACGCTGACCGCTACTGGATGCTGATCAGCGTGGCCAGGATCGCGGTCGACACGCCGAGGGCCGCGCCGAGCCGGACGGTCAGCCGGTTCTCCAGCTCAGCCAGCTCGGCGCGGAGGAACTGCTTGGTGACCAGCTCTTCGGCTTCGGAGGCGGGGAACTCGGACATGAGTGCGTTGGCGTCGTCCTCGCCGATCAGCGGCACGAACTTCAGGTAGAGCGACGAGCGGTGGCGGGCGTCGAGGGCCATGGTGACGGACATCCTTCGGAGGGGCAAGCACGAAGGGGAAGTGGTTCTCACGGGCGGAATGGCCGTCGCCCGATCCTCGTTGCAGGGACCATGACCCAGGGACACACGATCGAGACCCGCCGCGAAGACGTCCACGTGGAGGTCCGCCTCGACGGGGTGGTCGTCGCCAGCTCCGACCGGCCCGTCCTGCTCGACGAGACCGGCATCCCCACTGTCCACTACCTGCCGAAGGAGGACGTGCAGGCCGAGCTGCGACCGATCGGCCTGCGCACGCACTGCCCGTTCAAGGGCGATGCCTCCTACTGGAGCATCGAGACCGAGAACGGCACCTACGACGGCATCGCGTGGAGCTACGAGGAGCCCACGGAGGGCGCCGAGGACATCCGTGGGCTCGTGGCCTTCTTCGCCGACCGTGCCGAGGTCGTCGTCGGAGAGAGCTGACGCCCTGGTTTGAGCAGGGAGTCGTCACGCCACAGCGGCAGCGAAGGCGGAGTACAGGTCTCCCGAGAGCGGGTGGGCCAGTTCCCAGGTGATGGCCATCGGCTTCTCGCCGACGTGGCCCCGGTAGGTGGCGAGGCCGAGGAACCAGAAGGCGCGGTCGTCGGCGCGGAGGCGGGTGAAGAGCAGGATCGAGCGGCCGTCTCGCTCCTGGTTCCGGTAGCGCAGGCCGGTGGCGCTGTCGGCCCGGGTGCTCGACTGGCTCTCCCAGTGGATCAGCGTGCGGCTGATCGCGTAGTCCCGGTAGCGGGTGGTGGGAGAGAACCCGCCGCTGCTCTTGTCGAGGGTGAACGCGAGCAGCTCGGCGTTGGCGTCCTTGGCTTCGTAGACGCCGCTCTGCCAGGCGGCGATCTTGCCGCCGCCGCCCAGGCCGAAGGCAGCGAGGATCTCGATGCGGCTGTAGCGAGCGTGGATCTGGAGTGGGACGTCCAGGTGCGTGGTGAGGGGTCGATGCACGTGGTCCACCCGGCCGTCGAGCACGGCGAGGACCTGCTGCAGCTCGGCCAGGACCTGCGGATGCGACCAGAGCAGGTTGACCGCGTCCTGGACCGACGAGTCCCTGGTGAGCGCCTGGTCGCCGGCGGCGGCCGCCAGCATGTGCAGCAGCCTGCGCTCCCGTAGCGGGAGTCGGTCCACGTGTGGGGCCGCTGCCCCGGCGAGGAGACGCTGGTAGGTACTGATCCGCTCGTGGTCGTCGATGTGGAGCAGTCGGCCGACAGCGCGTCGTACCGGCGCCTCGCCGGGGCCCGCGGGCAAGGTCTCAGCTCCCGCCGCCTCCTGGAGGTCGGACC
>JBKHVG010000016.1:0-76480 GCA_046570205.1 Acidimicrobiia bacterium
CCGGGACAAGCTGGCGGGGACGAGCTTCGGCGACGCCGGCCGCCGGGTCGTGATCGAGGAGCGCATGGTCGGCCCCGAGCTGAGCGTGCTGGCCGTGTGCGACGGCCAGCGAGCGGTGGCGCTCTCGCCGGCCCAGGACTTCAAGCGCGTCCGCGACGGCGACCAGGGACCGAACACGGGAGGCATGGGCTCCTACAGCCCGGTGCCGGCGGCGAACGACGCCATCGTCGAGATGGTCCTCGACCGCTTCGTCGACCCGACGCTCGCGGAGCTGCGCCGGCGCGGCATCGACTACCGCGGCGTCCTCTACGCCGGGCTGATGCTGACGGCGGACGGGCCGAAGCTGGTCGAGTACAACGTGCGCTTCGGTGACCCGGAGTCCCAGGTCGTGCTGCCCCGGCTCACCAGCGACCTGGCCCAGCTGCTGGCCGAGGCGGCCGCCGGCGAGATCCGCAGCGAGCCGACCTTCGCCGACGATGCCTGCGTTGCCGTCGCCTGCGCCGCCGAGGGCTACCCCACAAGCACCCGCACGGGCGACGTCATCGGGGGGCTGGACCGACTCGCCGACCTCGAGGGCGTGCAGGTGCTCTTCGCTGGTGTCGCCGCCCGCGACGACGGGGCCCTCGTCACGGCCGGGGGCCGGGTCCTCTACGTGTGCGGCACCGCGCCCGTGCTCGAGCAGGCCCGGGCGCTGGCGTACCAGGGCGTCGCCCGCCTCGAGTGGCCGGGCATGCACCACCGCAGCGACATCGCCGCCCACCCCACCACCTGACGCCGGTCGAACCGGCTGGGCGGGTCAGGCCTCGCGCTCGCGCAGGCGGCGGCCCTTCTCGACCGCCAGGTCGCGCAGGTCGTCGGCGAAGACCGCCAACCGCTCGCGGAGCCGGGCCGCCTCGGGGTCCGTGCCGCTGGCCAGGATCCGTGCTGCCAGCAGGCCGGCGTTGCGGGCCCCGCCGACCGACACGGTGGCGACCGGGATGCCGGCCGGCATCTGCACGATGGACAGCAGCGAGTCCATGCCGTCGAGGTGCTTCAGCGGGACGGGCACGCCGACGACGGGCAGCACCGTCACCGAGGCGAGCATGCCGGGCAGGTGGGCGGCACCGCCGGCGCCGGCGATGATCACCCGCAGCCCCCGCTCGGCGGCCGTGCGGCCGTAGCGGATCATCTCGTCGGGCATGCGGTGGGCCGAGACGACGTCGGCCTCGTAGGCGATGCCGAGCTCGTCGAGGGCGATGGCGGCCTGCTCCATCACGGGCCAGTCGCTGTCGCTGCCCATGACGATGCCGACGACCGGCGCGGTGGTGGTCACGGCTGTGCTCCTCGAAGGGTGCCGGCAGCTCGTCGGGCCCGGGCCCGCAGGTCGTCGAGGTCGTCACCGCAGACGGTGACGTGTCCGATCTTGCGGCCGGGGCGGACCTGCTTGCCGTAGAGGTGGACGTGGACGGCGGGGTCGGCAGCCAGCACGGCGGTGAGGGCCGGGTAGAGCGCCTCGTGGGCGCCGCCGAGGACGTTGGCCATCACCGTCCATCGGGCCCGGGAGGCGGTGGCGCCGAGGGGGAGGTCGAGCACGGCGCGGAGGTGCTGCTCGAACTGGCTGGTCTCGGCACCGTCGATGGTCCAGTGACCGCTGTTGTGCGGGCGCATGGCGAGCTCGTTGACGAGGAACGTCGAATCCCCGGTCGCGCCCGGCACCTCGAACAGCTCCACCGCCAGCACCCCGGTCACGCCCAGGGCGTCGGCGATGCGCACGGCGAGGTCGGTGGCGGCGCAGGCCGCGTCGGGCGCCACGTCGGGCGCCGGGGCGAGCACCTCGGTGCAGATGCCGCCCTCCTGGACCGTCTCCACGAGGGGCCACGCCGCCGTGGCGCCGCTCGGCGTCCTGGCCACCAGCGCGGCCAGCTCGCGGGAGAACGCCACCGACTCCTCGAGCAGCACGCCGTCGACCAGCGGGCCAGGCTCCCCGACCGCGGCGAGCCAGTCGGCGACCTCCTCGGGTCCCTCGATGCGCCGCACGCCCTTGCCGTCGTAGCCGCCGCGGGGTGTCTTGGCGATGACGGGCCACCCCACGTCACTTCCGAACGATATGACGTCCTCGGTGGTGGCGGCCACGGTCCAGCGTGGGCACGGCAGGCCGAGGTCGTCCAGGCGGCGGCGCATCGCCACCTTGTCCTGGGCGAAGCGGAGAGCGTCGGGGGCGGGGTGCAGCGGGATGCCGTCGGCGGCCAGGGCGGCGAGCACGTCGGCGGGCACGTGCTCGTGGTCGAACGTGACCACGTCGGACCGGGCGGCCAGCCGGCGCACGGCATCGAGGTCGTCGTGCTCGCCGACCAGGGAGTCGGGGATGACGAGGGCGGCCGAGTCGTCCTCCGAGCGGGCCAGCACCGACAGGGTCAGCGAGAGGGCCACGGCGGGCGGTTGGCACATCCGGGCCAGCTGGCCGCCGCCGACGATGCCCACCACCGGGAAGCTCGTCGGGGCCTGGTCCACGGGCCCGAACCCTAACCAGGGATGCCCCCGGCCCCTGGGTCCGCACGGGGGTCGGCCGGGGGACGTCTGCGAGACTGGACGGGTGAGCGGAACCCTCCCCAACGTCCTGGCCACCCGCTACGCCAGCGATGCCATGGCCGAGCTGTGGTCGCCGGCCACCAAGGTGGTGCTCGAGCGCAAGCTCTGGTTGGCCGTGCTCGAGGCCCAGGCCGCGGTCGGCCTCGACGTCCCCGATGGCGCCATCGAGGACTATCGCAAGGTCGTCGACGACGTCGACCTCGCCTCCATCGAGGCCCGTGAGCGGGTCACGAAGCACGACGTGAAGGCCCGCATCGAGGAGTTCTCCGCCCTCGCCGGCCACGAGCTGATCCACGCCGGCATGACGTCGCGGGATCTCACCGAGAACGTCGAGCAGCTGCAGGTGCGCGATGCCATGGTGCTGATCCGGGACCGCACCGTCGCCACCCTGGCCGCCCTCGCCCGCCTCGCGGTCGAGCACGCCGACACGCCCATGGCCGCCCGGAGCCACAACGTGGCCGCCCAGGTCACCACGCTGGGCAAGCGGTTCGCGGTCGCCGGCGAGGAGCTGCTCGTCGCCTTCGAACGCCTCGAGGCCCTCATCGAGCGCTACCCGCTCCGTGGCATCAAGGGCCCGGTCGGCACCCAGACAGACCAGCTCGACCTGCTCGGCTCCGACGAGGCGGTCGACGCGGTCGAGGCCGCCGTGGCCCGCCACCTCGGCTTCTCCCGCACCCTCACCAACGTGGGCCAGGTGTACCCCCGCAGCCTCGACATGGAGGTCGTCGGTGCGCTGGTGCAGCTCGCGTCCGGACCGTCGAGCCTGGCCACCACCATCCGCCTGATGGCCGGCCACGAGCTGGCCACCGAGGGCTTCCTGCCCGGCCAGGTCGGGTCCTCGGCCATGCCGCACAAGATGAACAGCCGCTCCTGCGAGCGGGTGAACGGCCTCAAGCACATCCTCGCCGGCCACCAGGCCATGGTCACCAGCCTCGCCGGCGACCAGTGGAACGAAGGCGACGTCAGCTGCTCGGTCGTGCGCCGCATCGCCCTGCCCGACGCGTTCTTCGCCGCCGACGGCCTGTTCGAGACGTTCCTCACCGTGCTGCGCGGCTTCGGTGCCTACCCCGCCGTCATCCAGGCCGAGCTCGACCGCTACCTGCCCTTCCTCGCCACGACCAAGGTGCTCATGGCCGCCGTGCGCGCCGGCGCCGGCCGCGAGGAGGCCCACGAGGCCATCAAGGAGCACGCCGTCGCCGTCGCCCTCGCCATGCGCGAGCAGGGCCAGGCCGACAACGACCTGCTCGACCGCCTCGCCGCCGACCCCCGGCTGCCCATCGACCGGGACGGCCTGACCGAGGCCCTGGCCGACCCCATGTCGGTCGCCGGCCGGGCCCAGGCCCAGGTGGCCGCCTTCGCCGAGCAGGTCGGCGAGGTCGTGGCCCGCTATCCGGAGGCGGCCTCGTATGCCCCCGGCGACATCCTCTAGGACAGGCGTCGTGCAGATCGACCTCCCCCTCCTCAACACCGGCAAGGTCCGCGGGATCTACGACGCCGGCCCCGACCACCTCCTGCTGGTGGCCTCGGACCGCATCTCGGCCTTCGACGTGGTGATGGCCGAGACGATCCCGGACAAGGGCCGGGTGCTCACGGCCATGTCGGCGTTCTGGTTCGAGCTGCTCGCCGACGTCGCCCCCAACCACCTGGTGTCGACCGAGCTGGCCAACTTCCCCGAGGGCGCCCGGGACCCCTCCCTCGCCGGGCGCACGATGCTCACCCGCCGGGCCGAGATGCTGCCCATCGAGTGCGTGGTGCGCGGCTACCTCACCGGCTCGGCGTGGAAGGAGTACGAGGCGGCCGGGACCATGCACGGCCAGGCGATGCCCCACGGCCTCCAGGAGTCCGAACGCCTCCCCGAACCCGTCTTCACCCCGGCGACCAAGGCGGCGCCCGGTGAGCACGACGAGAACATCGGCTTCGACACCGCCGTCGAGCTGCTCGGTTCCGACGTCGCCGAGCAGGCCCGCGACATCGCCCTCGCCGCCTACCGCAAGGGCGCCGACTGGGCCCGAGAGCGCGGCATCATCATCGCCGACACCAAGTTCGAGCTCGGCTGGATCGAGGGGGAGCTGGCCATCTGCGACGAGGTCCTCACCCCCGACTCGTCCCGGTTCTGGCCCGCCGCCGACTGGAAGCCGGGTACCACCCCGTCGAGCTTCGACAAGCAGCCCCTCCGGGACTGGCTGGCCGCCGTCGACGGCTGGGACAAGGCCCCACCCCCGCCGGCGCTGCCCGACGACGTCGTCGAGGCCACGGCGGCCCGCTACCGCGAGGCCTACGAGCGGATCTGCGGCCGGTCGCTGGCCGACTGGCCCGGCGGCGCCGCGTAGATTCGCCCCATGCGCTTCGACGTCCAGGTGGAGACCAGGCCCCGAGCGGGGATCGCCGATCCCGAGGGATCCACCATCGAGCGGTCGCTGCCCGCGCTCGGCTTCGAGGGCATCCACGACGTGCGGGTGGGCAAGTCGTTCCGCTTCCACGTCGACGCCGACGACGAGGAGGCCGCCACCGCCCTCGTCCACGACGTGTGCGCCCGGTTCCTCACCAACCCGGTCATCGAGGACTCCACCATCACCGTGTCGGAAGGGTCCACCGTCTGATGGTGGCTCGCATCGGCGTCGTCCTGTTCCCCGGTTCCAACTGCGAGCACGACGCGGTCGAGGCGGTGCGCACCCTCGGCGGTGACGCCGAGGTGCTGTGGCACGGCGAGGCGGACCTGCGGGGCGTCGACGGGGTCATCGTGCCGGGCGGGTTCGCCCACGGCGACTACCTGCGCCCCGGTGCCATCGCCCGCTTCTCGCCGGTGATGCAGGCGGTCGGGGCCTTCGCCGCCGACGGAGGCCCCGTGGTCGGCATCTGCAACGGCTTCCAGGTGCTCACCGAGGCCGGCATGCTCCCCGGCGCCCTCCAGAAGAACGCCGGATTGAAGTTCCTCTGCCGCACGGCGACGCTGCGGGTGGAGACCACCGATTCGGTGCTCACGTCAGCGGCTGCGGTCGGTGCGGAGCTGCGCGTCCCGGTGAACCACTTCGAGGGCAACTACACCTGCGATGACGAGACGCTGGCGATGTTGCGGTCCGAGGATCGCGTCGTGGTCCGCTACGTCGAGAACGTCAACGGCTCGGTCGACGACATCGCCGGTGTGTGCAATGAGGGCCGCAACGTCGTGGGCCTGATGCCGCACCCGGAGCGGGCCTGCGACGAGCTGCTCGGCTCGACCGACGGCGTCCCGCTGCTGCGCTCGCTGCTCGATTCGGCCAGCCGCGCCTCGGTCTGACTGCTACGTCAGCACTGCCAGTTCGGGGTTGTTGTCCCCGGTTGGGGTTCTGGGGCGGGGGTGCCGGTGGCGGCGCCGGAGGGTGATCAGGACGCCCGGCTGATGCCGGCCTTCTTCAGCACGGCGGCGTCGACGCCGAGCTCGCGCCAGGCGGCGTAGGAGATGCCCTTGCGCTCGCTGTAGCCCTTGGCCGCTTCGATGAAGTCCTTCTCGAGGCCCTCGAGATCGGCCTTGTTCTCGCTCGATTCCAGCTCGGCCTGGAGGTCCATCCTGTCCTGGATGAGCTGCAGGCGCTTGATGGGATCGGCCTCGAGCAGCTGCTGCTCGATCTTCCTCAATTGCGACTGCATCGATTCGACGGTCCGCTTCCGTCCCCGCTTGGGCTTGTGCTGTTCGAGCGCTTCGAGATAGTCGCGAACTGCGCGCCCCTGGCGACGCCCTTCGGCGAGTGCGGCCTTGTGTTCATCTGTCATCGCACGCTTCGGTGTCATCACCCTGCAGGGAACCACAACCACATCCCATTTGGCAATTCACCACGCTCACGAGTCGCTCCATATCGGTGCCTACGGTCGCCGCCTTTGGTGGTTCGGTGACGGGCGCATGTGGACGTGCGGGGCACCGGGGCGGCCTCGCGTAGCGTGCGCACATGGCCGATCGCCGCGACCGAGACCCCGTCGACCTCGACCCCGACGTCCACCGCGCCCTCGGTCTCACCGACGACGAGGCCGACGAGATCGCCCGCATCCTCGGTCGCCCGGCCAACCACCTCGAGCTCGCCATGTACTCGGTCATGTGGTCCGAGCACTGCTCCTACAAGTCGTCTCGGGTCCACCTCCGCCGGCTGCCGTCCGAGGCGCCCCACGTGCTCGTCGGCCCCGGCGAGGGCGCCGGCGTGGTCGACGTCGGCGACGGCATCGCCGCCGCCTTCCGGATCGAGAGCCACAACCATCCCTCCGCCATCGAGCCCTACCAGGGCGCGGCCACCGGCGTCGGGGGCATCCTGCGCGACGTCTTCTCCATGGGCGCCCGGCCCATCGCGCTGATGGACCCGCTGCGGTTCGGGCCCCTCGACGATCCCCGCAGCCGCTGGATCGCCGAAGGGGTCGTATCCGGCGTCTCCGGCTACGGCAACTCGGTGGGCGTGCCGACCGTGGGCGGTGAGACGGTCTTCGACGCCACCTTCCAGGGGAACCCGCTGGTCAACGTGTTCTGCCTCGGCGTGCTGCCCCAGGACCGCCTGGCCCTGGCCCGGGCGTCGGGGCCCGGCAACCTCACCGTCCTGTTCGGCTCGGCCACCGGCCGCGACGGCATCGGCGGGGCCAGCGTGCTGGCCTCGGCATCGTTCACCGAGGGGGATGAGGAGAAGCGGCCGAGCGTGCAGGTCGGCGACCCGTTCGAGGAGAAGCGCCTCATCGAGGCATGCCTGGAGATCCTCGAGGCCGGCCTGGTGGTCGGCATCCAGGACCTGGGCGCCGCCGGCATCACCGGTGCGGCCAGCGAGACGTCGTCCAAGGGCGGCGTCGGCATGGACCTGTACCTCGACCAGGTGCACGTCCGCGAGGAGGGCATGGCGCCCTTCGAGATCATGATCAGCGAGAGCCAGGAGCGGATGCTGGCCATCGTCGAGCCGGGCAAGCTCGACGAGCTGCTGGCCATCTGCGCCAAGTGGGAGATCTCGGCCTCGGTCATCGGGAACGTGACCGGCACCGGCCGGTTCCGGGTGCTCGACCGCCTGGACGGCGACGTCCTCGCCGACATCCCGGCCAGCTCCCTCGACGACGACGCGCCGCTCTACCAGCGGCCGCTGGCCGAGCCCGCCGACCGGGCCGAGCGGGCGGCGGACGTGGCCGAGTCGCTCCCCGCACCGGGCGACGCCGGCGCCGAGCTGCTGGCCCTGCTGGCGGACACATCGTGGGTGTGGACCCAGTACGACCACCAGCTGTTCCTCAACACCGTGGTCGGCCCGGGCGACGACGCCACCGTCCTGCGCCTCAAGGACCCCCGAACCGGCGAGCCCACCGGGCGGGGGCTCGGCCTCACCACCGACGGCAACCACCGCTGGTGCCGTCTCGACCCCCGCTCCGGCATGGCTGCGGTGGTGGCCGAGTCCGTCGTGAACCTGGCCTGCGTCGGCGCCGAGCCCCTCGCCCTCGTGAACTGCCTGAACTTCGGCAACCCGGAGCACCCCGAGGTCATGTGGCAGCTGTCCGAGGCCGTCGACGGCATGGCCGAGGCGTGCCGGGCCCTGGCGGTGCCGGTCATCGGCGGCAACGTGTCGCTCTACAACGAGTCCAACGGCGTGAACATCGACCCGTCACCGGTCATCGGGACGGTCGGCCTCATCCCGGCCCTCGAGCGGCGGCCGCCGGGCATGGGCCTGGTCGAGAGCACCACGCTGGTCCTGCTCGGCGACCCCGCCACCACGCTGTCGGGGAGCGCATGGGCGTGGTCGCACGACCATCGCGAGGGCATGCCGCCCCAGGTGGACCTCGGCCGGGTGGCCGCGCTCGCTGCGCTGGTGCGCGACGCCGTCGCCGCCGACCGCCTGGCCTCGGTCCACGACCTGGCCGGCGGCTTCGGCCCCGCCCTGGCCGAGATGGCGGTGGCCACGCAGGTCGGCGCCCGGGTCGAGCTGCCCGCTCCCGGCGGGCACGTCGCCCTCTTCGCCGAGACGCCCGCCGCCGTGCTCGCCGCCGTCGACCCGTCCGGCCTCGATGCGCTGCTCGCCGACGCCGAGCTGGCCGGCGTGGCCGCCGTGGTGGTCGGCCAGGCGGGCGGTGATCGCCTCGTCATCGGCGACCTGGTCGACCTGTCGGTGACCGACGCGCACCTCGCCTGGCGCAACCGCCTGCCGAGCGCCCTCGGCGCCGGCACCGCCCAGAGCTGAAATTCACTGCCAGAAGCCCTCGGAACCCGAGGAGTTCTCGCTGCGATTTTCGACCTCAGTGGGTGGGTTCGTCGGCGTGCTCGGCGTGGAGGTGGAAGTGGCCCTCGGCGTCCTCGTGCTCCTCGAGGATCTCGGCCAGGGGCTTGAACAGCAGCCGGTCGAGGATGAAGAACCGGCCGACCCACAGCAGGCCGAACGACCCGACGTTGGCGACCATGAGGATGAGGGTGTTCTCCTCGTACCTCCCCGCCGCCCACGCCACCGCGATCGTGGAGATGATCAGGCCGAGGATCGCCATGCCCCAGAACGGCAGGACCTCACGGGTGAACGAGTGCGACCCGCGCTTGTTGAAGGTCCACGCCCGGTTGATGAGGTAGTTCGGCACCGCGCCCACCGTGACGGCGACGATGTTGGACGGGACGGGTGCGACGTCGAACACCTCGAGCATCAGGAACAGCGTGCTCGTGCTGGCGACGACCCCGGACAGCGAGGCGGCGGAGTACTTGGCGAGCTTGGCGATCCACGGGCGTCGCCCGAGCACCGTGCCCGGGCCGGCGTCGGCGAGCGATGGCATCCGGGGCAGGGTATCCAGCGCACCCCCGAATGGCCGACCGCTACCCGGTGATGGGGCAGGATGGCGGGCGAAGGCAGCCCGATGACGGAGGCACGATGAGCGACGACCAGGACCAGCCGCGCCGCGGTGGCGATGCCGGCACCGAGCGGGCGCTCGACGAGCTGCGGCTCGCGCTGGAGCAGCTGGCCACCCGCATGGGCGCCGGCTTCCGGGAGGACCTGGCCCAGATCCGTGCCATCGCCGCCTCGGCCGCCGAGCGCGACCTCACCGGCGACGTCGAGGCCCTCCGGGTCGACGTCGCCACCCTGGTCGGGCGGGACAGCTCGGCCGAGCTCCAGGCCGACGTCGCCGCCATCCGGGCCGAGCTGGGCCGCCTGGCCTCGCGCGACGACGTCACCGACGGCGTGCGCTCGGGGCTGACCCCGCTGCAGGCCGCCGTCGACCGCATCGCCGCCCGCCTCGACGACGACTCGGGCCGCACCCAGGTCCTGGCCCGCTTCGAGGCGATCGAAGCCCGCCTCGACCAGCTGGCCGGGGCGGACGGCACCGCCGAGGTCCTCGCCCGCCTCGACGCGCTCAGCGGCCGCCTCGACGCCATGCCGACGGCCCAGCAGACCACCAACCTGCCCGGCGACCTGCGGGCCCACCTCGCCGACGAGCTCGCCGACGTCCGCAGGCGGGTCGGCGACGGCCCCGGTTCGCTGCTCGAGCAGCTCCAGGACAACCTGGCCGACGTGGCCTCGGGTGAGGTCATCGGTTCCCTGTGGGACGAGGTGCGCCAGCTGCGCGCCGCCCTGCGCACCGAGCTGGCCGAAGGACTCGTGGTCGAGCCCTCCGAAGCGCTGTCCGCCTCCCTGGACGAACTCAAGGTCGAGCTCGACGAGGTGCGATCCCGCCTCGACGCCCCCGCGAGCGACGAGCCGGAGCGGGCCGACATCGAGACCCTCGCCGACCAGGTCGCCGCCATGCGGGACTTCATCGCCACCGAGCTCGAGACCCTCCGCCAGACCGTCGCCGCCCGGCTCGATGCCGCCGCCGAGGCCACCGCCGCCACCGTGGCGACCGCCGCGCCCGAGCCCCCGGCTGCGCCGGCGCCCGCGCCCCGGGCCACCCTCGATCCCGAGGCGATCGACACCCTCCGCGACGAGATCCGGGCCGCCGGCGCCATCCCCGACCAGGTCATCGACGCGCTCCGGGAGGAGCTCAAGGCCCTGCGCCGGCGCATCGCGGTGAAGGCGGCCGAGCGGGTGCTCGACGACCAGCAGCTGGCCCAGATCGCCGATGCGGTGGCCGCCCGCCTCGCCCAGGACCGCACCGACGGGTGACCCGGGGCTCCGTTGGTCGATCGGCGCCACGTGGCCGGTAGCCTCGGCGCCGACGCCGGAGGTGTCCGCAGACCCATGACCGATCCGTCCGATCATGCCCCCCTGGCCGACGTCACCGGCGCAGGCGACGACGAGCTGAAGGAGGCCTGCGGGGTCTTCGGCATCTACGCGCCCGGCCAGTCCGTCGCCCACCTGACCTACCTCGGCATGTTCGCCCTGCAGCACCGGGGCCAGGAGGCCGCCGGCATGTCGGTGTCCGACGGCACCGAGATCATCACCGTGAAGGACAACGGGTTGGTCTCGTCGGTGTTCACCGACCGGGTGCTCAACGGCCTGCCCGGGCACCTGGCCATCGGCCACGACCGCTACAGCACCACCGGCGCCAGCACGTGGCAGAACGCCCAGCCCGTCACGCGTGAGGCCGCCGGCCACCAGATCGCCCTCGGCCACAACGGCAACCTGGTCAACACGATGGAGCTGGCCGAGGAGCTCGGCATGCTCCCCGGCTCCGGCGCCGTCACCTCCGACAGCGATCTCGTCGTGGAGATGCTGGCCCAGGCCATCGTGCGCAGCGAGCGCGACCGCAGCGACGACCGCCACCTCGAGGCCGCCATGCTCGAGGTCCTGCCCCGCCTCCGCGGCGCCTTCTCCATCGTGTGCATGGACGAGGGCCACGTCGTCGGGGTGCGCGACCCCAACGGGTTCCGCCCGCTCTGCCTGGGCCGCCTCGAGGCCGGCTGGGTGCTCGCCTCCGAGACCCCGGCCCTCGACCTCGTCGGCGCCAGCTTCGTCCGCGAGATCGAGCCCGGCGAGATGATCGTCATCGACGCCACCGGCTACCGCTCGGTCCGGGCCTTTCCCGAGGCCGAGGTCAACCCGAGCCTCTGCCTGTTCGAGTTCGTCTACTTCGCCCGCCCCGACTCGATCCTCTACGGAAAGAACGTGCACCAGGCCCGGGTGCGCATGGGCGAGCAGCTGGCCGAGCAGGCCCCCGTCGAGGCCGACATGGTCATGGGCGTGCCCGAGTCCGGCGTCCCCGCCGCCGAGGGCTTCGCCCGCCGCTCCGGCATCCCCGCCGGCGCCGGCCTGGTCAAGAACCGCTACATCGGGCGCAGCTTCATCGCCCCCTCGCAGGAGGCCCGGGCCGCCGCCGTGCGCATGAAGCTGAACCCGCTCAAGGAGAACCTGCAGGGCAAGCGGCTGGTGGTGGTCGACGACTCCATCGTCCGGGGCACCACCCAGCGCACGCTCACCCAGATGCTCCGCGAGGCCGGCGCCGCCGAGGTCCACCTGCGCATCACCTCACCGCCGGTCACCTGGTCCTGCTTCTACGGCATCGACACCGGGGTGCGCAGCGAGCTGCTGGCCTCCAACCTCGATGTCGAGGAGATCCGGGCGTACCTCGGCGTCGACTCCCTGGCCTACCTCACCCTCGATCGGCTCACGGCCGCCACCGGCACCCCGTCCAGCGGCTTCTGCAACGCGTGCTTCACCGGCGACTACCCGGTCGAGATCCCCGTGTCGCTGTCGAAGACGGTGCTCGAGAGCCCCAGCCTGCAGACCGAGGCGCCCAGCGGCATCGCCACCGCGCTCGCCTCCCGGGTCGGCGGCTCGCAGATGGGCTTCGACGACTGATGAGCGCGCAGCAACCCGACAACACCTACGAGGCGGCGGGCGTCGACATCGGCGCCGGCGAGGAAGCGGTCCAGCGCATCAAGGCGTCGGTCCGCTCCACCTTCCGTCCCGAGGTCATCGGCGACATCGGCGGGTTCGGCGGCCTGTTCCAGTTCCCCCAGCACCGCTTCACGCACCCGGTGCTCGTGTCCTCCACCGACGGTGTCGGCACCAAGGCCGTGGTCGCCCAGCAGGCCGGCATCTTCGAGTCCATCGGGGTCGACCTCGTCGCCATGTGCGTCGACGACATCGCCTGCGCCGGCGCCGAGCCGCTGTTCTTCCTCGACTACATCGCCGTCGGCAAGCTCGACCCCGACCACATCGAGCAGCTCGTGGCCGGCGTGGCCAAGGGCTGCCGCGAAGCCGGTTGCGCCCTCATCGGCGGCGAGATGGCCGAGCACCCCGGCTCGATGGAGGCCGGTGAGTTCGACCTGGTCGGCTTCGCCGTCGGCGTCGCCGAGCGCGACCGCATCCTCGACGGCACGGCCATCGCCCCCGGCGACGCGCTCATCGGGCTGCCGTCCCCCAACCTGCGCTCCAACGGCTACTCCCTCGCCCGTCGGGTGTTCTTCGACGTGGCCGGTCGCTCGCTGGACGACCCGGCCTGGGACGGTGCCCACCACTCCCTGGCCGAGGAGCTGCTGTCCCCGTCGGTGATCTACGCCCCGGCCGTCTCCGACCTGCTCCGGGTGGTCGACGTGCGCGCCGTCGCCCACATCACCGGTGGCGGCATCCCCGGCAACCTGAACCGGGTCCTCACCGAATCCCTCGACGCCGTCGTCGACACCGGCGCGTGGGAGCCCCCGAAGGTCTTCACCGAGATCCAGCGGCTCGGCCAGGTGCGCGACGAGGAGATGGCCAAGGTGTTCAACATGGGCATCGGCATGGTCGCCGTCGTCCCGGCCGACGAGGTGTACGCCGCCCTCGACGTGCTGCGCACCGCCGGCCACCGGGCCGTGCAGATCGGCACGGTCGAGCCCGGCCACGGGAACGTCCGGTACGCCTAGCACGATGCGGTCGGTGGTCAGGACGGTGTCGTGGGTGTTGCTCTTCGCGACGCTGGGTGCCGCGGCGGCGGCGTGGTTCACCCCGACCCCGGAGCTCGACGCCGACGATGCCAGCGAGCTGGCACGAGACGCACTCCGCGAGGCCGGTGTCGAGATCGACCGGGCCGCCGCCCCCGTGCGCATGGTCCACGAGACCGAGGCGGGTGACACCGTCGACGCCTGGCGGGTCCGGGTCGGCGTGCAGGCCGACGGTGGCGACGAGGAGATCGAGGTCCGGGTGCAGCAGTCGGCCGGCCAGCTCCTCTACGTCGACGACCGAATCGGCGCCGACGACGCCGAACGCCTGCTGACCGACGAGCAGTTCGCCATCCTCGGTCGCTACCGCGACGACTCGCTCGCCGACCGCTGGGTGCTGCGCAACGCCCTGGCCGCCGTGGCCGCCATGCTCACCGCCGGCACCGGCTACGTGGTCGCCACCCGATCCGCACCCCTGTGGAGCACCCGATGACCCGAACCCGCACCGTGCCGGCCGACGTGCACGCCGCCCTCGTGGCCCACCTGCGCCGGCACGCCATCCGTGAGGGTGACTTCGTGCTCAAGTCCGGGAAGCCGACGACCTGGTTCTGCGACGCCAAGCAGACCACCTGCCGGTCCGACGGCATCCTGCTCGTCGCCGACGCCGTGCTGGCGGTCCTGCCCGACGACGTCACCGCCATCGGGGGGCTGACGATGGGAGCCGACGCCGTGGCCTTCGGGGTGGCGGCGATCGGGGCGACGAGAGGTCGGGACCTCCGGGCGTTCAGCGTCCGCAAGGAGGTCAAGGACCACGGCGGCGGCGGCCGCGTCGCCGGCGCCCTCCAGCGGGGCGACCGGGCCGTGATCGTGGAGGACGCCGTCACCCGGGGGGTGTCGATGCTGGAGGCGGCCGACGTCATCGCCGACGAGGTCGGGGCCGAGGCGGTGCTGCTCCTGCCGGTGGTCGATCGGGGCGGGACGGTGGCGGCGATGGCCGCCGAGCGGGGGCTGCCGCTGCAGGCGCTGGTGACGGCGCCCGACCTGGGGTTCGACTACGAGGGACCGGTGTAGCGCTCAGCTGCGGATGGCGGCCAGCTGCGCTCGGTCGCTGACGTGCCACTGCAGCTCGACCAGCCCGTGGAGGGCCAGGATGGCGGCGCCGACGATGCCGGTGGTGGTGTCGGCCCCCATGGCCAGTCCGATGGCGACGGTGGGGTGCGACAGCGCGAAGCCGATGCGGGCCCGGCGCCGGGCGTCGAGCTCGTCGGGGTGTGCGCTGGGGCGGGCGTGGCTGGCGGTCGCGAACACGTCGACTGCGTACCCGCCCGGTGTGACGGACAGAACACGGCCTGCGACACGGGCACTGCCAGTTTCCCGGCGGGGCGGTCTCGGTCGCGTCAGGAACGACGGGTCAGGGGCGGCCGGTGCCCAGGAGCGAGACGGCACCGACCGTGGCGATGCGGGTCTCGGCGTGGCGGTCGGCGGCCTCGCCGGGCGCGATCCCCTCGACCCGGGACCGCTCCAGCACGGCGAGCACCGTGTCGTGGATCCCCTCGATCCGGGCCCACGCCCGGGCCCGGTCGTAGCCGGCGGGCTCCTCGGCGATGTTGATGACGCCTCCGGCGTTGGCGACGTAGTCGGGCACGTAGAGGATGTCGCGGTCGACGAGGCGCTGGTCGTCGTCGGGGCTGGCGAGCTGGTTGTTGGCCGACCCGGCGACGATCTCGCAGCGCAGCTCGGGGATCGTGGCCTCGTGGAGCACGGCGCCGAGCGCGCAGGGGGCGAAGATGTCGCAGTCGACGGCGTGGGCCTCGTCGGCGGCCACGGTGTGCAGGCGCGGTCGGGCCTCGGGGTGGTCGTCGTGGACGGCGCGCACCGCGTCGTCGCGGATGTCGGCCACGGTGACGGTGGCGCCCTCGTCGATCAGGTGGTCCACGAGCGCCCGGCCGACCTTGCCCACCCCGGCCACCGTCACGTGGCGACCGGACAGGTCGGGGGACCCCCACCGGACCTCGGCGGCGGCCCGCATGGCCCAGAGCACGCCCCACGCCGTGGCCGGGGAGGGGTCGCCCGACCCGCCGAGGGAGGGGCTGACGCCGGTGACGTGGGGCGTCTCGCGGCGGATGAGGTCCATGTCGGCCTGCGTGGTGCCGACGTCCTCGGCGGTGAGGTACCGCCCGGCCAAGCCGTGCACGAAGCGGCCGTAGGCGCGGATGAGGCCCTCGGAGCGGTCGGTGCCGGGATCGCCCCAGATCACGGCCTTGCCGCCGCCCTGGTCGAGGCCGGCGGCGGCGTGCTTGTAGGTCATGCCCCGGGCCAGGCGGCACACGTCGGTGAGGGCCTCGGCCTCGGTGTCGTAGGGCCAGAACCGGGTGCCGCCGAGGGCGGGGCCGAGCACGGTGGAGTGGATGGCCACGATGGCCCGCAGGCCGGTGGGGCGGTGGTGGCAGAAGGCGACCTGCTCGAAGTCCCCGGTCTCGGGGAGGCCGTCGACCGCGTCCATGGTCTCGAACACGGTGCTGGCGGAGGTCATGACCGGACCGTATCGCCGTCCCCAACTGGACAGAACGGGACTAGTCCGTCAACGACCCCGGAAATGACCCGGGTGGGCTATCGCCGTCGGGTGACCCACTCCGTACCTTTGGGAAGGAACCGGACACACCAGTGCCGGACGACGAGGAAGTCACTGCACCATGGCCGATCAAGATGATCTCGACACCCCCGAAGCCCTCCTCACCCCGTCCGAGGTCGCGGCGATGTTCCGGGTCAACCCCAAGACCGTCACCCGCTGGGCCCGTGCCGGCAAGCTGAACGCCATCCGGACCCTCGGCGGCCATCGCCGGTTCAAGGCATCCGAGATCCGGGCGTGCCTCGAGGAGATGTCCCAATCGGAGGTGTAGGCCTCCCGGTGGGCTGCGCCCTCCTCGCGCGCACCCCGTAGTCTCGGCCCCCATGGCCACACCTACCGCTGCCTTCTCCCTGCACCTGCGGGTCCGCCTCGAGAACACCCCCGGATCGCTCGGTCGGCTGGCCGTGGCCATCGGTGACGCCGGCGCCAACATCACCCAGCTCGAGGGCTTCGACGTCCGGGGGGAGTTCCTCGACGAGGACATCGTCGTCAACTGCACGTCCGAGGAGCACCAGGAGCAGGTCAAGGCAGCCATCAGCGGCCTCGAGGGCGTGGAGATCATGTCCTTCCGCGACCGCACCTTCGAGATGCACGAGGGCGGCAAGATCGAGGTCCTGGCCCGGATGCCCATCCGCGACGCCGACGACCTCTCGATGGCGTACACCCCCGGCGTGGCCCGGGTCTGCATGGCCATCGCCGAGGACCGCGAGCGCAGCCGGGACCTCACGATCCGCAAGAACACCGTCGCCATCGTCTCCGACGGCACCGCCGTGCTCGGCCTGGGCGACATCGGCCCCCACGCCGCCATGCCGGTGATGGAGGGCAAGGCCCTGCTGTTCAAGAACTTCGCCGGCGTCGACGCCTTCCCCATGTGCATCGACGTCGACGGCTCCGCCGACGCCATCGTCGAGACCGTCGAGCGCATCGCCCCCACCTTCGGCGGCATCAACCTCGAGGACATCGCCGCCCCGGTGTGCTTCGAGGTCGAGGAGCGCCTCAAGGCCAGCCTCGACATCCCGGTGTTCCACGACGACCAGCACGGCACCGCCGTGGTCGTGCTCGCCGCCCTGCAGAACGCCCTGAAGCTGACGGACAAGAAGATGGCCGACCTGCGGGTCGTCATCGCCGGCGTCGGAGCGGCCGGCGTGGCCTGCGGGAAGATCCTCCTCGAGGCCGGCGTGGCCGAGATCGTCGGCGCCGACCGCCAGGGCGCCATCTGGGAGGGCCGCGAGAACATGAACTTCGCCAAGCAGTGGTTCGCCGAGAACACCAACCCCGACCGCCGCAAGGGCGCGGTGGGCGAGCTGCTCGCCGGCGCCGACGTGTTCATCGGCGTGGCCGGCCCGGGCATCATCGAGCCCACCGACCTCGATCGGATGCAGACCGACCCGTTCGTGTTCGCACTGGCCAACCCCGACCCCGAGATCCGCCCCGAGCAGGCCAAAGGCCGGGCCCGGATCATCGCCACCGGCCGCAGCGACTTCCCCAACCAGATCAACAACGTGCTGGCCTTCCCCGGGATCTTCCGCGGTGCCCTCGACGCCAAGGCCACCGACATCACCGAGGGCATGAAGCTGGCGGCAGCCGAGGCGATCGCCGAGGCCATCCCCCTGGGCGACCTCCGGGAGGACTTCATCATCCCGTCGGTGTTCGACACGACGGTGGCGCCTCGCGTCGCCGCCGCCGTGGCGGCCGCCGCCATCGCGGAGGGCGTCGTCCGCAGCTGAACCCGGCTTCGCTGGTCACGGATCGACCACCCGTGGTCGATCCGTGACCAGGGAACGGATCGGTCGGCTAGTCGACGATGCCGAGGCTCAGCGCCGGCTGGGGGTCGAGCTCCCGTGCCGCGGGGACGGACGCGGCGGGCGCCGGAGCGGCGGGACGGATGGCCCAGGCCGGGATCTCGTGGAGTGGCGTGGTCCGCCCGAAGAGCACCTTGGGCACCGTACGGGCCAGGATCCAGGCGTCGAGCCGCGGGTTGCGGTGCCGGACGTAGAGGATGTCGATCTCGGGGCGCTCGCAGATGAGGCCGGTGCAGTAGGGGCTCACCTGCCACAGCCCCGTGATGCCGGGCCGGACCGTGGCCCGCTCGGCCACCAGCGCCGGCGGCAGGCGGTCGGCGAGCGTGGCCATCTCGGGGCGGGGGCCGACGAGCGCCATCCGGCCGGCGGCGACCAGCCAGAGCTGGGGCAGCTCGTCGAGGTGGGTGCGCCGCAGGATCGCCATCGGCCACGGCAACGTGTTGGCATCGATGGCGTACTTGTCGGCGTAGCGGTCGGTGCCCGGGGGGAGGGTGCGGGCCTTGGGGAAGGAGAACGGGCGGTTGGCCTGCCCGAGGCGCTGGTGGCTGAAGATCGGCCACGCCCGGTAGGTGAGCGCTGACGTCAGCAGCACGGCGGCCAGGAGGGGGAGCGTCAGCACGATGAGCACGACGGCGAGGAGCCGCTCGAGCACCCGCTGAAGCACCGTCCCGGCACCGTGTTCCATCGTCACCGTCTCCATCGACGTCGTCGCGTCAGGCCTGGCGGGAACCTTCGTGAACGGCGAGGGCGAATCCTGCCTTCGCCGGGTGCCTGTCTCGCCCCCATCCGGCCCGTCGAGGAGCGATGCTAGGCCCGGGCGGGGCGTGCGTACCCCCCGGAGCCGAGCACGGCGCCGTACACCGCGACCGTCTCGGCGCCCATGCGGCGCACGTCGAACCGCTCCGCCAGGCGGGTGCGTGCCGCGTCCACGATGGCGGCGGCCGAGGCGGCGTCGTCCAGGAGCTCGAGCACGGCGCGGGCAGTGGCGTCGACGTCGCCGAGGGGCACGAGGGAGCCGGTCACGCCGGCCACCACCGCGTCGCGGTTGCCCACCACGTCGGAGACGACCACGGGGACCCCGGCCCGCATGGCCTCCAGCACCGTATAGGGGCCGCCTTCGAACCGGCTGTGGAGGACGAACACGTCGAGCTCACCGAGCGCCCCCGCCGCACCGGGCAGCTCGGGCACGTGATGGAAGCGCTCGGCGAGGCGGGCGGCGGCGACGGCGCGGTGGAGCGCGGTGCGTCGGGGCCCGGCGCCCACCAGCACGAACCGGGCGTCGGGACGGACGGCGGCCACGGCGGCACACGTCTGGACGAACAGCTCGGGGGCCTTCTGGGGGACGAGCCGGGCCACGGTGCCGACGAGGGGCGTGGCGGCATCGATGCCGAGGCGGGCGCGCAGCGACGGCTGGAGCGGGTCGGGCGGCTCGAGCTCGATGCCGTTGGGGACGACGTGCAGCCGTCGCGGATCGACCAGCCGCAGACGACGGACGAGGTCGGCTTCGCTCTCGGAGACCGCGATGAGGGCACTCGTGCGGCGTCCGAGCAGATGCTCGACGGCCAGCGCCCCCCGTCCGGTGGCGAGGCCGTTCGGCGTGTAGACGACGGGCACCCGGGTCCCGACGGTGGCGGCCCGGGCGAGGGCCCCGCCGATGGACGAGTGCCCGTGCACCACCTGCGCCGTGGTGCCGAGGACGAGGCGGCGCAGGGCGCGGTGGGCCTGGACGTTCCCGGGCCGGACCGGGCGGCGATCCATGGGAACCACGTGGACCGTGCCGCCGGCGGCGCGGATGCGGTCGACGGCGAGGCGGTCGGTGACGCCGGAGGTGCGCTCGGCCGGCACGGCCGCGTGGTGCTCGACGCCCTCGGCGTGGCGGACGAGGTCGACCAGGTGGCGGGCGGTGCCTCCCTCGAGCGCCTCGAGGACGTGGAGGACCCGGATCACGCCGGGCCCGAGCCGGGATGGGAGGCGTCGTAGTCGGCGACCCGCAGGCGGGCGCTGGCCAGCTTCACGAGGGCCCGTGCGCCGAACAGCACGGCCAGCACGGGCCGGGCGGCCGGGTGCATCCGCCGCGAGAAGTACCGGTGCATGCTGCGGTGGGATTCGACGATCCAGCGGGCCTGGGCCTGACGAAGGCTGACCCCGCCCACGTGGGTGGCCTCGGCGCCGGCCACGAACCACGACTCCCAGCCCAGCTCGGCGGCGCGGGCGCACCAGTCGATGCCCTCCCAGTCGAGCCAGAACCCCTCGTCCTGCACGCCGATGTGGGCGATCGCCGCTCGCCGGGCGAGGTAGCACGCCTCCAGGCCGTGGCCGATGCGGCGGTCCTGGTCGTGGGCCCAGCCGTCCCACCAGAACCCGTGGTCGGCCCGGCGGCGGCGGGTGGCCTGACGACCGAGGAGGGCGTCGCGCAGCCTGGGCAGGTCACCGACCGTGGTCTGGAGCGTGCCGTCGGGGTGGCGGAGGCGGGCGAAGGTGAAGGCGGCCCGGGGGTGGTCGTCCATCGCCGCCCGCAGCGCCGGGATGGTGCCGGGTCGGTACACCACGTCGGGGTTGCTGATGCACACGAAGGGGGCGGTGGTGGCGGCGATCCCCTGGTTGTTGGCCGCCGACAGGCCGCGGTTCGAGGGGTTGGCGATGCAGCGGGCCCACGGGGCCGAGGCGGCGACGGCGTCGACCGTGCCGTCGGTCGAGGCGTTGTCCACGACCACCACGTCGAGCTCGCCGGCGAGGGCGGCGGGGGCGAGGGAGGCGAGGCACTCGAGCAGCGGGCGGCGCGCGTTCCAGGACACGATCACGACGGCCACCTCCGGCTCGCTGCGGTCGGGGTCGGTCACGGCGTCAGCCTCGCGGTCGACGGTGGCGGTCGGCGATGAGGGCCAGCTGGAGCGCCTCGACGTCGGCGGCCCGGTCAGCGAGGCGGAACCGCTGCTCGACCAGCCGGCGGCCGGCCCGGCCCATGGCGGCCCACCGGTCGGGATCGCCGACCACGTCGCGCAGGGCCTCGGCGAGGGCGTCGACGTCGCCCTCCGGGACGAGGACGGCACTGGCCTCGCTGACGCCGCTCGGGATGCCGCCGTGCCGGGTGGTGACGACGGGGATCCCGGATGCCTGGGCCTCGAGGTTGACGATGCAGAGCGTCTCGGCGTCGCCGTCGGCGCCCGTCCGGCTGGGGGTCAGCACGACGTGGGCGTCGTCGTAGGCCCGCAGCACCGCGGCCCGGTCCCGGCCGTCGACGACCTCGGCGTCGAGTCCGGTGGCGTCGATGCGGGACCGCAGCCGGTCCTCGAGGGGGCCGTACCCGACGAACCGGGCGCGCACGGGAGTCGTCGCCGCCACCCGGGCGAGGGCCTCGACGCCGTCCAGCACCCCCTTCTTCTCGACGAAGCGGCCGACGAAGACCACCAGCGGCCGCCCGTGGTGGGGACCGACGCGGGTGCGGAAGGTGAGCTCCTCCAGCGCGATGCCGGAGGGGATGACGTGGATCCGATCGGGCTCGATGCCCGCCTCCCTCGCGGCGCGGGCCAGGAAGTCGGAGGGCACCACGACGGCGACCGCCTGGCGCAGGATCGGTCGCAGGTCGGCCTGGCGGGCATCGACCAGGAGGTCGTGCCCGTGCAGCGAGAGCATCCACGGCCGTCCCGTGAGCTGCGCGGCCCGGGCGGCGTGGGCCGACCGGCGCAGGAAGTGGGAGTGCACCAGCGCGGGGCGATGGAGCGCCATCGCGGTGGCCAGCGCCCCAACCACCGCCCGGTCGGCCACCGGTCCCGGCCCGGCAGGGACGCGCAGGCGACGGACCCCGGGGCCGGCCGATCCGGGGAGCGCCTCGCCGGTGACCACCACCGGTCGGGTGGCGACGGCGGCGCCGACCAGGTCGCGCACGAACCGCTCGGACGGCAGGCCCCACCGGTCGATGGTGTGGAGCACGACAGGCAGGCGTTCGCCGCCGGCGACGATGTCGCGTGCGATCGACCGGGCGCCGCGCGCGTAGCGGTGGTAGCGGCCCCCGGCCAGGTCGGCGGCGATCGGCACGAGGCGGCGGGGGAGACGGCCGAGCTCGTCGCGCCGTCGGGTGAAGTCGGCCCGTGCCCGCACGAGGCGGGCGGCCTCGGGCCGGGAACCGAGGGCGTCGAGGCGCTCGGCGACGGCGGCCAGCTGGCGGTGCTCGACGCCGCGCACCTCGTCGTCTCCGAGGCGCCGGCGGGCCAGGGCGAGGGGCGAGCGGGGCGGCAGGCCGACCTGGTTGGTGGCGTGGATCCGGTAGGCGAGCAGCGGTCGCTCGACGAGCGCGAGGCGGCCGGTGGCGGCGGCGACCAGGGCCAGGCTCCAGTCGTGCACGCCGTGGGTCGGGAGCGGGAGCGCGGCGCGTGCGACGTCGGACCGGATGGCGATGGTGGCGCCGGTGACGACGTTCCAGCGCAGCAGCTGCTCGAGGGCGCCCGGACCGGTGAGGCGGCGGCGACGGCTCGGCGTCAGGCCGAGGCGCGCCCACAGGCTGCCGGGCAGCGGCTCGCCGGCGGCGTCGATGAGGTCGCCGTCGCTGCAGGCCAGGGTGACGTCGTCGGCGGCGAACGCGGCGGTCAGCGCCTCCACCTTGTCCGGGTACCAGCGGTCGTCCTGGTCGGCGAGGAGCAGGATGGCGCCGGTGGCCGCCTCGATCGCCCGTTCCACGTTGGCCGTGGTGCCGCCGACCCGGCCGGTGAGGATCCGCACCTCGGGATGCGCGGCGAGGCGGTCCCGGGCGATGTCGAGGGTGCCGTCGGTGGAGCCGTCGTCGGCCACCACGATCTCGTCCACCGGGACCGTCTGATCGAGGATCGAGTCCAGCTGCTCGGCGATCCACGCCGCGCCCTGGTGGGTGCAGACGATGGCGCTCGTGGTCAGGCCCATCAGATGAGCGATCGGTAGCCGTCGGCGACCAGGTCGGCGGTCCGCTGCCAGGTCATGGTGGCGGCGCGTGCCCGGCCCAGGGCAGCCCGGCGGGCCCGGTCGGCGTCGTCGCCGACCAGCGTCCGGATGGCCTCGGCCAGCGCCTCGCCGTCGCCGGGGGGGACGAGCACGGCGGCGTCCCCGGCCACCTCCCGGACCGGCGGGATGTCGCCGGCCACGATCGGCGTGCCGTAGCCCATCGCCTCCAGCACGGGGATGCCGAAGCCCTCGGCCTCGCTCGGGTGGCACAGCGCGATCGCGTGGCGGTAGAGCGCCTCCAGCGCGTCGTCGTCCACGCGGCCGAGGAAGGTGACGCGGTCGGCCACCCCGAGCCGCCGCACCTCGCTGCGGACCTCGTCGGCCCGCCACCCGTCGGGGCCGGCGATGACCACCGGTGGTGCATCGGCGCCGAGCCGGGCCACGGCGTCGGCGAGGACCTGGAACCCCTTGCGCGGCGTGATGGATCCCACCCCGAGCAGGTACGGGCGGGGCCGCGGCGGGGGAGGCGCGATCGCCGAGGGCGTGCGGTGCCCGAGCGGGGCGACGAGGATCCGCTCGGCTCGCACGGCGGTCCGCTCGACGATCTCCCGCTTGGTCGCGTCGCAGTCGGTGACGACCAGGTCGGCGCCGGGCAGGGCCGCGGCCTGGGCCTCGATCATCCGGCGCTGGCGGTCCTCGTAGCGGTGCGGGATGGTCAGCGGCAGGACGTCGTGGACCGTCACCACCAGGCGCCGGCGGGTCGGTGCCGGGACGATGTCGAGGGAGTGGAAGACGTCGCAGCCGCCGACCAGGTGCTCGGCCCGGGGCAGCCCGGTGCGTCGCCACAGGGGCTGCACGGCGCGCAGCGGCACCCGGACGCGGCGGACATCCTGGGGTGGGGTGGGCCCACGCCCGATGGCGAACGGGGCGACGTCGAGGTCGCCGTGCCGTTCGAGACCCCGCAGGAGCTCGGCCGCGTAGCGGGCCACGCCGGTGGACCCGGCGACCAGGGCGGTGGCGTCGATGGCGACCCGCGTCACGGCGCCGCCCCGGGATCGTCGAGGAGGGCGGCGCGCAGGCGGCCGCGGGCGTCGGCCTCGAACTCGGCCACCGCAGCCGACGCGGCGTGGCGGTCGACGTCGAGGTCCAGCGGCGGCTCGACGGTGGCGCCGCGCAGGACGTGGAGGTGGGCCACGGCCAGGGTGAGGGCGCCGGGGGTCGGCGGCGACGTCACCGTCGGCACGCCGTGGGCGAGCGGGGTGCGCAGGCTGAGACGGCCGTCGTGCGGTCCGTCGGCGAACGGGGCCAGGGCCACGTCCCAGCGGGCGAAGAGGCGGGCGAGGTCGGCGTCGGGCACGTGGCCGAGGCGCACGACCTCGGCGAGAACCGGCGGCGATTCCGTGTCGTCCCAGCCGCTGCCGGCCAGCTCCAGGCGGGTGATCCCCGGCGGCAGCGCGGCGAGCGCGGTGCCGATCCAACCCACGTCCTTGTCGGGACGGGGCATGCCGAAGACGCCGGCGGTGCCGGTCCGGTCGCGCCGTCCGGGCGGTGCGGCGGGGGCACTGCCGTTGGCGGGTGGGATCACGCTGATGGTCCGGCGACGGGTCAGCACCGAGGACCAGGGCCGCCGCAGAGCCCGGCGCTCGACGGCGGAGGAGACGACGACGCCGTCCCGGCCCAGCCAGGCCAGCACGGCGACGAAGGGCCGGTGGCGGCGGCCGTAGCGGTGGTACTCGTGCAGGTGGGTGCGGACCCAGCGACCGCGGAACCGCGCCGCGGCGAGGAGGGCGCGGACGAAGCAGGCGGGCCGCAGGTACGTGCTGGCCGTGGGGTACACGATGACCAGGCCGCGGCACCGGGCCGCGGCGGCGCCACACG
The DNA here is from genome assembly GCA_046570205.1 of Acidimicrobiia bacterium. Lineage (GTDB taxonomy): Bacteria > Actinomycetota > Acidimicrobiia > Acidimicrobiales > Salinilacustritrichaceae > Salinilacustrithrix. The sequence continues at coordinate 24,548 of JBKHVG010000016.1, forward strand.
CCCGCCACCAGCCGCGCCACGACGCGACGGTCGGGTCCAGGTGCACGACGTCGTGGCCGGCCAGCAGGGTCGCCGTGCTGCGTCCCACGCCGCAGCGCTCGTCGCCCAGGTCGCCGAGGAGCACCGCCACCGGCACCGTCACGCCACCTCACCGACCGCCCGGCGGTGGCCCTCGTAGGTGGCGATGCGGCACAGCACGTCGACGGCGAGCACGCCGGGGTCGGCGGTGGGCTCGTGCCGCGCCGCCAGGCTCTCTCGCACGGCTCCGCCCCAGCCCTTCCAGCGCGCCACCACCGGGTCCTCGGGGCAGGCGTCGTGGCGTCGCTGGAGCCAGGCCGTGTTCGACCCGTACCGGTGGAACTGGCCGACGAGGGCGCGCACCGACGAGCGCGGCACCCAGTCCATCCCGATGTCGGCGACGGCCACGGTGCCCAGGCCGGCGTCCTGCACCCGCCAGCACAGGTCGACGTCACCGCCGCCACGGACGTCGGCGAACCCGTCGACGGCCTCTAGGACCCGGCGGCTGGTGGCCAGCGAGCAGGTCGCGACGAAGGGCAGGTGACGGTCGGTGAGGGAGCGGCTGGCCAGGAGCGGTTGGCGGTGGGCGGCGGCACGTCCGGCGACGCCGGTGCCCGCCCCGGCGACGACCCGCACGTCGGCGCCGACGATGGCGACGGGGTCGCGCAACCGGTCGACGGAGCCGGCGAGCCAGCCGTCGTGGGCCCGGCTCCGCACGTCGGTGAAGACCACCACGTCGGTGCCGTGCCGGCGCCAGCCCCGGTTGCGCGCCGCGTACGGACCCTGCGGCCGCGGGCTGCGCTCGACCCGTGCGCCGAGCGCCTCGGCGCGGGCGGCGGTGTCGTCGGTGGAGGCATCGTCCACGACGACGACCCGTGCGCCCATCGCCTCGGCCTGGGGGACCACGGTGCGCAGGCAGCCCTCGACCAGCGTTGCTGCGTTCCGCGCCGGGATCACGACCGTGACCGCGCGCACCGGTGCTCCGCTCGTCGTGGCATGGTCGCGGCGGAGCGTACCCCGACTCCCGGCGGTGGCCCGTCGGTGTGCGACGCTCTCCGCGTGCCGGATCGGGGAGCTGTGACGCCTGCGGTGACGGTGGTGGTCGCCACCCGCAACCGGGCCCACCTCCTGCGCCGCCTCGTCACCGCGCTGGAGGCCCAGCAGCTGGCCGATCCGTTCGAGGTGGTGCTGGTCGACGACGCCTCCACCGACGACACGCCGGCGGTGCTCGCCGACCTGGCGGCGTCGGCGTCGGTGCCCGTCCAGGTCCTGCGCCAGCCACGGCGGCGCGGCCCCGGACCGGGGCGGAACCGGGGGTGGCGGACCGGTCGGGCGCCGCTCGTGGCCTTCACCGACGACGACTGCGTGCCTCGGCCCGGATGGCTGGCCGGGCTCGTCGATGCCCTCAGCGAGGCCGACCTGGCCCAAGGGGTCACCGTCCCCGCTCCCGACCAGGCGCACCACCGGGGCCCGTTCAGCCGGACGCTGGAGATCACGTCGCCGAGCCCCTACTTCGAGACGTGCAACATGGGCTACCGGCGCACGCTGCTCGAGGAGCTGGACGGGTTCGACGAGGCCTTCGACCGCCCGGCCGGCGAGGACGCCGACCTGGGCCTGCGGGCCCTCGACACCGGCGCCCGACTGGCCTTCGCCCCCGCGGCCGTCGTCGAGCACGACGTGCGACCGGCCGACCTGCGAGCCGAGCTGCGGGACGCCTGGCGGTGGCAGGGGAACGTGGCCGCGATCGGCAAGCACCCGTCGCTCGCCGAGCACGCCCACAGCCGCCGGTTCTGGAAGCCGTCCCACCCGCCCACGCTGGTCGCGCTCCTCGGTCTGGGGACCGCCGCCGTCATCGGCCGCCGGTCGGGGGCCGCGGTCGCGGCCGTGGCCGTGACGCCGTACCTGCGCCACCGGCTCCTGCTCGAGCCGGTGGCGGTCGACCGCGCCGTCCGGCTGCGCACGCTGGGCCACGCCTTCGCCGTCGACTCGGCCGAGGTGCTGGCGCTGGCCTGGGGATCGGTGCGCTACCGGCGGCTCTTCCTGTAGGTCATCCGTCGAGCCGGCGGATCTCGGTGGCCGGCGGCGATCCGACGAGCGTGGACGGCGGCACGTCGCGGGTGACCAGCGCGTGGGCGCCGATGATCGACTGGTCCCCGACCGTCACGCCGCTGGTGATGGTGGCCTTGGCGCCCACCCACACGTTGCGACCGATCCGCACGGGCGCCGACGTGGAGGCGTGGTGGATCGGTTCGTCGGGCCCGGTCCGCACGTGCTTCGAGTCGACGATGGTCGAGTACTCGCCGATGATCGTCCAGTCGTCGATGTCGACCGCCTCGGCGCAGTGGATGCGCAGGCCGTGGCTGAGCACGACGCCGTCGCCCACCGTGCAGGTGCCGCCGATGTTGAACCCGACCCCGTCGCGGACGTCGACGTCGGCACCGAGGCGGAGGTGGCCGCCGCGCAGCTGGAGCAGGACGTCGTGCTGCAGGACCGTGCCGGCGCCCAGCTCGACGGTGGTGGTGGTCCCGCGCTCCACCACCAGGCGGGGCATGGCCACGATGCGCACGGGACCCGCGGTGCGCACGTGGAGCACCGCCCCCTGGAGGCGGGCCGCCAGCTGGAGCCGACCGATGAACCAGGACGTCCGCAGGGCGCGCTGCTTGCCGACGACCCGGTCGGTGAACGGGCCGGTCACCGGCTCGCCCCGTAGATCGACTCGAGGAGCGGGGCGATGGCGTCGTCCCAGTCGAACTCGGCGGCCGCCGCCAGGCACCGCTCGGCGCACCCGGGGTCGCGGGCCAGCGCCAGACCGGCGAGCAGGGCATCGGCGAGCGATCGGGCATCCAGCTCCGCGGCCGCGACCCCCACGCGGTCGAAGCGGGCGATGGTCTCCGGCGGCGCCCCGCGCGGCCCGACGACCACGGGGGTGCCGGCGGCCAGGGACTCGATCACCACGAGCCCGAAGGAATCCCATTCGGTCGGCAGGCACGTCACCCACGCCGCCCCGTACTGGTCGGCGAGCCCGTGCGGGTCCCCGAGGGGCAGGACCTCCGTGCGACGGCGGGCCGCCTCCGGTGCGGCGGCGAGCAGCGCGGTGGCGTCACCCGGGCCCGACAGCTGCAGCCGCACGGCCGGCTCCACCTCGGCGACCAGCGCGATCGCCGACAGGAGCAGGGCCACGTGCTTCTCGGGCGGCTCGATCGCGCCCGAGAACAGGACGGTCGGCTGGGCGTGCTTGGCGCGGGGACCGAACTGCGACGTCCGGACGCCGCCGGGGATGACCACCCCATCGCGGCCCCAGCCGTCCTCCAGGAACCGGAGGGAGAACTCGGACATGCATCCGTACACGTCGACGCCGCGGATGACCCGCACCCGCGCCCGCTCGTCGGCTCGGCCCTCGATGGCGGCACGGATGGGGTTGCCGAGCTCCTCGTAGACGGTGCGGTGACCGGCCCGGGCCGTGCGGACCGCGGCCTCCGCATCGGTGGGCATGAGCGAGTGGACGACGTCGAAGCGGCCCCGCACCAGCGCCGGCAGGATGCGGCGGCCGAACCAGCGCTCGTGGCGGAACCGCTCGTCGAACCGACGCCGGTAGCGCCGCACCAGGTAGCCGTCGACGGTCGTCGTGCCGGGCTCGCCGGAGGAGGTCAGCACGGTGACGTCGTGACCCCGTGCGGCCAGGGACCGGGCCGTCTCCACGATCATGCGCTCGGCGCCACGCCGCACCTCGGGCCAGCAGTACGGGTGGGTGATGGCGATGCGCATCGCGAGCAGGATGGTACGCGGTGCGGATCCTGACCATCACCAACTGGTATCCGCCGCACCACTTCGGGGGCTATGAGCTGTCGTGCCGGGACGTGATGAGCCGCCTCGTCGGCCGTGGCCACGACGTGCACGTGCTGTGCGGCGACACGGTGGTCGCCGGCGCCGAGCCCGCCGATCCCGATCCCGACCACGACCGCCGGGTCACCCGCTCGCTGCGGCTGTACCACTCGGGCGAGGAGCTGCTCCGGCCGTCGTGGCCCGACCGGCTCCGGATCGAGCGGCACAACCAGCGGGCGCTGGCCGACGCGCTCGAGCGCCACCGTCCCGACGTGGTGTCGGTCTGGCAGCTCGCCGGCGCGTCGTTCGGGCTGCTGGTGCCGCTCGTCGAGCGCCGCGTGCCGTTGGTGCTCAGCGTGTGCGACGACTGGCTCGTCTACGGGCGGTCCCTCGATCCGTGGTCCTCCGCGTTCGACGGCTCCCCCGTCCGCCGGGCCGCCGGGCGGCTCGTGGGTGCCGCCACCGGCGTGCCCGCCGTGGTGCCCGACCCGTCGCCCACCGCCGCGGTCCTGCACGTGAGCGCCGCCGTCCGCGACCGGGCCCACGCCGAGGGGAGGTGGGCGCTCGGCCGGGAAGCCGTGGTCCACAGCGGCATCGACCGGACCGACTTCCCGGGCCGGGGTGCGTCGGATCGGCCGTGGCGGGGGCGGCTGGTGGTGAGCGGGCGCTTCGACCCTCGCAAGGGCTTCGAGACCGCGGTGCGGGCGCTGCCGCTGCTGGACGGCGCCACCCTCGACTGCTGGGGGCGGGGTGGCGACGCGGAGCGGGGTCGGCTGGAGCGCCTGGCCCGGGAGCTCGGGGTCGCCGACCGGGTGCGGTTCGGCTCGCTGACCCGATCGGAGGTGGCTGCCGCCTACGCGGAGGCCGACGCCGTGCTGTTCCCGAGCACGTGGGCCGAGCCCTTCGGCCTGGTCCCGCTCGAGGCCATGGCGTGTGCGACACCGGTCGTCGCCACCGGCGTCGGCGGGTCCGCCGAGTTCCTCGTCGACGGAGGGAACTGCCTCCTGGTCGAACCGGGCGATCCCGAGGCCCTGGCGGCGGCGGTCCGTCGCCTGGCAGCTGATCCCGCGCTGCGGCGGCGGCTGGTCGAGGGCGGGTCCGCGACCGCCGACCAGCTCGACGTCGACCGCCTGACCGACGTGATGGAGCGCTGGCACCAGCACGCAGCCGGCGGCTTCGTCGGGCCGCAGCCCGGCGGCACGGCGCTGCCGGTCCCGGCGCCGGTGCCACCCCGCCCGTCGCGGTCGGGCGTCGAGCATGCGCTCCGTCGGTTGCACCGCCGCTGGCGGGGCGACCACCGACCGCTGCCGGCCCGGTGACGGCGCACAGGACCAGGGTCCGCTCCCGCCGCGCCTCCTGCGTCGGCCGCTCGAGCGGGCACACGGTACCGTCCGCCCGATGCCGGGCTCCGTGGCGCCTCCGACCGCCGGCGCCGGGCGAGCCGCCATCGAGGTCGTGGGTCTGGCCAAGCGCTACCGGCGCTGGGGCCCGGGCTCCTGGCGCTCCCGCCGGCGCACCGACCACGTCGCCCTGCGCGATGTCGATCTGCGGGTCGCCCCGGGCGAGACCGTCGGGGTCCTCGGCCACAACGGTGCCGGCAAGACGACGCTGCTGCGGGTGCTGGGTGGCGTCACCGCGCCGTCGGCCGGGACGGTGCGGGTGGTCGGCCGGATCGTCCCGCTCATCAGCATCGGCGTCGGGTTCCACAACGAGCTGTCGGGGCACGAGAACGTCGCGGTCAACGGGTCGCTGCTCGGCCTCGACCGGGCCACGGTGGCGGCCCGCCGCGACGAGATCGTCGCCTTCAGCGAGCTGGCCGACGACGTGCTCGCCACCCCGGTGAAGCTGTGGTCGTCGGGCATGCAGATGCGCCTGGCGTTCTCGGTCGCCATGCACGTCGACCCCGACGTCCTGCTCGTCGACGAGGTCATGGCCGTCGGCGACATGGCGTTCCAGCTCAAGTGCCTGGAGCGGATGAAGCAGCTGCAGGCTCGCGGCACGGCCATCGTGCTGGTGTCGCACTCGGTGCACGCCGTGCGCCTCCTCGCCCCCCGGACGATCGTGCTGGAGCAGGGTGCCCTCGCGTTCGACGGTCCGTCCGACGAAGCGGTGGCGGCGTATCTGGCACTGCTCGGCGAGCGCAGCCGAGACGCCGACAGCGACGCCCCCGTCGGGATGGATGCCGGGGTCGTGGTGGACGAGTCCGGTCGGACGGTGCACGAGCTGGTCCACGAGCGCCGCTACCGGCTCCGCCACGAGCTCCACGTCCGCCGGCCGCTGGACGGTGTGCGGGTGCGCTTCACCGTGCTGGCCGAGACCGGTGCCGTGGCCTACGCGCGGGAGCTGGACCTGGCGGAGCGCTTCGCCGCCGGGGAGCGGGTGCCCCTCGAGATCGACCTGGCCGCGGCCATGGCCGGCGGCACCTACCGCATGGTGACGACCGTGCTCGACGGGTCGGGGGCCGAGGTGCTCGGACGCGCGACGGTGCTGGCGTACCGGCGGCCGCGGGCCGGGGCGTACGGCATCGCGGAGCTGGCCGCGCAGATCCAGGTCGACGGCGAGGACCGGTCCTCCCACGCCACGGTGGAGCTGAGCGGACCGAGGCCGGGCCCATGAGCGAGGAGTACCTGTCGGCGCGCCGAGCCGACGTCCACGACACCGGCTGGTCGTCGCCCTTCGCCGTGGTCGGCCGCCGCCTGCGGTCGCTGCTCGCCGAGCTGGTGGCGTCCGCCGGTCTGCCCTCGGGCGCCACCGTCGTCGACCTCGGCTGCGCGGATGCGCCGTACCGCGACCTCTTCGCCCCCTCGGTCCGCCACGTCGGCGTGGACCTGCCCGGCAACCCGGTCGCCGACGTCCACCTGGCCGCGGACGGCACGGTGCCGATGGCCGACGGGTGCGCCGACCTCGTCCTGTCCACGCAGGTGCTCGAGCACGTCGAGGATCCGGCTGGCTACCTGGCCGAGTGCCGCCGCCTCCTGCGGCCCGGCGGGACGCTGGTGCTCAGCACGCACGGGCTCATGTACCTCCACCGAGACCCCACCGACTTCTGGCGGTGGACCTGCGACGGGCTGGCGCGCACGGTGGCGGCCGCCGGCTTCGACGTGGTCGAGGTCCGGGGCGTGCTGGGCCTTCCCGCCGCGGCGCTCCAGCTGCTCCAGGACGGGCTGGGCTCCCGGGTGCCGCGGCGACTCCGGCGGCCCTACGTGTGGCTCTTCCAGCGGGCCATCGCGCTGGTGGACGGCCGGGCGTCGGAGGAGGGCCGCCGGGAGAACGGCCTGGTCCTGGCGGTCCGGGCCGTCAGCCCTTGACCCCCATCCGGCCCGTGTAGTCGGTGCGGGCGAGCAGCGGGCGGGGGACCTCGCCGGAGGCGAAGTACTCGTCGGTGGCCCGGGCCGCCCCCTCCCAGTGGCCGTAGTCGTCGACGATCAGCACGCCGCCGGACCGCAGGCGGGGGTAGAGGTGCTCCAGCTCGTGTCGGGTCGACTCGTACCAGTCCGTGTCCAGGCGCAGGAGGGCGATGTCGTCGGGTGCGTCGGCCGGGATGGTGTCCTCCACCGGTCCGGCCACGAGGTGGATGCGCTCGACGGGGTATCCGGTGCCGGCGAGGAGTTCGGCGACCTGGTCACGGCCGAAGACGCCGGCGTCGAAGTAGCCGCCCCACGGCCGCTCGCCCCGGGCGGAGGCGTCGGCCCACGTCTCGGTCGCCGGTGGCGAGTAGCGCGACACGTCGGCGTCGCCCGGAGCCGTCATCCCGGTGAAGGTGTCGAAGCACCAGACGTCGCGGTCGTCGACGCCGAGCTCCTGCAACGTGCGGACCATGGCCAGCACCGACCCGCCCCGCCACACGCCGCACTCGACGAGCGCCCCCGGGACGCCCCGTCCCACGACGTGGCGGACGGCGTCGATGGTGGCGAGGAGGCGCTCGTCGCTGGCCATCGTGAACGGCCGGCACTCGGCGATCCGGTCGAGCTCGACCGCCGACGCGCTGGACGTCACCGGCGGTTGGGTCACGTCGGCCGCTCCCTCCTCCGTCGTGGGTCGCCGCGCAGCCGACCGCTGCCGCAGCCGAAGCAGGCGCAGGTACGCGGACCGGCGCCGATCGCCGGACAGGCGGGAGATGAGGCGGGTGGCCACGGTGACGTCCTCGGGCTGATCGGGGGCGAAGGGCGTGCGGCGGGCGGCATCCCACCACGTGTCCCGCCACGGGTGCTCGCACAGCAGGTGCCACGGCTTGCACAGGCTGGGCCCCTCGAAGTGGACGATGGCGGGATCCGACGTGGCCTCGTCGACGGCGTCGACGCCGAACACCTCGACGGCCAGCGGGCGCCAGTCCCACAGGCTGTTCTGCGCGTTCCACCGGGGGTGGAGCCGGGCCCACGAGCCGACGGCCAGGTTGAGCGCGTCCTGGTCCGGCCAACCGAGGTCGCCGGCCCGATCCCGGGCCAGGTCGAGCACGGCGTCCGCGGTGCCGGCGGCGCGCATGGCCGGCAGGTCGAGCAGGAGCACCCCGCTGTTGCAGACGTCGAGCGGGTCGGCGATGCCGAGGCGTCGCAGGCGCTCCCGCTGGGATCGCTCCACGACGTTGCGGACGGCTCCGAGCGGTGCCCCGCCCAGGTCGGTGGCGAACAGCTCGTCGAGCCGCCCGGTCACGACCACGTCGGCGTCGAGGTACAGGACCCGGTCGTGCTCGGGGAGCAGCTCGGGCAGGAGGAAGCGCGACCACACGACGGTGCCGAAGCGGTCGAGGGAGGGGAGTCCGGCCGATCGGGCCGGGGGCACTGCGTGCAGCGTGGCGGTGCCGCCGAGGCCGGCCAGCCACGAGGTCAGCCGGGCGCCGAGCGGCCCGGCCACCGTCCCGTCGTGCACGACGTGCAGGTCGACCTCGCCGGCGTCGTGGTGGTCGAGCAGCGACCGGATGGCGGCCGCGCACCACGGCACGTACCCGGCGTCGACGGCGAAGGCGACGGAGATCACGGCCGGATCCGTTCGAACAGGCAGTGGCGGTCGTGCACGCCGAGCAGTGAGCGCACCGCCGGATCGGCGAACGCCGGCTCCTCGACGACGAGCCGGTAGCCCGCCCGCTCGAGCAGGGGGAGGAAGTCGTGGCGGGACCCGTCCGCCTCCAGCGAGAGGAAGCCGGCCGGCTCGTTCGGCACGACGAAGAGGTGCGGGACGTCGAGCCGGGCCAGCTGGTCGCACCACCAGCCGATGGCGGCCAGCGTGCACTCCGAGAAGCTGTGCACGTTGCAGGCCAGGTCGAACGACCCCGGCGCCAGGCCGGGCACGTCGGTCAACGGCAGGCTGCGGGCCCGGTCGGCGCCACGGAAGCCCAGGTACCACTCGGCGAGGAACGTCGAGTGGGCGACGGCGTCGACGCAGCAGTGGTCGGCGATGCCGGGGAAGGCGGCGGTGGCCCGGTGGGCGAGACGCCCGTAGCCGGCGCCGATGTCGAGGATGCGCAGGCCGTCGCGCTCGCTGATCGAGAGGTGGCGGTCCAGGAACGACAGCTCGTTCACGGCGTCGAGCAGGTCGCGGCTGCAGCGGGGGTGGCCGGGGAACCGCTGGGTCCAGCAGCCGAACAGGCCGTCCTCAACCAGTGTGTCGAGCAGGCCGAGGTGGTCTCGCTCCTCGACGGCGCGGAGGTAGGTGAAGTACCGCAGCTCGGTGACCTGTGGCTGGTCGCGGTAGCTCCAGACGTAGCCGGTGTCGCCGCGGAAGCGGCGCAGGTCCAGGTGCTCGAAGGGGTCGGCGGCCCAGCGGGAGTGCTGGGTCACCGGCCAGTCGAGGGCGGCGTAGGCGTCGACCAGCTCACGCAGGCGGGGGTGGTCGTGGCGCAGGTCGTCGGCCTCGGGCGGCAGCGGCTCCTCGTCGGATGCGGTGTGGTGGCGCCACGACTCGACGGCCGCCCGCCACGCCTCGGCAACGGGGGGCTGGGCGGCCAGGACGTCGGCCCGCACCGCGAGGGTGTCCATCGGGTCGGACAGCCACTCGTAGCCGTGGGCGACGAGGCGGTCCGTGCACCGGCGGTGGGTGGCCTCGTCCATGTGCAGCCGCTCGAACAGCACGACGGCGGGCCGGTGGCGATCGAGGTCGATGCCGTCGAGGATGACGTCGTCGTAGCCCTCGGTGTCGATCTGGACGACGTCGATGGCCCCGATGCCGTGGCGCTCGCACAGGCTCTCGAACGTCAGGCACGGCACCTCGGTGGTGACGACCCGGTCGGCGATGTCGGGGATCTGGCGGTCGTGGGAGAGCAGCACGTCGCGCCGGAAGGACCCGAGCGCGTCGTACCACCGCCACGTGCCGTCGCCGTCGTCCACCTCGGGCAGGTGGTGGAACGGCAGGGTGCCGTCCCGGTCGGCGATGGCGATGTTCTCGAGCGTGATGCGGGGATGGTCGCCGTAGGTGGCGCGCAGCCGGTCGAAGACGTACGGGACGGGTTCGACCATGACGCCGGTCCAGCGGTGGGCCCGGATCTGGTCGCGCAGCGGATCGAGCTGGGTGCCGTCGTGCGCGCCGACCTGCACGAACGTGGCTTCGGGGTTGGCCCGACCGAAGGCGTGGAGGACGGCGGCGATCGGCCGGTCGGGCACGGTGCGGGGCAGCACCCGGTGGCGCACGGCACGGAGGGCGCGGCCGACGGGGCTGCGCTCGGGCAGCCGCGGGGCCAGCAGGTCGGCCAACCGGTCGGAGGCCGCCGCCACGCGGGCGGCCACGGTCACGGCGTCCCCACGGTGATGCGGGCGTCGAGGTCGACGATGCCGTCGACCTCGTGGTCCGAGCGCACCCGCACGACGACGCCCTCGGCGTCCTGGCACAGGACCTCGCGACCGGCGACGTCGAGCACCCCGGTCGTGGCGACGTACTCGCCGGCGGCGAGGGCGGCCCGGAACCCGATCTGCACGGTGGCCCGCTCGCCGGCGGCGTAGCGCCGGTACGACTCGCCCACCCGGGTGTACAGCTCGTAGACGACCTCGCCGGCGGCGTCGTGCACGGTGAAGTGGGCCTGGGGGCTGTCGGCCTCCCGGTCGAAGTCCACCGTGAGCACGACGTGGCACCACGCCCCGGTGGCGACCTCGTCCACGGTCCGCCCGTCGGCGTCGACGAGGCGACGCTCCACCACGCGGGCCCGGCGGGTGGAGCCGGGGACGTCCCCGTCCGCCAGGAGCCGGTGGTGCTCGGCGACGCCCTCGTCGCAGGGGCCGTCGAAGCGGACCTGCCCACCAGCCAGAACCAGGGCCCGCGGGCACAGGATGCGGGCGGCGTGGGTGGAGTGGGTGACGAGCACGACCGTCGCTCCGCCCTCGGTCACCGCCCGCAGGTGGGCCAGGCACTTGGCCTGGAACGCCAGGTCGCCGACAGCGAGGACCTCGTCGACGAGCAGGACGTCGGGCTCGAGCTGCACGGCGACGGCGAAGGCCAGCCGCAGACGCATCCCGGAGGAGTAGAACTTCACCGGCGTCGACAGCACATCGGGGTCGAGCTCGCTGAAGGCGACGATCTGATCCATGCGGGCACGGAGCACCGAGCGGGACAGGCCGAGCAGCGCCCCATTCATCGCCACGTTCTCGGCGCCGGACAGCTCCTCGTGGAAACCGACGCCGACGCTGATGAGCGGCGCGATCCGCCCCCGCACCGAGACCCGGCCGCTCGTCGGCTGGGTCACGCCGGCGAGGGTGCGCAGCAGCGTGGTCTTGCCGGCGCCGTTGTGGCCGAGGACGGCGACGGCCTCGCCCGGCTGGACCGACAGGTCCACGTCCCGCAGCGCCCAGTGCTCGGGCCGGGACCCTCGACGGCGCAGCGCCGCCAGCACCGTCTCCTGCCGACCCGGCTCGTAGCGCTTCGACACGCGGTCGAGCACGATGCGGGCATCGCCGACGGGGCCGGTCATCGGGGTCGGGCGACCACGCTCACGTGCAGCACGCCCTTGCGGTAGAGCAGCTGGCGGGGCAGCGTGCGCAGACCGGTGCGGCCCCGCCAGCGCAGGGGGCCGGGCACGTGGCCGGCGCCGAAGCCCTGGAGGTGCGGGCGCCCCCACCGCTCGACCGCCCATCCGGCCAGCTCCAGCTGTCGGCGCAGTCCGGCGGCGTTGGGGATCTCGTAGAACGGGTCGGCCCCCATCTCGAGGATCTCGGTGATGGGGGTGACCGGGAACAGCGCCGTCTTCCACGGGGAGACGACCGCGACCAGCACGAGCCGACCGTCGGTGACGCGGCGGACCGACTGCAGGGCCCCGATCGGGTCGCGGAGGTGGTGGAGGAGCGTGCCGAGGAAGGCGACGTCGAACGTGCCGACCCGGTCCGACGTGAGGTCGTACAGGGAGCACCACTGGCGCTTCACCGACGACCCGAGCGCCGAGGCGGCCACATCGAAGGCCGCCTTGCGCTCGGCGACGTGGGCCCGGAGCTCGTCGGTGATCTCGAGGCGGGGCTCGGGCCAGTCGATCTCCTCGGGGTGCTCGATGTCGATCGCCACCACCTCGGCCGCGCCCCGCCGCTCCATCTCGAAGGCCCAGAAGCCGTCGTGGGTGCCGACGTCGAGGCACCGGAGCCCGTCGAGCCGGTCGGGCAGCGGCACGTGCCGCACCGCGGGTCGGTGGTCGTACTCGCCGGGCGTCACCACGCCGTCGCCCAGCTCGATGGTGTGGTACCAGGGCACGCGGTCCACCTGGGTGCGGATCGACGGCTGGTCCATGGGGCAGATTCCACCACAGGCGACGACGTAGGTTCGCCGCCGCATGCCTCCCCTGCGCACCGACCTGGATGCCCCGACCGACGAGATCCGGGACCGGATCGAGGCCCACCCGTTCTGGTACCACACCATCGACGTCGCCCCCGGGGTGACCACCCCCGGCTGGTTCGACCTGCGCCACAGCCTCGACCTGGTGCCGTTCCCGGACGTGCGCGGCAAGCGCTGCCTGGACATCGGCACCTACGACGGGTTCTACGCCTTCGAGATGGAGCGGCGGGGGGCGGCCGAGGTGGTGGCCGTCGACGTGGAGGACCACGAGTCGTGGGACTGGCCGGCCGACGCACGCACCGGGGGTCCCTTCGCCGAGCGCACCCCGGGCATGTCGGGTCCGCCCAAGGGGGCCGGCTTCCGCCTGCTCGCCGACGTGGTCGGTTCGGCGGTCGACTGGCGGGTCTGCAGCATCTACGACCTCGACCCCGCCGTCCTCGGGACCTTCGACGTGGTCGTCTGCGGCACGCTGCTGCTCCACCTGCAGGACCCGGTCCGTGCCCTGGAGGCGGTCCGCAGCGTCTGCGGCGGCGAGCTGCTGTCGGTCGAGCAGGTCGAGCTGTGGCTCTCGGTCGTGCACCGGCGCCAGCCCGTGGCCCGCCTGCGCGCTACCGGACCGACGTGCCAGTGGTGGCTCTACAACGCGGCCTGCCACCGCCAGCTGCTGTTCTCGGCCGGCTTCGACGTGGTGGACCAGTCGCCGTTCTTCAGCAACCGCCTGAACGAGCACCCGGACATGCCGTGGACCGCGGCGACGGCGCCGACCCACCTGGCGCGCTGGGCGATCACCAGGGACCGGAGCCAGGGCGTGCTCCACCGGGCCCTCCTGGGTCGACCCCGGCTGTGAGCGCCGTGTCAGAGCAGGAGCGTCCGGGCCCGTGCGCTGCCGACCACCAGTGCGCCCGCCTGTACGACGTCGAGCAGCATCTGCGCCGGCACGGCCCGGACCTTGGCCGGCCGGGACAGGTCGGTCGGTCGGATCGTGTGCCGGTACCGGTGCAAAGCCCACCACGCCGCCGTGCCGGCCACGAGCGCGGGACGTCGGGTGAGCACCGCCACGGCGGTGGCGTAGACCGGGACCCGGGAGCGGTGGGTGAACAGCACGCCGTGGTGCACCATCGTGCCGCGCAGCTCGGGGACCTCCCGCACCAGGGCGGGGAACGCCGCAGCCTGCACCGACCGCGACAGCCAGTCCCGCAGATCGGGCGGGAACACGTGGTGGCGCACCACCATCTCGGGCACGAAGCGGACACCGTGCGAGCGGGCCACCCGCCAGCCGAACAGCGTGTCCTCGCCGAAGCCGAGGCCCTGGGCCCGGTCCGTGGGGCGGAAGCGCCAGCGTCGCGCCGCGGCCACGTCGAAGCCGCCGACGGCCTCGAGCACCTCCCGGCGCACGGCGATGTTGCAGGTCGGGAAGAGGCCGCCGTCCCGCTCGCTCACACTGCGCTCCAGCGGCCGTACGGAGCGGGCCGGCACGGTGGGCCCGTGGGCCAGAGCGGCGCCGCCCTCGAGCGCGGCCAGCGCCTGCTCGAGCCATTGCGGCTCCGGTTCGCAGTCGCTGTCGGTGAAGGCCAGCAGCGGCGCCGATGCCAGCGCGACACCGGTGGTCCGGGCGGCCACGGCTCCCGCTCCGCCGGTGCGTCCCAGCACCACCGGCCGACCGGCCACGACCGCCGTCGCCGCCAGCTCGTCGGCGCCGTCGGTGGAGCCGTCGTCGACCACCACCACCTCGAAGTCGCGCACCGTCTGGGCGTCGAGGGCGCGCAGCGTGGCCGCCAGCAGGTCGCGCCGGTCGCGGACCGGCACGATCACGCTGATCCGGGCGGCCACGCCCGCATCGTAGGACCGGCCCGCCCGGAGGCTCGCCGTGGCCGGTGACGCCGACGCCATGCGGGCCTTCTGGGAGGCGCGCGCCGAGGAGAACGCGGCGTTCTACGTCGACACGTCGATGGCCTACGACGACCCGGACATGGTCCGCTTCTTCGCCACCGGCGAGCAGGTCGTCGACCTGGCGCTGCGCCAGGCGCCGGTCCAGCCGGCGCGGCGGGGCACCGCCGTGGAGATCGGCTCGGGGCTGGGCCGGATCTGCAAGGCGCTGGCGTCGGAGTTCGACCGGGTGGTCGGCGTGGACATCAGCACCGCCATGGTACGCCGCGCCCGTGAGCTGGTCGACGACGACCGCGTCCGCTTCGAGGTCGGCGACGGGACGACCCTGGCCATGCTCGCCGACGCCAGCGTCGACTTCGTCTGCACGTTCACCGTCTTCCAGCACCAGCGCAGCCGCCATCTGATCGCGGACTACCTGCACGAGTGCGGTCGCACGATCGCCCCCGGCGGCGTGCTCGCCGCCCAGTGGAACAACCTGCCGCCGCTGCGGTACCGGCTCGACACGTTGCGCTGGCGGCTGCGTCGCCGGCGGCTCGACGAGGTGGACGCCGTGACCACCGAGCCGGAGTTCCGCGGCACCACCGCCACCGAGCGGTGGATGCGCCACCAGCTCGACCGGGCCGGCTTCGACGTGGTCGAGGTGCGCGGTGCCGGGACCCTGTTCGCCTGGGTGTGGGGCGTGCGGCGCGACCGGTGAGCGCGGTTGGTCGCGGCGGCGACGCCGCCGGACCCGGCAGCACATGAGCTGTCCGTGCCGATCGGCGTCCTAGAGCAGATCGACGAAGCGGCGGTCGCCGCGCCGGTGGAGCTGGGTGCCGAGCACGGCCAGCGCCGTCGTCCACGCCACCGCGGCCGTGACCGCGACGCCGTCGAGCGGCGCCTCGACCAGTGCGGTGCGGACCAGGGCCAGCACGCCGGTGAACGGGTTGAGCCGGACGACGTCGGCGAGGTCGCCGAGCACGTCGAGCGGATAGATCACCGGCGTGGCGTAGAGGAGGACGAGCAGGCCGGCCTGCACGATGAACTTCACGTCGCGGAACCACACCTGGAGCGCAGCGGTCACCAGGCACAGCGACAGCACGAGGGTGACGAGGAGCAGGGCGGCCGGCACCACGAGGAGCGTCCGGACGCCGCCGTGGCCCCTGGCCACGGTGACCGGCACCACGACGGCAGCCGTCACGAGGAACCCCACCAGGTTGGCCAGCACGGGGGCCAGCACCAGCGCGGCGCGCGGGAACCAGATCTTGTCGGTGAGGCCCGCCCCGTCCACGATCGCCGTGGTCGCGCTGTTGACGGTCAGGGCCACGTAGGACCAGACCAGCATCCCGGTGAGCACGTGGGAGAGGTAGTCGAGGTCCTCGACGGCGAAGCGGGCGAACCGGCTGAACACCACGATGATGACCACGGACTGCAGCAGGGGCAGGGCCACGGCCCACAGCACGCCGAGGCTGGCCCGCTTGTAGCGGACCTTGAAGTCCTTGGCGGCCAGGGCCCGGACCACGTCGTGGTGGGCGACCAGGTCCCGCAGCCAGCGCCACGTCGACGGTGGCCGGGCGTCGAGCTCCAGCACTGCGTCGTGGCCGGCTGCGTCAGCCATGCCGCAGGGACCAGTCGTAGGGGATGCGGTCGTCGAAGGGGTCGAGCCGCTCGATCTCGTCGGCGCGGTGCGGGATGGTGGCGCAGTTGGCGACCAGGGCCGTCGACGTGCCGACGCCCTTGAACCCGTTCCAGACGCCGGGCGGGATCGTGACGAGCGAGTAGGCCAGCTCGCCGGTGTGGATCTCCACGAGGTTGCCCGCCGTGGGCGACCCGTCGCGCTCGTCGAAGCAGACGAGCTTGATCATGCCGATGGGCACGGCGTAGTTGAGGGTCATCTCCCGGTGGAGGTGCCACCCCTTCACGACGCCCGGGTGGACCATCGAGAAGTAGATCTCGCCGAACGCGTCGAAGGCCTCGTCGTCGTTGCGCAGCATGTGGAGGATGGCGCCCCGCTCGTCGGGGATGCGGCGCAGGGGGCGCACGTGCACGCCGTCGATCTCGGTCATCGGTCCTCCTGGACCATCCAGGGCGCGTCGCCCGCCGCCCACAGCTCCTCGAGCAGGTCCCGCTCGCGCGGCGTGTCCATCGGCTGCCAGAAGCCGTCGTGGCGGTAGGCCATCAGCTCGCCGGCGTCGGCAAGCGCAGCGATGGGCTCCCGCTCGAGCATGACGTCGTCGTCGGGGATGTACCCCTCGATGGCGTCTCGCTCGAGCACCATGAAGCCCCCGTTGATCCATCCATCGCTCACCTGGGGCTTCTCGACGAACTGCTCGACCCGGTCACCGGCCAGCAGGAGCTCGCCGAACCGACCGGGGGGGTGGACGGCGGTGATGGTGGCCAGGCGGCCGTGGCTGCGATGGAACTCGACCAGGGCGGTCACATCGATGTCACCGACGCCGTCGCCGTAGGTGACCATCACCGGCCCGTCGCCGACGGCCTGGGCGGCCAGGCGCACCCGGGTCCCCGTGAGGGCTTTCGGCCCGGTGTCCTCGCAGCGCACGTGCCACCCCGGCTCCTGGTGCTCGGTGGCCCACCGGCGGATCCGGTCGCCGAGCCAGCCGAGGGCGAGGACGAAGTCGCGGTGGCCGTGGCGGGCGTAGATCGACATCACGTGCCACAGGACGGGGCGGCCCCCGATCGGCAGCATCGGCTTGGGCAGCGTGGGGTCCACGTCGCTGATCCGCGTGCCGCGGCCACCGCACAGGATGATCGTGGGCAGTCCACCGGGCACGGCGGGGAAGGTACTGCCCGGCCCGCGCTCAGCCCGGTGGCGGGTCGTCCAGGCAGGCGCGGAACGTCTCCTCGATCGAGTCCCGCAGCGGGGTCGACGGTCGATGCCCGAGGCCGGCGAGGGCGGCGTTGGAGACCCGGAACGGCTCCGGCTCGGGCCCGTCGTGCGCCGGCGCCTCGATCGAGGGCCGGTGCGCGGTGAGCTCGCCGGCCACCTCGGCCACCAGCTCGGCCAGGGCGAGGACGGTGGTGGGCGTGCCGGAGCCGAGGTCGTAGGTGCCGGCCGGGAAGGCCGGGTCGCTGGCACCGGCGAGCACGGCGCACACGTCGCCCAGGTCCACGAAGTCGCGCCACTGGCGTCCGCTCGAGCGCAGCACCAGCGGCTCGCCCCGGGCAGCCCGGGCGCAGAGCTCGTTGGCCACCAGCGTCCACCGGTCGACCCGTCCGTCGACCGGCGCGCCGACGGCGTTGGTGAGCCGCAGGGCGACGGGCGACGGCACCAGCCCGGCCACCAGGTGCTCGGCCGCCAGCCGGGCGACGGCGTAGGGGTGGCGCGGGGCGGGGAGCGTCCGGTGGTCGACGCGCGCCCCGGGGACGAGGGCGGCCCCGTACACGTGGACGGTGCTGGCCACGATGACCCGCTCCACGCCGGCGTCGGCGGCGGCCCGGGCGACCCGCTGGGCCGCCACCACGGTCTCGGCCAGGGCGGCGTCGGGGTCGGCGGCGAAGCGGACCTCGCTGGCTCCGGCGAGGTGGACGACGGCGTCGCACCCCTCGAGCGCCTCGGCCAGGGCACGGGCGTCGGCGGTGACGAGGTCGATCGCCGTGGTCTCGTCGAGCCACGGGATCGGGCGCCGGGCCAGCGCACGCACCGGCCGTCCCTCCCCCCGCAGGTGGGCGACGAGCCGTCCACCGACGTAGCCGCCGGCACCCGTGACCGCGACCGGTCCGGGCGCCATCAGCAGCCGAGCTCGGCCCGGTACCAGTCGACGGTGGCGGCGAGCGCGTCGTCGAGCGTCCACCGCGGCCGCCAACCGAGCAGGTCGCGAGCCTTGGCCGCCGACAGGTGCTGCGCCGCGATCTCCGACGTCGCCTCGTCCCGCACGTCCGCCTCGACGTCGGTGCCCGCTGCGGCCTGGATGCGGGCCACGAGGTCCAGCACGGTGAGCGGCGTCTCCGTCGAGAAGTTGAACGCTTCCCCGGCCAGCTCGGGCCGGGCCGCCATCGCCTCGGCCAGGCAGCGGTAGGCGTGGGCGCCGTCCTCGACGTAGAGGTAGTCGCGGACGAGGGTGCCGTCGGAGCGCACGACCGGACGCTCCCCTCGGAGGAGCGAGCGGATCGTGCCCGGCACGAGCCGGGACCAGCTGGTGTCCCCGGGCCCGTAGAAGTTGCCGCAGCGGGTCACGGCCACGGGAACGCCCCAGGTGCGGTGGTAGGAGCCGGCGAGCAGGTCGGCGCTGGCCTTGGAGACGTCGTAGGGATGGACCGGCAGGAGTGGCATGTCCTCGGTGTACGGCAACGTGGGCTGCTCGCCGTAGGCCTTGTCGCTCGACGCCACCACCACCTGGTCGACGCGAGGGCTGCGCCGCACCGCCTCGAGCAACGCCCACGTGCCGGCGATGTTCGAGGAGAAGGTGCTCACCGGATTGCGGTTCGCCACGCCCACCTGGGTCTGGGCCGCGAGGTGGAACACGGTGGCCACCTCGTGCTCGCCGAGGGCCCGTTCGAGCAGCACCTGGTCGGTGATGTCACCGTCGACCCAGCGGACCCGGTCGACCCAGGGGCGCTGCACGCTGGTCACCGGCTCGATGTCGCGGCGCAGGACGGAGACGATCGCACCGGCCTGGACCAGCTGGGCGCACAGGTGGGATCCGACGAAGCCGGTGCCCCCGGTGACGAGCACGGGGCGGTCCACCCACAGCCGGTCCGCCGGTTCGTCCGCCACGGGCTGCACGTTAGACCGGCCCTCGTGTCGGGCCGTGAGGGCCTCGGTCAGCCCCAGAAGTTCGCGGTGACCCAGAGCTCGCCGGCGCCATCGCGCACGCATCCCACCGCGGTGTGCGTGAGGGCGCCGGACAGGATCTTGTCCCGGTGGGACGGCGATCGGAGGAACTCGTCGTACACGGCTCGGCTGCTGCCGGTGCCCCAGCCGACGTTCTCGGCGGCCGTCATGGCCTCCGCCCGGGCCGCGAAGACCTGGTCGCCGTAGTCGGGGTTGTGGGCCAGCTCGCTGCGGTCGGCCATCTGGTGGCTCCAGTCGACGGCGACGTGCAGGACGGCGTCGTCCCAGGCGAGCGGGGCCCGGCCGGCGTCGGCACGGCTCTCGTTCATCCACCGCAGCATCGAGGCCTCGCACTCGCCGTCGCGGGTGCCGACCCGGGAGGCGGCGGAGACTGGGGGTGCTGGCACGGGGGCCGGCGCCGGCGCATCGGTCGGTGCCGGACCGGGCGCGGGCGCCGGGGCGGGCGGCGGAGGGGGCGAGGTGGCGGGGGTCGCGGCCGGGGGAACGGCGTCGGGGGCCGGTGCCTCGGCGGGCGCCGGGGCCGGGGCAGCAGCCAGCTCGGGCCCGGGGGTGGTGCCGGCGCCGGCGGACGTGGACACGACGCGGTGGGCGTCGGGGGAGTCCACGACCTCGGCTCGCTCCAGCGAGGCCTCGTCGGGCCACACCGGGTTGGCGGTGACGCCGGCGGCGACGATGCCGGCGGACGCGACGACGGCGATCCCGACCGCCAGTCCTCGGCGCACCACCGCTTCGATCGTCATCCGTCCCCACACCCTCGGCCGGCTGGTACGCCGGTTCCGCTGGTTCTTCGCCGTCGGGCGGCGAACCCCTGCCCGTGGCGAGCAGACCTCGGAGCACCTCCCGCAGATCGACCGTTGACGATGCGCCGGGCGGGGCCGTATGTTCCCGATGAGGCCCCGACGAGCCTCTCGCCCCGGACCCTCGGCGACCGCACCCCTGCTCAGCCGAGCGCAGCGGTGACCCGGCGTCACGTCCGGGCCTCCACCGGGGGTGCGTCATCGACGCACGACCCGTGGGAGGAGGACCGCCGTGGTGGTCCAGGAGCCATCCGAGCAGCTGCTCGTCAAGGCCAGGCAGGTGATCTGCCTCGTCGAGGAGGCGGTGGCCACCGTCGGCGCCGACACCGGCACCGTCGCCCAGGCGATCGAGCGCATCGCCGCTCGTCACGACCTCACCGCCGACCAGGCCCGTGCCGTGCTCGTGCAGCACGCCTCCCGGTACGGCCACCGGGTCGAGGCCGTGGCCTCGGCCGTCGTCCGCTTCGACCTCGACGTCGACGCCGACCTCGGCAGCTGATGGCGGACCCGACCGGGCATCGTACGGAGCGCCACTGACCGAGGACCGGGTACCTTCTGCGAGGTGGGGAACGTCGGTGGAGCCCTGCTCTCCACTGGATCCGGTGCTGCGGCCCTGGCGGCGCTGCTGGGCGTCACCGCCGTGCGCACCGGTCGGTTCGCTCGGGGCGCAGCGTGGGCGTCGTGGATGGCGGCGGCGTCGCTGTCCGTTGCTCTGGCGCTCCTCGCTCGGGCGTTCGCGCGGGGAGATCACTCGTTCGTCGCCGTAGCGGACCACAGCCGGGACGCGCTGGGGACCTACGACCGCGTGATGGGCCTCTGGGGCGGCATGGCGGGGTCGTTGCTGCTGTTCACGACCATGACAGCGATGTTCGCCGCCGTCGGACTGGGTCGGCGTCCATCCCCGGGGGCGGTGGTCGTCACCGGCGTGGTCGTCGCCACGCTCGCGGCGATCACGCAGTGGCTGGCCGACCCGTTTGCCCGGTTGGAGATCCCGGCGCTGGACGGGGTGGGTCTGACCCCGATCCTGGAGCACTGGGCGATGCGGGTGCACCCGCCGACGGTCTACGCCGGCCTGACGGTCCTGGTCGTCCCGGCGGCGCTTGCGCTCGGGCTGCCGGCGATGGGGGAGGAGCGGCCCCGGTGGTCCCGCATCCAGCCGTGGCTGGTGTGCTCGTGGGCGTTGCTCGGTCTCGGCATGGTGCTCGGCGCGCACTGGGCGTACGCGGAGCTGGGGTGGGGCGGGTACTGGGCGTGGGACCCGGTGGAGAACGCCGCCCTGCTGCCGTGGCTGGCCGTGACGGTCGCGCTGCACATCGGTCGCCGCAGCGAGTCCGGGTGGGGCAGGGCGGCCGTGGTGCTGCCGTTCCTGCTGGCCGTGCTCGGCTCGGCGCTCACGCGCTCCGGTGCGACATCGTCGGTCCATGCCTTCGCCGAGGCGCGGTCCATCGGCCGGGCCCTGACGTTGCTGGCGCTTGCTGCCGCGGTGGCGACGGTGGTGTCGATCCGCCAGGTCGCTCGACCGGCCGCTGGTTTCGGTGCGCCGACCCGGGGCAGGTCGGCGGCGTGCGTGGTGCTGGGCGCTGGCCTCGCCGTGGTCCTGGTCGGCACGTTGTACCCGGTGCTCCGGGGATGGTTCGGCGGCGATCGCCTCGCCATCGCCCCGGGGTTCTTCAACGGGGCGCTGGCCCCGATCGTCCTCGTCGGCCTGGCGGTCCAGGTCAGCCGGGGTCGGATGCCGTCGCTGCGGGTGGCGGCGGCCGCCGCGGCAGCCGGGATGGGGCTGTGGGCACTCGGTTGGCGGGAGCCGGCGGCGATCGCGCTCGGGGCAGCGGCGACGGTGGCCCTGGTGGCCAGCGTTCGCACGTTGGTGCGCAGCCGGCGCGCTGCGGAGCTGGCGCACGCCGGCGCCGCCCTGTTGCTCCTCGCGGTCGCGGGGACGGCAACCGGTGAACAGGTGACCGTGCCGATCGCGGTCGGTGACGTCGTCGACGTGGCCGGACACGAGGTGGTCCTGGAGGGCATCAGGACCGAAGCGGGACCGACGTCGACGTCGACGGCGGTGGTCGCTGACGTGCGCATCGACGGACACGCCCGCACGCCGGCCCTGGTGGCCCATCCCGATCGTGGCGTGCTCCTGGCCGAGTCGACGCTGCGCTCCACCCCGGCGGTGGACGTGCAGGTGATCTTGCGAGATGCGAGCGACGACCGCGCCATCGTCACCGTCACGGTGTCACCGTTGCAGCAGCTGGTGTGGTGGGGCGGGCTCGTGACCATGCTCGGCGGGCTGCTCAGCGTCCGGATCAGCCGTCGTCGCGCCGGGCCCGCTTGGCGTCGAGGAGCGACCCGAGGGTCGACTGGGGTCGTTCCGGCTCCGACCCCGGGTCCGTCGCCGGTGGCGGTGCCTGCGGCCCCGATCCGGGCGGGGTGGCTGGCGGAGCGTCGCCGGCCTTCGGCGTCGCCCGATGCGGCGTCGACTGACCCGGCGGGTCGGGCAGCGCCGCCCGCAACCGGCGGGTGATGGTCGCGCCGGCCGTGCGGGCGGTGTCGGCGACGGCCGTGGTTCGGAGCGCGAGGCGGGAACCGGCGACGGCGAGGGGCCAGAGCAGCGCGGCGGCGAGCAGGAGCCAGCCGGCGAGGGCGATGCGTCGCTGTCCGGCGACGAGGTCGGCCGGGTCGAAGGCGTCGGTGGGTTCGATGGCGCCACGCCCGCCGGTCCGGGCGGCGATGCTCTCGAGGGCGCCGAGCTCGATGTCGCCGGGCACGTACTCGGCGCCGTAGCTGCGGGTCGCCAGCGTGGTGCCCGCGACGGACACGGACTCGCCGGCACCGACCGTGGCGCCGACGGCGTAGCTGCCGGCGGCGGACACCTCGACCTCGCCGGTGAAGCGGTCGCCGGCGCTGCGCGTGAGTCGCACCTCGTCCACCTCGCCGTCGGGCCGCACGACCCGTGCCGTGCCGGTGGCGCCGTCGGGAAAGTCCTCGGCGCCTTCCACCTCGATGCGGAGCAGGTCACCGGCGACCCGGGCCCGGATCAGGCCGGACTGCTCGCCGGCCGGGTAGGTGTCCTTCACGACGCCGGCCCAGTGGTCGACGAAGCCTGACCAGCTGGACCAGAGCTGACCCCAGCGGTCGAGGTCGCTCGTCCAGGACGTCACCCGTCCGAGCCCGACCTGCCAGGAGGCGAGCAGGGGGTCGCCGTCCTCGCCCACCCGGAGGTGGGTGGTGGCCAGGGGCCGAGCGGTGGTGGCGACGTAGCCCAGGACGGGCGGTGCTTCGGTGAGCCCGGAGACCGGGTCGGCGTTCGAGGTCACCTGGGGGACGAAGCGACCCTCTTGCAGGAAGTCGCGGGAGGCCAGGATCGCCTCGTCGGCGATGATGTCTGGCACCTCCTGCAGGTCTCGTCCGGGATGGAAGCGGCCGCCGCCGGCCTCGGCGATCGCGCCGAGCTCGGCGGACGCGCCCTCGCCGGTGGCGACGACGGAGACGGTGATGCCCTCCTCGAGCAGCTCGGCGGCGTCCGCTTCGAGGCCGGCCAGCTCTCCGGGATCGGTGAAGCCGTCGGTGAACAGGATGATGTGCTTGAGCGCGGCGTTGGAGTCCCGGAGGGCCTCGGCCGACGTGCTGAGCGATCGGCTGAGGTCGGTGGTGTCCCCGCTCGGCACGAGCTTGCGCAGGCCGGAGTCGACGATGTCCTGGGCGGGGAGCCGCTGGAGGTCGATGAGCCAGCGCTCCCGGGTGTCGACGGCCAGGACGCCGACCTCGTCCAGCTCGGACAGGGACTGGATGGCGCGAGCAGCTCCGGCTCGGCTGATGTCGGTCTTGTTGACGCCGCCCTCCATGGAGTTGCCATCCACCACGCCGTTGTTGCCCTCGGCGCAGTGGCAGGCGCCCATGGACCCGCTCGTGTCGATGGCGAGGACCTCGGCGACGGTCTGGCGGCGCTTCGGGTCGAGGATCTCGGATTCGACGGGCAGCAGCGCCTCGAGGTCGGTGCCGCGGTAGCCACCGAGCCCGTAGCTCTGCGTGCCGCCGATGGTCACCAGCCCGCGCCCGAGGTCTCGGGTGGCGCCGGTGAGGGCGGCGAGATGTTCGGGCGCCAAGGTCCGGGCGTCGACATCGACGAGCACGGTGGAGGAGATGCCGGCCAGCTCGTCCACCGGCGGGATCTCGGTGACCGGTGTCGTCCGGACGTCGATGCCGGCGGCGCGCAGGGCGGCGGTGAGCGTGGCGCCGTTGCCGTCACGACCTTCGACGACGAGCACGGTGGCGGGTCCCTCGATCTGGGCGGCGCCGAAGGCGACGTCGTTCTGGGCGATGGTGTCCCCGCCGCTGCTGGCGCGCAGCTGGTAGCGGGCGACGCCGCTGCCCTGCGCGGTGTCGGTGAAGGTCACCTCGTTGGGCCCGGCGGCGAGGTCCACCGTGCGGCTGTCGATGCGGGTGCCCTCACGAAGGAGATCGATGCGGGCGGTGGTTGCCTCGGTCGAGTCGATGGTGCCGGTGATGGTGATCTGCTCGCCCTCCCGGACCCGGCCCGGCAGCTGGAGGGCGGCGATGGCGACGTCGCGACCACCGGACCGGCCCACGGCGTGGAAGTCCACGGCGATGCCGGCATCGGCGAGGCGCTCGGCTTCGGCGGCCGTGTCCCCCTGCGTGCTGCGACCATCCGACACGACGACGATGCGGCGGCGGGCATCGGTGGGCAGGACGGCAGCGCCGAGTCGCAGCGCGCCGGCCAGGTCGGTGCGGCTGGAGTCGACCCGCACCGCCGGGCGGGCGAGCGGGACCTCTTCCCGGACCGTGGTCTCGAGCTGGGCGTCGCCGCCGAACACGACGAGTCCGGCGAGGTCACCGTCGGGCTGCTCCCGCAGGGCATCGTGGACCCATCGGAGCGCGTCCTCCTGACCGCCTCGGCCGAGGCTGTCCGACGCGTCGAGCACGAAGACCGTTGCGACCCGCTCGGCGCTCCGGTGCACGCCCAGGTCGGCCAGGGCCAGCAGCCCCAGCACGACGATGGCGGCGCGGGCGGCGAGGGCCACGTTCCACTGCCGGCGGGGGACGCCGAGGCGACGGCGGCTGAGCAACGTCTCGACGGCGACGACGAGCAGCAAGGGCAGCACGACCCAAGCCAGGAGGGAGCGGGCCGATTCGCCCCCCACGATCGACTCGCCTCGCGGTCGTTCCGCTTCGGCGATGGCCAGCGATGGCGCAACCGCCAGGGCGGACTCCTCGGCTGGCGGGTTCACGGCGACGAGCACGGGGTCGTCGTCGCCGACGGTGGCCTCCCAGAACCCGGCGCGGTCGGCGACGGCGGCACCGGAGCCGACAGGTCGCTCGACGCGGGCGCCGCCGGGCCGTTCGAGCACCGTGGCCCGGTCGACGTCGTGGGGCAGCCGGTCGCCGACGGTGCCGGGGACGCCGATGGAGCCGGGCCCGGCCAGCTCGCGCAGGATGCGGTCGCCGAGGATCGGGAACGAGACCTGGACGGGCAGGTTGGACTCGGCGATGGAGAACGTCTGGTACACGAAGGGCACCGACGAGGCACCCCGCAGGAGCAGGGGTGTGTCCTCGGCCCCGACGAGCTCGGTGGCGAGCGGCGCCTGCACTGCTTGGCTGGTGGCCACGGCCAGGTCGGTGAGGTCGAGATCGGCGAGCAGCGGGTCCCGGCTGTCGACGAGGGTCACCGCCGGCTGCTCCACGTCTCCGGTGACCGTGACGTCCGGTGTGCCACCTGGCGGGGCGATCGCCCAGTACGCCACGTCGAGGTCGGCGGGGACCGGGACCCGGTCGAGGACCACGACGTCGGCGTCGGGAGCGGCGGCCGGTGATGCGACCTGTGTCGCCGTCACGCCGGGCAGGGCATCGAGGAGGATGTCGAGGAACGGGTCACCGGCGCCGATGACTGCGACGGTGAGGTCCTCGACGGGTGGGGCGGTGGCGTAGCGGTGGTCGTCGAGGTCGAGTGCGTCCTCACCTTCGAGGAACGCCTCGATCCGTCGACCCGCCGGGAGGTCGGCCGCGACCTCCACCACGTCGTCGGGTTCGAGTCGCACGGCCTCGGCGTGGACGGTGCGGCCGTCGACGTCGAGGCGCAGGGTCTGCGTGGCCGCGGCACCGCCGGTATGGGTGACCGCGGCGACCGCGTGGACGCCTGACCCTCGCGGTTCGACGGTGAGGCTGGTGATGGCCCGGTTGGTGCGCTCCTCGCCGACCGGTTCGTAGCGGGTGCCGGCGGGGGCCTGGCGCTGCTCGGCGGGTTCGAGTCCGCCGTCGGAGAGGAGCACGAACCCGATGGGGACGCCGGGGGTCTCGAGGCTCCGGGCGAGGGTGAAGGCGCCGATGAGGTCGCCGCGCCCCTCGCTCGGTTCGATCCGTTCGAGGGCGGCGTCGAAGGCACTCCGGTCGGCGCTGGCGCTGAGGGTGACTCGGGCCGTGGTGCCGGCCTCGACGACGCTGGCGAGGCCGCCGTCGGGCAGCTCGTCGAACAGGTCACTGGCCGCGTCGGCGGCGAGGTCGGTCCGGGTGGCCGTGCCTTCTCGGGCTCCCATGGACGCGGAGGCGTCGATGATGAAGACGGTGTGCGCCGAGAGCGGAGTGTCCTCCACGATGACGGGGCGGGCGACGGCGAGCGCGAGTAGGACGACGGCGAGCAGCTGGAGGAGGAGCAGGGCGCTGGGCACGAGCCGCTGCCACGGGGTGGCCGCGGCGACGGGTGACGGCACCTGCTGCCACAGCAGCACGGAGCGGACCTCGTGGCGGGCGCGGCGGGGCCGCAGGACGTGGAGCAGCACCACGGGTGCGGCGAGGGTGAGGAGCCAGAGCGCTGCGGGGTTGGCGAAGCTCACCGGAGGACCCCGGCGTCACGCCAGGCAGAGACGAGCAATGCCTCGAGGTCGTCGGTGTCGAGGACCCGCACGTAGGCGGCACCGACGCTGCGGCAGCGTCGGGCGACGTCGTCGGCCCAGCTCTGCGCCAGGGCCTCGTAGTCGCGGCGGGTGGCGGGCGACATGGACACCGCCACCGTCTGGCCCGTCTCCTGGTCGACGAGCTCGAGGTCGCCGGCGAGGGGTGGGCGCAGGGTCTCGGCGGCGAGCACGTGGATCACGACCAGGTCGGCGCCACGTGCGGGTAAGCGGGTGATGCCCTGCTGCCAGTCCGGGGTGAGCAGGTCCGAGAGCAGCACGGTGAGCCCGGCGGGCCCGGGTCGGCCGAGCAGGTGCCGGGCGGCGCCGACGAAGTCACCGGCGCCGGTCGCCTCGAGCGATTCGAGGTGGCGGAACAGGGCGGCGGAGGCCCCTCGTCCCCGGAAGGTCGGCGCCGGCACGTGGAGCGGGAACGTGTGGACGCTCACCCGATCGCGTCGGGTGAGAGCGGTGAACCCGATCGCCGCTGCGGCCCGCGCCGCCTGGTGCAGCACCGCCCCGCCCATCGACGCGGAGGTGTCGATGAGAAGGCGGACGGTGAGGTCGTCCTCGGCTTCGTACAGGCGGATCAGCAGCCGGTCGAGGCGGGCGAGGGCCAAGTGGTCGATGCGGCGGAAGTCGTCGCCCGGCTGGTACGGGCGGAAGTCGGCGAAGTCGAGGGTGGACCCGTGGTTCGGGGAGCGGTGCTCACCGCCGATGGACCCGGCGAGACGCCGGCGGGTGCCCAGCTGAAGCCGCTCGAGGCGCCCGAGGGTCGCCGGGTCGAGGAGGGCCACCGTTCGCCGCCGACCGTCAGGGCGCCCCGCGCAGGCCCGACGAGGGCACCGGCACGGCGTCGAGGACGGCGTCGACCGCGGCGTCGGCCGTCATGCCGTCGGCGGTGGCTTCGTAGCCGAGGATGAGCCGGTGGCGCAGGGCGGCGTGGGCGATGTCACGGAGGTCTTCAGCAGCCACGTTCGGGCGGCCATCGAGGAGGGCGCTGGCCTTGGCTGCCAGGACGAGCGCCTGGGCACCGCGGGGGGACGCCCCGAAGCGGACGTAGCGGCGCACCGGATCAGGTGCGGTGGGCTGGTCAGGATGGGTGGCGATGACCAGATCGGTGGCGTGGCGCACGAGGTGCGATGCCACCGGGACCTGGCGCACGAGCGCCACTGCAGCAGCGAGCTGCTCGACATCGGTGACCGCGTGCACGTCGGGGATCGCCGCAGACGTCGTGCGCTCGATGATCTCGACCAGGTCCTCCGCCGGGGGGAACCGGACGATGGCCTTGAGCAGGAACCGGTCCAGCTGGGCTTCGGGGAGCGGGTAGGTGCCCTCCATCTCGAGCGGGTTCTGGGTGGCCATCACGAGGAACGGCCGGGGGAGGGGCCGGGTCTCGCCCGCCACGGTCACCCGCCGCTCCTGCATGGCCTCGAGGAGCGCCGACTGCGTCTTCGGTGTCGCCCGGTTCACCTCGTCGGCGAGGACCAGGTTGGAGAACACGGGTCCCGGCTGGAACACGAAGCGGCGGTGCCCGTCGTGGGCGTCCTCCAGCACCTGGGTGCCGACGATGTCGGCCGGCATGAGGTCGGGAGTGAACTGCACGCGGGAGAACCGGAGCCGGAGCGCATCAGCAAGCGTCTTGAGCAGCTGGGTCTTGCCGAGACCGGGGACGCCCTCCAGCAGGACGTGGCCCTCGGCCAGGAGGCACACGAGCACCGAGCGGACGACCTCGTCCTGGCCGACGATGACCTTGCGGAGCTCGGCCTCGACCCGGTGGACCATGGCGCGGACCTCGTCGGGGTGCAGTTCGATCATCGGCTTCCGCCTTCCGTGAGGCGGCCGAAGTACGACCGCACGAGCTCTCGCATCGAGGGGGACAGCACCGGATCGTCCAGCGCGGTGGTCACCCGCTGCCGGAACGAATCGAGGGCCTGGGACAGCGGAACGAACGCGCTGCCGGTCGTGCTGAGCCCGTCGCCCCGGCCGACCACCTCGCCGGGATCATCGCCCGTGGGGGTCCCGCCGAGCGCGACCTCGTCGTCGCCGCTGCCCTGCGGATCGAACAGTGATGGCTCGTCGGTACGGGCTTCCTCGCCGACCGGATCGGCCCCGGGTGTGCCCTGGGCCGTGCCCGGGCCGCCCTGGCCGGCACCGTTTCCTCCCTGCGCACCGGCGACCGTTCCGGATGCGCCCCCGCCGGGGTTCTGGCCGCCGCTCCCCTGCCCGCCGTTGCCGTTCCCCTTCCCGTTCCCGTTTCCCTGGCCCTGGCCGGTCCCGTCACCATCGCCGTCGCCCTGACCGTCGCCCTGACCGTCGCCCTGACCGTCGCCCTGGAGGGCGCGCCGTGCGCCGTCGACGGTGCCGAGTGCCGAACGTCGACCATCGTCGGTGGCAGCAGCGGCGGCAGCAGTGCGGTGGGCACGAGCAGCATCGGCCAGTGCGCCCGCCGCTGCGGCGATGTCGCCCTCACCGAGAGCCGCCGCAGCCTGGGCGAGCGCCCCCGCCACAGCGGGGCTGCCGACGGCTTGGGTCTCGGCGATGCGCTCGAGCCGTTCGGCCAGGTCCGCCTGTACCCCCTCGTCGAGGCCTTCCACCGACGCGGCGGCCGCATCGAGCTGGGCAGCCGCCGTGTCGCCCGGCTGCGCACCGGGCAACGGGGTCTCCGCAGTGCTGCGTTCCAGACCCGACACCGCCGCCTTCCGGGCCAGCGACTCCGGCGTCAGGCCCGCCTGCAGCGCGGCCTCGGCACGGTCGAGCAGCTCACGGGCCTCGTCGAGAGTGCTGGCTTCGTCGAGGGCGGCGGCGAGGGCCTCGAGGTCGGCGACGACGGACTCGGACTCGGCCTCCGGTTCCAGCCGCTCGGCGAGCGCCTCGGCGGCAGCCTCGACGTCGTCGGCTGCTGCGGCGATGGCGGCCTGGTCGGCTGCCCGCTGGCGTCGGACATCGTCCTGGGGGTTGCCGGCGACACCGCCGATGAGCGCGAGGGCGCCGAGTGCGCCTCCTGCGACGAGGCGGCGCGGTGCCACCCGCAGCGGCAGTGCCCGCCGCAGGTCGGCGCCCGTGGCGAGCGCCTGGGCCCGCTCGTGCACCAGCGCAGCGAAGGGGCCGTGATCGGGCTCGATCTCCACTGCGGTCGCGAGCCCGTCACGGCCGCCGAGACCCCGGTCGGCGGCGCGGGCGGCGACGGTGTCCGGCACGCGGAGCACGAAGGTGGTGACCACCACCGCCACGGCCGCGATGCCAGCGACGGCGATCGCTGCCGTCTCCGGCCACGCCCACGGCCGAACTCGACCGATGGCGACGAGCAGCGCCGCTGCACCGGCGACCACCGGCGCGAACCACACCATCGTGGACACGAGCCACAGGCCGCGGAGCCGGCGCCGCACGCGGGCCAGGAACGCGGAGAGCCAGGTCACCGCTCGGTCTCTGCCGGTGTGTCGAGGCGCCGGGCGGCGATCCCCAGCGCGGCGATCGCCCACAAGGTCAACATCACCAGCGACGCGATCCAGAACGGCATGCCGTCCTGACGTCGTGCCATCTCGGGCCCGAAGGCGCCGCCATCGACGGCGATGTCGAAGGCCTGCTGGTCGTTGATCAGCCGGTAGACGCCGTCGAAGGGGGAGGGCAGCTCGGTGTTGGAGAAGTCGCCGACGACGTCGCTGACCAGCGCCACCGGGTTGGCGAGCAGCAGGGTGTCGGGCGGGTCCGTCCGGTCAGGACCTCGGGCCTGGTCGACCACCGCGTAGGCGCCGTAGCCGATGAAGGTGCCGACGGTGAGGGCCAGCACGAGCGCGTAGCTGAGGACCGTGGCGGCCTGCACCCGGCGCACGAAGGTCGACACGGCGATGCACAGGGCCGCGAGCAGCAGCCCCGAGACCAACACCGCGCCGGCGCCGGCGAGGACGTCGGCGATGCTGATGCCGCCCAGCAGGTAGCCGACGGCCAGCAGCGGCATCGCCACCACCACGAGCAGGCCCAGGAAGACGACGGAGGCGACGACCTTGCCGAGCAGGATCCGCCACGGTGTGAGCAGCGTGACCTGCAGCGGGATGAGCGTCTGGCGCTCCCGCTCGCCGGCGATCGCCCCGGCCGCCTGCGCCGGCACGATCAGCACCATCAAGAGGAGCATGGCGAACAGGGTCCACTCATAGACCCCGCGGCTGATCGCCACCGTGTTGGCGAACCCGGCGAACCCGAAGCGATCCTCGGCGATGTTCTCCGCTCCCAGGTAGGCGACGGCGAGGACACCCCCGTTGAAGGCGAGCCAGAAGGTGATGAGCACCGCAGCGCGTCGCCCGCGCATGCGCGAGCGCATCTCGCGCACGAGCACCGGGTTCGACAACAGCGCCGTCACTGGACCTCTCCCTGGGTGAGGCGCATGAACAGGTCCTCGAGGCCCGAGCCCACCTCTCGGAACTCGATCAGCTCCCGACCCTCCTGGACCAGCCGACGCAGGAGCGCCTGCTGGCCCACCGTGCCATCGACGTCGAACAGCTCGACGGTGCCATCCGCGTAGCGGGCTTCCACCTGGCGGCCG
The DNA here is from genome assembly GCA_046570205.1 of Acidimicrobiia bacterium. Taxonomy (GTDB): domain Bacteria; phylum Actinomycetota; class Acidimicrobiia; order Acidimicrobiales; family Salinilacustritrichaceae; genus Salinilacustrithrix. Next base: position 56,042 of record JBKHVG010000016.1, read on the forward strand.
CTGCCCAGCTGGTCGCGGATGGCCGTCGGTGGTCCGGAGGCGAGGAGCCGGCCCCGCTCGAGGATGGCGATCTCGCTGCACATCTCGGCGAGCTCGGCGAGGATGTGGCTGGAGATGATGATGGTCTTGCCCATCTCCTGCAGCTGGCTGAGCAGCAGGCGCAGCTCGACCCGGGCGCGAGGGTCGAGCCCGCTCGCCGGTTCGTCGAGCACCAGCAGGTCCGGGTCGTTCACCAGCGCCCGGGCCAGGGACAGTCGCTGCTTCATGCCCCGGGAGAGCGAGTTGACCTCGCTGTGGCGCTTGCCGGCCAGATCGACCAGCTCGAGCAGCGACTCGATCGTGTCGTCGTGGGCGGAGGCAGGCACGCCGAAGGCGCCGGCGAAGAACCGCAGGTACTCGTCGACGACCATGTCGTCGTACACACCCAGCACGTCGGGCATGTAGCCCATTCGGGCCCGCACTGCACCGGCGTTGCGGTTCGGCCGCTCGCCGAGCACCTCCACGACACCCGAGGTCGGCCGGAGCAGCGTGGCGATCATGGCGAAGGTCGTGGACTTTCCGGCGCCGTTGGGTCCGATCAGCCCGAAGATCGATCCCCTCGGCACCTCCAGGTCGATCGAGTCGACGGCCACCAGGTCGCCGTAGCGCTTGGTCACTCCCTGGAGGCGGACGGCGGGACGGGCGGTGGGCGGCGCCACCTGCACGGTCATGGCCGGGGCTCCTCGTAGAGGACCAGCTCACGTCCCGGTGGCGGGGGCACGAACGGGAGGCCGAGGCGGATGTAGACCTGACCGTTCACGACCGCGTCAGCCGGAACGGCGGCCTGGAGGCGCTCGGCGGCGGCCTCGTTGCCCTCACGGATGACATGCGCACCCGACGGCGTGAGGATCGCGGCCCGGGCGAACATCGCCGGAAGGTCGAATCGCAACCGGGACACGTCCACCGGTCGACCATCGACCGAAGGTGGCAGGTCGAAGCGGTCGACCATCTCCACCAAGCCGTCGTCGGTCTTGCCGGCGTCGACGAGAGACCGGACGCTGGCGCTGTCGAGCAGGTCACCGGACCGCACCGAGGGCACCGCCCGCCCGACCAGGGCCGTCCTGACGCCGACCACGTTCACGCCGCCGCCGAGGTCGACGACCGGTGGCAGGTCGCTCGTCCATCCGACGGCGGTCACGAGCGAGCCGGCCATGGCGTTCGAGCCGCGGTCCCACAGCGCCGCGGTCAGGGTGCTGGGACGGCCAGGTCCGTCGCAGTCCACGCCCTCTGGGCAGCCCCCGGATGGGAAGCAGTTGCCGAACTCGTCGCACGTCACCTCCGGCGCCATCATCCCGGCCACGCCGAAGCAGTTGCCGTTCGCATCGCACTGGGTGCAGTTTCCGTTCGAGTCGCACTCCTCCGACACGATCGGGCCGAAATCCGGCGGCGGCACGGGCACGGGCATCCCCCCACCGGGGAACGCCGCGTTGAACGGCCACTGCTCGCGGAACAGATCTGCGCCGAAGCGGAACTGGTCGGCACCCTCGACCTGGAACTCGACGCGCTGGCCGGGACCCAACGACCCGACATCTGTGCTGGCCGCCCGGCCGACGAACACGGCCACCGCCTCGAGCGTGGCACCGGTGGTGTTGGCCACCGTGCCCTCCACGATCCCGTCACCGGTGGCGGTCGCGACGACCTCGAGAGCACCGTCGAGGGCCACCGGTCCGCCGGCCCGGAGGACGGCGACGCCACCCGCCGCTGCGGGCACGCTCATCTCGACACCTTCGGGCCTGCGCTGTTGGCGCACCCGTTGCTCCATGCCGAAGCCGAACAACTCGTCCTGCTCAGCGGTCCAGCCGTTCGGTGCGAGCACCGACCGGTCGCCATCTTCGGTGGCCACGACGAGCCGGCTCGTCGCCACGGGGGCGGGGCCGGTCTCGATGACGTCGATGACGTCGACGGTGGTGCCCTCGGTGCCCCCGTCGCCGCTCACGTACACGGCGCCGGTGGCCAGGACGGCCAGCACCGGGATCGCCGCCCACCGCGCCATCGGACGACCGCGCAGCACGAGGTGGACACCCGGTCCGACCAGCAGCGCATAGATCCCGATGACGACCAGCAACCGCGACAACGGCGGCAGGTCACGACCCAGGTCGAGGGTGAAGACCTCCGACGCCAGGTCCGGGTGCGGGAGGTTGGACCGCACGTCGCCGTCCTCGTGGATGCTGCGGTTCGGCGCCGGGACGACGACATCCGCCCACCGGCCGGCCGCCAACGCACCATCGGTGGCGACGACCCGGCCAGCGCCGGCTCGTGCGAACCCGCCGGTCGGGTGCATCCCCTCGGGCAAGCTGGTCACCGGACCCGGCGCGGCGTCCACGTACAGCGTCCCACCGGCCGAGAGCCAGCCGAGGATGGCGTCGACGTGGTCGTCGGGAAGGCCGTCCAGGTCCTGTTCGGACACCGCCACCGCATCGAGGGCGGACAGGGCGAGCGGGCCGAGGTCGAGCAGACCGGGAGGCAGCGGTGCGAAGGTCAGCTCCTGGTCCAGGATCCTGGTTCGCACGTCACGGGGAGGCTCGATGGCGAACGGTGAACCATCGAGGACCCCGACGAGCAGGGAGTCCCGATCCCAGCGCACGCCGGCGGACTCGTTGCCGGAACCCCGTCCATCCACGTCCACCGTGGCAGTGATCGGCGTGTCGTCCTGCATCGGTGCGTCGAGCAGCGCCCAGTGCTCCTCCGTGCCGCCACCCGCCACCTCGAAGTCGATGACCTCGATCGGGCCCATCTGGGTCGACAGGGACAGCTGACCCGCAGCGAGGGACTCAGAAGACAGCTCGGCGCGCACCGGTACGGGGCGTCCGGGTACGAACAAGCCCTGGAAGCCGGCACTGAGCTCGACGTCGACCGGAAGTGCGTCCTGCTGTGCGCCGGCCGGCAGGGGCATCAGTGCAAACGTCGCGCAGAGGAGGACGAGCAGCCGACGCATGCCCTTCAGACGTCGCTGCCGCCGATTGGGTTCCACCGGATCCACCGCTTTCGTCGCCCGCCCGCAGCGAACGTCGCCGCCCGCTGCCGTCACTGTACGCACCGCGCCGGCGGCGCGAGTCCGTCTCCGGGAGGGGTGGCACGCCGACCTCACACGGGTGCCGCTCGGGAGGAGGCCATCGTGGGTCCTTGCCGCTGGTGCGTCGTCCGTTACACGTCACACGTCGGCGGGCGCACTCCTCCGCGCCCGTGCCGTTGTCCAGCGCCGGTCTCTTGAGCGAGGATTGACCGGGCATGGCAGGTACGTCGGGATCACCGGGTAGGTCCGATCACCGGAGCGCATCGGTGTCGCTCGGTGAGGGTCCTGCGCTGCCTGTCGTGGCCACCGCCGGCGCAGCGCTTGCGCTGCTGATCGCCGTGGTCGCGGTCACAGGCTGGATCCTCGACATCGAGGTCGCGAAGCGGGTCGGAGCGGATCTCGCCACCATGAAGCTGAACACCGCCGTCGCCCTCGGGCTCCTGGCGGCCGCGGTCCTTGCTCGGGATCGGGTCGGGGGTGCCCGCGTCGCGACCGGGGCGGTGGTCGCGATCGCCGGAGCGACCCTGGCGGAGTACGTCGCAGGGTGGGACCTCGGGATCGACGAGCTGCTCGTGCAGGATCGTGGCGGCGGTACCGCCCATCCCGGCCGTATGGCCGAGACCACCGTGTTGTGCCTGCTCGCCACTGCACTCGCGCTCCGGTCGGTCGCCCGGGGCCGCTTCCGCCTGGCGGGCGGCCTGGCGCTGGGCACGGCGGCGATCTCCTGGGTCGGGTTGCTGGGCTACCTGTTCGGCGTGCGCGACCTGTACGAGGTCGGTCGCTTCTCCCCGATGGCCGTGCACACCGCGGTCGCGCTGCTGGCGATCAGCGTCGCCGTACTGGCCACGATTCCCGGTGGCGCGCTCGAGTGGATCGTCCGCGGTGCGGACCCCGGGGCAGCGGTGCTGCGGCGGGTGCTCCCGCTCGCGTTCGTCGTCTTGCCCGTGGTCGCCTCGGTCCGACTGGCGGCCCAGCGAGCCGGGTGGTTCGACACCGAGGTCGGCCTGGCGCTCATGGTCCTCGCTGCGGGCGTCGGGATCGTGCTGGTCGCGGTCATGGCCGCCAGGGAGATCAACCACTCGGATGCGGCCCGCCTTGCCGCGCTCGACCAGTTGCGCACCGCCAACGCGACCCTCGAGACCCGGGTGCAGGAGCGCACGAGCGACCTGGCCTCAGCGGAGGCCTGGTCCAGAGCCCTCGCCGGGTCCGCACCGGTGGGCATCTTCCGGACCGATCACGACGGACGGTGCGTCTACGTCAATGACCGCTGGTGCGAGATCTACGGGCAGTCGCGCCAGGAGGCCTTGGGCGACGGTTGGACCAGGACGATTCACTCCGAGGATCACGATTGGGTGTTCGACGCGTGGAACCAGGCGGTCGACCGGTCGCTGGACTTCGACGAGGAGTTCCGTGTCCATCGGCCCGATGGCCGAGCGGTCTGGGTGCACGCCCGAGCGACCGAGGTGACACACGGCTCGGCGGGCCTGGGACATGTGGGCACCGTCGAGGACATCACCGAGCGGCGCGAGATCGAATCGGCTCGCCGGGAAGCCGAGGCACTCTTCCGAACCACCTTCGAGTCGTCCCCGATCGGGATGGCGCTCGTCACCGCCGCCGGAGCAATCGTGGTAGCGAACGTGGCGCTCGCCGAAGTCACCGGGTACGACGTGTCGACCCTGGCGGCGATGCGACTCGAGTCGATGTTGCACCCCGACGACGCGGGCGAGCAGCCGGCGGGAGGAACCGACCGGCGGATCGTCCGGTCCGATGGGACCGTGCTCTGGGCCACCGTCCGTCGGGCCGAGATCACCCGGAGCCACGGCAGCGGCGACCGCCTCGAGATCGTCCAGGTCCTGGACACCACCGAGCGCCGGCACTTCGAGGAACGCCTCGTCCACCTGGCCAACCACGATCCCCTCACCGGCCTCACGAACCGGCGCGGGTTCGAGTCGGCGCTCTCGGCGCAGGTCGAATGGTGCAAGCGCTACGGCGCCCGGGGCGCCGTGCTGCTCTTCGACCTCGACCACTTCAAGAACATCAACGACACGTACGGCCACAGCATCGGGGATCAGGTCATCGTCAGCACCGCCCACGCCCTCAGCCGACGCCTCCGGGGCTCCGACGTCGCGGCGCGCCTCGGTGGTGACGAGTTCGCCGTCCTCCTGCCCGAGGGCAGCCGACACGACGCGGAGACCCTGGCCCAAGCGATCGTCGAGACGATCCGAGAGGCCGGAGCCACGATCGCTGGTCGTCGCGTCCCGCTCACCGCCAGCGTCGGTGTGGCGGCCTTCGACGAAACGCAGCGCTCAGCAGACGAGATGATCGTCAACGCCGACCTCGCCATGTACGACGCCAAGGACCAGGGACGTGACGGCTGGGCTGCGTATGCCAGCGACAAGTACGACGAGCCCCGGTCCAAGGCCAGGATCACCTGGATCCACCGCATCGAAACAGCCCTCGACGAGGACCGGTTCCAGCTGCACGCCCAACCGATCGTCGACCTCACGACCGGCGAGACGGTGCAGCTCGAGGTCCTCCTCCGACTGGTCGGCGAGGACGGCGAGCTGATTCCCCCGGCGACGTTCCTGTACATCGCCGAGCGGTACGGCCTCGCGCCGCGCATCGACCGGTGGGTGCTCAACGAGGTCTTCGAGGTGCTGGAGAGCACCGAGCGAGATCCCTTCTCCGTCTCGCTCGCTGTGAACATCAGCGGCCCGAGCCTGAACGACCCGGCAGTCATCGACGCCCTTGAACGGCGGATCCGGGCCCGGACGTTCACCCCGGAGCGACTCGTGCTCGAGGTGACGGAGACCGCAGCGATCGCCAACGTGGCTGCGGCACGGGCCTTCGCCGTCGCCCTCCGCTCCCTCGGGTACCGGTTCGCGCTCGACGACTTCGGTGCAGGCTTCGCGTCCTTCTACTACTTGAAGCACCTGCCGTTCGACTTCATCAAGATCGACGGTGAGTTCGTCGCCAACTGCCTCGATGATCCCGTCGACCAGGCGATCATCGGCAGCCTCGTCGATCTCGCCCGGAGCCTCGGGAAGGAGACCATCGCCGAGCACGTCCCGAACGGCCGAGCCAGGCGGTTCCTGCGCCAGCGAGGCGTCGACCACGGCCAGGGACACCACCTCGGCCGACCGATCCTCCTTCGGACCGCACTCCTGAACGCCATGACGGGCGAACGGGGACTCGAACAGAACCGGCGCGCGGATCTGCCTCATGAACGCGGAGGTCGCGCGACACCGAGCCAGGACGATTGAGACGGCGGCGTCGTCCTCACAGGAGAGGCTCGGTGGTTCGTGGCCGAGGCACGCTCGGCTTCGCCCTCCAGGTCTCGGAGGCGAGGCCGTCACAACGGCCATCTTGATGCCCTCGCTGGTGGCCCGGGCAGGAAGCGCGAAGACCCGCAAGGTCTACGCCGACAACTTGCGGCTCCACATCCTGATACTCCCTGCCGGTACTCGGTCATCACGAGCTGGCGAAGCTGACGCCGTCGATGCTGCGGGCCTGGCAGGCTGAGCTCGCCACGAGGCCGGGCGTCCGGGGCAAGGTGCTCTCGGCCTCATCGGTGTCCCAGGCGCACCCGGATCGACGCCCATCTGCGGGCTCACGCCGAGCCCGACGTCGACGCCGTGGTCTTCACGTCACCCGAGGGCGGCTACCTGCGATTCGACGACTTCCGGAATCGGTTCTGGACGCCCGCCACCGTCGCTGCTGGCCTCGCCCCGCTCCGCTCTCATGATCTCCGCCACACCTGCGCCTCGCTGGCCATCGCCGCCGGTGCCGACGTCAAGGTGCTCCAGCGGATGCTCGGTCACTCGTCCGCTGTGCTCACCCTCGACCGCTACGGCCACCTGTTCCCCGGCCAAGCCGAGTCGGTCGCCGACCGTCTCGACGAGATGGCTGAGGCGGCCGGTGTCGTCCAGCGAGCGGACGTCGTGCCCATCGACCGCGGACGGCCGTGACCCGTCATCGCTCGGGTGGTTCGAGAGTCGCGGGGATATCCCTTTGCCTGTGGAGGATGCGCCACACGTCGACGACGTCGTCGTCCTCGACGTAGAAGACCGCGTGGTCGAAGCGCGTGATCGGGAACGCTCGTAGGCCGGGGATGTCGAGGTCGTAGCTGCAGCGCAGGCTCCCGGTCCCGGGGCCGGACGAGATCAACTTGAACGCAGCCTGCACCTCGTCGAGGAAGCCGAGCGCCGTCTGTTCGCCAGCATTGTCCCGGTAGTAGATGGCGGCGTCCTCGAGGTCGGCGGCAGCGAGCGTGCGGAGCCGGATCGGCTTGTCGGCCACGACCTCAGCGAGCTGAACGGACGCGGTCGCGAAGCCCCGCGAAGTACGCGTCGTCGGCGACCGGACCCGGCTCGGAGGCGAGGCCGTCGAGGAGCAGCTGACGGAGTCGGAGACGGTCCTGGTCGCGGCGGATCAGCTCGCGCACGTACTCGCTGTTCGATCCGTACCCGTCTCGCTCGACGCGCTCGTCGACGAAGGTCTTGAGGTCGCTGGGCAGCGAGACGTTCATCGTGGACACGGCGTCCAGGCTACCTCTTCGTTGGCAATCCTTGCCATCGGAGGTGGTGCTTGGTCTTACGCCCGCCGCCGCGTCGAGCTACCCGCGGGCCCCGATCTCCTGCACCGGTCCCTGACCGTCGTGGAGCAGGTGCAGTACCTCGACGGCGAGTTCCTCGTCGCCGCACCCAAGTCAGCCGCCGGACGGCGCTCGGTCGCCCTGCCCCGCCTCGTCGCAGCCCAGCTCGACTCCCACCTGCGGACCTACGCCAAGCCGGCCACCGACGCCATCGTGTTCGAGTCGCCCGAGGGTGGCTACCTCCGGTTCGACAACTTCCGGAACCGGTTCTGGTCGCCGGCGGTCAAGGACGCCGGCCTGGCCCCACTACGTCCTCACGATCTCCGGCACACCTGCGCGTCGTTGGCCATCGCCGCCGGCGCCGATATCAAGGTGCTGCAGCGGATGCTCGGCCACTCCTCGGCGGTCCTGACCCTCGACCGCTACGGCCACCTGTTCCCCGGCCAGGCGGAGTCGGTCGCCGACCGTCTCGACGAGATGGCTCAAGCAGCCGGGATCGTCCAAGGAGCCGAGGTCGTTGCGATCGCTCGCGGGCGCTCCTGACCCATCGAGCGTTGGCCGGTACGCTCACGGCATGGAGAAGCAGGCGCCGGTGCAGCTCGCGGAGGATCTCGAGAAGTTGCCGCTCGAGGAGCGGCAACGCATCGCTGCGGAGTCGATCGTGAGCGATCTCGCTGATGTGGATCCCGAGTTCGTCGCGCGAGCACGCCAGCGCGGACGCGAGCTCCTGGCGGAGCGTGGGATCGATCTCCCGCCTGCGTGAACCACCGGCGCACAGTCCGTACGAGTCCGGCCTTCTTCGAGCAGCTCGACCTCCAGCTGGGCGACACCCGAGGCCCGAACGGCGAGCCGTCAGCGACCGACTTCCTCGTCTTCGAGCTGCCAGCGATCGTCGAGGCGTTCGCGACTCGCTTCCACGAGCTCCCCGAGGCGGTCGAAGGTGTACCGGACGCCCGCATGGCGATCGGCACGGGCAAGCTCGTGCGGGCATTTGCCGTCTACGGCCTGCTCATGGCCGATGACTCCGTCGAGCTGATCGGGGTCGAGATCGACCTCGATCGCTGATCCCGGTTAACCACGCAGCGTGGGATAAGGGCCGTGCCAGTGAGCCCTGTGGATATCTCCCGCGGGATTTTCGCGGGATGCACGGGTTCTCGGCCGAAAACAACACCAGGTCAGAAGCCCCGGAAAAGGGCCGCTGACCTGGTGTTTCGTATGGTGGTCGGGACCGGCGTCGATCCGGTGACCTACCGCTTTTCAGGCGGTCGCTCTGCCAACTGAGCTACCCGACCAGCTCTGGGCCACGGGGGCGAAGCCCCTGTGTGTGGCGGTCCCGACGGGATTTGAACCCGCGACCTCCGGCTTGACAGGCCGGCGTGCACTCCAAACTGCACCACGGGACCAGACTTTGACTTGCACCCCCAACGGGATTCGAACCCGTGTTACCTGCGTGAAAGGCAGGCGTCCTAGGCCGCTGGACGATGGGGGCTCTCTCCCCGTTGGGGCTGCGTGACCCTAACAGGACGCCCGGGGTGCGGAGCAATCCCAGTCCAGCAGCGCGATCGGACCGTCAGGATCCGGTCGGGTCGAGGGACCACTCGGTGCCGTCGGGGGTGTCGCGGACCTCGACGCCGGCGGCGACGAGGCCGTCGCGGAGCCGGTCGGCGAGCTCGTACTGCTTGGCCTCACGGGCCTGGACCCGGGCCGCGACCACGGCCTCGACGTAGGGCGCGACCACCTCTCGTGGGTCCCGGGCACCCACGGCGGCCACCTCGCCGAGGCGGACCACCATGCGGCGCAGCGCCGTACGGGCCTGGTCGATCTCGTCGCTCTGGAGGGTGTCGGCCGACCACTCGACCATGGCCTGCTCCAGCTCGAGCACCGCTGCCACGGCCCCGTCGGGGTCCCGGGCGGCGAGGGCGGCGTCGAAGTCGCCGGTGAGCCGCGTGGTGGTGGCCGCCAGCCCCACGCCGGCGTTGGTGACCGGCTCGCTCGCCGGCGCGGCGGCGCGAGGCGGTGCCGGGCTCGCCACCCCGGTGCCGGGCCGGAGCTCGTCCAGGCCGACCTCGGTGCCGGCCGGCAGCACCGAGGATTCGCCGTCCCGTCGGATGGTCACCGTGCCGTTGCCCTCCACGGTGGCCGTGCCCCCATCGAGGTCGAGGACCAGGGCGGTGTGCTCGTCGACCCCCAGCACCCAGGCACCCTCGGGCAGCTCGGGCTCCAGCATGGAGAGGCGCCGCTCGCCCAGGTAGCAGAAGCGGGTGTCGTGATGGCCGCCCTCGGCGTTGTCGTAGTGCGGGACGAGGGCGACGCGCAGGCCGACCTCGGAGAGGAGGTCGAGGCCCTGGGCCCACGACGGCGGGGCCCCTGCCTTGTACACCTCGTAGACGGGGATGGTCGCCACACCGAGGGTGAGGGCGGCGGCCGACGCGAAGGTGACCGCACCGCCGTTGCGCACCTTGTCGGCCAGCAGCTGGGGCAGCGGCGACCCCCGCCACTGGGCCAGCGCGTAGGTGGGGCTGCCCGGGCCGGCGAAGACGTAGCGGGCATCGGCAATGGCGGCCAGCGCCCGCTCCCGGGCCACGGTGTCGTCGTCGACCCCTCTCCACGTGGCGACGGTGATCGGGTGCCCCACCGAGGCCCGGAAGTACTCCTGGGCCTTGGTGGAGATGTCACCGGCGTTCTCCTGGAACCCGTAGGGCGTGTCGAGCAGCACGGCGTCGGTCGGCGCAGTGGCACCGACGGCCTCCATGAGGCGGCGGTGGACCTTGATCATGGTGGGGGCGGTCTCGCCCGAGCCCATGACGGTGAGGAAGCGGGGCACGGTCAGGTCTCGATCTCGTCGGCGAAGCGGGTCAGCACATCGGCCACCCGCTCCGGGTGCTGGGCATGCAGATCGTGGTCGCCGCGCATCCACACGGCCCGTCCGTCACCGAGCGCCTCGACGGCGGCGTCGTGGGCGGCGACCTTGGCGTCGTGCCAGTCACCCGGACCGGGTGCCGGCCCGGGGTCGGGCTCGGCGCCGAGCAGCAGCACGGCATCCTCGATGTGGGCCCACCGCTCGGACGGCCGGTGCTCCCACAGGCCACGCAGCACGAGCAGGTGGCGATCGAGGGTGAGCCACGGGGCGACGGTGGCATCCTCGCGCACCTCGAAGCAGGCGAGCGCGCCCTGGATGCCGGCCTCGGGCCAGTCGGGATGGGCCCGCCGCAGCATCCGTTCCAGGTCGGCGAACGGCATCCCGACCATCACCGGAGGGCGCAGCTGTTCGGCACAGTCCTCCCAGGAGGCGAAGCGCTCGGCGAGCTCGATGGTGCCGCCGTCGACGCCGACCACGCCGGCGGTGAGGCCGGGGTGCGTCGCTGCCAGCTCGACGACGACGTTGCCGCCCCAGCTCTGCCCGGCGACCACGGGCCGGTCCCAGCCCTGGCGCTCGGCGAGGTGGCTCAGCAGGTTCCGCAGGTCCTGCACGACCCGATCCATGTCGTAGCCGTCGTCGGGCTTGGACGACAGGCCGTGCCCCCGCTGATCGACGGCGGCGACCGGATGGCCGGCGGCGTGGAGGTGGTGAGCGACGCCATCCCACAGCCGGGCGTTCGACGCGAGGCCGTGCACGAGCAGCACCGGCCGGCGTCGGCCGCCGGTCCAGCGGCGGACGTGCAGCGACACGCCGTGGTCCACCGGGACGTGCTCGACGACGTCGGGAGCTCGGAGCGCCACCGTCATGCCCTCGACGCCCGGAGCCGGTCGCACAGGTCGGCGAAGGCCACCGACACCTCCGGCGCTCGCTTCGACGGGGCCAACCCGCGGACGACGGCGCAGAAGTGGTCGACCATGCCCCGGTAGCAGTCACCGCCGAGACCCGTGACGACGTCGGTGGTGCCGTCACGGCGCTGGATCGCCAGCTCCGCATCGCTCGCGTCGGGGGTGAAGGCGTGCTCCACCCGCACCCGACCGAGGGTCCCGGTGATCTCGAGCACCTGGGCCTCGGGGGCGTCGAAGGAGCACTCGAAGGTGGCGGTCAGGCCGTCGGGGAACCGGACCTCGCCCACGGAGGTGACGTCGACGCAGCGCCCGGCGGCGTCGGGCGCGGTCACGACGGCGTGGCCGGTCACCGATGCCGGGACGTCCTGCCCGGCGGCAGCCGCCAGGTCGAACAGGGGGGTCAGGACGTACACGCCGAGGTCGGCCAGGGCGCCCCCGCCGAGGGCGGGGTCCCACCGGTGATCCGTGGGGACCTCGTGGGGGAACGTGAACACGGTCCGGATCGACACCACCCGCCCGAGCCGGCCGGCGGCGACGAGGTCGCGCACGGCCACCGAACGGGGGTGGTACGGGGTCATGTAGGCCTCGAGGAGGACCACGCCGCTCGCCGCGCAGGCGTCGGCCATGGCGCGCGCGTCGGCGGCGGTCAGCGCGAGCGGCTTCTCGCACAGCACGTGCTTCCCCGCCTCGGCGCAGCGCTCGACCCACTCGCGGTGCATGCCGTTGGGGAGCGGCACGTAGACGGCCTCGACCGCCGGGTCGGCCAGCACGTCGGCGTAGTCCTCGCCGGCGCCGAGTGAGGCCGACGCCACCAGCTCGGCCTTCGGGGTGGCCTCGATGGCCGGGACCACGGCGGCCCGGGCCACCATGGACGACGCGCCGATCACACCGAAGCGCACGGGCTCCCACCCCGATGTGGCCACGTCGGGCGCGGTGGCCGGGCGGAACGTGCGCTCGTGGTGGGGATCGACCGGGCTCACCCGGCCGGCTCGAGCTCGATGGTGCGGCCGCCCTCGTCGCCGGAGCGTTGGGCGGCCTCGAGCACCCGGATGACCCGGCGGACGTCGGCGGCGTCGACCTCGAGCGGCTCGCCCAGGAGGAGGTGGTCGGCCAGGTTGCGGTGGAACGGCCAGGCCTCGGCCGGCAGCGGCGGCAGCGTCGTCTGGGTGAGGCCGTAGCCCGGCTCGTAGCGGGCGAGGGTCAGCTCGACGGGCGCCTCGGCGTGGTGCGACTCGCGGCGGCGGTACCCGTGCACGTGTTCGACGGTCTCGGTGACGACGGGCCGGTAGTGGCCGGCCACGGTGCCCTCGGTGCCCTGCACGTAGAGCTTGGGGCGTCGCATCCCGGCGATGTCGGACTGGAGGAACTCGGCCTCGCGACCGTCGGCCCACGCCAGGCGGACGCGCACCTGGTCGTCGTTGGTGATGTCGTGCCAGACCCGCTTGTGGCGGGTGGTGGTGACCGCGGACGGCGGCCCGTCGAGCAGCAGCAGGATCCAGTCCAGGTGGTGGCTGCCTCAGTCGTAGATGGCGCCGCCGGACACGGTGAGCTCCGAGTGCCAGGCCCGGCAGGGGTGCTCGAACCCACCGACGAAGGTCTCCACGTTGAACACCTCGCCGAGCAGCCCGGCGTCGACGACACGGCGCAGGGCCCGGAAGTCGGCGTCCCACCGGCGGTTCTGGTGCACGGTGAGCATGCGCTCGCCCTCGGCGGCGGCGCTCAGGAGCGAGTCGGCCTCGGCGGCGGTGATGCACAGCGGCTTCTCGACCGCGACGTGCTTCCCGGCCCGCAGGCACTCGAGGGCCAGGTCGGCGTGGGTGTTGGGCGGGGTGGCGATGACCACCACGTCGACGGCGTCGTCGCGCAGCACGGCGTCGAGGGACTCGTGGGCGGAGATGCCGGGGAACTCGGCCTCGGCCGCCTTGCGCCGGTCGTCGGCGGGATCGGTCACGGCCACCAGCGCCAGGCCCTCGGTGTGGGTGGCGGCGGTGCCGTGCAGGGAGCCCATGCCCCCGTAGGGGCCGTAGCCGACGACGGCCAGGCCCAGGTCGCGCGCGGTGGCCTCGGCACCGCCGGCCACGGCCCGGCGCAGCACCCGGAGCAGCTCGTCGTTGCCTGATGTGCGCCGGACCACGGCGTCGGCGCCGAACCCGCACGTCACGACCCGACCCCGCCCCAACCGGCGCTGCACCACGGCCGGCCGGTGCGTGAACCGGATGCTCGAGGTCAGCAGCGTGGCGACCTCCGCCACCGGCTCGAGCCAGTGGAACGTGCCGGCCACCGGGAACTCCCCGGTGACGCGGGCCGTGGCCCGGGTCCGGGACGCGACGGTGGCGAACACCTCGCCGCCGGGCACGGCCTCGCCCCGGCGGACCCCGGTGATGGCCTGCCACCCCTCGCCGGCGGGCGCCCCGAGGCAGACGAGCACGGCGCCGCGCTCGACGGCCGCGGTGATGTCCGTGAGCAGCGCGAGGGGCACCTGGCCGGGGTCGGCCCCGACGACGAGCACGTCCGGTGCGTCGTCCACGGCCACCTGCTCGGCCCCCGGGACGAGGGCGTCCAGGGCGGATCGGTCCGGGGTGAGCAGGGCGGCGCGCATGGCGGCCGGAGCGTAGGGCGGGACCGGCGGGCTGTGCCGTCAGCCCGTCGACGGACCTACAGCTCCTGGCTGAGAGCGTCGATGATCATGCTCTGCAGCCCGGCGAGGTAGTGGTAGATGGCCCACGCGGGCGCCGCCGGGTCGTCGGGGTCGATGTCCATCGGGTCGTCGTCCTCGGAGACGTCGAGGCGCGTGCCGAGGACGAGGCGCAGATCGTTCAGCGCCCGCATCCACGCCGACAGCGTCTCCTCGTCGACCTCGCCGCCCGCGACGGTCTGCTCCAGGACGTCGAGCGAGTGGAAGCGCCTCTCGAGCAGCTCGTCGCGCACGAGCGCGTGGTAGCCGGCGTCGCGCTCGGGGTCGTCGGCGTAGGCGGTGGGGAACAACCGGGTGAGCGAGGGATCGTCGGTGGTGAGGAGCTCGCGCAGCTGGGGCACGAGGGTGCGGAGCAGCTCGCGCTCGGGCTCCGGGAGGGCGATCCGGTAGCGGCCGGGGGCGATCCGCTTCACCCGACGGGCCGAGAAGAGCCCCATCGCTACTGCTGCTCCATGGTGGCCCAGAGGCCGTGCTCGTGGAGGCGGAACACGTCGAGCTCCACCTTCTCGCGGGAGCCGTTCGTGACGACGGCCCGACCCTTCTCGTGCACGTCGAGCATGAGCTCGTCGGCCTTGGCCTGGGAGTACCCGAACAGCTTGCGGAACACGAAGGACACGTAGCTCATCAGGTTGATGGGGTCGTTCCAGACGATGGCGACCCACGGCGTGTCGGGGTCGAGGTCGGTCCCCTCGTCGATCTCGGGCTCACGGATCTCGGCCGGAGCCGGTCCGCCGGCGACGGGCGTGCGCACCCCGGCTCAGACCCCCGTGGCCACGGGGTCGGGCGTGCGCGGTGCCGGAGCCCGGGTGGCCTCGACGACGGTCGTCCGCAGCAGCACCACCACGGCGGCGCCGAGCACGAGCATGGATCCGAGGATGTGGAGGGCCACGAGCCCGACGGGCACGCCGAGCAGGTACTGGGCGTAACCGACCGCGCCCTGGGCGACCTCCAGGACCACCAGGGCCCGCAGGGCCCGCTCGACCGACGGCGACGCCCCACCCCGGCGCACCAGGCGCACGGTCCAGAGGGTCGCGGCGAGCAGCACCCACACCGCCACGGCGTGGACCCGGGCGATGTCGGGCAGGAAGAAGCCGAGGCGCTCGACCTCCTCGTCGCCGCCGTGGGGCCCGGAGCCGGTGACCGCGGTGCCGGTGACCAGGACGATCGACGTGGCGCCCAGCAGCGCCTTGGCCAGCATCCGCACCTCGGGGGTGGCGACCGGTCGGCGCTCCCCGGCGTCGGGCTCGCCGGCACGGTGGTGCAGGACGACCGCGCACGCGACGAGCACGGCGGACACGAGGAAGTGGCCCATCACGAACGGCGGGGACAGCTCGAAAAGCACGGTGAGGCCACCGAGGACGATCTGGCCGAGCACGCCGGCGACCAGCGTCCAGGACCACCGCGTCAGGTCCCGCCGGCGGGGCGTCCGGAAGAGCGACCCGGCCACGGCGAGGATCACGCCGACCGACACCAGCCCCGTGAAGTAGCGGTTGGTGGACTCGATGATGCCGTGGACGCCCGACTCGGCGTGGGGGACGAAGCTGTCGGGCTCGCAGCTGGGCCAGGTCGAGCAGCCCAGGCCCGAGCCGGTGAGCCGCACGCCGGCGCCGGTGACGACGATGATGCCCAGCAGGACGAGCGCCAGCAGGGTGATGCGGCGGTACGCCGATGGAGAGGTCGTCGGGCGACGCACCCCTCCAGCGTGGCTGCTCCGGCGTCCCGAGTGCCAGGCGTCGCCACGGTGCGGGCGCCTTGGTCGGTGGCCGGGCACCGGACGTAGGCTCACGCCGTCATGCTCGTGGCCGCCACCCCCTCGCTGCGTTCGAAGGTCAGCGCCTACGTGGCGCTGATGAAGCTGCGCATCGTCGAGCTGCTGCTGGTCACCACGGTCCCGACCCAGATCGTCGCCGCCGAGGGCATGCCCTCGCTGTCGCTCATCCTCGCCACGGTCGTCGGCGGCACCCTCGCCGCCGGCGGTGCCCACGCCATCAACATGTACGTCGACCGCGACATCGACGCGCTGATGGCCCGCACGCAGGACCGCCCCCTGGTGACGGGCGCGATCGAGCCGCGGAACGCCCTCGTCTTCGCCGGGATCCTCGAGGTCGCCGCCTTCGTCCTGCTGTGGACCACGGTGAACCTGCTGTCGGCCGTGCTGGCCGTGGCCGCCTGCCTCTTCTACGTCTTCGTCTACACGCTCTGGCTGAAGCGCACGTCCAGCCAGAACATCGTCATCGGCGGTGCCGCCGGCGCCGTCCCCACGCTGATCGGTTGGTCGAGCGTGACCAACTCCCTCGACTGGGCCCCGGTGATCCTCTTCGCCGTCATCTTCTTCTGGACCCCGCCGCACTTCTGGGCGCTGGCCATCAAGTACAAGGACGACTACGCCGCAGCCGAGGTCCCGATGATGCCGGTGGTCGCCGACGCCCGCAGCACCTGCCTCCAGATGATCGCCTACACCTCCGTCACCTGGGCCCTCACGCTGCTGTTCGCGCCGGTCGCCGGCATGGGCGCCATCTACGTGGTCGCCGCACTGGCCACCGGCGCGATGTTCACCTTCCAGACCGTGCGCCTCCTGTTCGAGCCGACCCCCGCACGGGCCATGCGGGTCTTCGGGTGGTCCATCACCTACGTGAGCCTCCTCTTCGGCGCCATGGCCCTCGATCAGCTGGTGCGGACGGGCCTCTAGGTGGGCCTCCCCGGTGCCAGATCGCCCCATGAGACCTGGTTCGTGCCGCCACTCGGACGTTCGGTACTGTCCGCCCGGATTCGGCAGCCGACCCGGACTTTTCCCGGTTCCGACGCCGCGACGTCGCCCGGCCGGAGGAGAAACCCGCAGCGATGACCGTGACTGAAACTCAAGCGCCGCCTGCGGCCGGCACCAGCGCAACGCTGCTGGAACCGCCCCGACCCGCCACCGGTCTGGCCGTCGTGCTGGGCTCGGGAGAGCACCGCACCATCGGCCGACTCTGGATCTTCACCTCCTTCGCCTACCTCCTCGTCGCCGGCATCGCCGGTGCGCTGGTCGGCGTCGAGAAGATCGACACCGACGGCCTCGGTGACGTGCTCGACGAGGGCGTCCTCGGCGAGACCCTCAGCCTCCACGGTGTGGCCGGGACGTTCCTGTTCCTGCTCCCGCTGTTCATCGGCCTGGCCACCCACGTGGTCCCCGCCCAGGTCGGCGCGGCCACCGTGGCCTTCCCCCGGGCCGCCGCCGCCGCGTACTGGACCTACCTCGGTGCCGGCGCCGTCGTCATCGCCTCCTTCGTGGCCGACGGCGGCCCCTTCGGCGACGACGGTCAGGCCGTCGAGCTCTTCGTGGCCTCCTTCATCGGCGTGCTCCTCGCGCTCGTGCTCGGCACCATCTGCGTGGTCACCACCGCCATCTCCTTGCGCACCGCCGGCATGGGCCTGCACCGAACCCCGCTGTTCACGTGGTCCTCGCTGGTCACGGGCGCCCTCGTCATGCTCCAGCTGCCGGTGCTCGCCGGCCTGATGCTGCTCGTCTACGTCGACCACCGCTACGGCCCGACCTTCCTCGGCGGCAGCGACGGCGTCCTGGACCGCATCGCGTGGGCCTGGTCCCAGCCGAGCGTCTACCTGTTCGCCATCCCGGTCCTCGGCATCGTGGGCGACATCGTCCCGGTCTCGGCCCGCACCCGGCTCAGCAAGCACCGCATCGCCCAGGGCTGCATCGGTGCCTTCGGCGCACTGGCGTTCGGCGCCTGGGCCATGCCCGGCTTCGGGGCCGACGCCGGGGCCCCCCTGCACCACGTGGGCGACGTGCCGTTCTACGCCTTCTCCATCCTGATCCTGTTCCCGGTCCTGGCCTTCGCCGGCCTGCTCGGCGACACATTGCGCCGCGGCTCGCTCGGGTTGACCAGCCCGCTCCTGTGGGGCATCGCCGGGCTGCTGATGCTGCTCACCGGCATCGTCAACGGGATCCTCGTGGCCATCGAGCCGCTCGACCTCATCGAGACCACCGCCCAGTCCGCACAGATCCACTACGTGCTGGTCGCCTCGTTGCTCGGCCTGTTCGCCGGCCTGGCCCACTGGGCGCCCCGGGTCCTGGGCACGCCGCTCCTGGAGCTCGCCTCCAAGGGACTGGCCGCCCTCGGCCTGCTCGGCACCGTCCTGCTCTGCCTGCCCGACCTGATCAGCGGGTTCCTCGAGCAGCGCTGGCGCCTCCGCGGCGTCGAAGACGACGTCGATGCGGTCGAGGCGCTCAACCTGGCCAGCGTCGCCGGCGGTGCGCTGCTCGTCCTCGTCGGGCTGGCCTTCGTCGGTCTCGTCCTGAAGGCCGCCGCCGGTCGGGACCACGACGACCAGGACCCGTGGCAGGGCCACACCCTCGAGTGGGCCACCCCCGGCACGCTCCCCGCGATCACCTCGGAGGCCCCGGTGTACGACGCCCGCCACGGCGCCGACCCCACGACCACGGAGGCGAAGTGATGGTCACGGCCACCGCCACCACCCCCGACCGGCTCCCGCTGCGCCTGGAGGACGTCCCCCCGGCGCCGCCGCGCCGGCCACGCGTGCTGCTCGTCGGCACCACCCTGGCTGCCGCCGCATCCATCGCCCTGTTCGGCGGCCTGCTCGCCGCCTACTTCGCGGTCCGGGCCGACTTCCTCGCCTCCGGCCAGGAGCAGTGGCTGCCCGACGGCGCCACGATCCCCCTCGCCCCCGGCAACATGACGATGGTGACGCTCCTGATGTCGCTCGTCACCGTGCAGTGGGCCGTGCACGCGGGCAAGCGCAGCGACCGCGGCCACGCCTACTTCGCCATCGCCCTCACGGTCCTGCTCGGCGTCGCCCACGTCGTGCAGATCGGCTACCTGTGGACGCAGTGGGGCCTGCCCCTCAACGGTGAGCCCACGCTGCAGGCCGTCCTGCTGTTCACCGTGCTCGGCCTCCACATCGCGATGGTCGCCGTCGCCCTGATCTTCCTCACCCTCATGTTCCTGCGCAGCCTCGGTGGCCAGTTCACCGGCCGCGACGTCGAGGGCCTGTCCGCCGCCGCCCTGTACTGGTACGTGACCGTCGCCATCTTCACGGTCATCTGGTACGGCATCCTGATCGTGAAGTAGGCGAGCACCGATGATCCCCACCGGCTCCAAGTTCTTCTACGGCCTCGCCGCCCTCCTCGCCGTTGCTGCCGTGGTCTACGGCTACGCCAGCGGCGGTGGCGGCGTCGGGCCCATCAGCGCCGGCTACAAGGGCGGCGTCGGCGAGCACCTCGGCTACGGCATCCTGCTGGGTGCGTCGGTCGCTGCGCTGTTCACCGGCCTGTGCTCCACCGCCTTCCGCGACGCCGACCCGGAGCCCACGGCCGCCCTGCTCGGCACCGATGCGCTCCCGACCGCCACGCCCACGGGCACGTCGTTCTGGCCCATCGTGGGTGCCTTCGGCGCCGTGCTCACCATCGTGGGCGTCGTGCTGAACAACGTCTTCTTCGTCGCCGGCCTGATCGCCCTCGGCGCCGTGGCCATCGAGTGGACCATGCAGGCCTGGGCCGACCGGGCCACCGGCGACCCCGCCGTCAACCGGGAGATCCGCAACCGGATCATGCTGCCGGTCGAGGTGCCGCTGGCCGGGGCCCTCGCCATCGCCGTCGTGGTCGTGGGCTACTCGCGGGTGTTCCTGGCCGTCAGCAAGCTCGGGGCGGTGTGGGTCGCGCTCGCCATCGCGGCCACGATCTTCGTCGTCGGCACCGCCCTCTCGCTCCGTCCTCGCATCCGCACCGACCTGGTGGCCGGCCTGCTCGCCGGCGCCGCCGTGCTCACCATCGGCCTCGGCATCTTCGGTGCCGTCGCCGGCGAGCGCGAGTTCGAGCACCACGGCGACGAGCACGCCGAGGAGGCCGAGGGCAGCGCAGACCAGGACGAGGCCGGCTCCGGCGAGGACGCCGAGAGCACCGACGAGGGCACCGGCTCCGAGGAGAGCAACTGATGCACCGCTTCCGTTCCACCGTCGGCGGCGCCCGGGTCCGGGCCTTCGGGCTCCTCGCGCTCGCCGGGCTGTTCCTCTCGGGTTGCAGCCTGAGCCTCGACGGCGACACGCCCCAGACCACCCTCGAGCCCGAGGGCCCCGCCGCCTCCAAGATCGACGGCCTGTCCGACCTGACCTTCATCCTGGCCGGCATCGTGTTCGTCCTCGTCGAGGTCGGCGTCCTGTTCGTGGTGTGGAAGTTCCGCAAGCGCAAGGACGACACCGGCGACGAGCTGCCCGAGCAGCTCCACGGCAACACGAAGCTCGAGATCGGCTGGACGGCCCTGCCGGCCGTCATCCTCGCCTTCATGGCGGTGTTCACGGTCAGCACCATCCTCGACCTCG